>NZ_CP095412.1:3930355-4585415 GCF_023016265.1 Blastococcus sp. PRF04-17 | reverse complement strand
GACCGTCATCGGGCACGTACCTCCGGACTCCGGACGACATCAATAATATTCATGTTCATAGATGGTCGCCCCGGCCATGTCAATCCACCGGGGTCCCGCCGAGCTCGTTGCTGACCAGATAGGCCAGGGTGAGGCCGCGCCCCAGCGCGATGCCGCTGTTGTAGCCGGTGCCCACGGTCGTCAGCGCGGCGCACGATCCCACGGCGTACAGGCCGCTGATCGCCGTCCCGCCCTCGTCGAGGACGCGCCCGTCGCCGTCGATCCGCACGCCGCTGGTGCCGATCGCGGTGCCCACGAATCGCAGGCGGAGGCCGTGGAACGGGGCCTGCTCCACCGGCCCCAGGACCGGGTTCGGCTCGTTGGCCGGGTCGCCGGCGAAGCGCCGCACGTACTCCACGCTGCCGCGGCCGAAGTCGGGGTCGACGCCCTGCCGCGCGTTCTCGCTGAACGCGGCGGCGGTCTTCTCCAGCTGCTCGCCGTCGATCCCGAGCGCCTCCCCGAGCTCGCGCAGGGTGGGCGCCGAGGTGACCAGACCGGCCGGGTACTCCCCGCCGGGGAGGGTGGCGCCCAGGCCGTACTTCTGGTGGTGCTGCTCGTCGAAGACGAGGAAGAAGGGCAGGTGCCGGTCGGCCGGGTCCATGGTCTTCTCGACGATGTCCACCCAGTAGGAGTCGTCGCAGTACCGGTTGCCGGTGCGGTCGACGATCATGGAGTGCGGCATGGCGTAGTCGGGCCCGTACGCGAACCCGACCCCGGTGTCGCTGGGCCAGCCGGGCAGCATCGGGATGGCGGTGGCGGGCAGCTGGGCGATCGCGCCCCCCACGGCACGGGCGAGGCGGATGCCGTCGCCCCGGATGGTCCGCGGTGCCACGCTGCCGAAGTCCTCGGGTCCGAGGCCGACCAGCTCCTGCACCAGCTCCGGGTCCCAGTCGTACGTGCTCGTCGCCAGCACCACGGGGCCCCGCGCCTCCACCGGGCCGGCGGGGCTCTCCGCCCGCACCCCGACGACCGCGCCGTCGTCGTCGGTCAGCAGCTCGGTCACCCGGTGCTCCAGGCGCAGGGCGATGCCCGGCTCGCGGATCACCCGGGCCAGGAAGCCCGCGACGACGCCGGTGCCGAACGTCAGCCGGTCGGGCACCGCGGACGCGGCACCCCGCTGCTCGGGGAGACCGAACGCCTGGACCCCGGCCTGCTCCCCCGCCGATTCCTCCTCGACGTTGGTCAGCCGCCGGCCCTTGACGAACATCTCCGCGTACGTCGTGCCGACCGGGAAGTACGGGCTCACCCGCAGCTTCTCCCGCCACTCCCCCAGCGCGGCCGCGTCGATCGGTTCGTTGGTCAGGTACCGCCCCTCCGGGAGCGCTCCGTCGGCCTCGTTGTGGTAGTCGGCCAGCCCCGGGATCACCGTCCAGCGGATCGCCTCGACGTCCTCCCAGTAGCGGAGGGCGTCGGGTGAGACCTCGAGCCACCGGCGCATCGCCTGCTCGTCGAGGACCTCCGGGTGGGAGTGCGCGATCGCCCGCACGTACCGCTCGCCGAGCTCGAGGGTGTCCCCCTCGATGCCCTGGCGGACGGCCACGTGGTTGGCGGCGCACCACACCTGGCCACCGGAGTACGCCGCGGCGCCGCCCAGGAGCTCTCCGGCCTCGAACACGGTGACCTGCTTGCCGCGCAGGGCCAGGCCCAGCGCCGTGGCCAGTCCGGACAGGCCCGCCCCGACGACGACGATCTCGTTGTTGTCGCTCATCCCAGCTCCTTCGATGCGATGCGATGGTTGTTCTCCGGTCACGAATCGACGACCAGCGGACGGTGCTCGGGTCGTCCCTCCTCGGCCCGCCGCCGGACCGGCGGGACCAGCACCCAGCCGGACACGGCGGACAGCAGCCCGACCGCCGCGACGACCAGCACAGCGGTCACGTAGCCCGACTCCGCGGGCTGGCCACCGGCCGCGGGTGTGTGCGCGGCGAGGACGGCGGCGACGCAGGCGGCGCCGACGCTGCCGCCCAGCAGCCGCAGCACCTGGTTGACGCCCGTGGCGCTGGCGGTGCGCCCGGGGGGCGTGCGGGCGACGATCAGCACCGGCATCACCGAGTAGGAGATGCCGATGCCGACGCCCATCAGGGCCATCGTCAGGACGACGTGCCAGGTGCGGTCGTGCAGGAGGGCGAAGGTGGCGAAGGCACCGGCGGCGACGGCGGACCCCAGGGGCAGCACCACCCGCTCCCCCGCCCTGCGGGCGATCGCACGGGCCACCGGCGGCGAGACCAGGCTGGCCACCGCCATGGGCGTCATCAGCAGGCCGGTGACGAAGACGGAGTAGCCGAACCCGACCCCGTCGGCCGGGTCGCGCTGCACGAGCAGGATCACGCAGGCCGCCCCGCCGAAGACGCAGACCCCGAGCAGCGTCGCGGCCAGGTTGACGCCGAGCACGCCGCGCGAGCAAGCCAGGCGCAGGTCCACCAGCGGGGAGGGGATGCGCAGGGAGCGCAGCACCCACAGGGCCAGCAGGACGACGCCGGCCGTGGCCAGCGTGAGCACGAGGGGTGAGGTCCAGCCCCATGCGTCGCCGCGGGCGATGGCCAGCAGCGTTCCCGCCAGGCCGGCGCCGAGCAGCACCCCGCCGAGCACGTCGACGCGCACCCGGCGAGTGCCGGCACCGGCGGCGGGCACCCGCCGCCAGACCCAGGCGGCCCCGGCACCGGAGACCAGGAACGCGACGACGAAGGCCAGCCGGTAGTCGGCCAGCAGGACGCAGAGTCCCACCACGGGGTTGGCGAACCCGACACCGACGGCGATGCTCGTGGACAGGACGCCGAGGGTCCGGTCGAGGACGGACCCCGACAGCCACTCGCGGGCGATGCTGACGGTGAGCGGGACCATGGCGTAGCCGAGCCCCTGCAGCGCCCGGGCCGTGAGCAGACCGGCGAAGGTGGGGACGACCGCGCCGATCAGGGAGCCCAGGGCGACGACGAGCAGGGAGGCGACCAGCGCCTGCCGCCGCAGCCGGCCGTCGGCGATCCGCGAGACGACCGGGGTGGCGACGACGGCGACGAGCAGCGTGATGATCAGCGTCCACTGAGCCGCCGCCAGCGACACCTGCCGCTCGACGGAGACCTCGACGATGATCGGGTTGCCGAGCCCGGCGACGACCGAGCCGGTGAGCGCGGCGAAGGACAGGCAGGCGATCAGCCCTCGGCCCCGGACGGGAACCGCGGTCGGAGCCGCCACCTGCCGGGCGGTCACGCCAGTTCAAAGAGCGTGGCGTTGGCCATGCCGCCGCCCTCGCACATGGTCTGCAGGCCGTAGCGCAGGCCCTCGCGGCGCATCCGGTGCAGCAGCGTCGTCGCCAGCCGGGCGCCGGTGCCGCCCAGCGGGTGCCCCAGCGCGATCGCCCCGCCCTGCGGGTTGGTGCGCTCGGGGTCGGCGCCGGTGTCCTTCAGCCAGGCCAGCGGCACGCTGGCGAAGGCCTCGTTCACCTCGAACGCGCCGATGTCGGCCAGCGCCACCCCCGAGCGCTTGAGCAGCAGCTCGGTCGCCGGGATCGGCCCGGTCAGCATCAGCACCGGATCCGACCCGGTGACCACCATGGTGTGCACCCGCGCGATCGGCGTCAGGTTCAACCGGCGCACCGCCGCCCCGGAGGCGACCAGCAGCGCCGCGGCGCCGTCGGACACCTGACTGGCCAGCGCCGCGGTGAGCCGCCCGCCCTCGCGCAGCGTCGTCAGCGACGCCAGCTTCTCCGGCGTCGTCCCCCGCCGCGGACCCTCGTCGTGCACCAGGTCACCGACCGGGGCGATCTCCTCGGCGAACAGCCCGCCGTCGATCGCGGCCAGCGCCCGGGCGTGGCTCCGCAGCGCGTAGGCCTCCATCTCCTCGCGGGAGATGTCCCACCGCTGCGCGATCAGCTCCGCGCCGCGGAACTGCGAGATCTCCTGATCCCCGTACCGGTCCGCCCAGCCGGTGCCGCCCCGCGGATGGGCCATGCCGTGCTCGAGCCCGACCGTCGTCGGCGAGCCGATCGGCACCTGGCTCATCACCTCGACCCCACCGGCCACGACCAGGTCGCTCACGCCGGCCAGCACCGCCTGCGCGGCGAAGTGCAGCGCCTGCTGCGACGAGCCGCACTGCCGGTCGATCGTCACCGCCGGCACCGACTCCGGGAACCCGGCCGAGAGCACCGTGGTGCGCCCGATGTTGGACGCCTGCGGCCCCATCTGCCCGACGCAGCCCCACAGCACGTCGTCGACCTCGCCGGGGTCCACCCCGGCCCGCTCGACCAGCGCCCGCAGCACGTGCGCCCCCAGATCCGCCGGATGCACGCCCGACAGCCCGCCGTTGCGCTTCCCGACCGGCGAGCGCACCGCGCCCACGACGAATGCGTCAGCCATTGTCGTTCTCCTCCGGGTGGACCCAGGCGGGTGGCCGCTTCTCCAGGAACGCGGTCGCTCCCTCGGCGAGGTCGCTGCCGAGGAAGAAGGTCAGGTTGAGGAACTGGGCGGCGTCCAGGGCCTGGTTCGCCGGCAGATCGGCGAGCAGGGTGAACGCGCGGCGGCCCAGCCGCGCCGCGAGGGGGCTGGTGTGGGCGAACCAGCCGGCGTACTCGTCGGCGGCCGCCCACAGTTCGTCGGTGCCGGCGCAGACGCGGTTGACGAAGCCGGCGCGGTGGGCCTCGGCAGCGTCGAGCGGCCGGCCGGTGAGCATCAGGTCCAGCAGCAGCTTGCGGGGCACCGCCCGTGCCAGGTGGGCCACGATGATCATCGGGAACAGGCCGGTGCGGATCTCGGGCATCGCGAACCGCGCCCGCTCGGTCGCGATCAGGACGTCGCACATTCCGGCCAGCCCCATGCCGCCGGCGTAGGCCGGGCCGTCGACCAGCGCGATCATCGGCTTGGGTGCGTCCAGCGCCGCCTTGTGCAGGGCGACGATGTCCTCGGGCCAGGCGTAGGCCTGCTCGGCGGGCATCTGCCGCAGTTCCTTCATCTGCCGCAGGTCGCCGCCGGCGCAGAACGCCGGACCGTTCGCCGCGATCGCCACCGCGCGGACCTCGTCGTCGGCCATCGCGTCGGCCATCGCCGCCAGCAGCGCCGCCGACATGTCCCGGTCCAGCGGATTGCGCTCCTCTGGCCGGTCGAGCGTGAGCACGGCCAGCGGGCCCCGCCGGGAGCTGACGACGGGATCAGTCACCGGCGGGGTCACCGGCCGCGTCACCGGGGATGTCCATGCGCAGCAGCCAGGCGTACATCACCTTGCCCAGGTGATCCGACCGCAGGCTCATGGTGCCGCCGCCGTCCAGGGCGCCGGTGAGCACGAAGTTCAGCGACCGGATGCCGGGCAGCTCATACCGGGTCACCGTGCCGGTCACCAGGTCGCCGTAGTGCGCGGCCACCCGCTGCTCGGTGACCTCCCGCAGCAGGATCTGGTAGCCGGCGTCGTCGTAGGCGACCAGTCCCACGTTGCAGATGTCGCCCTTGTCCCCCGACCGCCCGTGGGCGAGATCGACCACGCGCATGTCAGACCTCCAGCAGCTCGACGGACTGGGTGACGTGTTCGCGCGGGATCAGGCACGACCAGATCGCGTACAGCTCCTTCAGCGGCGGCCGGGTGCCCACCCCCGCGACACCGGCCGGGCCGTTGTTGTACAGCGGCACGCTCTCGGTGAACACCTTGCGCGCCTGCTCGGCGTCCGGGCAGCGGGCCGCGTACCGCACCACGACCTCGGGCAGCTCCGGATCGGTCGGCGGGGGCACCCGGCTGCCGAACATCGACGTGTGCCCCAGGTACTCGACGATCTCGGCGCTGCACTGGAAGTCCGCCGCGGCCAGCCGGTTCTTCAGGAACTCGATGCCCCGCCGGGCCTTGGCCGGGGCGTCGGGCCAGCTGTAGGTGAACACGATCTCCCCGACGAACCCCGCCCGGTAGCCCATGTTCACCTTGAGCGTGTCCGGCCGGGGCTTGCCCGTGCCGCCGGTGATCAGCACCCGGTCCGGCCCCACCTCCTCCAACCGCACCTTGGTGAAGTCGGCGGTCACGTCGGCGGTCAGATAATTGCCCGGGTCCAGGATCTCGTAGACCAGCTGCTCGCTGACCGTGCCGATGTCCACCCGCCCACCGGTGCCCGGAGTCTTGGTCAGCACCGCGGTGCCGTCCTCCCGCACCTCGGCGATCGGATAACCCAGGTCCTCCAGCCCGTCCACGCCCTGCCAGTCCGCCGCGTACAGCCCGCCGGTCGCCTGCCCGCCGCACTCGATCGCATGCGCCACCACCGTCGCCATGCCCAGGCGCGGCCAGTCATCGGAAGCCCAGCCGAACTCGTGGATCAACGGCCCCAGGTACAGCGCGATGTCGGTCACCCGGCCGCAGATCACCACATCCGCGCCCAGCCCCAGCGCCTCCACGATCCCCTCACTGCCGGTGTACACCGCGGCATGGGTCAGCCGCTCCCGCACCGTCACCAGCTCCGCGCCGGTGTCCAGATTCGTGAAGCTGACGCCGTCGTCCATCAGCCGGTCGATGTCGGCCTCGATGTCATCGCCGGTCACCACCGCGACCCGGACGCCGGAGAGCCCCAGCTCCTTGCACAGCTCCAGGACCCGCTCCCCGGCCGCCCGCGGGTTCGCCCCACCCGCGTTGCTGATGATCTTCACGCCCTTGCGGACGGCGACCGGCAACGCGCCGCGCAGCAGGTCGATGAGGTCACGGGTGTAGCCGGCCTCCGGGTTCTTGGCCCGCTGCTTGGCCAGGATCGACATCGTCAACTCGGCCAGATGGTCACAACACAGGTAATCGATGTCCGCCCGCTCGATCATCTCCGCCGCCGGCTGCACCCGGTCACCCCAGAACGCCATCCCGGCGCCGAGCTTGACGATCCTGTCGCTGGTCACGAGATGCCGATGAGCCGAGCGAGGTTGTCGCCGAGGATGCCGTCCTCTTCCTCCTTGGTGAGTCCGAGGTCGCGGATGGCGGCGATCTCCGCGGCCGGGTCGGCCATGGGCCAGTCGGAGCCGAAGACGACCCGGTCGGCACCGTGCCGGCGGATGATCGCGACCAGCCGCTCCTTCTCGAGGTCGGCCAGGGTGGGGGGCCACGACGTCTCGAGCGTCACGCTCGAGCCGACGACGTGCTCCTCGGCGTCGTCCAGGCGGTGGTAGCCGCCGTAGTGGCAGGCGATGAGCTTCAGGTCGGGGATGTCGTCGGCCAGCGCACGCAGGGCCGCGGGGTTGCCGCGCTCGTTGGCCTCCTCGTCACCGCCCGAGCCGACATGGCTGATCACCGGCATGCCCTCTTCGGCCAGGGCCGCGGCGATGTCGCGGACCCGTGGGTCCGACAGCGAGAGCGCCTGGAACAGCGGGTGCAGCTTGACGCCGACGATCCCGTTGTCCTTGAGGTGCTTCATGTTCTCCTCGACCGACAGCTCGGGGTGCACGGTGCCCATGGGCACCAGCCGGTCGCGGGGCACGGTGCCGATGAACTCGTTGGTGCGGGCGACCACCGAGGCCTTGATGCCGACGCCGAGCGCCAGGCCCTTGTCGATGCCGACCTCGTCCATCGTGCGGAGCAGGCCGGAGAGCTTGCCGTCGAAGCGCAGGGGCATCCCCGAGGGGCGCTGGCTCTGCATCGCGTCGGCGATGTGGTCCGGCCAGACGTGCATGTGGGCGTCGATGATCATGACCGGCGGTCCTTCACGAGCTTGCGGGCGAGCGAGTCGAGGATGACCTCGGTGGAGCCCTCGTAGATGCGCATCGGCCGGGCCTCTCGGTACAGCCGCTCGATCTTGGAGCCGCGCACGAGGCCGAACCGGCCCATGACCTGCACGGCCCGGTCGACGACCCGGCCGGCCGCCTCGGTCGCGCCCACCTTGGCCATCGACGACAGGTGCAGCGCCGACAGCGGGTCGCGCGCCGACGCGGCGGCCGCCCGGTAGGTCATCGCGCGGGCCATCTCGATGTCGATCCAGCTCTCCGCGAGCTTCGAGGGCACGGGGCCCAGCTCGGCGAGCGGCTTGCCGAACTGGACCCGCGAGGTCGCGTGCCCGATCGCCTCCTCGAGCGCCGCCTGGGCCACGCCGACCGCGGCGCCCGCGACGGAGACCCGGAAGGTCGCGAGCGTCGCGAGCATCAGCTTGAAGCCCTTGCCGGGCTCGCCGAGTCGGTGGTCGAGCGGCACGCGCACGTCGTCGAAGACGACATCGCCGAGCACGTGCGGGGCGATGATCTGGTGCGGGTGCGTGACCGTGACGCCGGGGGCGTCGGCCGGCACCAGCACCAGCGAGTGCGCGTCGCCCTCCCGGGCCAGCACGCTGTAGAAGCTGGCGTCACCGGCGTTGGTGATGAACGACTTGTGGCCGCTCACGACCAGTTCGCCGTCCTTCTCGGTCACCGTCGTCGCCACCGCGCGCAGGTCGGAACCGACGTCCGGCTCGGTCAGGCCGAGGGCGCCGACGGCCTCGAGGGAGGCGATCTTCGGCAGCCACTCCTTGCGCACGGCCTCCGACGCCCCGACCGAGAGCGGGAAGCTCCCGATGCCCTGCATCGCGAAGATCGAGTCGAGGTGCGCGCTCTCGTAGGCCAGCGCCTCGCGGACCACGGTCACGGCGAGCGAGTCGACCTTCTCGAACCGCCCCCCGTAGGCGGCGTCGACGGTGACCGCGGTGAGCCCCGACCGCGCCAGGCGCTCCCGAACGTCGGGGTCGAAGTGGTCGGCCTCGTCGGCGCGGTCGGCCACGTCGGCGCACGCCGCGGCCAGCGCCCGTGCCTCCGCCTGCAGGTCGAGGTACTTCTGCGGCAGCTCGAACAGGCCGGCATCGGGAGAAGACATGTCGCCCCAGGAGAGAAAGGAGGCACGAGGCCGCGGATGGGTGCTATCTATGATCACCATACTGAGGAATAGCACCCCGTCAAGTACGATCCCGGCACCCATCCCAGGAGACGCCATGCCACCCCACGCGCCCCCCACGCCCCCTCGTTCGCCCTCGACGGCAAGGTCGCCCTGGTCACCGGAGGCAGCCGCGGCCTGGGCCGCGCCATGACCCTCGCGTTCGCCGCGGCGGGCGCCGACGTGGTCATCGCCAGCCGTGACGGGGCCGCCTGCGAGGAGTTCGCGGCGGAGGTGCAGGAGACGACCGGCCGCCGGGCGCTGGGCATCGGCGCGCACGTCGGCAAGTGGTCCGCGCTCGACGAGCTGGTGGACCGGGTCTACGACGAGTTCGGGCACCTCGACGTCCTGGTGAACAACGCCGGCATGTCCCCGCTCTACGACGACGTCGCGAACGTGTCCGAGGAGCTCTTCGACAAGGTGCTCGGCGTCAACCTCAAGGGCCCCTTCCGGTTGATGGCGCTCGTCGGCACCCGGATGGCCGCCGGGGACGGCGGCTCGATCATCAACATCTCGAGCATGGGCGCGGTGCGGCCGCGGCCGGCGATCCTCCCCTACGCCGCGGCCAAGGCCGGGCTGAACGCCCTGACCGTCGGCTTCGCGCACACCTTCGGGCCCACGGTGCGGGTGAACGCGATCATGGCCGGCACGTTCCTGACCGACGTCAGCAAGGCGTGGGACATGGCGGCGTTCGAGCAGCGCGCCCAGGGTTTCGCGGCCAAGCGCGGCGGCCGGCCCGAGGAGATCACCGGCGCCGCGCTCTACCTGGCCAGCGACGCGTCCAGTTTCACCACGGGCTCGATCCTGACCGTCGACGGCGGCCAGCCCTGACCCAGGAGTAGCCGAAACCGCGGTTCCGGCCCCCGTGGACGGGGGCCGGAACCGCGGTTTCGGTCGTGATCAGCGGAGCGCTTCGGTGGCCGCCGGCGCCTGGCCCGAGCGCACCGTGCCCGCCTCGGCCAGCTCGGCGATCTCGGAGCCGCTGAGGGACAGCAGCTCGGACAGGACCTCGTCGGTGTGCTCGCCGATCGACGGGACCCCGTGGTACACGGGGCGCTCCTCGCCCGCGAAGTGCAGCACCGGGCCGGGCATGAGGACGCGGCCCAGCGTCTCGACGCCGGTCAGCTCGACGAGGGTGCGCTCCTGGAAGTGCGGGTCCTCGACGATGTCGCTCGCGTCGTTCACCTGGGAGCAGACGACCTCGTACTCGTCGAGCACCTTGAGGATCTCGTCGCGCGGGCGCTCGGCCACCCAGGCGACGACCATCTCCTGCAGCTCGTCGTTGTGCTGCATCCGCACCTCGTTGGTGGCGTAGCGCGGGTCCTCGATGAGCTCCGGCCGGCCCATCGCCGCGAACAGCCGCCTGGCGATGCCCTGGTTGGACGCGGCGATCGAGAGCCACTTGCCGTCGGCCGCCCGGTACACGCCGCGGGGCGACGCCGAACCGGTCCCGTTGCCGACCCGGCCCTGCACGAAGCCGGTGCCCGTGTAGTTCATGATCATGTCGCCGACGATGAACATGAGCGGCTCGTACAGGGACACGTCCACGTGGTCGCCCTGGCCGGTCCGCTCGCGGCGGAACAGCGCCATCGCTGTCCCCATGGCCGCGGAGATGCCGGAGATGGAGTCGGCGAAGCCGAACGGAGGCGACGTCGGCGGGGTCTCCGGCCAGCCGTTGATGAAGGCGAAGCCGCTGCCGGTCTCCGCGACGGTGCCGAAGCCCGGCTTCTCCCGGTAGGGCCCGGTCTGGCCGAAGCCGGACACGCTGGTCACCACGATGCCCGGGTTCACGGCGGCGAGTGCCGAGTAGCCCAGTCCCCAGGCGTCCATCCGGCCGGGCCGGAAGTTCTCGATCACGACGTCGACCTGGGCGGCCAGCCGCTTGATCAGGTCGCGGCCGGCGTCGCTGCGCAGGTCGATGGCGACCGAGCGCTTGCCCGAGTTCAGCCGCGCGAAGCCGAACGACTGGCCGTTCTTCATCGGCGTCCACTGCCGGGCGTAGTCACCCGACGTCGGGTCCTCGACCTTGATGACGTCGGCGCCGAAGTCGCGCAGCATCCGACCGCACGTCGGCGCCGCGTACATCGAACCGAGCTCGAGCACCCGGACGCCGGCCAGCGGCCGCCCCGCGCCGTTCGGGGTGTCGGCCATCAGAGCCTCCACTGGATGTGCTTGGGCTCCAGGTACTCGCGCACGCCCCACTCGCCGAGCTCGCGGCCGACGCCGGACCGGCCGTAGCCGCCGAACGGCGCATCCGGGCGCATGGCGCCGCCGCCGTTGATCCACACCGTGCCGGCGCGGATCTGCATCGCGATGCGGCGGGCCTCGACCGGGTCGTTGCACCACACGTTCGCCGCCAGCCCGTAGGCGGTGTCGTTGGCCAGGCGGATGGCGTGGTCGGTGTCCTTGAAGGGCAGGATCACCGCCACCGGGCCGAAGATCTCCTGCTGCACCGCGCGGGCGTCGTGCGGCAGGTCGCCCAGCAGCACCGGGTTGACGAAGTAGCCCTTCTCCGGCAGCGGCTTGGTCACCTCGAGCAGCTTCTTGCCGCCGATGGAGACCGAGTCGTCGATGAAGCCGAGCACCCGTTCCCGGTGGTCGGGCCGGATCATCGGGCCGATGTTGGTGGCCGGGTCCCACGGGTCGCCGACGACCATCTGGTCGAAGGCCGAGGCACCGGCGGCGAGGAACTCCTCGTACTTGTCCTCGTGCACCAGCAGCCGGGCCAGCGCGGCGCAGCCCTGGCCGCCGTTGCGTGACCACCGCAGGTGCATCTCGACGGCGATCTTGTGCACGTCGACGTCCGGCATGACCAGGCTCGGGGACTTGCCGCCGAGCTCGAGGGTGACGCCGGTGAGGTTGCGCGCGGCCTGCTCCATGATCCGGGCGCCGACGGCGTCCGAGCCGGTGAACGAGACCCGGTCGACGCCCGGGTGCGAGGACAGCTGCTGCCCGACGTCGATGCCGCCGATGATCACGTTCATGACGCCCGGCGGCAGCCCGGCCTCCTGGATCAGGTCGCCGAGGAGCAGCGTGGTCAGCGGCGTCCGCGGCGAGGGCAGCAGCACGACCGTGCAGCCGGCGGCCAGCGCGGCGCCGAACTTGAAGATCGCCAGGTTCAGCGGGTAGTTGTAGCCGGTGATCGCGGCGACGACGCCGACCGGGTCGTGGACGACGTCGCTCTCGGTCGGGTACGGCTTGTCGTAGCCGCCCAGGTGGATGGTGCGGTCGACCTTGGCGGCCTCGGCGGCCCAGCGCAGGTGCTCCTGCACGGCCATCTTGACCTGCAGGTACTCCGCCAGCGCGACCGGCGTGCCGACCTCGTTGACGATGGAGGGCAGCAGCCGGTCGGCCGCCGCCTCCAGGACGTCGGCGAACCGGTGGATGTGGCGCGCGCGCTCCTCGCCCGACAGCGCGGCCCAGGCCGGGAAGGCGTGCCGGGCGGCGGCCACGGCCTCGTCGACCTGCGCGGCCGAGGCGCCGCCGACGGTGGCGATGATCTCCTCGGTGGCCGGGTTCACCACGTCCCAGGTCTCACCCTGGGGCTCGGTGGGCCGCCCGCCGATGAGCAGGGTGCGGGTCTCGGGGACCCAGTCCTGCATGGGGTGCCGCTGGTACGGCGTCGTCGTGGTCATGGCAGTTCTCCGTTCGGGCTCAGCCGGCCGTGCGGTCGTAGGTGTCTGGGGTGATGCCGTCCTCGCGCAGGGCGGCCTTGCGGACCTTTTCGGACGGGGTCTTGGGCAGGGCGGAGGTCACCCGCAGGTAGCGCGGGATGGCGAAGGCGGGGATGCGCCCCTCGCACCAGGTCAGGACGTCGGCGGGCTCGACCGGCTCGGAGGCGACGACCACGGCCAGCACCTCGTCCTCGCCGGCCTCCTGGTCGGCCGGCACGCCGATCACGGCGCACTCGACGACGGCCGGATGGCCGAGGATCGCCTGCTCCACCTCGTAGGAGCTGATGTTCTCGCCGCGACGCCGGAGGGCGTCCTTGTAGCGGTCGATGAAGTAGTACCAGCCGTCCTCGTCGCGGCGCAGCGCGTCACCGGTGTGGAACCAGAGGTTCCGCCACGTCTCGACGGTCTTCTCCGGCATGTTGTAGTAGCCGTTGCTGCACGTCCACGGGTGGACCGGGCGGACGACGAGCTCGCCGACCTCCCCCACCGGGACCTCCCGGTCGGTCTCCGGGTCGACCAGCCGGATGTCGAACCACTCCTTGTTCTGCAGCCCCGCGGCGCCGGCGGGCCGCGGCTCGCCGTAGGGCGACATGATCGGGGCGCAGGTCTCGGTGAGGCCGAAGGCGTCGACGAACGCCTCGATGCCGTAGCGCTCCTTGAACTCCTCGACGTAGGTGCTGGCCGTCGGTGCGGCGTACACGCAGCGCAGCACGTTGTCGCGGTCGTTCTCCCGCGGTGCCTGCTTCCAGGCGAAGTCCATCATCACGCCGACGAAGTTGGTCACCGTGACGCCGGAGTCGCGGACGTGGTCGATCCAGCGGCTGGCGCTGAACTTCGGCCGGATCACCGCACGGCCACCCGCCACGATCGCCGGGTAGGCCGCCATGAACTGCGCGTTGCCGTGGAAGAGCGGCGTCGTCGTCAGGTACACGTCGTCCGGGGTGAGCCGGGTCAGGGAGACGACGATCTGGGCGAAGAAGTACAGCTGCCCGAACGGCATCGCCACGCCCTTGGAGGGCCCGGTGGTGCCCGACGTGTAGAAGATGGCGCCGAGGTCCTGCGGCCGGGGTACGGGGAGCTCCCGGCGCTCGGCCTGTTCCAGCTCGTCCCAGTGGGCGGCGGCCCAGCCGTTCTCGCGCAGCAGCGCCACCGCCTTGTCCAGGACACCCTGGCCCGTGTCGATCACGTAGAACTTCTCGACCATCCGCGCGTGCTCGGCGATGGCGACCCACCGCTCGGCGAACACGTCGTCGATGACCGCGAACCGGGCCTGGGCGATGTCGAGCTGGTGGCGCAGGAACTCGCCCTCGTAGTTGGTGTTGATCGGCACCTCGACGAGCCCGCCGAGTGCGGCGCCGAACCAGGTGCGGACGAACCGGGAGGAGTTCGCCGCCATGAGGACGACGCGGTCGCCCTGCGCCGCGCCGTCGGCGTACAGGGCGCTGCCCACCACCTCGGCGCCGGCCAGCGCCTGCGCGTAGGTGAGGGTGAACTGCTCCTCGGGGCAGTCGAGCACCAGCGCGTCGGGCCGCTGCTCCGCCCAGTGCCGCAGCACGTGGGCGAACGTCCACGTCTCCGGGTCGGGGAAGGTCGGGACCAGGTCGGTGTAGTAACGCGTCCGGTCGCTCACGCCGGTGCCCCCACCAGCGACTCGTCGGGGATGTGCCGGATGGGCTCGATGTCCTTGAGCGCAGGCACGATCTCGCGGCCGAGCCGTTCGATGGTCTTGATGGTCTCCTCGATGTCCATGGCCGGCCACTGGGGGCGCACCATCAGCGGGTCGACGGGGAGGGTGGTGACCAGGTCGACCAGCGCGGCGACGACGTCGTCCGGAGTGCCGATGATGGCGTGGCCGGCGACCGCCTCGGCGAACTCCTTCTCCAGCTGCTCGACGTTGTAGACGTCGAGGCCCTTCTGGGCGTAGGTGATGTACCGGCCCTTGGCGACGCGGGCGTACTCGGCGATCGCCTCCTCGCGGGTGTCGGCGACCAGGATGTTGCGGCGCAGCGGCTGCGGCCCGAACTCCTTGCCGCGGGCCTTGAAGCCTTCCTCGACGATCTTGTACCGGGCCGCCACCTCGTGCTTGGGCGTCTCCGGCGGGGAGACGAAGCCGTCGCCGTACTTGGCCGCCCGCTGCACACCCGGCACCGCGTGCGCGCCGATCCAGATGGGCGGGTGCGGCTGCTGCACCGGGAAGATGTGGGGATGGACGTCGTCCAGCGTCCAGTACTTGCCGTGGTGCGTGACCGACTCCTGGGTCCAGAGCTTCTTCATCAGCTCCAGGGACTCGTTGAACCGGCCGGCGCGCTCCTTGTAGGGCACGTCCAGGTAGTCGAACTCCTCGGGCCGGTAGCCCAGGCCGGCGCCGAACACGAACCGGCCCTCGGTGACGATGTCGAGGGTGGCGATCTCCTCGGCCAGCATCACCGGGTGGTACAGCGGCGCGATCATGATGTTGGTGACCAGGCGGGTGCCCGGGTCGCAGTCGGCCGCGAGCCGCGCCAGCAGCGGCACCGGCTGCAGCCAGCGCAGCTCGCCGTAGAGGAAGTGCTGGCCGATCGCGATGTGGTTGAAGCCGTTGTTCTGGGCCACCTCCACGATCCGCTGGATGTCCTTGAACTGCTGGGGGCCCGAGACCGACTTCGGGTTGTCGCTGAGCAGGATGCCGAGCTGGACCATGTGGGGGCCTTTCTCTTCTCGTCTGGGGGTGTCGTCGCGGGGTAGTCAGGCCTGCGCCGGGAGTCCGCCGCCGGCCCAGCCGCCGTCGACGGCGAGGACGACGCCGCTGATGTAGCTCGCGCGGTCGGAGGCGAGGTAGGCCACCGCGTCGGCGAGCTCCTCGGGCCGGCCGACGCGGTTCATCGGGATGCGGTCGATGTAGCGCTGCACCGAGACGAAGCCGCTGGCGACCATCGCCTTCTGCATCTCGGTCTCGAAGGTGCCGGGGGCGACGCCGTTGACCCGGATGCCGTCGGGTCCCCACTCCATGGCCAGCGACCGGACCAGCCCGTCGACGCCGGCCTTGGAGGCGCAGTACGCGGCGCGGGCGGCGAAGCCCTGGGACGCGCAGATGGACGAGAGCAGCACCATGCTGCCGCCCTCGGAGAGGAACGGGCGGGCGACCTGCGCGCCGATGAACGTGCCGCGCAGGTTCACGCCGAGGACCTTGTCCCAGTCCTCGATCGGGTAGTCGACGGTCGCCCCCGGCGCGATCACGCCGGCGTTGAGGACGACGGTGCGCAGTCCCCCGCCCAGTTCTGCGGCCCGCTGGCAGGCGGCGCGCACCACATCCGGGTCCGTGGCGTCGCCGACGACGGCGTCATGGCCCTCGCCCAGCTCGCGGGCGACGTCGGCGACCGTGTCGTGCAGGTCGAGGCCGACGACGTGGCCGCCGTCCTCGGCGAAGCGGCGGGCGATGGCCTTGCCGAGACCCTGGGCCGCACCGGTGACGACGACGCCGGCCGGCTTCGTCGGCCGCAGACCGGTCGCGGTCGGGGCTTCGCTGACGGCGGTCACGGGCGCCTCCGGATCGGTGGAACGGGCGCAGGAACCGGTGCGCCGCTGGGGGTGTGGCGACCGTAACACCGAGACGTAGTCTCTGACAATCATGCGCCTAGTACGGCTCTGAATCGAGGAGACGACCCATGGATCTGCTGTCCGCGACCACCACCACCACGCTCGCCGCGACCCCCGAGGAGGCCTACCGGCAGATCCGCGAGCTGGCCGACAAGGCGGCGCTGGTGAACCTCAGCGTGCTGTACTCCATGGCCGTCGACGACCACGACCTCGACACGGTGGTCGCCTGCTTCGCGCCCGACGGCAGCTTCACCCGGCTCGGCACCACCGTCCAGGGCCACGCCGACCTGCGGACGTTCTACGCGTCGATGATGGACCGCTACGTCACCACGCTGCACACCCCGGAGTCGCACGTCGCGGTCGTCGACGTCGACGCCGGGACGGCGACCGGCGTGGTCAACGGCCACGGCGAGCTCGCGCTGGGCGACAAGCTGCTGCTCGCCGCGTACCGCTACGACGACCGCTACGTCCGGCTCGACGACCGCTGGGTGTTCGCCGCGCGCACGATCCGGTTCATGTACAACGTGCCGGCCGACGAGATGCCGACCAGCTTCGCCGACGCCCGGCGGCTGCGGGTGCCCGGCACCCCGGTGACCGAGGGCGACTACCCCGAGAAGCTGCCGACCTGGTCCACCTACCGCCCCTAGAGCCGAAACCGCGGTTCCGGCTCCAGTCCGACAGGGCCGAAACCGCGGTTTCGGCCCCTGTGGACAACGGGACGGCGGGGGCGCGGCATCGGTCAGGGTGTCCGGATGTCCGCGACGAGGCAGCTGCTCCCCGGGGTGTTCATCGCCAGCCATGCCATCTCGGAGGGCTTCCTGACCCGAGCCCAACTGCGGCGGCGCGGTTACCGGCGGCTGGTGCAGGGGGTGTACGCCGACCCCGGACTGCCGTTCGACCACCAGCTGAAGTGCCAGGGTGTCGCGCTGCTGCTGCCGCAGGGCGCCGTCATCGGCGGGCACTCCGCCGCTGCTTGGTGGGGCGCACCGTTCGCCGGCACGACGGACCCGGTCACCGTCCTGCGGAGCGCCGACGGGAAGTGGCGCGGCCCACGCGACGTCCGCGTCCACCAGACGGTGCTCCGACCGGGCGACCGGACGGTCGTCGACGGACTGCCCCTGACCACTCCCCTGCGGACGGCGTGGGACGTCGCGGCACTGGAGCGGCTGCCGACCGCCGTCGCCGCGCTGGACGCCATGGTGCGTGCCGAGACGGTGGCACTGCCGGAGCTGCGCACCATGGCGCGGGCGGGCGCCGGCCGATACGGGGCGGCGCGGTTCCGGCGGGCCGTCGAACTCGTCGATCCGCGGGCGGACTCGCCGGCGGAGTCGTGGGTGCGCGTGGCGCTGGTCCTGGCCGGCCTGGCGCCCGTGCCGCAGTACCCGGTGCGCGTCGGCGGCCACGAGATGGCGCTCGACTTCGCGTGGCCGGAGGCCAAGGTCGCGGTGGAGTACGAGGGCGCCTACCACTTCGAGGAGAGTCAGATCGCCCGTGACGACGTCCGGATCGATCGGCTTTAGGCGGCGGGCTGGATCGTCATCCGGATCAGCGCCGCCGACCTGCGCAACCTCGACGCCGTCGTCCAGAAGGTCCGCGCCGCCCTCAGCTCGCGCTGATGCGGCCAGAACCGCGGTTTCGGCCCCCGTCCGACGGGGCCGAAACCGCGGTTCTGGCTTCTACTTGGTGCCGACGTGCGCGTACAGCGCGGCGGAGGCCGGCAGCTCGAGCACCCGCTGCACGCGGATCTTCTTGTGCGCCAGCTTGAGCTTCCCGTCCCGCTCGACGTGCACGTCGTCGTAGACGCCGATGATCAGCCGGGTCTTGTCCTCGAAGAAAAACGAGGCCTGGAAGTAGGCGTGCGTCTTGATCTCGTCGCCGTCCGGCTCGGCGAGGACGTTGGTGACGACGTGCTTGCACACCGGCACCTGCAGGGCGATGTGCGCGCGGTAGACGTCGAGGAACTTCTCGACGCCCTGCTCGGTCGGGTTGTCGCCGCGGGTGATCAGGACGTCGTCGGTGACGATCGAGCGGAGGGTGTCCAGGTCCTCCTCGTCCACGGCGCGGGCGTAGGTGTAGTACAGCTCGGCGCTGCGGGCGGCGAGGGTGGCGGTGTCGGTCATCGGGCGGTCAGTCCTCCGTCGATCGGGATGGTCACACCGGTCACGAACCCGGCGTCGTCACTGGCGAGGAACGCGACGACGCCGGCGATCTCCTCCGGCGTCGCGGGCCGCCCAGCGGGACCAGCGAGATGAAGTTGTGCATCAGGTCGGCCATGTCGGCGCCGGGGTCGCGGCCGAAGAACGTGGGCAGCATCGGGGTGTCCACCGGCCCGGGACAGATGACGTTGACCCGCACGCCGTCCGGGCCGCCGACCAGCGCCAGCGCCCGCGCGTAGGCGGTCAGCGCGCCCTTGGTCAGGGAGTACAGGGGGCTGAACGGCGAGCCGATGAGCGCCGCCGTCGACGCGGTCATCGTGATCGAGCCCTTGCGGTCGGCCTTCTTCACGAGCTCGTAGCCCAGCGTCGTCACGTAGAAGGCGCTCTTGACGTTGACGTCGATCGACCGCTGGAAGTCGTCCTCGGAGACGTCGATGCCTCCGGCGCCCGGCATGCCCACCTGGTCGTGCAGCACGTGCAGCACGCCGTGCTCGCGCTCGATCGCGGCGTAGAGTCGCGCAGCGCGTCGTTGTCGGTCGCGTCCAGCTGCCACGGGACGGCCGAGTCACCGATCTCGCCGGCGACCGTCTTGGCGGCGTCCTCGGAGAGGTCCGCGACGTAGACGTGCGCGCCCTCGTCCGCCAGCCGACGCGCGGTGGCCCGGCCCATCCCGGAGCCGCCGCCGACGACGGCCGCGACGCGGCCCTCGAGCCTGCGGGTCATGCGCGCGCCGTGACGTGGTCGGAGGGCACCTTGTCGGTGATCGCGGAGAAGAAGCCGACGAGGAAGTGGTCGGTGTCGAGGGTGTCGGACACCGAGACGACGGGGTCACGGCCCGCGGCCAGCGCCTCCGCCCGCTCCTGCCGCTGCCACCGGAACTGGTCGTAGGCGCGCTGGAGGTCCTCCGGCGTCTCCCCGTCGACCTCGTAGACGGCGAGGTAGCGATAGGGGACGGCGGGGGCGCCGGGGAGCTGGGCGAGCTCGAAGCGCTGACCCGAGGCGAAGCCCTGCAGCTTGTTGATCGTCTCGAGCATGTGGACGCCGTACCAGCGGTTGAACTCCTCCTCCTGGCCCGGCTTGACGTTGCTGAGCACCACCATCAGATGGGTCGCCACGCCCTCAACTCCCCATCCCGCGGCCGTTGCCGGCGATCTTGCGCTGGTCGTGGCTGGCGAGGATCGAGGTGACCCGCACCTCGAAGACCACGCGCTTCGGGCTGTCGAGGAGCTTCCGCCACGAGACCGGGTCGGCCGGCTGCAGGCGGGTGGTGAACTGGTCGAGGAACCACTGCTTGGTCTCGTCGTCGCGGTGGACGGTGGCCTCGCCGCGGATCGACAGCATCCGGCGGCCCGGCAGGCCGCTGCCGGCGCTGGAGACGACGATCGAGCAGCGGGGGTCGCGGTCGAAGGCCTTCACCTGGTGACGGCCCTCCACGGCGGTGAGCCAGAAGGTGCCGTTCTCCTCGAAGAAGCTCATCACGACGCCGCAGGGCCACCCTTCCTCGTCGAGGAAGATGACCGTGCACTCGGTCTGGGCCTTCAGGAGCTCGGCCTGATCGGCCTTGTCCAGATGCGTGCCCTTGAGGTTCTCGAGATCGTCGACGCCCAGCTTGCCCATGACCGCTCCTCCGTAGGTGTGGCGCGAAACATGATATTGGTGAGCATCTTTACACGACTCGCCCTTCCGCCCAAGGGGTAGGCCGGGCTACGTTATTGATGATCAGCGATTAGCCAGGAGGAAGCCATGCCCGAGGCCGTCATCGTCGACGCGGTCCGCTCCCCGATGGGGCGCGGCAAGCAGGGCGGGGCGCTGTCCGGCGTCCACGCGGTCGACCTGCTGGCCGCCGTCCTCCGGGGCCTGGTGGACCGCACGGGCATCGACCCCGGCACGGTGGACGACGTCATGGTCGGCTGCGTCGGGCAGGCCGGCGAGCACTCGGGCACCCCCGGCCGGCAGGCCTGGCTCGCCGCCGGCTATCCCGTGCACGTGCCGTCGGTGACCATCGAGCGCAAGTGCGGCTCGGGCCAGCAGGCCCTCGAGTTCGCCGTGCAGAGCATCGTGGCCGGCGCCAACGACATCGTCGTCGCGGCGGGCATCGAGTCGATGAGCCGGGTCCCGATGGGCTCGGCCCGCATGGGCGCCGACCCGCACGGCCCCGGGGTGCGGGCCCGGTTCCCGGACCTCGTGCCGCAGGGCGTCTCCGCGGAGCTCGTCGCCGACAAGTGGGGGATCTCCCGGGCCCAGCTCGACGAGTACTCCGCCCGCTCCCACCAGCGCGCCGCCGCCACCGCGGCCGCGGGCGGCTTCGACGACGAGATCGTCCCGGTGACCACCCCGGACGGCAGCGTCGTGTCCACCGACGAGTCGATCCGGCCCCAGACCACGGTGGAGAAGCTGGCCACCCTGACGCCGGCGTTCGGCACCGACACGATGCGCGAGCGCTTCCCGGCCATCAACTGGAAGGTCACCGCCGGCAACTCCTCGCAGATCACCGACGGGGCCGGCGCCCTGCTGGTGATGAGCGCCGACAAGGCGGCCGCGCTGGGCCTGCGCCCCCGCGCACGGATCGTCGCGTCGTCCGTCGTCGGCGACGACCCGACCCTCATGCTGACCGGACCCATCCCGGCGACCGTCAAGGCGCTGGCCCGGGCCGGGATGACCATCGACCAGATGGACGCCGTCGAGGTCAACGAGGCGTTCGCCTCCGTGCCGCTGGCGTGGCAGGCCGAGTTCGGCGTGGCCGAGGACAAGCTCAACCCCCGTGGTGGCGCCATCGCCCTCGGGCACCCGCTGGGCGCCTCCGGTGCCCGGCTCATGACCACCCTGCTCAACCACCTCGAGCAGACCGGTGGCCGATACGGGCTGCAGACGATGTGCGAGGCCGGCGGCATGGCCAACGCCACCATCGTCGAGCGGCTCGGCTGACCGACCCCAGCGCCGACCGGCCTCTTCTGACCTGCACCTGGAAGGAACCCACGTGGACCTGACCGACAGCTCCGCCGTCGTCACCGGAGGCGCCTCCGGTCTCGGGCTGGCCACCGCCACCGCCCTGATCGAGCGCGGCGTCGCCGTCACGATCATCGACCTGCCGTCGTCGGCCGGCGAGGAGGTCGCGGCGAAGCTCGGCGAGCTGGCCAGCTTCTCCCCTGCCGACGTCCGCGACGCCGAGGCCGTCGACCGCGCCCTGGACGTCGCCACGCAGCGGGCGCCGTTGCGCGCCCTCGTCCACTGCGCCGGCCGCGGCGGGACGGTGCGGGTGGTCAACAAGGACGGTTCCCCCGGCGACTACGACCTGTACCGCGAGATCGTCGACATCAACCTGGCCGGCTCCTTCAACGTGCTGCGGCTGGCCGCTGCGCGCATGGCCGCCAACGAGCCCATCGACGGCGAGCGCGGTGCCTGCGTGCTCACCGCGTCGGTGGCCGCGTTCGAGGGCCAGATCGGGCAACTGCCCTACGCCTCGGCCAAGGCCGGCGTGGTCGGCCTGACCCTCGTCGCCGCCCGGGATCTGTCCCGGCAGCTCGTCCGCGTGTGCTCCATCGCCCCCGGCATCTTCGACACCCCGATCCTGGACCGGCACGGTGACGAGGTGAAGGCGGGTCTGGCCCGCCAGGTGCCCAACCCCGCCCGGCTCGGCCGGCCGGAGGAGTTCGCGTCCACCGCGCTGCACATCCTCGACAACTCCTACCTCAACGGCGAGACGATCCGCCTGGACGGCGCCGTGCGCATGGGCCCCCGCCCGTGAGCGGCCTGGCCGTGAGCGACAGCGTTCTCACCGACGTCGTCGAGGGCGTCCTGGTCGTCACCATCAACCGGCCCGAGGCCCGCAACGCGATCAACACCGAGACCGCCGTCGCGATCGGCGAAGCGATGGACCGCCTCGACGAGGACCGCTCCCTGGTCGCCGGCGTGATCACCGGGGCCGGCGGCACCTTCTGCGCCGGCATGGACCTCAAGGCGTTCCTGGCCGGAGAGCGCCCCTCGATCCCGGGCCGCGGTTTCGCGGGCATCGTCGAGGGCCCGCCGGTGAAGCCGATCATCGCCGCGCTCGAGGGCTACGCGATCGCCGGCGGGTTCGAGATCGCCCTGGCCTGCGACATGCTCGTCGCCGCCGAGGACGCCAAGTTCGGCCTGCCCGAGGTGAAGCGCAGCCTGGTCGCCGCCGGCGGCGGACTGCTGCGCCTCCCCCAGCGGATCCCGTACCACGTGGCGATGGAGTGGGCGCTCACCGGCGAGCTCGTCGCGGCGACCCGCGGCTACGAGGTGGGGCTGGTCAACCGGCTGACGCCGAAGGGCGGCGCGCTCGACGAGGCGTTGGGCATGGCCACGGCCATCGCGGCGAACGGCCCGCTGGCCGTCGCGGCGAGCAAGCGGATCCTGATCGAGTCCCCGGAGTGGCCCGCCGCCGAGCGGTTCGACCGGCAGCGCGAGATCAGCGAACCGGTGCGCTCGTCGGAGGATGCTCGCGAGGGGGCCACCGCCTTCAAGGAGAAGCGCGCGCCGCGCTGGCAGGGTCGCTGAGGCCTCGGACCGGTCCGTGGACGTCGGCGTACTGCTGAGCGACCTCCCCAGGGCGTGGGGGCCGAAGCGCCAGTTCACCGAACTGCTGCGCCAGGTCGAGGCCGCGCAACGGAACGGCTTCCGCTACCTCTGCCTCGGTCAGCACTTCCTGTACGGCGACTACACCTGCCTGCAGCCGGTGCCGGTGCTCGCCCGCCTCGCCGCCGAGGTGGACCCCGACGTCCGGCTGGTGACGACCGTGCTCATGTCGCCGGTCTACCACCCGGTGCTGCTGGCCGAGGAGCTCGCCAGCCTCGACGTGATGACCGAGGGCCGCCTGGTCGTGGGCATCGGACTGGGCTACCGGCCCGAGGAGTTCGACCACCTCGGCGTGCCATGGGGTGAGCGCGTGCAGCGGTTCGAGGAGGGCCTCGAGCTGATGAAGGCGCTCTGGACGCAGGACACGGTCACCTTCTCCGGCCGCTTCTGGCAGTTGGACGGCGCACAGCCGCACATCCGGCCCTGGCAGGAGCCGCACCCGCCGGTCTGGGTGGGCGGGCACGCACCCAGGGCCGTGCGCCGCGCCGGCCGGGTCGCCGACAAGTGGATCGTGCCGCCGGCGGTCGACCTGGCCGACGTCGGGCCGCTGCTGGACGCGTTCGCGGCGGAGCAGGCGTCCCGGGGCATCAGGCCGAACCCCCAACCGCTCCGGCGCAACGTGTTCCTCGGCGCCGACCGGGCGGACGCGCTGGCGAGGTTCGAGCAGGCGTCGGCGAAGCGGTACCTGCACTACGCGCAGAACGCGCACGAGACGTGGACGCCGGACGAGGTGGAGCGCAACTTCGCCGAGTTCGTCGGCGCGCACGTGCTCGCGGGCTCGGCGGACGACGTGCTGGCCCAGATCCGGCGGATCGCCACCACGCTGCCGGTGGACCCGCTCGTCCTCCGCGCCGGCTGGCCGGACATGGACCCCGAGTGGTTCCTCTCCTACCTCGACGAGCTCGGCCGGGACCTCGTGCCGGGCATCGCGGCCATCGAGTCGTCGGCTCAGCCGGGGAAGTAGACCGCCGCGGCGCGGAAGCAGGCCTCGGCGACCTCCTCGGGTGGCCGCTCGGCCAGCTCGGCGGAGAGCACCTCGGTGCCGAGCGGACCGGAGTACCCGACGTTCCGCAGCACGGCGGCGACCGCGGCGAGGTCGACGGCCCCCTCCCCCGGGAGAAGGCGGCCCTGCCGGCTCTCCGCCGCGAGGTCCCCACCGGGCAGGGACGCCGCGTCGGCCACCTGCACGCCGGCGATCTCGTGCGCGCCCAGCCCGGCGAGGTCACCCGCGGAGCCCCGCTGCGCGCCAGGTGCCACGTGTCCACCAGCAGGCCGCAGCGCTCGGTGCCCACCCGCTCGCACACCTCCCGCGCCTCGGCCAGGGTCCGGACGGCGGTGTACGGCACGAACTCCAGCGCGAGCCGGACGCCGGCGGCCCCGAACGTGTCGGCGACGCGGGCGATCCGGTCGTACACCGCGGGCGACGGCGGCACCGACAGCACCAACGCGCACGACGGGACGCCGAGGGCCGCGCACCGCCGGGCCATCGACCGGGCCACCGGGTCGTCAGCGCGCTCGTCGGTGCCGAGCCCGTACGCGGACAGATCGGTGAGGGCGAGCCCGAGGTCGCGGGCCCGCTCGCCGATGGCGGCGGCGTCGGTGCCGGCCCGTTCGGCGGCGCGCAGGCTGAACCAGTCCACGCCGACGCCGCGGAAGCCGGCCTGCGCGGCCGCGGCGAGCACGCGGTCCAGGGGGTACTGCACCGTCGCCGACCCGTCGGGTCGCAGAGCGACCGTGGCCATGGTCGCGAAGCTGAGCATGCTCAGCCGGCCACGTGGACGGCCGGCCGGCGCGCCGCCCTCGTGGCAGAAGCCATGCGTCCGCTCCGCTCTCCCACCGAGTGGGCACCGCACGCACGAGGAACTGGTGCTGTGACGATGTTCATCTTTAACATGGATGGGATCACAGATCTGCGCGAAGGGAGCGCCCCGTGAGTGCATCTGCCCCGCGGCCGCAGAAGGCGGCGATGCTCGTCGCCCAGCGGATCGTGCGGGACGCCCTGCGCGACAACCTGCGCCCCGGCGACCTGCTCACGCCGGAGCGGGCGATGCTGGAGAAGTACCAGACCGGTCGGGGGACGCTGCGCGAGGCGCTGCGCCTCCTGGAGGTCCAGGGCGTCATCTCCCTCAAGCCCGGACCCCGCGGCGGCCCGGTGTTCCGGACGCCGGACGGATCCCACCTGGCCAGCACGTTCGTGCTGCTGATGCAGCTGCAGGGCGCGCCGTACCGGACGATCGTCGAGGTCCGGACCGCACTGGAGCCGATGATCAGCAGCCTGGCGGCGCAGCGGATGAGCGAGCAGTGCCTCGACGAGCTCAACGAGACCGTCGACCGGATGCACCGGTACATCGACGAGCAGGACCCGTTCTTCGAGGCCAACCGGCAGTTCCACGACATCATCGCGCGCGCGTCGGGCAACGCCCTGTTCGCGTACATGGTCGATTCGCTGCTCGGCATCATGGACGGCACCGCCCTGGGAGTCGCCTACCCGAGCGTCCACCGGGCCGCGATCGTGCGGTCCCACGAGGAGATCTTCGAGGCGCTCAAGTCCCGCGACGCCTCGGCGTCGGCCGCCCGCATGCGCGAGCACATCGAGGCCTACGAGCGCTACGCCGAGCGGAAGTACCCGCACGTCATGGACGCCACGATCCCCTGGGACCACAACTTCCTCGGCTGACCGGACAGCACTCCCCCGGCGCGGCCGCAGGGCGCCACCGGCGTGCACGCCCGGCCGTCAGGAGGCGGTGGCGGCGTGCTCGTCGGCCGGCTTGCGCATCATCATGCCGGTGCGGTGGCACAGGTGGATCAGCTCGTCGCGCTGGTTGTAGCCGCGGTGCTCGAACCACACGATGCCGGCGTCCGTGCGGCTCTTCGACTCGCGCTTCTTCAGGATGGTCGACTCGGCGCGGATCGTGTCGCCGTGGAAGACCGGAGCCGGGAAGGTCATCTTCTCGTAGCCCAGGTTGCCGATCGTCGTCTTGTAGGTCAGCTCCGGCACGATCATGCCGCCGACCAGCGCCGCGATGTACAGGCTGTTGAACAGCCGCTGCCCCTGGGGCAGGTTCGCCTTCGAGTACTCCTCGTCGAGGTGGATCGGCGCCACGTTCATGGTGCACGAGGTGAACAGCACGTTGTCCATCTCGGTGACGGTCCGGGTGAACGCGTGCTTGATCTCCATGCCATCTTCGAACTCTTCGAAGTACAGGCCGCGCATGAGGGTGTCCTCTCCTGGGTCGGAACGGGGGTCAGATGCCGCCGTGCAGCGCGGCGAGGGCGTCCACCCGGGCGAGCCACGCGGTCGCCTTGTCGGCGTGCGCCTTGTCGATGTGGATGTCGCCGTACATGACGGCTCCGAGGCCCGCGGCCTCGGCGTCCTCGTAGGCCTTGAGCAGGCCGCGGTAGAAATCAACGTCCTCGGCGGCGGGCGTGTAGACGCGGTTGACCACCGGCACGTGCGTGGGGTGCAGCACGACCTGCCCCCGGAAGCCCATCTTGCGGCTGTCGACCGTGAACTTCTCCAGGCCGTCGAGGTCGCGGATGCGCTCCCAGAGCGCGGTGAGCGGGTGCACCCCGGCGGCGCGGGCGGCGAGCAGGATGCGGGTGCGGTGGTAGCGGGTCTCGGTGCCCTCGGGCGACCACTCGTACCCGACGGCGATGGCGATGTCGGCGTGCTCCGCGGTCGGGCCGATCAGCGCGCCCACCCGGGGCGAGGCCAGGGCGATCTCCTCGCAGTGCTGGATGCCCTGGATGGTCTCCATCGGCAGGATGTACTCGATGCCGGAGGCGCCGTTGCGCCGCTCGAAGTGCTCGACGAGGGCGTCGTACTTGGCCACCTCGGTCGCCGAGCCCACCTTGGGGGCGAAGACGCCGGTCAGCCCGGGGACGACGACGGCCTCGAGGTCGGCGCCCGTCTCGCCGGTGTCCAGCGCGTTGGGGCGCACGAACAGGCCGACCTTCGGGTACTGCTCGGCGATGCGGCCGATGGCGTCGCGGATGGCCTCGCGGGCGGACTCCTTCTCCGCGGGCGGGACCGAGTCCTCGAGGTCGAGGCAGAGGCAGTCCGCTCCGGCGGCGATGGCCTTGTCGTACCAGGACGGCTTGTTGCCCGGGACGGAGATGACGGTGCGGTAGGGCTTCATGGCGTCAGACGTCCTCGGTCAGCCGGAACTGGGGCTTGCGCTTCTCCAGGAACGCGGTGGCGCCCTCGACCATGTCGTCGCTGCCGACGGCCTGCACCAGCATCCCGAGACCGTTGGTGAACGAGTCGCGGGACTGGTTCCACCAGATGTTCGAGCTCACCTTCGCGATCTCCAGGTAGCGCGGGCTCTTCTCGTGCAGCTCGTCGATCCAGCGCTGCACCTCGGCCTCGAGCTCGTCGTCCTCGACGACGGCGTTGACCAGGCCGAGCTCCAGTGCCTGCTCCGCGGTGTAGCGCCGGCACAGGAAGCTGAGCTCCTTGGCGCGCTTCTCGCCGATCTGCACCGACATGACGTTCGTGGCGCCGGTGACCGGCGCGCTGCCCACCTTCGGGCCGGTCTGGCCGAACGTGGCGGAGCGGGCGGCGATGGCCAGGTCGCAGGCGACGACGAGTTCGTTGCCGCCGCCGGCCGCCGCACCGTTGACCGCCGCGATGACGGGGCGGGGGCAGAGCCGGATGGCGTCGAACAGGCGCAGCGAGGCGCGGTAGAGCACCCGCATCTGCCCCGTGGTCGGCGTGCTCATCGTCGAGAGGGAGCCGCCCGCGCAGAAGCTGCGGTCGACCCCGGTGATGACGACGGTCCGCACGCCGTTGGCCGACTCGAGGGCATCGGAGATGCGGTCGGCCATCGCCTGGTCGTAGGCGTTGCGCCGCTCCGGGGCGTTCAGCCGGATCCAGCGGGTGTCGTTCCTGTCCTCGACCTGCACTCGGTCCGCGGCATCACTCACAGATCTATATTGATGGTAGTCATGGATTGCCGTCAAGCGACGATCCGCGACCGGGGAGGCCATCGGTGAGGACGGGGACCGGCGTCGTCGACGCCCACGTGCACGTCTGGGACCTGGACGCGCACGACCACGGCTGGATGCGGCCGGACGCGCCGATCCGGCGGAACTTCGGCCTGGCCGACCTGCGCACGGCGCTGGCCGGCACGCCGGTCGAGCGGGTCGTCCTCGTCCAGGTGGTCAACGACGCGGACGAGACACGGGTCTTCCTGGAGCATGCGCGCGACGACGATCTCGTGGCCGGCGTCGTCGGGTGGATCGACCTGGCGCGCCCCGACGCGCACGGGGCGCTGAGCGAGCTCGCGCACGACCCCGCTCTGGTGGGCATCCGTCACCAGGCCCTCGCCGAGGCCGACCCGGCCGGGTGGCTGCGGTCGGCGGAGGTGCGGCGGGGCCTGACGGCGCTCGAGGCGCGGGGGCTGCCGTTCGACCTGATGATCCGCCCGGAACACTTCCCCGCGGCGCTCGACACCGTGCGGCAGCATCCCTCCCTCCGGTTCGTGCTCGACCACCTCGGCAAGGCACCGATCGCGTCGGCGCAGGTCGAGCCGTGGGCCACGGGCCTGCGGGCGCTGGCCGCCGAGCCGAACGTCTGGTGCAAGCTGTCCGGCGTCCACACGATCGCCCCGCCGAACTGGGTCTACGCCGACCTCGCGCCGTTCGTCGAGGTGGCGCTGGAGGCGTTCACCCCGCATCGCGTGGTGTTCGGGTCGGACTGGCCGGTCTGCCTGCAGGCGGCGACCTACGCCGAGGTGTGGGCGGCGGTGACCACGGCGTGCGCTCCGCTGTCGTCCGCGGAACGCGCCGCCGTCCTCGGCCGCACCGCGCTCGAGCTCTACGGGTCGAGGAGCTAGCTCCAGTCGACCAGGTCGTCCATGCGGGCGGGATAGCGCGCCTCGCAGAACTCCTTGTAGCGGTCCATGTGCTCCCGCATCAGGCGTTCGGCCCGTCGCGCGTCACGCTTTTCGATCGCCCGGGCGATCTGCGCGTGGTCGCGCAGCACGTCGTCCCGCTGGTCCGGTGGGTAGAGCACGCGCGTCACGCGGACCGACCAGATCGCGTAGATCGCGTCGGCCGCGAGGGCGAGGACCGGGTTGCCGGACGCGAGCCCGACGGCGCTGTGGAACCCGCCGGTCGCCCCCACGTACTCCTGGTCGTCGCCGGGCTGGGAGGGCGGGGTGCCCATCGCGGCGCGCATGATCTGCGCGGCCTCGTCGCCCGCGCGCTCGGCCGCCATGCGGGCGAGGACGGCCTCGTACTCCACTCGGGCCTCGAGCAGCTGCCGGTAGGTGGTCCCGAGCGCCTGGAGGTGCAGCGTCATCATCTGCCCGAAGCTGGCGGGGTCCCGGGGGGCGACGACCGGGCCGCCCCGCGGCCCCGGCTTGAGCACGACGAGACCGTTCACCTCGAGGATGCGCAACGCCTCCCGGAGGGAGCCGCGCCCCACACCGAAGCGTTCGAGCATCGCGCTCTCGGGAGGGAGGGTCGCCCCGGGCTCCAGGTTGTTGCGGCGGATCTCCTGGACGATCTCGCGCGCGACGGATTCCGCCACCTTCTCGGTGCGCTGCGCCACCGGGCAACCTCCCGATCAGTGCGGGTGGCTGCGGTGCCTCGCCGCGAACGAGCCTGGACGGCGCCGATGATAGGCACCTTTCGGCCGGTTGCCCCGCCGGACACCCGGCGGGGCAACCCGATCGGGTCAGTACGACCGGGGCAGGCCCATGACCTTCTCGGCCAGGTAGGCCAGTACGAGCTCGTTCGAGATGGGCGCGATCCGCTGGACCCGCGACTCACGCCAGTACCGCTCGACGTGGTACTCGCTGGTGTACCCGTAGCCACCGTGGACCTGCATGGCGCGGTCGCAGGCCTCGAAGGCCCAGCTCGACGCCAGGTACTTGGCCTCGTTCGCCTCCTTGCCGCACGGGATGCCGTTGTCGTACATCCAGGCGGCCTTGCGGATGAGCAGTTCGACCGCGTCGAGCTTGGCCAGCGAGTCGGCCAGCGGGAACTGGATGCCCTGGTTCATCCCGATCGGCCGGCCGAACACCTCGCGCTGCTTGACGTACTCGGTCGCCCGGCGCAGCGCGGCCCGCCCCATGCCGAGACAGCCGCCCGCGACGATGATCCGCTCGGCGTTGAGGCCGGCGAGCAGGTACTTGAAGCCCTTGCCCTCCTCGCCGATCCGGTCCTCCTCGGGGATGAAGAGGTCGTCGATGAACAGCATGTTCGTCGAGACGGCGTTGCGGCCGACCTTCGGGATCGGCTGCACCTTGATGTGGTCCCGGTTCATCTCGGTGAAGAACAGGGTCATGCCGTCGGTCGGCTTGGCGCCGGCATCGCGGGGCGCCGTCCGGGTGATCAGCAGCAGCCGCTCGGCCTGCTCGGCGCGGGAGATGAACACCTTGCGCCCGTTGACCTTGTAGCCACCGGGGACCTTCTCGGCGAAGGTGGTGATGTTCGTCGTCTCGGTGCCGGCGTCGGGCTCGGTCACGCCGAAGGACACCTGGAGCTTGCCCTCGGCGGCCCGCGGGAGGAAGCGGCGCTTCTGCTCCTCGCTGCCGTACTTGACGAGCGGCTCGAGGCCGAAGAGCCCCACCTGGACGGTGGTGCCGGCGTTCAGCGCCCCGCCGCTGCCGGTGACCTCCTCCAGCAGGAGCGCCGCCTCCTGGACCCCGGCTCCACCCCCGCCGTACTCCTCCGGGATGCAGATGCCGATCCAGCCGGCCTCGGCCATCGCGTCGTGAAAGTCCCACGCGAACTCGTGGTCCATGTCGTGACGCATCCAGTACTCGTCCGTGTACGGCGCCATGACCTTGCGGAGCGACGTCCGGATCTCCCGTTCGTCCTCGGCACTCAGCATGTCGACCACGGGAGCTCCCCTCGCCGGTTTCTAATAATGGTGATCAGGGTAAGCGCTCGACGCGGTGTCTGCAAAGGGTTCGGGCCACCCGGTCTCGCACAACCGCTCTGCGGCGAGCGGCGGACCCCGGCGGGCCGGCGCGCGGGCGTGCACCCGCCGTGACCGTCCACGTGCACACCGGCACATCGGCACTACCGGTTCTCGGTGATGACACGTATAATCATGCCAATGGATATACCCCTGTCCGCAGCAGAGCGCGGCAGGATCGTCCGGCAGGACATGGGCGATGGTCGAGCAGGCGGCCGGGATCTCCCCGAACCGAGGCCGAAGTGAGCCCAGAGTGACCAACTCGATCCGCCCCCAGAAGATGGCGCTGATCGTCGCGCAGCGCATCGTGCGTGACATCGAGCGCGAGGGGCTGGGACCCGGCGAGAAGCTGCCGCCCGAGCGCGTCATGATGGAGACCTACGAGGCCGGCCGCGGCACGTTGCGCGAGTCGCTGCGTTTCCTGGAGCTCCAGGGAGTGCTGTCCTTCAAGCCCGGCCCCGGTGGCGGCCCCGTCATCGAGAAGCCGACCGCCGACAACCTGGCGACCACGCTCACGCTCCTCCTGCAGTTCGACGGCGCGAAGTACCAGGTGATCGCCGAGGCGCGGGAGGCCTTCGAGCCCGTCATGGCCCAGCAGGCCGCGAGCCGGATCACTCCGGAGCACCTGGCGGAGCTGGAGCTGTCGGTCACCGACATGGCCGAGGGCATCGACGACGTCGAGGTCTACCTCGACACCAACCGCCGCTTCCACAACGTGATCGCCTGGGCTTCGGGGAACGCGCTGTTCGGCCACCTGGTCGAAGTCATGGTGGGCGCCATGGACATCAGCGGTGCCGTGCACGGCATCCAGTACCCGATCAAGCGGCGCCAGGCCGTCCTCAAGGCGCACCAGGAGATCTTCGAGGCCATCCGGAGCGCCGACCCGGAGCGGGCGGAGAAGAGCATGCGCACGCACATCGACGAGTACCTGCTCTACGCCTCGCGCAAGTACCCCGACGCACTGGACAAGCCCATCCGCTGGTGACGGGCACGTCCCGGGCCCGACGGATGTCGGGGCCCGGGACGGCGACCTGCGCGGGGTGGACGGCTCAGAGGAGCTGACGCCGGGGCCGCACCACCACCGTGCTGAGGTCGACGTCCGACGGGCACTCCAGCACGTACTGCACGGCGGCGGCGATCTCCCCGGGCCCGATGCGTACCTCCGGGACTCCGGCCGGGTAGAAGCCGGTGTCCACCACGCCCGGCGAGACCAGCGAGACGCCCACGCCGACCGGGGCGAAGAGCATCCGCAGGTTCTCCGCGAGGCCCGTGGCGGCCCACTTCGTGGCCCCGTACAGGTTGCCCGGCGAGTTCTTGTGGCCGGCCACGCTGCCGATGATCACGATCCGGCCGCCGGAGGCCTCGAGGTGCGTGGCCGCCGCCCGGGCCAGGTAGGCCGGACCGAGCACGTTGGTCGCCACCATGTCAGGCCACAGCGACACGTCGGAGGTGCGGACGTCGCCGGGCACCGTGTAGCCGGCATTGGCGACGACCCCGTCGATCCGCCCGTACCGGTCGGCGCACAGCTCGACCACGCGCTCGTTGGCCTCCCAGCTCCCCGCGTCGGCCACGGTGACCGTGAGCCGCTCCCCCGCGTCGGCCTCCTCGGCGAGGGCGGCGAGGCGCTGCTCCGTGCGCCCGGTGGCGACCACCGAGTACCCGGCGCCGAGCAGGCTGCGGGTGATGGCCGCGCCGATGCCCGAGCCGGCCCCTGTGACCACGTAGCCGCGGCGGACGTCCTCCGCCACGGTCACTCCGCCAGAGCGGCTTCGCCGAGGAACGCGCGGAGCACCGACGCGTGGCTGCGGGCCTCCTTGGCCGGACCGGAGTAGACGACCTCGCCACGGGTGACGGCGACGACCTGGTCCGCGACGTCGAGGCCGGCCTCGGCGTTCTGCTCGACCATGAGGATGCCGATGCCGGCGTCGGCCATCGCGCGCACCCGCTCCAGGATCCGGTCGACGACGACCGGCGCCAGACCCATGGACGGCTCGTCGAGGAGCATGACCTTCGGCTGCGACATCAGCGCCCGCCCGAACGCGAGCATCTGCTGCTCACCGCCGCTGAGCAGCGCCGCGGCACCCTCGCTGCGCTCCCGCAGGATGGGGAACATCTCGTACACCCGGGCCAGGGTCTCGTCGAAGTCGGACTTGGCCGCGGTGTACCCGCCCAGCCGCAGGTTCTCCGCGACCGACAGCGGCCCGAACATCCGCCGGCCCTCGGGCACCAGGGCGACACCCCGGCGCACGATCGCGTGCGGGGCCAGGCCGGTGATGTCGGCGCCGTCCAGGGTGACCGTGCCGCCGGCCGGCGGCTCCAGGCCGGCGACCGCCTTGAGCGTGGTGGTCTTGCCGGCCCCGTTCGGCCCGAGGACGAGGGTGATCTTCCCGGGCTCCACCGAGAGGGAGACCCCCCGAACCGCCTCGACGTGGGCGTAGTTGACGTGCAGGTCGCGGATCTCAAGCATGCTCGCGGAACTTCCTTCCGAGGTAGGCCTCCTGCACCAGGGGGTTCTGCACGACCTCGCGCGGTTCTCCCTCGGCGATGACCTGCCCGGTGTTCATCGCGAACACGTAGTCGCAGGTGTCGATCATCATCTGCACGTCGTGCTCGACCAGGAGCTGGCAGAGGTCACCGCGGGACCGCATGCTCTTCAGCAGCGCCGAGATCTCCGCCCGCTCCGCCTGGTTCATGCCGGCGGTCGGCTCGTCCAGGAGCAGGAGTCGCGGTTGCATGGCCATGGCCCGCGCGATCTCCACCCGCCGTTGCGTGCCGTAGGACAGCTCCGTCGGGTAGTAGGACTCGAAGCCCTCGAGTCCGGTCCGGGCGATGGCCTCGGCCACCTCCGGAGAGGTCGTGCCGCGGCCGGCGAGCGCCTTGATCCGTGCGCTCAGACCTCCAGCAGGGCCGCCGCCGCGCGCGTCGGCGCCGAGCTGGATGTTGGCCTGCACATCCAGATCGGGCAGCAGCCGGACGGTCTGGAAGGTGCGGGCGACGCCCAGGTGCACGAGCTTGTCCGGCCGCACACCGGTGTAGTCCTGCCCGTCGAAGAGCAGTTCGCCCCGCGTCAGCTGCGTCAGCCGGGTGATGGCACCGATGAGCGTCGTCTTGCCCGATCCGTTCGGCCCGATGATGCCGTAGATGAGACCCGGCTCGAGCTTGAGCGTGACGCCGTCGACGGCCTTGACACCACCGAAGTGCACCGCGACGTCGCGCAGCTCCAGGACAGGGTTGCCGGAGCTCGACGCCGTCGCGGCCGTGCTCCCGGTTGGTTGGACGGTCATGCCTTCCCCCTCAGGAGCGACGTGGACGAGGACCCGCCGGCCGGCGGGGTGGCCTGTCCGGACGTCGGACCGGTCATCAGCGGCTCGAGGTCCGGCTCCGGTTCGCTCTCCGCCGGCGGTGGCGTGGCCGGCTTGCGCCGGCGACGCTGGATCGCCCGCGTGAGGTCCACGAAGACGCCGTGGATGCCACGGGGCAGCAGCACGGCGGCGATGGCCACGATGAAGCCGTAGATCAGGTGCTGCCACGTGCCCACGAAGGCCAGCCACGTCGGCATCCAGGTGAAGATGACCGCACCGATGACGGCGCCCTTCCAGGACATGGCGCCCCCGACGATGATCATCGTCAGCGCCAGGACGATCAGGTGGAACCCGATGTCGAGCGGGCCGATCGTGGTCCGGACCATCACGTTCATGGCACCGGCGAGGCCGCCGAGGGCACCGCTCACGACGAACGCGGTGAGCCGGTACCGGCGCACGTTGATGCCGACGGACGCCGCCAGCTGCTGGTCGTCGCGCACCGCGTGCACCCGGCGGCCGACCTTGCCGTGCTCGCTCAGGACGACCAGGCCGAGGGCGATGAGGGTCAGCGTGAACATCATCGGCATCGTGAAGTCCGACAGCACGCCGTAGAGGCCGGTCGACGATCCGGTGAACGTGCCGCCGTTGATCGCGATGACCGTGATGATCAGGTCGAAGGCGACGGTCGCCATGGCCAGGTACAGGCCGGCCAGCCGGGCGATGAGCAGGCCCAGCAGGAGCCCGATCACCGAGGTGGCGACCACCGCCAGGAGGATGGCCTGCAGCGAGCCCAGCTGCAGGTGGATGGTCAGCAGCGCCGCGGTGTAGGCGCCGAGGCCGTAGGAGCCGACCCCGGCGAAGGAGAAGACGCCCATGCGCAGGGGGACCTGCACCGACAGGGCCATGAGCAGGCCCGTCATCGTCGCCTGGATGAGGACCAGGTTGCCGAAGTACCAGGAGCTCATGCCCGTCGAACCTCCTTGCGGCCGAACACGCCGGACGGCCGGGCCAGCAGAACCAGGAAGATGAGGCCGAAGGCCACCGCGTCGGTCCAGGAGCCGCTGGTGTTCAGCAGGACCCAGGTCTCGACGCCCGCGAGGGCGAAGGCACCGAAGGCGACGCCCGCCATCGACCCGACGCCGCCGAGGATGACGATGGCGAACGCCTTGATGAGCAGCACGTCGCCGCTCTCGGGCACGATCGCGCCGATCGTGTAGGTGAAGAGCACCCCGGCCAGGCCCGCCATGCCGCCGGCGACCGCCATGGTCACCAGGGCGAGCTGCCGCCGGTTGATGCCCATCAGGCTGGCGACCTCGGAGTCGACGCCGATCGCGCGGAGCGCCAGGCCGTGCTTGGACCGGCGGAACCACAGCGCGGTCACGGCCCAGAGGGCGATCCCGACGATGATCGTGATCACCGCGATGTTGGTGATCCGGACGTCACCGAACTGCCAGACGTTGACGTCGAAGGTGGACCGCGACAGGCCGAACGGGTTGCTCTTGGTCTCGTGCTGCGCGATCGCCAGCGGGATGGTGGCGATGCCGATCCCGCCGATGAGGATCTGCATCTCCGCCGACCGCTTGGTCCGCGCTCGTTTGAGGATCTGCTCGAAGGCCAGCACCTGGATGATCAGCGAGAGCAGCCCGCCGACCAGGACCGAGAGGAGCACGACGGCGATGATCGGCAGCTCGACGTAGTCGAGCACCAGGTAAGCCGTGAAGGCCGCGAACATGAAGATCGCCCCATGGGCGAAGTTCAGGATGTCGATCGTGCCCCAGGTGAGGCTCAGCCCCAGGGCGAAGAGCAGATAGATCGAGCCGAGGCTGATCACGCTCAGTAGTTCTTGCAACTGTCCGCTCCGCTCTGGATGGGATCGGGAGTGGCGAGGCGGTGGGCCGCGATGGGATGTGCGGCCCACCGCCTCGGTTCAGCGTGGCAGGTGGCTTCCTCCGGGAAGGAGGGTCAGCTCCCGTCGGCGTAGTAGAGCAGCTTGCCCTCGGTGCCGGTCCACTCGACGGCGGCGCCGGGCACCTGGATCGTGTTGTCCTCGAAGCTCAGGCCCTCGCCGAGCGCACCGGTCCACGGCTGGGACGAGATGGTGCCCATGGCCTCGACGATCGCGGCCCGATCTGCCGAGCCGGCCTCCTTGATCGCACGGGCCAGGAACCAAGCGGCGTCGTAACCCTCGGCCGCGTAGTTCAGGGGCGTCTCGCCGTACTCCTCCTCGTAGGCCTCGACGAAGGCCTGCGTGGACTCGATGTCCTGGGCCGGGTGGAAGTCGGTCGCCCAGACCATGCCGGCGCCGTCCTCACCGGCCGGCGACAGGTTGCCCGCGCTGGCGCCGAGGTTGCCGAGCACCGGCCCGTCGTACCCGGCCTGCCGCAACTGCGTCATGGCCGTCGGGTTGGAGGCACCCACCAGGAGCAGCGACACCACGTCCGGGTCCGCCGCGAGGATCTGCCGGATCGCCGGGGTGTAGTCCTGGGTGGTCAGCTGGGCGTTCACCGAGGCGACCACCTCGAGGCCGAGCCCCTCCAGCGACTTGGTGGCGACCTCCTCGAGGGTGGGCGTGGAGGCGTACACCACGCCCACGGTCTCCCAGCCGTTCTCGTCGACGTAGTCCTGCAGGACCGGGTAGTACGAGCTCATCAGCGGCGTCATCCGGTACGTCGCGTCACCGACGATGACGCCCTCGCTGCCGGCCTGCGTGTAGATGATCGGCAGACCGGCCTGCTGGGCCAGCGGCGACTGCGCGACGGCCTCCTGGCTGGACACCGAGCCGTAGACGGCGGAGACGCTCTGGTTCGCGATCGCCGTGCTCAACTCGCTCGCGGCGGTCGGGATCTGACCTCGGGTGTCCTTGTACTCCACCTCGATCGTGGTGTTGTCCCCGAGGAATCCCTGCTCGTTGATCTCCTTGATCGCGAGCTTGAACCCGTCCTCCGCGGAGAGCCCGGCGAACGCGGCAGGGCCCGTCTGAGGCTGAATGCTGACGAAGTTGATGACCTCGGGGAGGTCGCCGCCCTCGGAGCCGCCGCCACCCCCGCCCGAGGTGCTACCGCCATCGCCACCGCAGGCCGACACCAGCATCAAGCCGGCTGCCGCCACGGCGACCCCGGCTCGGCGTGAACGCGAGATCCTCATCCCAACCTCTCCTAGCTATGACAATCATGCGCATCATCGGCATGTGTGACGGTCACCATAGGGGGCGTCCCAGGCGATGTCCATAGCCCGCCCCGGATCCGGCACGGTCGTTACCAAAGGTCAATCGCGCAACAGTCGATCGGCCGCTTCGTCACGGTCCCGGACGAAACGCCGACTCACTCCGGCCTCAGGTGCGAAGAGGTCGAAACCGTGCACGGCACCGGGGTAGACGTGCAGCTCGGTGGGCACGCCGGCCTCGTAGAGGCGGGCGGCGTAGCCGATGTCCTCGTCGCGGAACAGGTCGAGCTCCGCGGTGGCGATCCACGTCGGCGGCAGGCGGGAGACATCGGCCGCCCGCGCCGGTGCGGCGTACGCCGGCACGTCGTCGGCCGTGAGCCCGCCCAGGTAGGCCGCCCAGCCGATGCGGTTGCTCACGTGGTTCCACACGCGGTGGTCGGTGACGGTGCGGCTGGAGACGGTGAGCTCCCGGTCGTCGAGCATCGGGTAGATCAGCAGCTGACCGGCGAGGCCGTACTCGCCGCGGTCGCGGGCCAGGAGGGCCAGCCCCGCGGCCACTCCCCCACCGGAACTCGCACCGCCGACGACCACCCGTCCGGGGTCGCCGTCGACCCCCGGGATCCCCGCCGCGACCGCGGCCAGGACGGCGTAGCAGTCGTGCAACGCCGCCGGGTACGGGTGCTCGGGGGCCCGTCGCCAGTCGACCGCGAGCGCCACGCAGCCGGTGCGGGCGACCAGCCGGTCGAGCAACGGGTCGTCCTGGTCGGCCGAGCCCAGCACGTGACCACCGCCGTGCACCCAGAGCAGGACCGCACCCGTCGACCGGGCGGTCGGTCGGTGCACCCGGACGCGCACGGGCGGATCACCGGCGAACCCCGGCACCATGACGTCCGCGGTGTGCACGCGCCCGCTGGGCGTCCACCGCGCCCGGCCCGCGGCGGCGAGTCGTTCGCGCTCCACACGGGCCCGCGGGATGTCGGCCAGGTCGAGCGAGGGGACGGCGTCGAGGACCGCCGCCACCTCGGGATCGAGGCGGCCGGGCAGACCCATCAGGGTGGTCCCAGGCGGGGGCCCGGGGTGAACGTGGCGGGGATGCGCTGGAAGCCGGCGTTGACCCCCTGGTGCGCGTAGGTCTGCAGCCCGTCGAGATCGACGACGTAGTCCGGCATCCTCCGGATGATCTCGCCGATCAGCTGGCGGGCGATGGCGCGTCCGACGTGCGCACCGGCGCATCGGTGGATCCCCATGCCGAAGGCCGTGTGCCGGTTGGGCCACCGGGTGAGGACGACGTCGTCGGGGTCCTCGAACTGGGCGGGGTCGCGGTTGGCCGAGCTCCAGGCCAGGAGTGCCCGGTCGCCCTTCTTCATCGGACAGCCGCGGAACTCCGTGTCACGGGTGACGGTGCGGGCCAGCGCCTGGGTCGGGGAGAAGACGCGGAGGAACTCCTCGACCGCGCGGGTGAGCAGCTCGGGCTCCTCGACGAGCTGCCGGCGCTGCCCCGGGTGCCGGCTGAGATGGACCAGCGTCTGGCTCACCAGCGACGCCGTCGTCCCCACCCCGCCGGAGATGAGCAGTTCGACCATCGAGTACGCGGCGTCGTCGGTGATGGGTGCACCGTCGACGTCCTGGGCGAGCAGGTAGCTGATCAGGTCGTCGGACGGCCGTGCGCGGCGCGCCGTGATCGCGGCGGTGATCTGCTCCTCCATCCAGGGGATGTCCACCTCGACGGCGTGCGTGTGCGCGGGGCTCCCGGGCGAGTCGGCCAGCACCGAGTGCAGCGCCCGGGAGTAGCGGCGCCAGTCGTCGACGTCGAGGCCCAGCCAGTCCAGGGTCACGACCGCGGGTACGCCGATGACGCTCGCGAAGTCGCAGGAGCCCGCCTCGATGACCTGGTCGATGAACCACGTCGTCCAGCGCTCGATCATCGGCTGCAGTTCGGCGACCGCGGCCGGGGACGTGACGGGGTTGAGGATCTTGCGGTAGCTGCGATGCTCGGGCAGGTCCAGCTCGACCGGGATGTGCAGCCGCACCGGCGCCTTGGGGATGGTGTTGGCCAGCCCCTCGCCGCCGTAGGAGCTTCGACCGGAGCTGAAGGTGGCATCGTCCCGGGCGGCCTCGAAGACCGCGTCGTAGTCCGAGAGCACCCAGAAGCCGCCGTGGGCGTCGGTCCAGGCGACGGGGGCCTCGGCGCGCAGCCGGGCGTACGAGGCCACCGGGTCGGCCGAGTGCTCGGGCGAGTTGTGGTCGAAGGCGACCACCGGGCAGGTTCGCGGTTGGCTCATCCGGCTTCCTCCCTGGAATCAATGCATATGATAGGGAAGGACTCCGTCTTTCGACCAGGAAGGTCGACATGCAGATCGGCGTGATCCTCGGTGACGTGCACGGCAGCGTCTCGCCCCGCGAGCACCTCGACGCGCTGCTGCGCCAGGTGGAGGCCGTGCAGCGCAATGGGCTGACCTACATCACCATCGGCCACCACTACCTCTACGGCGACTACCGGTGGCTCCAGCCGATCCCCACGCTGGCGCGCATCGCGGCGGAGCTCGACGACCACGTCACCCTGGGCACCGCCGTCGTCCAGGTACCGCTGTTCCACCCGATCGCCCTGGCCGAGGACCTCGCCACCCTCGACATCATGAGCCGCGGCCGGCTCGTGGTCGGGGCAGGCGCCGGCTACCGGGAAGACGAGTTCACGGCGCTCGGTGTCGACTACTCCCAGCGCTTCGCCATGTTCGACGAAGCCCTGCAGATCATGAAGATGCTCTGGACGCAGGACGTCGTGAGCTACGAGGGCCGGTTCTGGTCCTTCCAGGACGGGCACACCCACATCCCGCCGTGGCAGGACCCGCACCCGCCGATCTGGATCGGCGCGATGAAGGACGCGGGCGTGCGGCGGTCGGCGCGGCTGGGCGACGGCTGGCCGGTGACGCCCGAGACCAAGGTGCCCGAGATGGTCCGGCTCATGTCCGTCTACGAGGACGAGCGCGAGCGGCTCGGCCGGCCCCAGGTCAGGCACCCGCTGCGCCGCGAGATCATCCCCGCGGCGACCCGGGACGCGGCGTTCGACCGGTTCGAGGCGATGGCCAAGGAGCGGCTGCTCGCCTACGCCGCCCGCCAGCTGGCCACGCGGGACGCCGGTGAGCTGAGCCGGGAGTTCCGCGCGGTCGCCGCGAAGGAGACCTTCATCGGCACGCCCGACGAGTGCATCGAGCAGATCCGCGCGCTCGCGCAGATCGTGCCCATCGACCCGATCCTGGTCCGCGCGCAGTGGCCGCACATGTCCAGCGACCAGGTCGTCGCCTACCTGGACGACCTGGGCCGCGACATCGTCCCCGCCGTCCGGGAGATCCGCTCCGTCGACCGGGTCGTGCGGGACCCGGCCGCGCAGACCGTCTGAACTCGGGGGCTCGCGTGACCACTCGAGACGCCGCCGCCTGGGACGCCAGCGTCCGGGGGCAGGTGACCTGGATCCGGAGCCACGCCGAGGCGCTGGAGATCCTGCTCTCGCACGACTTCGGGGCCTCCCTGCACGAGGGGCGCAGCCGGCCGGTCGTCGGCAACTCCTTGCTCACGCTGGTGGGCCCGGCCCACAACGAGCGCCGGCGGAGCGAGATCGTGATGTTCTCCCGCCGGTCGCTGATGGAGTACGAGTTCGGTCTGGTGATGCCGGCCGTGCAGGAGTCCCTCGACGAGGCGGTGGCGTCGCCGGACGGCGAGATCGACCTGCTGACCGTCACGCACAACGCGCTCCTCCGGGTCAGCGCGCGCATCGTGGGCCTCGACGGGGTCGACAGCCTCGACGCCGTCCTGCGGCTCAAGGAGCTGGCCGGGCCGCTCGGTGAGGGCGCGTCGGTGGAGTGGGCGGCCGACCCGGACGCCGTCGTCCGCACCGCGCTCGCGGCGAAGCAGGAGTTCGCGGCGCGGTTCTGGGAGCCGGCCCGCCGGCGACGCGATGACCTGGTGGCCCGGTACCGGGCCGGGGAACTCACCGAGGACGAGCTGCCCGAGGACCTGCTCACCATCCTGCTGAAGAAGTACGACTCGTGGGACGACGACGACCTCCTGCGCGAGTGCATCTTCTTCCTGATCGCGTCGGCGAGCACGACGACGCACAGCGCGCCGCACACGCTGCTCGAGCTGACCCGCTGGCTCGAGGAGCACCCGGAAGACGTCGAGAAGACCACGGACCTGGGTTTCCTGCAGCGGGCGGTCAGCGAGGCCCTGCGGGTGCACCCACCGGTGCCGGCCCTGCTCCGGCTGGCGTTGGAGGACAAGGTGCTCTCCACGGGCCGTCGCATCGCGGCGGGTGAAGCGCTGGCGCTGGACCTCAACGCCGCCAACCGCGACGAGGACGCCTTCGGTGCCGACGCCGACCGGTTCGACCCGCACCGCACCGTGGGCGGGCGCAGCCACCCCTACGGGCTGTCCTTCGGCTCGGGTCCGCACACGTGCCCGGGGCGGCTGGTGGCGCTGGGCGGCGGCGCCGTCGGCAAGGTCGACCGCGACGACGTGAACATCGGCGTCCTCACCCGGATCATGGCCGAGCTGTTCCGCCGGGACGTGCGGCTCGTCCCGGACCGCCCCCCGGTGAAGCGCACCGACACCGCCGCCGACCGCTTCGCCTCGTTCCCGGTCACCGTCGGCGTCCACCAGTAGCCACAACCGCGGTTCCGGCTCCGCTGAGAGGGGGCCGGAACCGCGGTTTCGGCTCCCTAGGGCTGGGCCACGACGCCGGCGGCGAGCAACTCGGCCACCGCGGCGTCGTCGTAGCCGTGCTCGGCGAGGATCGCGCGGGTGTGCTGCCCTGGCGTCACCGCCGGCGCCGGCACCGGCGTCCCGCTCCGGCTGAACCGCGGGGCGACGGCGGGCTGGGGGAACGGGCTCCCGTCGAGCGGCGCGTAGGAGGACCGGGCCAGCGCGTGCGGGTGGCGCTGCGCCTCGTCGAGGTCGAGCACCGGGGTGACGCAGGCGTCGACGCCCTCGAACGCCTCGGCCCACTCGTCGCGGCTGCGCGTGGCGAAGGCGGCGGTGAGCGCGTCGCGCAGCGCCGGCCAGCGGCCGCGGTCCTTGTGGCTGCCCTCGAGCGCCGGGTCCGCCCCGAGCCCGAGGACGTCGAGCATCGTGCGGAAGAACCGCTCCTCGATCGCGCCGACGGCGACCCAGCGGCCGTCGGCGCAGGTGTAGACGTCGTAGTAGGGACAGCCGGTGTCGAGCAGGTTGTCGCCGCGCCGGTCCGACCACTTGCCGCGGGCGCGCAACCCGTGGATCAGCGCCATGAGGGTCGAGGTGCTGTCGAAGACGTTGGCGTCGACGACCTGGCCCCGGCCCGACGTGCGTGCCTCGAGCAGCGCGCAGACGATGCCGAACGCCATGGCCGACGCGCCCCCGCCGAAGTCGCCGACCAGGTTCAGCGGCGGCACCGGCCGCTCCCCCGCCCGCCCCATCGCGTGCAGCGCACCGGTCAGCGAGATGTAGTTGACGTCGTGGCCGGCCGCGGTGGCGAGGGGACCGTCCTGGCCCCAGCCGGTCAGCCGGCCGTAGACCAGTCGCGCGTTGCGCGCCAGGCAGGCGTCCGGGCCCAGGCCCAGCCGCTCGACCACCCCGGGCCGGAAGCTCTCCAGCAGGACGTCGGCCCGCTCGACCAGGCCCAGCACGAGCTCGCGCCCCCGATCCTGCTTGAGGTCGACCGCCACCGACCGGCGGCCACGCTCGAGCACCGGGTTCGGCGTGTAGTCGGCCGACAGCGGTCCAGCCCGGTCCACCCGCAACACCGAGGCCCCCATGTCGGCCAGCAGCATCGCGCAGTACGGCCCGGGGCCGATCCCGGCCAGCTCGACGACGGTGACGCCGGCGAGCGGGCCCGGCTCAACCATCGGCCGACTCCGCGGCCAGCAGCGACCGCAGCTCCGCCTTGGCCACCTTGTCCAGCGTCGAGCGCGGCAGCGCTGCCACGATCCGCACCTCCCGCGGCCGCTTGACCGGGGTCAGCAGGTCGGCGCAGCTGCGCTCCAGGGCGTCGGCGGTGACCTCGGCGCCGGGCCGCGGGAGGACGAACGCCACCGGCACCTCGCCCAGCATGGGATCGGGCCGGCCCACGACCGCGGCCTCCTGCACGCCGGGCACGGCGAGCAGCGCCCGCTCGATCTCCGGGGCGCCGACGTTCTCGCCGCCGACCTTGAGCACGTCCTTGTCCCGCTCGACGAAGCTCAGCGTGCCGTCGTCCTCCAGCCGCGCCCGGTCGCCGGTGACCAGCCACCCGTCGGGCGTGAACGCTCGGGCGGTCGCCTCCGGGTCGTGCAGGTACTCGAGGAACAGCGAGACCCCGCGCCGTCCGCGCACGTGCAGCGCCCCGGTGGCGCCGGGCTCGACCGGCGCGCCGTCGTCGTCGAGCACCGCCACCTCGTACTCCGGGGCCGGCCGGCCCATCGAGCCGGGCCGGTCGCGGTGCAGCAGGCCCCCGACGACGGGGTGCGAGACCGTCTCGGTCATGCCGAACCAGCCGACGACCGGGACGCCGCCGGTGACGGGTGCCGGGTCGAGGCAGGAGCTGCTCCCCCAGCCGCGGTATGCGTGGGCGTCCGGCACCTCCCGGTCGGCCAGCGCTCGCAGGCAGAACGAGACCACCGACGTCCAGGTCGCCCGGTGGCGCACCGAGACGTCCCAGAACCGGGAGGCCGAGAACTTGGGCATGAGGACGACCTCGCCGCCCGACCACAGGCTGGAGAGGAACGAGTACGACAGCCCGTTGGTGTGGAACAGCGGCAGGTGCAGCAGGTTCACGTCGGCCGGCCCGAGCCCCTGGTGCGCCGTGCCGACCTGCCCGGCCCACAGGCAGTTGGCCTGGGTCCAGACGACGCCCTTGGGGCGCGCGGTCGTGCCCGACGTGTACTGGATCGACGCCGGTGCGTCCGCGGCGACGAGGCGGCCGCCCTGGTCCGGCTCGGTGTCCAGCAGGGTGGCCACGGCGTCGTCCCCGCTGCTCCCGCTGACCGCGAGGAACCGCAGGTCGGGCATGGCCGTCCCGACGTCGTCGGCACGGTCGGCGGACGCCACCGCCGCGATCGAGCCGCTGTGGCCGAGCGCGTAGCGCAGCTCGTCGACCGAGCTGCCCGGGTTGAGGCACACCGCGACGGCGCCCATGCTGGTCGCCGCCGTCCAGGCCAGCAGGAAGTCGGGATGGTTGGTCAGGACCAGGGCGACCGGGTCGCCGGGGCGCACGCCGCGGGCGCGGAAGGCGGTGGCGAGAGCGGCCACGTCGCGGGCGAACTCCGCCCGGGTCCACGTGGCGGAGGGCTGGTCGAACGGCGCCCAGGTGAGGAAGCGCCGGTCGGGAGCGACCGTGGCCCAGCGCCGCACCAGCCAGCCGACGTCCCGGGTCGGCGCGACCGGCACCGTCATGCGGGCCACTGGAGGTGCTTGACGGTGAAGAACTCGCCGAAGCCGTCCTCGCCCATGTCCATGCCGACGCCGGACTGCTTGGCCCCCGCCCAGGGGACGTCGGGCCGCGACCCGCCGCCGCCGTTGACCGCGACCGTGCCGGTGACCAGCCGCCCGGCCACCGCACGCGCGTCGTCCGGGTCGCCCCAGACGAGGGCGTTGAGCCCGTACCGGCTGTTGTTGGCGATCGCGACCGCCTCGTCGACGGTGTCGTAGACGAACACGACCGCCACCGGCGCGAACAGCTCGTCCTGGGCGATCTCGTCGTCGGGGTGCACGTCGCCGATGAGCATCGGCGGGAGGAAGAAGCCGTCACCCTCCGGCGGGGTGCCGGCGGCGAGCACCGTCGCGCCCTTCTCCAGCGCCCGGTCGACGTAGCCGCGCACGCGGTCCCGGTGCTGCGCGGTGATGAGCGGCCCGACCTCGATGCGCTCGTCGAACGGGTCGCCGACGGGCAGCCCGTCGATCACCCGGCGGGCGCGGTCGAGGAACGCCTCGGCGTCGTCGCGGTGCACGAGGATGCGGGTGGTCGCGCCGCACCCCTGGCCGGCGTTGCGGCAGAACCGCAGGATCGACGGCGTCACGGCACGGTCGAGGTCGGCCCCGGGCAGGATCACCGTCGGCGACTTGCCGCCGAGTTCGAGCACGACCTTCTTGGCGGTCGGGGCGGCGGCGGTCATGACGGCCGCGCCGATCTCGTTGGAACCGGTGAACGTCACCATGTCGACGTCGGGGTGGGAGCACAGTCGCTCGGCCACCCGCGGGTCGCCGGGGACGAGGTTGAGGACACCCGACGGCAGGCCGGCCTCCTCGGCCAGCCGCAGGAAGGCCACCGAGCAGAGGGTGCCGCGCGGCGAGGGCAGCAGGACGACGGAGCAGCCCGCGGCCAGGGCCGGTGCGACCTTCCAGGCGATCATGTTGACCGGGTAGTTGTACGGCGTGATCGCGGTGACCACGCCGATCGGCTCGCGCAGCAGCACGCTCTCCGACGCCAGCGGTCCGCGCTGCGGGGGCAGGCGCTCCTCGTAGCCGCCCCGGGGGCCCCGCTCGGCCATGTCGGCGGCCCAGCGGAAGACCGCGACCGGCGCCGCGGTCTGCAGCGTGCGGGCGAGGCTGATCGGCGAGCCCACCTCGGCGACGACGAGCCGGGCGAGCTGCTCGTGCTCCCGCTCGAGCAGGTCGGCGATCCGGCGCAGGACGGCGGCCCGCTCGGCCGGCGACCGGCGACGCCACTCCCCCGCGTCGAACGTGCGGCGTGCCGCGGCCACCGCGGCGTCCGCCTGCTCCATGCCGGCCAGCCGCCAGGTGGCCAGCTCGCGGCCGGTGCCGGGCTCGACGGAGGTGAACCCGTCACCGTCGCCGGGCGCCCACGCGCCGTCGACGTAGCAGGTGCGCTCGGCCAGGGTCGGGTCGATCACGCTCGGCACCTGCTCACAGATCGATGTCCAGGACGAGGGACTGGAAGGACTTGCCGTGCGGGTCGACGCGCAGCGTCATGGAGACACCGCCGCCGAGCGCGCGGTCGAGCACGAAGTTGAGCCCGTGCACGTTGGGCAGCTCGTACCGGACGACGTCACCCTGGACCAGCCCGGCGAAGTGCGCGCGGACGACGTCGGCGGTGAGCCGCTCGGCCAGCACCGGGTAGTCGGCGGGGTCGTAGGCGAAGACGCAGATGTTGCTGACGTCGCCCTTGTCCCCCGACCGGCTGTAGGCGATCTCGCGCAGCTTCACGCCGCGATCACCTCGGTCTCCAGCTCCACCAGCTCGCGCGGGACGTAGGCCGGCGTGACCCCGAGCGCCGGCACCACGGACCAGGTGTTGCCGCCGCCGCCGGCCGGGCCGAAATAGAGGAGCTCGACCTCGTGGGCCACGGCCCGGGCGGCTTCCTCGGTGCGGGTGCGGGCCGCGACGCGCAGCCGCACCTCGGTCGGCGTCGGCCCGGCGAGGCGGTCGCCGAACAGCGACGTCATGCCCATCAGGTCGAAGCGGACGTCGTCGATCTCCCCGGCCCAGCGCTCCAGGCGACGGCGGACGATCTCCTCGGCGCGACGCGCCCGGTCCACGCAGCCCGGCCCGCCGTAGGACATCTCTCCGGTGGCCCGGAATCCCTGGTCGACGCCGACGAGCACCTTGAGGTGACTGGGCCACTCCCGGCCGCGGGCGCCGGAGAGGCGGACGCGGTCCCCTCCCAGGTCCTCGACGCGGATGTCGGAGAAGTCGGCGGTGACGTCCGGCGTGAGGTAGGCGGTGGGGTCGTGGATCTCGTAGTACAGCTGGGTCTTCATCGTCCGCTCGTCCACCGCGCCGCCCGTGCCGGCCAGCTTGGTGATGACGGCGGACCCGTCCTCCACCTCGGCGAGCGGGAAGCCGAGGTCGTGGGGGTCGGGCACGACGCGGTACGGCGGGTCCTCGAAGTTGCCGCCCGTGGAGTGCACCCCGCACTCGAGCAGATGGCCGACCATGGTCGCGTGCGCGACGCGGTCCCAGTCGTCGAGCTCCCAGCCGAGCTCGTGGCAGATCGGGCCGACGAACAGCGACGGGTCGGCCAGCCGGCCGCCGAGGACGATCTGGGCGTCGTCGCGCAGGCAGTCGACGACCGGTCCGGCGCCGATGTAGGCGTTGGCCGAGACCACCCGGTCACCGAGTGCGCCGACGGTGGTCCCGAGCTCGGGGAGCTCGCAGTCGAGGTCGCGCACCAGCGCCCGTACGTCGTCCCCACGGATGACGCCGATCCGGACCCCGCGCAGGCCGATCGCGTGCAGGCCCTTGGCGAAGTCCTCGTAGGCGGCGTCGGGGTTGGCCGCGCCGAAGTTGCCGACCACTTTGCGGCCGCCGAGAGGTAGTTCGAGAGGAGCGGGACGAGCGCAGCGATGCGCTGGTCCTGGCCGGCGGCCGGATCGCGGCGACGGCGGACCTGGGCCAGTGCCATCGTGCGCTCGGCCAGGCAGTCGAAGCCCAGGTAGCCGACCCGGCCGCTGTCGGCCATGGCCGCGGCCGGCGCGAGCTGGTCGTCCGCGTAGGCCGAGCCGGCCCCGATCGCCAGCACGCGACCCGGGGTCATGGTCAGTAGACCTCGATGGCCAGCTCCGGGCAGCTGTCAGCAGCCAGCTGCGCGTCCTCCTCGCGACCGGGAGGCACGTTCTCGTCCTTCACGTAGGCGTTGCCGTCTTCTTCGCGGGCGAAGAAGAGGTCCGGCGCGCTCAGCCGGCACAGGCCGTGTCCCTGGCACTGCTCGTTCACCTTGACCCGCACGACGTCTCCTGTTCCACACCTCAGCGCGCTGCGCACACTGTCGCCACGCGGGTGCCCGGCATTGACACCCGACGGATCGAATATAACCATCATCACGAAACCGCGGAACCCTTGGAAGGTGGAGCAATGTCGGAGAACGGACGCTGCCCGGTCGTGCACTTCGATCACAACTCCGAGGAGCACTCCGCCGACCCGGTCGCCTCGTACCGGGCGCTGCGCCAGCAGAGTCCCATCGCCTACACCGAAGCATGGGGTGGCTACTGGGTGCTCTCCGGCTACAAGCCGCTGTTCGAGGCCGCCCGGGACGACGACAGGTTCTCGTCCGCGCGCCTGGACCAGTACGGCGGCGAGGGCCTGTCGGTGGTCATCCCGAAGACCAAGCACCCCTTCCACATCCCGATCGAGATCGACCCGCCCGAGTTCCGCAAGTGGCGGAAGATCATCAACCTGATCACCGCGCCGGCGGCCATCGAGCGCATGGAGCCGATCGTCAAGCACTACGTCACCTGGTTCATCGACCAGATCATCGAGGACGGCCAGTGCGACATGGCCGACGTGATCGGCGTGCCGGCGATCGTGACCGTCGACTGGCTGGGCCTCGACGTCGCGGAGTGGAAGCGCTACGCGTCGGCCTTCCACGCCACCCTCGTCGCCAAGCGGGGCAGCGAGGAGTACCGCCAGGCGGTCGAGGTGGACTTCCCGTACCTGGAGAAGCGCACCCGCGAGGTCATCGCGGCGCGTCGGGCGAACCCGACCGACGACATCATCAGCTACCTCGTGAAGTCGGAGGTCGACGGCCGGCCCGTCACCGACGAAGAGGTCTTCAGCATGGTCGACCTGCTGCTGTCCGGCGGCGTGGGCACGACGGCGTCCCTGACCAGCAACACCGTCGTCTGGCTGTACCAGAACCCCGAGGTGCGCCAGCGGCTCCGCGACGACCTGTCGCTGCTGGACAAGGCCATCGAGGAGTTCCTCCGGTTCTTCTCCCCCACCCAGGCCCTCGCCCGGACCGTCACGCAGGACACCGAGCTGCAGGGCTGCCCGATGAAGCAGGGCGACCGCGTGCTGCTCGCCTGGGCGTCGGCGAACCGCGACCCGGAGCAGTTCGAGAACCCCGACGAGGTCGACATCGAGCGGTGGCCGAACCGGCACGTCGCCTTCGGCCTGGGCGTGCACCGCTGCGCCGGCTCGCACCTGGGCCGGGCGATGGCCAAGGAGATGCTGACCCAGATCCTGACCCGCATGGGCGACTACGTGGTCGACGAGTCGGCCCTGAAGCCCTACCCGCAACAGGGCACGAACAACGGCTGGATGAGCATCCCGGCCACCTTCACCCCCGGCCCGCGGGTGCTGCAGGGCTCGGCGGACCCCGAGGCCATCCCGTCCTACTGAGCTGACCGACAGCGGAGGGGCCACATCGTGGAGCAGTTCGACGTCGTCGTCCTGGGCACCGGCGCCGCCGGCCTCTGCGCGGCGCTGGCCGCGGCCGACGCCGGGGCGCGAGTGGGTCTGTTCGAGAAGTCGGACCAGGTCGGGGGGACCACCGCGCTGTCCAGCGCGGTCGCCTGGCTGCCGGCCAACAAGTACGCGGCCGAGGCCGGCGTGAGCGACTCCCGGGAGGAGGGGCTGGCCTACCTGGCGAGCCTGTCCCACGGGATGATCCTCCCAGAACTCGCCGAGGCCTTCGTCGACACCGGCCCCGAGCTGTGCGAGTGGCTGGAGACCTCCACTCCGCTGCAGTTGCGCCTGGTGCCGGGGTTCCCGGACTACCACCCGGAGCACCCGGGCGGGAAGCCGCAGGGTGGTCGCTCGCTGGAGCCCGAGCTGTTCTCGTTCCGCCAGATCCCCGGCTGGGGCGAGCGGATGGTCGGCGTCACGCGCCCGATGCGCGTGACCGAGACCCCGATCGGTGGGGGCACCGGCGTGCTGCCGGCCGATGTCGAGGCCGAACGGCGGGCCGAGCAGATCGAGGGGCTCGGCCGGGCGATGGTGGGCTCGCTGCTCAAGGGCTGCCTGGACCACGACGTCGTCCCCCGCACGGGGCACCGGGCGACCGAGCTGGTCACGGACGGCGACCGCGTGGTCGGGGTGCGGTTCGAGACCGCCGAGGGGCCGGTCGAGGTCGGTGCGCGATCGGTGATCCTCGCGACCGGCGGGTTCGAGCACGACGAGTCCCTGGTCCGCGACTTCCTGCGCGGCCCCATCCGCTTCCCCGCCGGAGTCCCGACGAACACCGGGGACGGGCTGCGGATGGCGATGCGGCTCGGCGCGCGCCTGGGCAACATGCGCGAGGCGTGGTGGGTACCGGTCGCCGCCCTGCCCAAGCCGGAGGACCAGGCACACCAGCCGGTCCTGCTCGTGCTGCGCGAGCGCACGCTGCCGCGCTCGCTGATGGTCAACCGGTTCGGGGAGCGGTTCACCAACGAGGCGGCCAACTACAACGCCCTGGGGGGCGCGTTCCACCAGTTCGACGCCGCCTCGTTCAGCTACCTCAACCAGCCCTGCTGGCTGATCATGGACCAGGGATTCGTCGACCGGTACGGCGGCTTCGGGACGGCGGCGGGTGGCCCGTTGCCGGACTGGGTGCTGCGCGCCGACGACCTGCCGTCGCTGGCCGAGCGGATCGGCGTGCCCGCGGACGCTCTGCAGGCCACGGTCACGCGCTTCAACGCCCTCGCGGAGAAGGGCCACGACGACGACTTCGGTCGCGGCGACAGCGCGTACGACGGCTGGTGCGGCGACCGGTCGGCCTATCCGGGCACGGCGGCGACCCTGGGCCCGGTGGACACCGCGCCGTACTACGCCGTCGAACTCATCTCTTCGACCCTCGGCACGAAGGGCGGTCCGCGCACCGACGTGGACGGCGCGGTGCTCGACGTCGACGGGAACCGCATCGACGGCCTGTTCGCCGCCGGCAACGTGATGGCCGGTCCGACGGGCATGGTCTACGGCGGCGCCGGCGGCACGCTGGGACCCGCGCTGGTCTTCGGCTACCGCGCCGGCCGCGCAGCGGCGACCCGCCCCACCCCTGAGGAGCCAGAACCGCGGTTTCGGCCCCCCTCCTGGGGGGCCGAAACCGCGGTTCTGGCTCCTAGACGTCGGTGATCTTGACGCCGGCGTGCGCCTTGTAGCGCCGGTTGATCGCGATCAGGTTGGCGGTGAGCGCCTCCACCTGGTGGGCGTTGCGCAGCCGGCCGGCGTAGATGCCCCGGCAGCCGGCGATCCGGCCGGACAGCTCCTGCACCAGGTCGGTCGCCGCGCGGTCGTCCCCCAGGACCAGGACGTCGGCGCCTACGTCGGTCACGTCGTCGTCGAGCAGGCTGACCGCCGACAGGTGGTGGAACGCCGCGACGACGGTCGAGTCCGGGAGCAGCTGCTGGGCCTGCTGCGCGGCACTGCCCTCCTCGACGGCGAGGGCGTGCGGCCCGCGCTCGTCGAAGCCGAGCGGGTTGACGCAGTCGACGACGACCTTGCCGGCGAGGTCCTTGGCCAGTGACTCGACCAGCTCGCGGTGCCCGTCCCACGGCACGGCGACCACGACGACGTCGGCGGACCGGGCGCAGTCCTCGTTCGAGGCCCCGCGCACGCCGGCGCCCAGCTCCGAGGCGACGGTCTCGGCCCGCTCGGCCGAGCGCGAGCCGACGACGACCCGCAGGCCGCTCTCGGCGAAGCGCTTGGCCAGCCCGCGCCCCTGGGGGCCCGTGCCGCCCAGGATCCCGATGACGGAGCCGTGGAGACCGGCGGACGGGGCTTCGGTGGACGCGGTCATGCGGGACTCCTCGGGGCTTGATTGTCGGCGCTCTCTAGACTAATCATATGCATGAATAGCGTGAGGGGAAGAGGATGAGCCGCAGCATCGTCGTCGTCGGAGCCGGACTGGCGGGCCTCCGGGCCGTCGAGCAGCTGCGCGGAGCGGGGTGGACCGACCACCTCGTCGTCGTCGGCACCGAGGTGCACCACCCCTACAACCGGCCGCCGCTGACGAAGGCCGCCCTGCAGGGCGGCGTCGACCCGGCCGCCCTCGCCTTCCGCCGCCGCCCGTCGACCGAGGACGTCGAGTGGCGCCTGGGCACCACGGTCACCGCGGCCGACCTCGACGCGCGCACCGTGACCCTGGACGACGGCGGCACGCTCGCCTTCGACGGACTGGTCGCCGCGTCCGGCGTCTCGTCCCGGCGCCTGGCCCTCGACGCGCCGCTGCACTGGCGGCACGCGATCCGCACCGCCGAGGACGCCCACGCGCTGCACCAGCAGCTGCGCCCGGGCGCCCAGGTCGTCATCGTCGGCGCCGGCTTCATCGGCTGCGAGGTGGCCGCCACCGCGGTGGGGCTCGGCTGCACGGTGACGGTCGTCGAGCCCTTCTCGGTGCCGCTCGAGCGGCAGGTCGGCCCACTGGTCGGCGGGGAGATCCGCCGCCGTCACGAGGAGCACGGTGTCCGCTTCGCGCTCGGCCGCACGGTCGTCGCGGTGGAGGGCGAGGACGGTCCGTCGGCGGTTCTCCTGGACGAAGGCACCCGACTGCCGGCCGACGTGGTCGTCGAGGCCGTGGGCTCGGTGGCCAACACCGGCTGGCTGGAGGGCCAGGGCCTCGACCTGAGCAACGGCGTCCTCTGCGACCTGGACCTGCACCCGCTGCGGTCCGGCGCCCCCGTGCCGCACGTGGTCGCCGTCGGCGACGTCGCCCGCTTCCCCGTGCCCATGTCGGGCAACCTGCACCGCATCGAGCACTGGACGATGCCCACCGACATGGCCGGGCACGCGGCGCGCAGCCTGCTCGCCGGCATCGAGGGCCACCGGCCGGAGGGGCCGCCGTTCTTCCCGGTGCCCACGTTCTGGAGCGACCAGTACGGCGTCCGGATCCAGTCCTTCGGCCTGCCGGCGCTGGGCCTCGACGACGTCCGCGTGCTGGACGGCGACCTGCAGACGGAGAGCGTCGTCGGCTACCACCGCGACGGGGTGCTCGTCGGGCTGGTGCTCTTCGGCATGGGCAAGCAGATGATCGCCTACCGGCAGCAACTGGTCGAGCAGGCGCAGGCCGCGATCGCCGACCTGGTGCCGGGGGCGGCGTCCTGATGGCCGTCCGGGCGTCCGGCCGGTGAGCGACTCCCCGGTCCCCCTCCCGCGGGAGGTAGCCCCACCGCCGGCCGGCCGGCCCCGGCTGCCCGCCTGGATCTTCGTGGCGATGGTGGCCCTGATCGGGCTGAACCTGCGCGCGGCTATGGGCTCGGTGCCGCCCCTCCTGCCCGACATCGCCGAGGACCTCCGGCTCTCGGCCACGTCGCAGGGGATGCTGACGTCGGTCGTGATCATCTTCATGGGGCTGTCGGCGCCGCTCGGTCAGCGGCTGGGCGCCCGGCTCGGCCCCGAGCGCGCCACCGTGGTCACCCTCCTGGTCCTGGCCGCCGGGTGCACGCTGCGCCTGGTCGCCGTGACCGAGCCGATCTTCCTGGTGTCCTCGGCCCTGGCCGGCATCGGGATGGGCGGCTCGTCGGCGCTGCTGCCGAGCCTGATCGCCGAGCACGTCCCGCGGATCCGCGGCCTGACCATGGGCGTGTACTCGACCGGCCTGGCGCTGGGTGTCGCGGTCGCGGCCTGGGTCGCCGTGCCGACGGAGCGGGCGCTGTCGGGCTGGCGGCCGGCCCTGGCGCTGTGGGGCGGCATCACCGCGCTCACCGCGCTGCTGTGGCTCGCTCTCGTCCCCCGGCTGCGCGCCCGGACCGGCCCGGCCCGCGCTGCGGCCCCGGTCGTGACGAACAACCGGCTCCCCTGGCGCTCGCCGACGGCGCGATGGGTCACCTGGTTCACGGCCGCCAACATGATCATCGGGTTCAGCGGGCTCGCGTGGATCACGCCGTTCTACGTCGACCTCGGCGTGCCCGGACAGCGGGCGGCCGAGTACTTCGTGCTCTTCCAGGTGGTCCAGTTGTTCGCCATGCTGACGCTGCCGTGGCTCACCGACTTCACGCGCGACCGGCGCCTGATGCTGGCGCTCTGCGTCGCGTGCAGCGGGATCGGCATCGTCTGCCTGCTCGTCGCCCCGCTCGCCCTCGCCGTCCCGGCCGTGCTGGTGTTCGGCTTCGGGGTGGGTGGGAGCTCCACCCTCGGACTGGTCCTCCTGGTCGACACCACGCGGTCGCAGGCCGACGCCGCCCGGCTGACCGGGATGGTCATGCTCGTGGCGTTCCTCGCCGGGGCGGCCGGGCCTGCGCTCCTGGGCCTGATGCACGACCTCACCGGAAGCTTCGTCGCCGGCTACGCCACGGTGCTCGTGCTCACCGCCCTGGTCCTGCTCAGCGTGCCGGTGTTGCGGCCGGGCCGGACCATCGACGACGTGCCGCTGCCGGCCGGCCGGGCCGCCACCGAGCCGGTCACCTGACCGACCCGGGGCGGCGCGGGTTCGCTACAGCGCCAGCTGGTCACGGGCGGCCGGGGCCACCGACCGCGCCAGGCGCCGCAGTTCGTCGTCCGGCTTGGTCGCCGCCGGGTGCGGGACGACGAGGTGGTGGTAGCCCGGGGCGCCGAGGTTGACGGCGAACCGGTTGACGTGGGCGACGAAGACGTCGGTGATGAGCACGGTGCTCGGGACGCCGGACCGCTCGAGCAGCAGTGCGTCGTGCAGCGAGCAGGCGCTGCAGGCACCGCAGTCGCCCAGCCCGGTGATGGCGAGGTCGGCGCGAGCGGCGATCTCCGCGGCCTCGTCGTCGGCCAGCGGGGAGGCGGCCGATGGCTTGCTGACCACCTCGACCGACCCGATCGGCAGCAGGATCTGCATCTGGTCGGCGAGCATGCGCAGGAGGTCGCGCGCCCTCGGCTTGCCGTTGTCGATCAGGAGCAGCCGCGCGCCCTCCTGCACGTTCCCCCGGGGCGCGAGCTCCACCGGTGCGGCCGGTTCGCTGACGGCGATCGGACTGTGCACCCGGATGGTGCGGGACAGGGTGGCGGTCATGGCTTCCTCCGGGGTCGGGGTGAGGGTCAGCGCTGGGCTGCGGAGAGGGTCGAGAGGTCGATGTCGCAGGAGTCCGGGCCGCAGTCGGGCAGCGCCTCGCCGGCCAGGCGCACGCGCCGGGTGATCGCCCGCGTGTGCTTCACGGGCGCGAACGCGGGGAGGTACGCCGACCAGCCGGCCCCGGGGCCACCGGCGGTGACCACGAAGACGTCGTCGGGGGACGCGAGGCTGGGCAGCCGGCCGTCGCTGCCCGGGGTCATGTCGTGCGCGCTGTCGACCTCCAGGTGGACGCCGTTCGCGACCAGCTCCTCGGGCAGGATCCGGCTCTCGCGGTAGAGGAACTCCTGGGCCTGCTCCTGCGTCCAGCCGGCCTGCCGCACCGCCAGGGCGTGCTCGGGACCCATGACGACGAAGGCCTGGCCACCCTTCCCGACCGAGAAGGTGGAGGGAACCTTGATCGCCGAGACGAACGTGCGCAGCACGTCCTCGGGGTCCTCGGACAGGATGTTGGCGATCTGCCGCGGGCCCTCGGTCGCCATCACGGTGACCGTGGTGTCCTCCGCCGCGAAGCCCAGCCGGACGCGCAGCGGCAGCCAGGGGCTGGGCGGGTCCTCCTCGGCGAAGCAGAGCGTGTACTTGCCGGGGTTGCCCATCGAGCTGGCGTCCATGTCGCCCGTGCTCGCGCCGAAGACGTTGCGGGCGACCAGGCGCACCGCGCGGCCGATCGTCGCGTTCGCCCGGTTGCCGGAGCCGAGCGCGTTGTGGGAGGCGTTCATGCCCACCGCGGCGGCCAGCGGGCCGCTCACCACGACGCAGGTCGCCGCCCCACCGGTGCTGGTGAACGCGGCGTGCGCGTTGAACGCGGGGTCGAGCGCCGCACCCAGCGCGGCCACCACGATCGGGAAGTAGTCGGGCCGGCAGCCGGCCATCACCGCGTTCACCGCGGCCTGCTCGACGGTGAGCCAGCGGTTGCGGCGCGGGATGCCACCGATGACGTCGTCCCGTTCGAGGTCGACCGTCGCGATCATCGCGTCGACGGCCTCCGGCGTCGGCGGGACGACGGGCAGCCCGTCGGTCCACCCGCGCTCGAAGAACTCCTCCACGACCCGGTCGGCGTCGAGCTCGAGCATGTCGGTCATGGGTGCGCCTCCGCCGTTCTCGATGGAATGCGGAGCACGCTACCGCGCTAAACGGACTGGCTCAATCCGCTTTGCTAAGATCTTTTCGTGACCGACGCCGCGAACGCACGGCCGGCTCGGCGGCCGCGGTCCGACGCCGCCCGCAACCGGGCCCGGGTCTCGGAGGCCGCGGTCCAGGTCCTCGCCGAGCAAGGTCTCGGCGCCACCGTCGGCGACATCGCGGAGCGGGCGCAGGTGGGCAACGCGACGGTGTTCCGCCACTTCCCGACGAAGGCAGATCTGCTGGCCGAGGTCGCCACGCGCTGGCTCGAGGACTGGCGCTCCGCGCTGGAGCAGTTGCTGGCGTCCGAGCCCGCCGGCGGGGCGTTCCAGGGCCTGGTCGCCGAGCTGTACGAGCGGCTGCGCCGGAACCGGATGGCCCTCGACCTGTTCCGCGCACACGACTTCGACCGGCTGCGTCAGCAGCGGCCGGCGCTGGACCCCTTCGGGGCCGAGAACATCGACCAGCGGGTGGCCGGGGCGCGCCGCGCGGTCGAGGCGCTGATCACCGAGGCGCTGGCCCGCGCGATCCGGGACGGGCTGGTCACGCCCGACGTCACCTACGCCGACCTGACCGTGCTCGTCCTCGGGACCGCCGGCCGCCTCGCGGACATGGGTGAGACCGAGCCCGCGCGGTGGCGACGCCACGCCGAACTCACCTGGGCGGCCATCACCATGCGCGGCCCCGACGCCGCGCCTCGAACCGCTGACGCTCCGCCTCCCGGGGGCCGGCCCCCGGGAGGTGGGGCGTTCAGCGGTAGTTCTTGAGGAAGGCGTTGCCGGACTCGCGGTAGAGCACCTCGGGCCAGTCCGCGGGCCGGTGGTCGCCGTACGCCCGCACGCTGTTGCGGTCGCCGAGGCCGGTCGCCATCTCCGCCAGCGGCATGTAGTACATGTAGCCCATGAGCCGGTCGGCGAAGCGCCAGCGCCCGTCGACCCGGCGGTAGGTGTCCTTGTAGCGCAGCGCCACCTGCATCGCCGTGCCGTTCCGGTCGACCTCGGCGTGCGACGCCAGCAGGCCCGTGGCGCGGTCCCGGTCGGCCGGATCGAAGCGGACGACGTGCCCGTGCGAGAAGTGGTTGGTCGGGCCGAGCTGGGCGAACCGGCCGAGGTAGGTGGTGACGATCTCCTCGAGACCGTTCGCCGCGAAGACGCCGTCCTCGGACCGCAGGGTGGCGTCCTCGGTGAAGATCTCGCGGATCCCCTCCTCGTCGCGCTCGTCCATGATGAACCCGTACAGGACGGCGAGCTCCTGGATCGCCGCCCTGTCCTCGAGCCGGCCGATCCGGTCCTCCAGCGATTCCGACATGCGCCACTCCTTCCGCTCGACGACTTCCATGCGCAAAGTCCATGCGCACTGTATGCAGAGATAGGCCTGCTAGGACAGGGTCCGGTGGGGCATAGTCAGCTTCATCCCGTCCGGATCGGAGGCACCATGTCGCGAGTTCCCCCCGCACCGAGAGAGCAGTACGAGCCCCTGGTGGGAGCCGGAGCGCCGTTGCGGCAACAGGTCTACGCCCAGGCACCCGCTATCGCCGGCCCGTACCTGCAGTTCATGCGGGCGATGCGCGACAACGGCACGCTCCCCCGTCGCCTCGTGGAGCTGGTCCGGCTGCGGGTCTCCTTCCACAACCAGTGCCGCACGTGCATGTCGATCCGGTACAGCGACGCCCTGGACGCGGGCATCGACGAGGGCCTGGTGTGCTCGCTCGAGCGGCCGGAGGAGGCGCCCGACCTCACCGAGGCGGAGAAGGCGGCGCTCGCGCTCGCGGACAAGATGGCGACCGACCACCTGTCGGTGACCGACGAGACCTTCGCCCGGCTCTACGACCACTTCACCACCCAGGAGGTGATGGAGCTGTGCTTCCAGGTCGCCACGTTCGTCGGCTACGGCCGCATGGGGGCGATCCTGGACATGACCGACGACCTGCCGACCGAGTACACCGACCCGGACGCCGTGCTGGCGCCGTGGAGGCAGGCTCCGGCCGAGGTCGTCTGACCTCGGCCCGTCACGGCCAGATCCAGCGCTCCTCGTAGGTCCAGGCGGCGCTGGATCCGGCTGGGTCCACGACGCGCTCGACCGCGGGCAGGCTCCGCTCCGCGAAGACGTCGGTGGCGACCTCCAGCTCCGCCCGGCTGCCGAACGCGAACTCCAGGACGGCGTCGTACAGCGCCCTGGTCTCCGTGTACTGGTCGGGCCGGGGCAGCGACACCGTGGCGCGGACCAGATCGGGCAGGGTGCCCGCCACGTCGCGCGCGACGTCGACGATCGCCGACCGGAACGCCTCCCCCGCCCACGACGGTCGCCCGCGGACCAGCAGCGTGAGCTTCCACCGCTCCGGATCGCCCGGAGCGGGCACCGGGCCCGGCACGAGCACCGTCTCGGTGCTGCGCAACCAGCCGAGCTGGTCCCGCTCCACGAGGTTCTCCTCGTCGGCGTGCGACTCCTGGAAGTCCGGGTTCGAGTGCAGTCCCGTGGCGGTCCCAATGTCGGCGAACCACACCGCGGGCAGCCCGTGGTAGATCAGCGGCGCCCAGCCGTCGAACCGCGGCTGCGCGCCGAACGTGTGGTCCTGCACGTAGCGGATGATCTCCCTGACCCGCATCGCGAGGTGGCCGTGCGGATCGCGCCAGTGCCGGTGGAACTCCTCGTCGGACAGCCCGGCCTTCTTGACCATGAACGCGTGGACCTTGACCTCGCCCGATGTCTGCACGCGTCGCACCCTAGGACGGCGCCGTTGTCGCCCGGGCCGCCGCTCTGATCCACTAGCGACGTGCAGCGACGGGGAACGGCCGAGGTCCGGGTCGCGGTGGCGGCCCGCGACACGCTGGGCGAGGGACCGAGCTGGCACCCCGGCCGGCGGGAGCTGGTGCGGGTGGACATCCGGGCCGAGCAGGTGATCCGGTGGTCCGCGGACACCGGGCAGGAGACCCGCACCGCCGTCGGAGGGCCGGTCAGCCTCGCCGTCCCCGACCGCGACGGCGGACTGGTCGTGGCAGGGGGCAGCACCGTGACGCGGTGGCGGGCCGACGGCAGCCGCGCCGAGCTCTGCCGGATCGACCCGGACACGGAGTCCACCACCCTGAACGACGGCAAGTGCGACGATCGCGGGCGGCTCTGGATCGGCACCTACGACCGGGACGGCGGTTCCCTGGCGACGCTGCACGTCGTGGACGTGGACGGCTCGGTGCGGGTGGCGGAGACCGGCCTCTCCGCGTCGAACGGGCTCGCCTGGGATGCCGAGTCCACCGTCCTGTACCTGGTCGACACGCCGCGGCGGGTGATCTGGCGGTACGACTACCGCCTCGACGGCGGGGAGCTGGGCGACCGGGAGGTCTTCGCCCGGATCGGCGAGGACGCCGGCCTGCCCGACGGCCTGGCCACGGACACCGCCGGCGGCGTGTGGGTCGCCCTCTTCGGCGGCGGGGCGGTGCACCGGTACGACGCCGGCGGGGCGCTGACCCACGTGGTGCCGGTGCCGGTCACCTACCCCACCAGCGTCGCGTTCGGCGGCGACGACCTGCGCACGGTCTTCGTAACGACCTCGCGCACCCGACTCACCCCCGAGCAGGACGCCGCGGAACCCCTCGGCGGCAGCGTCCTCGCGTTCGACGTCGACGCGCCGGGGGTGCCGGTGGCGTCCTACGGCTCGCCGGGCTGACCCGCCGGGGTCAGTCGTCCACCCGCGCCTCGCCCTCCTGCGTTCCGCGGGTGAGCTGCCGGAACTCGGTCACGACGTCGCTGGCGACCGCGCCCAGTGAGGTGAGCGCACCGGACACCAGGCGGCGGACGCCGGTCATGTCCAGGCCGAGACCCGCGCCGATGCCCGCAGCGACGTCCAGGCCCCGCAGCTCGCCGGGCGTGGGCTCGCGGGAGGCCAGGTCGGGTGACCAGCGCATGGCGTCGCCGGACATCGACCAGTCGCCGGTCGCGCCGTCGATCGCCACCGCAACCGGGTTCGGGGCCACCGGGTCGACGGAAGAGGAATCCATGGCCACCTCCAGCACAGGGGTCCACTGCCATGGTCGCCCCATCCGGCGCCGCCGGGAAGGGGTGTATCAGCCGGCTCGGGTGATCGCCAGCAGCGCGATGTCGTCGGCGCGGTGCGCCCCCGTCAGCCCGGCCAGCAGCCGGTCGCAGAGTTCGTCGGGGTCGGTGGTCTCCGCGGACGCGGCCAGCGCCAGCAGCTGCGCGAGGCCCTCGTCGATGTCGGCCGACCGGCTCTCGACCAGCCCGTCGGTGAACAGCACCAGGGTCGCCCCGGCCGGCAGCACACCTGCCCACTCCGGCGCCGGCGCGGGTGCCGGCGGGGCACCCAGCATCCGGCTCGGCGTCACCGGCAGGAACTCCGCGTGGCCGGCGGTGATCAGCAGCGGCGGCAGGTGCCCGGCCGAGGCGATCCGGAGCTGTCCGGTCGCCGGGTCCAGGGTGGCGAACAGCGCCGTCGCCATGCGCTGCAGGCCGAGCAGCGGCCAGGAGGCCTGGAGCCGGTCGATCATCGAGCTGGGGGTGGGCCGGTCGACCAGGAGCGCCCGGTAGACGCTGTTGAGCTGGCCCATGGTGGCGGCCGCGGTGATGTCGTGGCCGACGACGTCACCGACCGCCAGCGACACGTGCTGGTTCGGCAGCTCCACGACGTCGTAGAAGTCCCCGCCCACCTCCACGCCGTAGCTCGCGGCGAGGTAGCGCACCGCCGTGACCAACCCGGGCAGCGCCGGAGGCGCCGGCGGCAGCAGGTTGGACTGCAGGGTGTGGGAGGTCCGGACGTCGAGCTCGTACCGCTGGGCCTTCGCCACCACCAGCGACACCTGCAGGCCCAGCTGCTCGGCCATCTCCACGTCGGCCTCGGTGAAGCCGCCGCGCCGGCGGTCGGCGCACAGCGTCACCACGCCCAGACGCTGCCCGTCGGCCACCAGCGGCACGGCGACGATGCTCGCGAGGTCCAGGGCCCGGGCGATCTCGAGGTGCCGGTCGTCGGAGGTGAGGGAGGCGAGCAGCTCGTCGTCCACGTGCCGGATCCAGTGGGTGCCGCCCTCGCGCACCGCCGCCACGCTCGGATGCGGCCCCCGGCGGGGCCCCAGGTGCCGCACCTTGAGCTCGTCCATCAGTTCCTGGAGGGCAGGATCCCGGTGTCGTGCGGCCGGTCGCGTCATGCCCTCGTCGGTGACCAGGTCGATCACGCAGAGGTCGGCGAGGCGCTGCACCGCCAGTTCGGCCAGCCGTTCCACGACCTCGACGACGTCCGCCGCACCGGCCAGCAATCGTGCCGCGTCGAGCAGGAACGCCGCGCGCTCCGCCTGCCGGGCGGTCTCCTCGTAGAGCCGGGCCCGTTCGAGCGCCTGACCGGCCTGCCGGCCCAGGGTCCACAGCAGGTCGACGTCCGCCGGTGACAGGACCGGCTCGCCGGGGTCGTCGAGGCTGATCAGGCCACCGGCCGGGGTGCCCAGGGCGAGCAGCAGCATGCCGAGCCGCCGGCTGTCCGCGGTGACCGGAACGGTCACCAGCGCGGTCAGCGACTCGGTGCTCATCGCGGCGGCGACGCCGGGCTGTCGCTGACGCAGCCGCTCGTCGAGCGCGACGGTGCGCACGCCCTCCGCCAGCTCCAGGGGCAGCCGGTCGGCGGCCGCCCGCCGCAGCTCCGCCATCAGCGCCTCGGAGATGCCTTGGCCGTGCGCGGTGCGCAGCGTCGGGACGCCGTCGGGACCCTCCTGCTCGACCAGCACCAGCGCCGCGCCCTTGGCCCGCAACGCCGACCGGCCGTGCTGGACGATCACGGCCCCGACGCCGTCCACCGACGTGGCGGCGGCCAGATCGCTGACCACCGTCTGCACCACGCGCGACCGGGCCTCGGACTCCTGCGCGGTCCGCTGGGCCGCCAGCAGCTCGCGTTCGTACCGCCGTCGCGCCGTCGCCTCGAACAGGGTCGCCCGCACCAGCAGCGGCGCCCCGGCCTCGTCGCGCAGCTCGACGGCGTTGAGCAGGCACGGCAGCAGCGAGCCGTCGACCCGGACGACGTCCAGGGCGATCTCCCGCACCGCGCCCTGCATCCGCAGCAGCGGCGCCAGGTGGGTCTCGTGGAAGACCTGCCCGCCGATGCTGAGCAGGTCCTGGAACCGTGTGCCGATCAGGTCGTCGGGAGCCCTCCCCGTCCACGCGCAGAACGTGCGGTTGACCTTGACGATCCGCCCGTCGGGCAGCGTGGAGAGGTAGCCCATGGGCGCGTTCTCGTAGAGATCGGCGGGGTCCTCCTCCAGGAGCCGCCCGAGCTGGGCGCGTGGGTCGCTCCCCGGGTTGCCGACCGGGTCCATCGCCGGGTCCATCGCCGAGTCTCCAGCCTCCATCCCGGACGGGATCATCCCGACAGGAACGCCCGGATGGCGGCGGTGGTCTCCTCCGGGGCGCTCAGGTGGGGGACGTGGCCGGTGGCCCGCAACTGGGTGAACACGCTCCCGGGTACCTGCTCGTGCACGTACCGGCCCACGACGTCGGGCGCGATGGCGTCCTCGCTGCACTGCAGCACCAACGTCGGTACGCAGACGTTCGGCAGGTCGGCACGGTTGTCGGACAGGAACGTGACGCGGGCGAAGTGTGCGGCGATCGCCGGATCGGTGCGGCAGAAGCTGTTGGTCAGCTCCTGCGCCAGCGCCGGCCGGTCCGGGTTGCCCATGATCACCGGCGCCATCTGGGTGGACCAGCCGAGGTGGTTGGCCTCGAGGGCGTCGAGCAGACCGACGATGTCGGTGCGGCTGAAGCCGCCGACGTAGTCGCCGTCGTCGACGTAGCGGGGATTGGGACCCACCATGACCAGCGCCCCGAAGAGCTCCGGGGCCTTGCAGGTGGCCAGGGCGCCGATCATCGCGCTCACCGAATGGCCCACGAGGACGACGTCGTGGAGGTCGAGCTCGCGGCAGATCTCCACCACGTCGCCGGCATGGCCGTCGAGCGAGCCGTACTTCTCGGCGTCGTACGCGGAGAGGTCGGAGTTGCCGGAACCCACCAGGTCCAGGAGGACCACACGGTGGTCCACCTCGAAGTCGGGAGCGACGAACCGCCACATCGTCTGGTCGCACCCGAAGCCGTGCACGAACACGATCGGGCGGCCGTCGGGGACCCCGGTGGTGCTCACGGCATTGCGTGCCACGACGTTGTCCACCCGCCGAATGTAGGCGAGACCCGCCCGGCGTGGCCGCTCGGGAACCGCAGAGCGCGATCACACGGCGGCACGACGCGCCGGAGACGTGCGGATCACCGATCCGATGCGTCTCCGCAATCCCCTGGTGCGGTCGGCGCCTCGGTCCTACCCTCCCGGCATCCGTACCGGTAGGACCACCGGTGCTCCGGCACGACCACCGAACGAGGTGCGCCGCATGACCACGACCGTGGTCCGACCGACCACCCTGATCCCCGCTCCCCGCTCGTCCGGCGACGGCGTGTGCGACGCCGTCGTCCAGGCGGCGGCGACGACCGCCGGCCGGGCGGTCTCCTACCAGCGCGTGCTGCACCAGCTGGTGCGCCGCGAGCTGCGCATGCTGGCCGAGCTGGCCGTCTGGGCCGCGCCCGCCGACCAGGGGCGCAGCGCGACGCTCACCCGCCACGCCGACCTGATCAGCCGGGTCCTGCTGCACCACCACGCGGTGGAGCGGGAGGCCGTGTGGCCCGCCCTGCTCCGGATGGTTCCCGACGACCGGGCCGCCGAGGTGCGGTCCGCGGTGGAGGACTGGACAGCAGGCTGCGCGCGGATCGACAACATGCTGCGCGACGTCGCGACCGCCGCCCGCCAGTGGCAGGTCGCCGGCACGGGCGGCGCACGGGACGGCTTCGCGGCCGCCTGCGCGACCGTCGCCGACGCCGTCGACGCGCAGACCGCCGAGGAGGAGCGGACGCTGCTCCCCCTGCTGGGCGAGTACCTGCGGCTGGGCGACTGGGCGGCGATCGCCCGGTCCTCGCACTGCCGGCTCTCCGGTCCGGAGCAGCTGCTGGTGCTCGGTCTGGCCCTCGAGGACTCCTGCGCCGGTGACCGCGCCCGCCTGCTGGACGGGCTCCCGCGCTCGGTCCGCCTGGCCTGGCGCACCTACGGCATCCGGCACTACCGGGCAGCCGTCGTGCGGCTGCGGGGGGCACCGCCGGCCGCGTGACCCCTCCGTCCGCGTGACCCGCGGGTGTCAGTACCGGGTGGTCCCGCAGTCGCGGCACCGCTTGCGGTCGGCGGCCGTCTCGGCCCGGCAGTTCTCGCAGACCCAGGTGGCCGGTTCCGTCGTGGTCGTGCTCACGGGTGCTCCCCCTTCTCTCGGCGCACCGAGAACGGTAGGAGTCGGATGTGACGGCGAGGTGACCTCGACGTTGCGCCCCGACAGCGATGAGACCGGTGGCGATGAGTTCGGTGCTGAGGGACGGTCGGACCAGGCGTGACGGCGACCTTCGTGCTGATCCCCGGGGCAGGCGGACAGGCCTGGTACTGGCACCGTCTGGTGCCCGAGCTGGAGCGTCGCGGGTACGCCGCGGTGGCGGTGGATCTGCCCGCCGACGACGACACGGCGGGCCTGGCGGCGTACGCCGACGCGGTCGTCACCGCGATCGGGGCCCGACGGCCGGTGGTCCTGGTGGCGCAGTCCATGGGCGGGCTCACCGCTCCGCTGGTCTGCGACAGGGTGCCGGTGGAGCTGCTGGTGCTGGTCAACGCGATGGTGCCGCGGCCGGGCGAGACCGGCGGCGAGTGGTGGACGGTCACCGGTCACGCGGCGGCGGTCGCCGAGCACTCCGCGCGGCACGGTCTCAGCGGCGACGCGGGCGACCAGGACGAGTACTTCTTCCACGACGTCCCGGCCGACGTGGTGGCCGCCGCGTACGCCCAGCCCTTCGGCCAGTCCGCCCGCCCCTTCGAGGACCCGTGGCCGCTGGTCGCCTGGCCGGACGTGCCGACCCGCGTGCTGTGCGGCCGCGACGACCGCTTCTTCCCGGCGGACTTCCAGCGCCGGCTGGCCGCGGAGCGGCTCGGGTGCCCGGTCGAGGAGGTCCCCGGCGGCCACCTCGTGGCCCTCAGCCGCCCGGGCGAGCTGGCCGACCGGCTGTCGAGCCACCTGACCTCGACGTAGGCGACACCGTCGTCGAGGTCGATCGCCGACCGGCAGCAGGACGAGGCCTGGGACGCTGGTCGCGAACAGGACGACCGGCACCCACGCCGGTCACGGGAGCGCCCGGAGAGAGAAGAGCCTTGTCGACAGCTGGGTCCGCGGATGCGGCGGATGCCGAACTGGCCGCGGAGCAGGCATACGTGACCGGTCTGCACCGCCGCCTCGACGACCTCCGGGCGCGGACGGCGTCCCGGCTGGCCGAGGCGCTGGCGACCCGCACCCACAACCCGCAGTCGGTGGGTGAGCGGGAGGCCGCCGTGCAGCTGCACACCGAGCGGCTCGTCGCGCTCGACGCGGCCCAGGACGGGCTGTGCTTCGGCCGGCTGGACCGCAGGGACGCCGACGTGCCGCGGTACGTCGGACGCATCGGGCTGTCCGCGGAGGACGGCGTGGAGGAGCCACTGCTCATCGACTGGCGGGCACCGGCCGCCCAGCCGTTCTACACGGCGACCCCGCTGCACGACCTCGGTGTCCGGCGCCGTCGGCACATCCGCACGCGCGGGCGCACGGTGGTCTCCCTCACCGACGAGACCCTCGACCTCGACGACCCGGACCTCGCCCAGCGCCCGGGGCCGGCCGGCGAGTCGGTGCTGCTGGCGGCCCTGAACGCCGGCCGGACCGGGCGCATGACCGACATCGTCCGCACCATCCAGGCCGAGCAGGACCGGATCATCCGCGCCGACGCCCGCGGCGTGCTCGTCGTCCAGGGCGGGCCCGGCACCGGCAAGACGGCGGTGGCGCTGCACCGGGCGGCGTACCTGCTCTACACCCACCGGGAGCGGCTGGCCCGCAGCGGGCTGCTGGTCGTCGGGCCGTCGGCCACCTTCCTGCGGTACATCGCCGACGTGCTGCCCTCCCTCGGCGAGACCGGCGTGGTGCTGGCCGACCTGGGCGGGCTGCGGCCCGGCCTGCGCGCGGAGGCCGCCGAGCGCCCCGAGGTCGCCGAGGTCAAGGGCCGATCCGCCATGGCCGGGGTGATCGCGGCCGCCGTGCGCAACCGGCAGGCGGTCCTCGACCGGCCGGTGGAGCTCGACGTCGACGGCACCCGGCTCCGATTCACCCGGGCCGACGCGGCACGGATCCGCTCCCGCGCCCGCGCGGCGTCGCGGGTGCACAACGAGGCCCGGCCGCCGCCGCCCGCGCCGTCGTCGAACTGGTCGCCGGCAAGTACGCCGACACGCTGGGCGAGAACGTGCTGGGTGGGGCGAACCTGCTCGACCGCACCGACGTCCTCGCGCTGCGGCGGGAGGTGGCCGCCGAGCCCGCGGTGCACCGGCTGATCGACCGGCTGTGGCCCCGGCTGACCGCCGAGCGGCTGCTGCGCGACCTGTTGGCGTCGCCGGACCAGCTCGCGGCGGCCACGTCCGGCTGGAGCGACGCCGACCGGTCCCTGCTCCTGCGGCCGGCGGACGCGCCCTGGACCGTCGCCGACGTCCCCCTGCTGGACGAGGCCGACGAACTGCTCGGCGTCGACGACTCGGCGCAGCGGTCGGCGGCGCGGCGCGAGCGGCAGCGGCGCCGGCGGCACGCCCAGGAGACCCTCGACCTGCTGCACGGCTCCCGGTCCACCGACAGCGAGACCGAGGAGGAGGCCGAGGAGCTGTCGGCCGGGGACCTCCTCGACGCCGAGGGCCTCGCGGAGCGCCAGGAGGAGTCGGACTCCCGGACGCTGGCCCAACGGGCCGGCACCGACCGCACCTGGACGTACGGGCACGTGATCGTCGACGAGGCGCAGGAGCTGTCGGCCATGGCGTGGCGGCTGCTGCTGCGCCGCTGCCCCACCCGGTCGATGACGCTCGTGGGCGACGTGGCGCAGACGAGCTCACCGGCCGGCGGCAGCAGCTGGGCGGCGATGCTCACCCCGCACCTGGGGCCGAGCCAGGGCTGGAACTGGCGGCTGGAGGAGCTGACGGTCAACTACCGGACCCCGGCCGAGATCATGGAGGTGGCGGCCGACGTGCTCGCCGCGGGTGGCGCGGGCACCTCGACGGGGCGCTCCGTGCGCGCCACGGGCGTGCGGCCGTGGGCGCTGCGGGTGCCCGAGGAGCGGGTCGCGGCCGCCGCGGCGGAGGCGGCTGCGTCGTTCGACCGGGAGGAGGGCACCCTCGCCGTCCTGGCGCCCCGGACCCGGCTCGCCGCGGTGGCGGCAGCGGTGAGCGCCCGCCTCCCGGCCACGTCCGACGACCTGACCGCCGGACCGGTCGTCCTGTCGGCCGAGGGCGCCAAGGGGCTGGAGTTCGACTCGGTGCTGGTCGTCGACCCGGCGGCGATCGTGGCGGAGGGGTGGCGGGGGCACAACGACCTCTACGTCGCCCTCACCCGGGCCACCCAGCGGCTCGGCGTGGTCCACGCCGGCGAGCTGCCGCCCGAGCTGGCCGGCCTGGAGGTCCGCCCGACCTGAGACACCGCGAGAGCCCGGCAGCGCGCGGCTGCCGGGCCCTCGCGGCGCTCGGGCTACAGGCGGTCCCACACCTCGTCGCGGGTCCTGAGCACGATGACGCCGGCCCAGGCCAGGCCGATCGCCACCAGGCCGGTGCCGATCGAGGGCAGCCAGGCGTCGCCGGAGAACAGCGTGAAGACGGCCCAGCCGACCACGTTGAGCACCAGCGGGTAGACCGGGATGGCCCGCGCCCGCCACGCGGCGAAGACGGCGAGGTTGATGCCGAGGGCCATGCCGAGGACGCTCGAGGCGGCGATGATCGCGCCCTGCCCGTAGCTCCCGGCCAGGTTCCAGATCTCCAGGGCCTGGTCTGCGGGCAGCGAGTTGGCCAGTGCGACGTCGTAGAAGTCCACGACGATGATCCCGGAGAGGCCGGAGCCCAGACCGGCCAGCACCATCGCCGTCATCGACAGCTTCGGCGCGGTGCGGCGGGCCAGCCGCACCAGGGTGAACGCGGCAGGCACGAGCAGCAGGTAGCCGAAGTGGAGCACCACGGCCGCCCACAGGATGTTCGTCGTGTGGTCGACCCCGGTCTGCAGGTACTCGGCGTGGGTCTGGTTCTCGTACGGGATCATCAGCAGGCTGACGAAGGTCAGCGTGCCGGCGCCCAGCAGCGAGAGCGCGCCGCCGACGCGGCGGAACCGGGCGCCGGGCTTCAGCTCGGCCGTCGCGGCGCCGGCCGCCGGAGTCACCGGGTCGGTGGTGGTGGTCATGTCGGGGGTCCTTCCGGAGGGGGTCGGTGGGTACGGCCGGAAGCCTCCGGCGCCCCGCGTCCCCGATCCCAGGGACGGCCGTCCCGAACTTCCGGGCCGCCCCGGCATCCCTCCGGACCGACCCCCGACGGGCCCTCACGCGTACCGGAAGGCGGCCCGCTCCCCGCGTTCGAAGCCGCGGCGGAACACGACGGTGGCGAGCGTGTACGCCGGCGTCCCGAGGAAGGCCTTCGCTCGCGGCAGCGCGTCGGCCGGCAGCCCGTGCAGCACCCAGGCCAGGGTGAAGGGAACCTCGCGCACCGGGTAGCCCGAGCCGATCTGCTTGTCCAGGGCGTGCCAGGCCTCGGGGGTCAGCAGACGCTGCACGAGGGCCATGGCGTCGCGCTCCTCGTGCCCGAGGTGGGCGGCCAGCCGCTCACGGGTCGTCGCCACGCACTCGGCGAGTTCGGCGCGGGCCGCCGCGTCGCCGCGACGCCCGAGGGCCGCGAAGCCGCGGGCGCACCGCTCGAGCAGCGGGTCGATCTGCGCGTGCTCGGCCTCCATCGCCTCGAGGGTCTCCCGTCCGGCCGGGTCGCCGGCCTCGTCGACTGCGGCGAGCAGGACGGGCCAGATGTAGGTGTCCTCGCCGCTGTGGTGGTGGTGCAGGACGTTCGCGAACCGCTGCCACCGCTGGGAGAGCGCCTGCCAGGTCGCGCGGTCGTCGAGCGGCGTGGTTTGGGCAGCGGCGGCGAACGCGGCGAGATCGCGACGGAAGGCGTGGTGCATCAGCCACATCGGGGTCAGGTCGATCGGGCCCTCCGGCGCGGCGGCCTGCCCCGGGAGCAGCAGCTGGGTCGTCGTGTTCGTGCTGGTCATCTGGTCCTCATCGGTGTCGTCGGGTCGTCCACCCGCACTGTCACGGGCTCCTCTTGAAGAGGACTTGAGAGCGACTGGGATACCGGGCAGGGACCGCGCGGGGCAGGATGTCCGCCGTGCCGGGTGCGACGGACCGCCGCTCCCCCGCCCCCGGCGTCCCCCGCTGGCTGCCGGGGGCGCTCGCGCTGCTCGGCGTCGGCTGCACGCTGGCGGCGGTGGCCCTGGGAGCCCTGCTCGAGCGGGGTCGCCCGGTCGACGCCGGTGACGCGACCCTGGGCACGCTCTACCCGCTGGTCGCCGCCCTGGTGCTCGCCCGCCAGCCGGGCAACCGGGTCGGCTGGCTGCTCATGGTCAGCGCGCTCACCGGCCCCTACCTGCTCGCCGGCGAGTACGCCGTCCTCACCCTGGACGCCGGCGCCGACCCGACCGGCCTCCAGTCGTTCGCCCTGTGGCTGGCCGCGTGGGGGTTCGTGCCGTACTACGTCATCGTCGCGTTGGTGCCGCTGTACTTCCCGGACGGCCGGCTCCCCTCCGCACGGTGGACGGGAGTGGCCCGGGCACTCGGCGCGCTGGTCGTGCTCGGCATCCTCGCCGCGATGTTCCGCGGCGGCCCGATCGACTACGTGCCGGACCGGGGAAACCCGCTGGCCGGGCCGATCTGGATCAACGCGCTGCTGCTGATCAGTTCGATCGGCTGCTTCCTGGTCGGCGGTGCGGTCGGCGTCGCCGCCCAGTTCGTCCGGATGCGGCGCGCCGCAGGCGTGGTCCGCACCCGGCTGCAGTGGCTGCTGCTGGGCGAATCGGTGCTGTTCGTCTGCTCCATCGCCTCGATCGTCATCGACCTGCCGGTGGTCTCCAGCCTCCTGTTCGCCGTCGGTTTTGCCGCGGTCCCGGTGGCCGTGGCGGTGGCCGTGCTGCGGCACGGCCTGTTCGACGTCGGTCTGGTCGTCGGCCGCGCGCTGGTGTTCAGCCTCCTGTCGGTCCTCCTGCTGGTGGCCTACGCCGTGGTGGTCGCGGTCGTCGGTGAGCTGAGCGCCGGCGAGCGGCGGATCGCCGTCGTCGTGGCCGCCCTGGCCGCCCTGGCCGCGGCGGCGGGGTGGGAGCGGGCGCAGCGGGCGGTCGACCGGCTGCTCTACGGGGAGCGCCGCGACCCGATGGCCGTCGCCACCCGCCTCGGTACGTCGCTGGACTCGGTGAGCGCCCCCGCCGAGGCGATGCAGGCGCTGGCCGACGAGCTGGCCCGGGCGCTTCGGCTGCCGCGCGTCGAGGTGCTGCCCGCCGACCCCCGGCTACCGGCCGTGAGCTCGACCGGCGAGGCGCGCGTGGAGGGCGGCGCGGACGACCTGCCGCTGACCTCGCTGGGCCGCGAGGTCGGCGTCCTGCGGGTGACGCACCGGTTCCCCGGCGAGCGGTGGCGCCGGTCGGAGCGGGACGCCCTCGACCTCGCCGCCCGCCGCGCCGCGGCGTTCGTCTGGGCCGCCGGGCTGGTCGCCGACCTGCAGGCCAGCCGCGAGCGGATCGTCGCCGGGCGGGAGGAGGAGCGTCGCCGGCTGCGGCACGACCTGCACGACGGCGTGGGGCCCGAGCTCGCCGGCATGGCGCTGCAGCTGGAGCGGCTGGCGGGGAAGCTGTCCGGCGACCCGGAGATGGCGGCGGTGGCCGGCCGGCTGCGCGACCAGATGCGCCGCACCGTGGCCGCGGTGCGCCGGGCGGTCGACGACCTCCGGCCTCCGGCGCTGGACGAGCTCGGCCTGGTCGCGGCGCTGCGCGAGCACGTCGCCGCCTACCGGCTGCCGGTCGGCGCCGGTGGCCCGGTCGGGACGGCGGACGAGGCCCGCGTCACCGTCGAGGCGGAGGCGCTGCCCCCGCTGCGCGCCGCCGTGGAGGTGGCCGCGTACCGCATCGCCACCGAGGCCGTGGCCAACGCCGTGCGCCACGCCGAGGCCGCCACCTGCACGGTCGGGCTGCGGGTGTCCGGCGACGATCTGCTCGTGGAGATCAGCGACGACGGCCGCGGCGTGCCGGCCGACGCCGTCCCGGGGGTGGGGACGACGTCGATGCGCGAGCGGGCCGCCGAGCTCGGCGGCAGCCTGGACGTGCGCACCGCACCCGGTGAGGGCACGACGGTCCGGGCCCTCCTCCCGCTGGCGGCCCGGTGAGCGCACCGATCCGGGTGGTGGTCGTCGACGACCATCCCGTCTACCGCGACGGGGTCGCCGACGCGCTGGACGACGCCGAGGACATCGACGTGGTGGGCACGGCCGCGGACGGCGAGGCGGCGGTCGCCGTCGCCCGCGAGCTGCGCCCGGACGTCGTCCTCATGGATCTGCGGATGCCCGGCGGTGGCGGGGTGCCGGCGACGGCGACGATCGCGGCCACCCAGCCGGAGACGGCGGTGGTCGTGCTGACGATGAGCGACGACGACGACTCGGTGTTCGCCGCCCTGCGGGCCGGTGCCCGCGGCTACCTGCTCAAGGAGAGCGAGGGCGCCGACATCGCCCGCGCCGTGCGTGCCGCGGCGCGGTCCGAGGCGGTGTTCGGGCCGCGGATCGCCGACCGGGTGCTGGCGTTCTTCGCGTCGTCGCGCGGTCGGTCGACCGCAATCCCCTTCCCGGAGCTGACCGACCGCGAGCGGGAGGTGCTCGACCTGGTCGCGCACGGGCTGCCGAACGCGGCGATCGCGACCCGGCTGTTCCTGAGCGAGAAGACCGTGCGCAACCGCGTTTCCGACGTGCTCACCAAGCTGCACGCCGCCAGCCGCGCCGAGGCCGTGGCGCTGGCCCGCGACGCCGGCCTCGGCCCCGCCCCCGGCGGCTGACGTGCTGCCGGTCCCGCTCCGGGTCGAGCCCGATGCGGAGTTCGACGAGTGCGCCCTGCTCTGCGTCGACGGGACGGTGGCCGGAGCGCCGCACTCGTTCGTGCTGGACACCGGGAGTCCCTCGACGCAGCTCGCGGACCCCGACGGTCTGGTCCCGGCCAACCTGGTCGGTCAGGACACGGCGGAGGGTCTGTTCGGCCGCGCCCCGGTCGAGCGAGTGGCCCTGCCGGACCTCACCGTGCCGGGCCTCACCGCCGGACCGCGCACGGTTGCCCGGCTCCGCACCGGCGGCGCGCGTTCCCGTTCGCTCCTGGGCCTGGACGTACTCGGTGCGCACGGGCTCCTGCTCGACGGTCCGGCGGCGAGCCTGCACGCGACGGCGCCCGAAGACCTGGCACCCGACCTGCCGCTCGAGCGTGGTCCGCGGGGGCACTGCTACCTGCCGGTGACCCTGCCCGGAGGACGGGTGGTCCGGGCGCTGTGGGACACCGGTGCCGATGTCACGGTGGTCGACCGGGGACTGGTGGCCTCGCATCAGCAGCTGTTCACCGCGCCGGGCAGCGCCCGTGGGACCGACTCGTCCGGGACGACGGTGGCCACGGACGTGTGCCGCATGGGCGACTACCGGATCGCAGAGGTCCCCTTCGCGGGTCATGTGGTCGCCGTGGCCGATCTCCCCGAGCCCATGGCGATGGTTCTCGGATACCCGACGCTGTGCCAGGCGATCTGGGCCATGGACCTGCCCTCGGGGCGCTGGGCGGTCAGCGGGGACGCGCCTCCCGGCTCCCGTCGCTGACCGCGTCGGACTTCTCCGCCACCGTGCCCACGGGGACTCTCCTCTACGTGGGGTGCCCCGAGCCGCGCGGGCGAGGTGTCCCTGTCCACCCACTGAGGGACTCCGAGTCGCAGCGTCCCTCGGATTGCTCCGGCTGCCGAACAGTGGGCGCCAAGTACCCGTTTCCGGCCTGAAAACTGGTCCTCAGCGCCCAATGTTCGGGGAGCAGGTGCGGTCCCGGAAGCCGCCCTCAGAGCCGGCCCGACGCTGGTGTCCCTGAGCGGCCCACTCAGGGACACTGCGGCCGAGCGTCGGAGACCGCGTCTCACGCGACACTCCTAGGACTCCTTACGCATGTCGTCGACAGCCTTTAACAGGCCCGACACCGCCATGGACAACGCGTGATAGCGAGGGTTGCTTTGGTTCTTGGGCTCGCACGTGCGGGCCCTGATCGCTCGAATGTCCTCGGCCATGGCTTCGAGGCGGGCGATGTCACGGTCGTATGTCGACATGGCAGAAGTAGACCGCCTCACATGTGCTCGCTGAGAAGGCGCCCGGCACATGCCGGCAGACGCTTCCGCGGAAGCGCGTGGCTACAGCGGCCTGAGCTGGAGGGCTACCGACCCCAGGAGCTACACCTGGTCCAGCTGGGCCGTGTCACGTAGAAGACCACTGGCTGTCCGGAAGTACCGTCCGTGCGTTTGCTTGATCTGATCGATGGAGTTGGCCGACAGCACGACAACCTCAATGTCCTTGCTCGGTCGGTCTCGCTCAAGTTCTAAGCGTCGGCGGAGGGCACGCCGACGGCCTCGCTCCCCCGCGAACTCCTCATGCTCCAGTTGCCCGGTTCGACGGTTGTAGACCAGCAGGAAACTGCTCACGGCTGCGTCACCCCCTCATCGTAGGCCTGAGGACCCTGCGTCTCCTCGTCTTCGGCAAGCAGCGCACTGAACTGCAGCAGAGATTCCCCCAATTGGTTGGCGAGGCTTTGCGCCTTCGCCATCTCCCAGTCCAGTACCGCGGTGAGGTTGCCCGTGTGGGCCAACTCCGGCGGAAGGTCTGGCAGCTCCTCTGAAGTGATCGTCATGTCTGGTGCCGTCCTCGCGATCCGTTCGAGCATTGGGTCGTCGCTTTGGACGTCTCCCGTCACCGCGCGGCGCAGCAGATCGATGCTGGACCGCGTCTCTTCCATTGGCGCGATCACCTCGACACTCGCCTGCTGCAGGTCGTGGACAAACTCCTTGCGGGTCTCGGCGAGCTCGCTGGAGTCCCCCGGGTCGGGGGCGCCTCCATAGCGGATCTGACGTCCCCACTGGTCTGCCAGCCGTTCGAACAGCTCGGCCCAGTGGTGCTGCAGGCGAGTGCGGACTTGGACCTCGACGTGGACTCCGCACAGCGGGAGGACTACATGCACTGCTCTGTATCCAGCCTCGGGCTGCGCCCGGCGATCAATAATTTGGGCGTCGGGGCACTGGAACACTCGCTTGATCACTCCCACCACGACGTCCTGCTCAGCCAGGGTGAAGTCACCCACGACGCGGACGCCAGCCACATCGCGCACGTTGGCAAAGCCGATCTCCGGCGTGCGCTCCAACTTCTGCAAGAGCGTGTCCAAAGTCTTCGCGCGACCGGCGACAATGACTTCCCCAGGAGCCTTTGCGACCTTTTCCCAGGGAATGTGAACTAGGGCATTCACGGTGGCTGCTTGTAGATCGTCGTAGAATGCGATCGTTTGGTTATATGATTCCTGATCTTCGGCAGTCGCTGTCCCATCGACGAGACGTTGACCAAGCTTCTTGAGTTGCTTCTTGCTAGAGGGCAGGGCTCCCACAGTCGCGCGGATCGCCTCAGGGACTGACTTGCTGGCCACCCGCCCATCTTGGCGCAGCCGCCCGTGGACACCCGGGGCCGTGCGCTCGGCAGCATCCCAGGCGGGAAGCTTGCCTCGTCCCCGGGCGACGCGAACGGGGAGGGCATGCCCATCTCGGCGATCCAACCGGCACGGTGACTTCGCCGTACGAGTGCAGCGCCTTACCAAGCCTCCTTCGGCCGTTGTCGCAGGCGCGGGTGTCCCATAGGCCGCCTTCATGGGCACCCCTTGTCGATCGCAGAATTAGCCCCGCACCCTGAGCACGACGCCGCTGGCCGGCTTCGCGGGGATCCGGCGCAGCGAGATCGACAGGTCCTGCTCGGGCACGTCGAACTCCAGCCGGGCCAGCCGGACGGCCAGCGCCGACAGCACCGCCACGGTGATCTGCTCTCCCGGGCAGCGGTGGTTGGTGCGCGGCTCGCCGGCGCCCTGCGGCACCAGCTCGAACTCCCCGATCTGTCGGCCGAGGAAGCGCTCCGGCCGGAACGCGTACGGGTCGCCCCACAGGTCGGCGTCGTGGTTCTGCCCGTACAGGTCCAGCAGCACCATCGCGTTCTCCGGGATCGGCTCGCCGTCCCACTCGAGCTGCTGTGCCGCCCGGCCGCCGATGAACGGAGCGAACGGGTAGAACCGGCGCACCTCGTGGGCGAAGGCCTCGGCGAAGGCCGGGTCGCCGTCGGCCAGCCGCTTGCGCACCTCCGGCCAGCGGATGAGGGCGTGCGCCGAGAAGGCGACGAACCAGCTGATCGCGGTCGTGGGCCGGATGATGTTGAGCAGCTCGACGGCCGCCACGCGGGAGTCCAGCTGCGCGCCATCGGCGTCCCGGTGATCGGCGACCACGGCCACCGCGGAGTCCTCAGGCACCGTCCTCGTCCCGCTCCGCACGTCGCGGACGAGCTGCGCCAGCCACGCCTCGCGACGGCCGCGAGCCCGCCGCGCGCGGAAGTGCCGGGGCCCGCCGGTGGCGAAGCCGTCGACCATCGCCTGCAGGTCGCGGGCCAGGGACGGCACCTCGTCGTCGCGCACGGGGACGCCGGTCCAGCGGGTCACCGCGCCGGCGATCACCTGCGCGGACTCGCCGAACAGCACGACGAAGGGGCGGCGGGCCCATTCGGCGGCGGCGTCGTCCCAGGCCTCGGTCACCCGCTGCACCAGCGAGGCGATGCCCTCCTCGCGCATGAGCAGCGCGACGAACATGGCCTTGCGGACCCGGTGCTCCTCGCCGTCGAGGGTGTGCACGGCGCCCTTGCCGAACAGCGTGCCCTGCACCGGCTCGGGGATGGCGTGCGACCGCAGCACGTGATCCTCGTCGTAGAGGAACCGCGCGGCGTCCGGGCCCTCGATGCCGAACGCCGGCATCCCGCCCAGCCGGGTCGGCACGGTCCGCCGGCCCAGTGCCCGGCGCTTGTCGGGCAACCAGCCGTAGCCCTTGGCGAGCAGGAGCAGGCCGTTCTCCAGTCGCACCATGAGCTGTCGGTGCCCCGGACGACCGGCGGGCAATCGCCGCTCAGCCCGGGCGCTGCTCCTGCACGCGGTCGTCGCGGTCGGCGGTCGCGCCGTCGGGCGGAGGCTCCTCGCCGCCCCCCGCCCCGCCGCGGTGACCCAGCCGCCGGAGCAGCGCACCGACCTCGGCCGCCGCGGACGAGCGGACGTCGTCCGGCAGCGTCGTCGCGACCGCCGACAGCGCGTCGGACAGCCGGCGCTCCTCGTCGTCGAGCATGCCCCGGTAGGCCGGGTCGAGCAGGTACCCGGTCGGCGGGGTGGACAGACAGCCGATCAGGTCGAGCAGCACCTCGAGCCGCCGCGCCGCCTCGGCCGGTGACGTGTCGCCGGCGCTCATCGCGATCGTCTCGACGTCCCGCTCCCACAGCCGCGCCCGCGCCGGGTCGTGGCGCAGGGCCAGCACCGTGCCGTTGCGCCGCTCGGACGGCGTCCCCTGCAGCTGGAGGGCGCTGCGGACCTGGTGGGCGATGCGGACGAGGTCGTCGTCCAGCATCGAGGTGCCGACGAAGAGCACGTGCCGGGTGAGCAGCAGCGAGTGCAGGACGCCGGCCAGCGCGGCCCGGCTGTCCCCGAACTGCAGGTACTCCTCGCGGGTCAGCACGACGCTCTCCGGATGGGCGGCGTCCCCGTGCAGCTTGAGCAGCCAGGGATGGCCCGGCGCGGCCTCCTCGAAGGGCAGCACCCGCACGTCGCGCCCGATGTCGGCGGCCGCCAGCTCGACCAGGGGGTCGTAGTTCGTGGTCACGAACTCCTGCACCGGCAGGTCGGCGATCAGTGCGTGGGCCAGCGCGTACGGGCCCGGCCCGAACCGCTCCTTGACGTAGCCCTCCAGCTGTTCGCGGCCGAGTTCCCGCGCCAGCAGTGCCGCCGCGTCCTGCGCCGGCAACCGCTCGAGACCGGCCCGCAGGTCGTCGGCCAGACCGGTCCGCTCGGCCAGCTCCCCCAGCAGCTGCTCCCACGTGGGCAGCCCGGCGGCGGCGCTCACGCCCGCGCCGATGAACACCGCGAGCTGTCCGCGCCGGGCCCGCTCCCCGAGCTGCCGGGCCACCTCCCGCAGGTGGTCGGGCAGGTCCCAGCCGCCGTCCTCGCCACGCCGCACCCGCTGGGCGGCGGCGAGATCGCTCGGGCCGCGCAGCACCAGGGCGACGTCGAAACCGTGTTCCTCCGCCGCCGCGCGCAGCACCGGGAGCAGCCGCTGCAGGAGCGCCCCGCGCTCACCGGCCGCACCGCCCCAGCCGGTGCCGAGCGCCGGGAGCCCGACCAGCCGCCTGGCCCGGCCGTGCGCCGGCACCGGCACGTCGCGCCGTGCCACGGCGGCCAGCGCCTCGCGCGCGCCGTCGATCAGCCGGTCGAGACTGCCGTCGCCCTCCCGGTCGGAGGCGTCGACCGTGTCGACCAGCCACACGCAACGGTCGCCGTCCCCCGGCACGCGCAGCACGCGCCCGTTCCCGGACCACTCGAGGTCGAGGCAGGCGCTGTCGTCGTCGTGCCCGCCGATCAGCTGCGGCGGCAGCAGCGGGCACCAGCCCGACGACACCCGCAGCGAGCGGTCGGTCGGCACCAGGACGTCGTCGCAGGACAGCCGTGTCAGGTCCGCGCCGACGACGAAGACGTGACCGCTCACGGCCCGTGCTGTACCCAGCCGGCGGCCCGGAACCGTCCGGATGCGCCCGGGTCAGGCCCCGCAGCCGCCGGCGCCGCAAGCGCAGCCGGCGCAGGCCGCCGGACGGGACGGCGGCGGTGCCGGCCGGGCCGCCACCTGACGCAGACCCAGGGCGGAGACGATGAGCGGCACCGCGAGGACGGCGAGCACCAGCGCGGTCACGACCGTGGCGGCCTCCGCGGCGCGCTCCCACCCCTGGGTGGCTCCCGCGAGGGCGAGCAGGCCGGTGACCAGGACCCCCCAGACCAGTGTGGCGACGCCGAGCACCTTGCGACCGGGGCCCCGGCGGGCCAGCAACGACGCCGCGCCGGCCAGCAGCACCACGGGTACGGCGATCACCAGCACCCCCGCCGCCGCGGCGCCCGACACGGCGGCGACCACCAGCGCGGCGGCGCCCGCGGCCACCGATGCGGCACCCAGGCCACGGGCGCGGTCGGCCACGGCGGCGCTCATGGCCCCGGACCGTGCGCCGCGCAGCAGCAGCGCGCCCCGAACCGCCAGGAAGAGCCCGACCGCACCGAGCAGCAGCCGGGCGCCCGCCGCCTGCCACACGAGCGCGGCGACGGCGACCGCGATCATCCCGCCACCCAGAGCGAGCCACTGCGGCCACGCCCGGCGGGCCACGTCCGGAGCCGCCAGGTCGGGGGTGCTGCTGGCCAGGATGCCGGTCACTGCGTTCGCCACGGCTCCAGTGTCCCTCACCCTGAGCGCGCGTCCGGCAGGCACCGCGCTGCGTCCCGTGCCACGCTGAACAGTGGTCCTCCACGGCGGAGCGATCCGCGGGGACGGTGCACGGAGGAGCGGCGGGTGGTGCGGGCAGGACGATCGACCGGTTCTCCACTGGCTGCGGCCCGGGAGGCTGCCGACAGCGATGGGCTCGAGCACCTCGCCCGGGTGGGCCTGATCGCCTACGGGCTGGTCCACGTCCTCGTCGCATGGCTGGCCCTGCAGCTGGCCTGGGGCGGCGGGGGCGAGTCGGCCGACCAGTCGGGCGCCATGGCCACCCTGGCCGAGTCCTCGTTCGGGAAGCCGCTGCTGTGGATCCTCGCCGTGGGTCTCATCGCGCTCGCCGTGTGGCAGGCCGCCGAGGTGCTCCGCTGGCGGCACGGCTGGTCGGCGTCCGGCAAGACGCGCACCACGGCGCTCCGGCGGTCCGGCAGGGCTTTGGTCAAGGCGGTCATCTACGTCGCGCTGGCCGTGCTGGCGATCCGCTACGCGACCGGCAGCGCGACCTCGAGCTCGGGCTCCCAGCAGCAGACCACCGCCGGCGTCTTCAGCTGGCCCGCCGGTCAGTGGCTGGTCGGTGCGGCCGGCCTCGTCCTGATCGGCGTGGGCGCCTGGCACGTGCGCAAGGGCTTCAACAAGCACTTCCTGAAGGAGATCGACACCACCGACTGCTCCCGGGGCGCCGTCCGTCTGGTCACCCGGCTCGGCCAGGTCGGCTTCCCCGGCAAGGGCATCGCCCTGGCCGGCGTGGGGGCGCTGCTCATCTGGGCGGCGGTCACGTTCGACCCGTCGAAGGCCCGCGGGCTGGACGGCGCGTTGCGCACGATCCTCGACCTGCCCTTCGGCCAGATCCTGCTCACCCTCGTCGCCGTGGGCATCGCCGCGTTCGGGGCGTTCTGCTTCGTGCGGGCCCGCTATCCCGAGCGCACCTAGGTCCGGGGCCCGCCGGCCACGTAGAGCACCTGACCGGAGACGAACCCGGCGCCCTCGCTGACGAGGAACGACACGGTGTGCGCGATGTCCTCCGGCTGCCCGGCCCGGGCGACCGGGATCGCGGCCGCGCGGGCGGCGACGTAGGGCTCCCACTCCTGGCCCAGGCGCTGGGCGGTGGCCCTGGTCATGTCGGTGACGACGAAGCCGGGAGCGACGGCGTTGACCGTGACGCCGAACCTGCCGAGCTCCATGGCCAGCGTCTTCGTGAACCCCTGCAGCCCCGCCTTGGCGGCGGCGTAGTTGGCCTGGCCGCGGTTGCCCAGCGCGGAGGTGCTCGACAGGTTCACGATCCGGCCCCAGCCGGCCTCGGTCATGTGCTGCTGCGCCGCGCGGGACATCAGGAACGAGCCCCGCAGGTGCACGTGCATGACCAGGTCCCAGTCGGCGTCGGTCATCTTGAACAGCAGGTTGTCGCGCGTCACGCCGGCGTTGTTCACCAGCACCACGGGCGGCCCGAGCTCGGCGGCGATCCGGTCGACGGCGAGCTGCACCTGCTCGCTGTCGCCCACGTCGGCTCCCACGGCGAGGGCCCGCCCACCGGCGGACTCGATCGCGGCCACCGTGTCGCGGACGTCGTCCTCGGTCAGGTCGAGCACCGCGACGGCGAAGCCGTCGGCCGCCAGCCGCTGGGCGGTGGCCGCGCCGATGCCGCGAGCGGCACCGGTGACGATCGCGACCCGCGACCTCACGACACGCGCTCGAACAGCGCGGCCAGCCCCTGTCCGCCGCCGATGCACATGGTCTCGAGGCCGTAGCGGACCTCGCGTCGGTCCATCTCCCGCAGCAGGGTGGCCAGGATGCGGCCCCCGGTGGCACCGACCGGGTGGCCCAGCGAGATGCCCGAGCCGTTGACGTTGGTGCGCTCGAAGTCGGCCGGCGTGAAGCCCCACTCCTGGGTCACCGCCAGCACCTGGGCGGCGAAGGCCTCGTTGAGCTCGATCAGGTCGACGTCGGCCAGCGTGATCCCGGCCAGTCCGAGGGCCTTGGCGGTGGCCGGCACCGGGCCGATGCCCATCGTCTTCGGCGGAACGCCCGCCAGCCCCCAGGACACCAGCCGGGCCAGCGGGCGCAGTCCGAGCTCGGCGGCCTTGTCCGGGTGGGTGACGATCGCGACCGCCGCGCCGTCGTTCTGACCGCTGGCGTTCCCGGCGGTGACGGTGGCCTCGGGGTCGTCCCGCCCCATGACCGGCCGTAGTCTGGCGAGGGTCTCGACGGTCGAGTCCGGGCGGATGTGCTCGTCGCGGTCGACGACCGTCTCGGCCTTCCGGCTGGTCACGGTGACCGGCACGATCTCCTCGGCGAACGTGCCCGACTCGGTCGCGGCAGCCGCGCGCTGGTGGCTGCGGACGGCGTACTCGTCCTGCTCCTCGCGGGAGATCTTGTACTCGCGGCGCAGGTTCTCCGCCGTCTCGAGCATGCCGCCGGGAACCGGGTGGAACTGCCCGCCGGCCGTGACGCGGCCCCGGGAGAGGCCGTCCTGCAGCAGGACGCCGGGGCCCGCCTTGACGCCCCAGCGCATGGCCGACGAGTAGAACGGCGCGTTGCTCATCGACTCCGCGCCACCCGCGAGGACGACGTCCATCGCGCCGGACTGCACCTGCATGGCCGCGTACAGCACGGCCTGCAGTCCGGAGCCGCAGCGCCGGTCGATCTGCAGGCCCGATGCGGTCACGGGCAGTCCGGCGTCGAGGGCGGCGACGCGGCCGAGCGCCGGGGCGTCCATCGTGGGGTAGGAGTGGCCCAGCAGGACGTCGTCCACCGATTCGGGGGAGGCCGGTCCGCTCGAGCAGCGCCCGGATGACCGTGGCGGCCAGCTCCTGGGCCGGCACGTCCCGCAGCGATCCGCCGAAACCCCCGACCGGGGTCCGCAGGGGCTCGCAGATGACCGCTTCTCGCACGTGCTCCTCCTCGAACGTCTCCGCTGGGCACCGAGTGTGCTCCTGGCCGTCACGAGACGTGCGAGGACCCTGCCGTCCCTCGGCGGGGGAGCGGGACGAGTGGCCGGGAACGGGGCGTCAGGCGGCGCCGTGCCCCGCGCCGCCGAGGACCCCTCCTCGACCTGCTCGGCCTCGAGCAGCTCCCACAGACCGGTGATCTGCAGCGGACGGATGACCGCCCGCGACGAGGCGAGGACCCGCATCCGCATGCCCTGACGGACGGCGCGGCGGTGGGTGGCGGCCAGCACGCAGAGGCCCGCCGAGTCCAGGAAGGTGACCCCGCCCAGGTCGACGGTCAGCTCGGGCAGGCCGCTCTCCAGCACGGCGTCGAGCTTCTGACGGAGCACGGGCGCGGAGGTGGAGTCGATCTCGCCGACGGCGGTGACGCACACGGCGGAATCGGACTGGGCGACGTCGATGGTGACGAGTTCGTCGACAGGTGGATCGAGCGGCATTGCGGTCACGGAGCACCTTTCAGCAGGTACCGGACCAGTGAAGACGCGGCCGAGGCGGTTCCGACAGGACGACCACTGGAGACGGCTGTCTGTTGAACCGCGCCCCTGACGGTAGGGATCACCGGCGTCATCCGCAAGGCCCCGACACCCCCGATCGTCACAGATGTCACACGATCGATCGCGGACCGGAACCGGACGGGGCCCACCGGGGAGCGGATACTGGGCGGCATGACGGACGAGCAGCAGGCCGGGCGGGACCGGCCGACGCTGCTCTGGACCGCGACGCTGGTCTGGGCGGCCGCCGGGGTCGCCGCGTTCACCTGGCTCGACTGGGTGCTGGCCTCGTTCGTCGTGATCGTGGGCACGACCGGGCTGGCGATGGCCTTCGCCGCTCGCAACTGGGACCAGCACGCGACCTACGAGGAGCGCGAGGCCGCCCGCGCGCGCCGGCGCAAGGAGAAGTGGGAACGCGGCGCCGCCGCCCGCGCCCGCGACCGCGCCCGCTGGGAGGCCCACCAGGCACGGCAGGCGCAGCGGGCCCCCGACGGGTAATTCCCTCGACAGCGCCGGCGCCCGTTCCTGCGGTCTCCCGGTCCGGCGGGCGCCCGTCCGCTCGCGGTCACGCGGCCGGAGCCGCCGCCATCCCGCGGTGGGGCCAGTGGCGCCGCGCGCTACTGCTCGACCGCGTCCTCGGCGGCCAGCCGGTCGGCGCGGTCGGGGAAGGCGAACGCCTCCGCCAGCGCCTGCCGGCGCGACCAGGCGCCGGCCCGCCACGCGAGGGCCCGGCCGAGCGCCTCCGGCGAGCCGTCGACGTGGTCGACCTCGCCGTCGCGCCACCAGGAGACCGACCGGCCACCGACGGCCAGCGCCTCGTGCACCTCGACCTCACCGCCGAGGCCGTCCCGGCCGAGACGGGCCGCGGCGAGGTCGGCCCCCGGCAGGTCGGCCCAGGGCGTGCGCCGGCCGCTCCCCGCCACGGCGGCGCGCACGACCTCACCGGCCAGCGGGCGGTCGAGCAGGTCGGCGACCGCGCCGGGAGCGCCGCCACCGGGCACCAGCGGCACGTCGACCAGCGGCTGCAACCACGGCAGGTCGAGCACCACGGCGTCCTCGGCCACCCGGTCGGGCGCGACGCGGACCCGCTCCGGCGGATCGGCGTCGACGCCTTCGAGCGCGCAGGCCAGACGGGCGTAGACCGTCCTGAGCACCTCTGGACGCACCGTGCGGGCCGGGTCACCGAGACGGTCGAGCAGGTCGAGGGCGTCGTCGACGTCGACCAGCAGGTCGTCGACCGTGCGCGGCGGAGCGAGCAGGGCGAGCACCTCCGGCGACGCGACCGCGGATTCGTACAGTCCCTGCAACTCCGCGCCGTCGGGGTGGCGGAGCCGGCCGGGCCGCTGCCCGCCGAGCACCGGCCGGGTCCGGAGCCACCAGCGCAGATAACTGGGCGCCCTGGTTCCGGCGAGAACCACGTCGTCCCGCGCCCGGGCCGGCAGCCGGGCCAGCAGCGGCAGCGCGCGCGGCCAGTCGGCCACGAGCTCGAGGTCACGCACGGCGGTGACCGCCGGCCACCGCGGTGGCGGGGCGTCGACGGGCAGCCGGTCGAGGACGGCGTCGACCCACTCCGCCGCGGCGTCGACGTCCAGGTCGTCGGGGTCCTCGGCCCGGACCAGGGGGAAGGTGTCGAGGACGCCGACGGCCCGGAGCGCGTCCGGGTCGGCGGTGGCGGCGGTCCGTTCGGCGAGCACCCCCAGTGCGCCCGGCTCCAGGACGGCGGCCAGCGGCGAATCGGGCAGCACCAGCTCGCCCGCCGGCGCCCACGCTCCGTCGTCGTCGGGCAGCGCCAGCTCGGCCAGCCACGGCAGCTCCCCGGGTTGCGGGCGGGCCGCGGCGACGAGGGCGAGCACCGCCTCGGCCAGCTCGGCCGGGTCGGGCCCCTCCCCGGTGACGTCCTCCACGGCGTCCATCGACGTCTCGACGGCGGACCGCACCGAGGGGTCGGCGAGCACCGCGGCGGCCGTGGCCGGACGCGCACCGAGCCGCTCCAGCAGCCGCCGGGCGGCCGGGAGGGCCACCGCCTCGGGCTCGGCCAGCCGGAGGCCGAGCGGCGCGAGCCGGGCGACCGGCAGTCCGTCGGCGGGCAGCAGCACCCCCGCCGGCCCGTGCGCGGTGCGCCCGTCGGCCAGCGGCACGGGCAGCGCGGCGAGCTCCTCCCGGTCGGCGCCGTCCAGGGCGGCGTACAGGCGTGCCCACCACGACGGCGGGCGGTCGATGCCCCGGACCGCCTCGACCGCCTCGGCGGTGCTCACCCGCCGGACCCCGAGGGCAGCGAGCGCCGGTGCGTCGGCGCGGCGCGACCACTCCGTGGGCAGGAGCCCGGGCAGCACGCCGGTCAGGGCAGCGATCCGCTGCTCGGTGGCCTCGTCCAGTGCGCACGCGCGGCCGGGTGCCTGCCGGCGGCGTTCCCCGGCCGCGGGCAGCCAGGCGGCGTGCCGCAGCCGGTCGAGCGATGCCGCGCAGACGGCGGCGTCGAGCGGGGCCCCGGCCAGCCCGACCCGGGGCACCAGCGCCAGCAGGGCCGGCACGGGCGGCAGCCCGCCCAGCAGGTCGGGCAGCGCCGCGGTCGCGCCGGCGACCAGCGCATCGGTCACCGGGCCGGGTAGGACGTGCCGCCGGTCGAGCGCCAGCGGGAACGGCGCGATCAGCCGCAGCGGCAGCGAGAGCGGCTCGTCGCTCGGCGTCGGCGCATGCACCACCTGCCGACCGGTCAGCGGGCACGGTCCCCCGTCCTCGTCGAGCGGTACCGCCCAGGTGACGGTCCAGGTGCGCCGCGCGCGCTCCTCCACCGGGCGGTCGGCGAGCAGTTCCTCGGCCAGCTCCCCGGATCGCTCCGCGACCCGCCAGACCGTCGTCCCCGCCCCGTCGCGGATCCGGACGCGGCCCTCGGACCGCTCGACGTCGACGGTGCGCGGTGTTCCGTCGACGACCACCTCCACCGACGCCAGCCCGGGCAGCGCGAGCAGCAGATCGCCGGACACCGCCTCCAGCGCCGCCGCGACCGCGGCCCGGGCGCCGGACCGCAGTGGCAGCACCACCTCGGTCGCGAAGCCCTCGGGTGGCGCTCCGGCCGCCGGCCAGGGCAGGCGCAGAACCGGGACGGCACCCTCCCGTCGCGCCAGCTCCGCCGCCGGCCCCGGCAGCGCGGCCACCTCCGCGCGGGTGGCGGCCGCGCTGAACCGCACGCCGCCGGTCGTCGAGAGGACGGCGGGCTCGTCGCTGACCGCCAGCACGGCCGCGAAGCCGACGCCGAACCGGCCGACGCTCGCGACGTCGTCGCGCTTCGCCGACGCGCGCAGGGTCGCCAGTCCCCGTACCCCGTCGGCGTCGAGCGGGGTGCCGGTGTTGGCCGCGCGCAGCGTGTCGCCGGTCAGCTCCAGCCGGAGCCGGCCGGGCGCTCCGGCGCGGACGGCGGCATCGGCGGCGTTCTGCGCCAGCTCGACGAGCAGCCGGTCGCGGTAGCCGCCGCGGACCAGGTCCTCCTCGGCGTTGGCGTCCTCCCGGAACCGCGCCGGGGAGTCGGCCCACGCCGCGAGCACGGCACGGCGCAGGTCCGCCGTCCCGAACGTGTCGGCTGCCACGGGATGGGACCCTAGAGGCAGTGCGCGGGCGCCCTCCCCCGGTCGGGGTAACCATTCATCGTCATGGTTCGGAAGGCGTCGTCGCGGGCACCCGACGGACGGCACGGAGCGGCAGGAGCGGTTCCGGGCACGGCTCGAACCCGCGGGCCCGGCGACGAAGGCGGTGAGGGTGGCCCTCTGGCAGCCGGCTCGCCTTCCGTCCGGCTTCCGCGAGCTCTGGTGCCAGGAGCTGTACTCGCTCGCCGAGCTCGCCACGCTGCGGGCGCGACTCCGCGTCGAGCTGACGGGGAGTGCCGCGGTCGAGCACCCCCAGCGCGAGCACTGGGCCGAGCGGCTGGTGCTGATCAGCGACGAGCTCGCCTCCAACGCGCTGCGCCATGGCGGCGCGCCGGTCGCCGCGGCGCTGAGCCGGGGCGAGGACGAGTGGCTGATCTCGGTCAGCGACTCCTCCACCGAGGTGCCCCCCGCCCCGGCGGAGGGCCGGGACCCGGGCCTCGGCGGCTTCGGCCTCTACCTGGTCGCCGACCTCGCGGCGCGGCACGGCTGGTTCCGGCAGCCCGGCGCCAAGACCGTGTGGGCGGTCGTCGCCGCGCAGGACTGACCTCGGCCCGTCCCGGGCCGACCAGGTGACTCGCGGGTAACCTCCGTTCCCATGTCCTTGGCCGAGCAGATGGACACGGTGACCGACGCCTCCGCGGGCACGGTCGACCGGCACGAGACGACCGAGACCTTCGAGTCGACCAACCCGGCTTCCGGGGCCGTGGTCGGCGTCTTCCCGGTGCACGACGCGGACGCGGTGGACGAGACCGTCGAGCGTGCCCGGGCCGCCGCCGAGACGTGGGCCGCGCTCGGGTTCGACGGCCGCCGGCAGCGGCTGACCGCCTACCGCGGCTACCTCGCCCGCCGGATCAACGAGCTGGCCGACCTGGTGCACCGGGAGAACGGCAAGCCCCACGCCGACGCGATCCTCGAGATCACGCTCACCATCGACCACCTCGCGTGGGCCGCCACGCACGCCCGCAGGGTGCTCGGTCAGCGCCGGGTCCGCGCCGGGATGCTCGCGGCCAACCACGCCGCGTATCTGGAGTACCAGCCGCTGGGCGTCGTGGGCGTCATCGGCCCGTGGAACTACCCGGTCTTCACGCCGATGGGCTCGATCGCCTACGCGCTGGCCGCCGGCAACGCCGTCGTCTTCAAGCCCTCGGAGTACACGCCGGCCGTCGGCGCGTGGCTCGCAGCCGCCTGGCGGGCCGCCGTCCCGGACGTGGAGGACGCCTTCCAGGTCGTCACCGGCTTCGGCCCGACCGGCGCCGCGCTGTGCCGCGCCGGCGTCGGCAAGCTGGCCTTCACCGGCTCGGCGCCGACCGGCCGGAAGGTGATGGCCGCCTGCGCGGAGACCCTCACGCCCGTGCTGATGGAACTCGGTGGCAAGGACGCGATGATCGTCGACGACGACGCCGACGTGGTCGCCGCCGCCGACGCCGCCGTCTGGGGGGCGATGAGCAACGCCGGCCAGACCTGCATCGGCATCGAGCGCGTCTACGCCACCAGCGCCGTCTACGACCGGTTCGTCGCCGAGGTCACCGAGCAGGTTCGCCGGTTGCGCCCCGGTTCGGACGACGAGGCGACGTACGGCCCGATGACCATGGCCTCGCAGGGCGGCATCGTCCGCCGGCACATCGAGGAGGCCGAGACCGGCGGCGGCCGCGTGGTCCGCGGGGAGGCCGATCCGAGCCTGTTCCCGAACGAGAACTACCTCGTGCCCGCCGTGCTGCTCGACCTGCCCGAGGACGCCGCGGCGATCCGCGAGGAGACCTTCGGCCCGACGCTGGCGATCACGAAGGTGCGCGACGCCGAGGAGGCCCTCGAGCGGGTCAACGCCAGCTCCTACGGCCTGGCCGGTGCCGTGTTCTCCAGGTCGAAGACCAAGGCGATGGACCTCGCCCGGCGGATGCGCAGCGGCATGACGTCGGTGAACTCGGTGCTCACCTTCGCCTCCGTGCCGGCGCTGCCCTTCGGTGGCGTGGGCGAGAGCGGGTTCGGCCGGATCCACGGCGAGGACGGGCTCAAGGAGTTCACCCGCGCCAAGGCCATCACCCGCCAGCGCGTGGCGCTGCCGGTGAACCTGATGAGTTTCAGCCGACCCCCGCGGCGGCCGATGCGCTGGCCCGGGTGATGGGGATGATCCACGGGCGGCACCGGTGAGCGAGGCAGACGACTTCGACGTCGTCGTCGTCGGCGCCGGCTCCGCGGGGTGCGCGCTGGCCGGCCGGCTCTCCGAGGACCCGTCGCTGCGGGTGCTGCTGCTCGAGGCCGGCGGCTCGGACGACGTCCTCGAGGTGCACGTGCCCGCCGGCCTCTACAAGGTGTGGCGCACCCGGCTGGACTGGAACTACACGACCGAGCAGCAGCCGGCGCTCGACGGCCGGAGACTGTTCTGGCCCCGCGGCAAGCTGCTCGGCGGTTCGTCGTCGATCAACGCGATGATCTACATCCGCGGGGCGGCGGCCGACTACGACGAGTGGGCCGAGCTGACCGGCGACAAGTCGTGGTCCTACGAGCACGTGCTGCCGCTGTTCCGGCGGATGGAGGACAACATCCGCGGCGCCGACCGGTACCACGGCGTCGGCGGCCCCCTGCGCGTCGAGGACCTGCGCTCGCCGCACCCGTGGACGCGGGCGATCGTCCAGTCCGCGGTCGCGGCGGGCTATCCGCGCAACGACGACTTCAACGGCGCCGCGCAGGAGGGCGTCGGGCAGTACCAGGTGACCCAGCGGCGGGGCCGCCGCTGGTCGTCGGCCGACGCGTACCTGCACCCTGCGATGGGCCGGCCGAACCTGACCGTGCTGACCGGCGCGCTCGCCACCCGCGTGCTCGTCGAGAACGGCCGCGCCACCGGCGTGGAGTACCGCCGCGGGGGGCGGGTGCACACCGCGCACGCCGCGCGCGAGGTCGTGCTGTCCGGCGGCGCCATCAACTCCCCGCAGCTGCTGATGCTCTCGGGCATCGGCCCCGCCGACCACCTGCGCGAGGTCGGCGTCGACGTCGTCCACGACCTGTCCGGAGTCGGCGGTGGGCTGCAGGACCACCCGCTGGTCCCGATGGTGTGGAACGTGCGGTCGGGCAAGTCCCTGCGGCTGGCCGAGTCGCCGGTGAACCTGGCGAAGTGGAAGGCCGCCGGGCGCGGGCCGCTGACGTCGAACCTGGCCGAGGCCGGGTTGTTCACGAAGTCGTCCCCGGAGCAGCCCGAACCGGACCTGCAGTTCCACTTCCTGCCGGTGAAGTTCTGGAAGCAGGCGGAGATCGATCCGGACGTCGAGGCGTTCAGCACGCTCGTCGTCCTGGTGCGGGTGCACTCCCGTGGCTCGGTGCGGCTGCGGTCGGCCGACCCGACGTGGGCGCCGGCGATCGACGCCGGCTACCTCACCGACGAGCGCGACCTCGAGGCCCTGGTCACGGGCGTGGAGAAGGCGCGGGAGATCGCCTCGGTCGGGCCGATCACCTCGGTGCTCGCCGACGAGTGGTCGCCCGGGCCGTCGGTGCAGGGCCGGGACGCGCTGCGCGCCTCCGTGCGCGACACCCTCGAGTCGCTCTACCACCCGGTCTCGTCGTGCCGCATGGGCACCGACGAGCAGGCCGTCGTCGACTCCGAGCTGCGGGTGCGCGGGATCGAGGGGCTGCGGGTCGCCGACGCCTCGGTGATGCCCACGCTCGTGCGGGGCAACACGAACGCGCCGACGATCATGATCGCCGAGCGGGCCGCGGACCTGATCCTGGGTCGCACCGTCGACCCCGCCCTGGCCGCCGCCGACTGAACCCGCTTTCTGTACAGAAAGCTGCCGGTCCCACCGCAGCTTTCTGTACAGAAAGCTGGGTCAGCCGTGGGACTGGGCGGCCGCCGCCTCCTCGGGGTTCGTCGGCAGCAGGGTTTCGGCCGGGGGCGGCAGGTTGCGGCGGATGGAGATCGACGCGGCCGCCGCCACCATGCACAGGCCGCCGGCGAGGAACCACGCCAGGTCGTAGGAGCCGGTGACGTCGCGGATGACGCCGCCACCGAACGCCGCGAAGGCCGAGCCCAACTGGTGCGAGGCGAAGACCCAGCCGAAGACCACCGGGGCCCGTGCGCCGAAGTGCTCGCGGCACAGCGCCAGCGTGGGCGGCACCGTGGCGACCCAGTCGAGGCCGTAGAAGACGATGAACGCGATCATGCTGACGTGCAGGTCGGGCCCGAAGAGGGTCGGCAGCGCGAACAGCGACAGCCCGCGTAGCCCGTAGTAGGCCAGCAGGAGCACCCGCGGGTCGACCCGGTCGGTAAGCCAGCCGGAGAAGATCGTGCCCGCGATGTCGAAGACGCCGACCACGGCCAGCAGCCCCGCGGCGGTGGTCACCGGCATGCCGTGGTCGTGCGCCGCCGGGATGAAGTGCGGCTGGACGAGGCCGTTGGTCGACAGGCCGCAGATGAAGAAGCCGGCGGCGAGCAGCCAGAACGGCCGGCTGCGCGACGCCTCGACCATTCCTCGGACGGCGGTGCGCGCCGCGCCGGTGCGCACCGGATCCCTGTCCGTCGAGATGCGGTCGTCGGTCGCCGTCCCGCCGTACGGCACGACGCCCACGTCGCTCGGCCGATCGCGGAGCAGCCACAGCACCAGCGGCACGACGGCCAGCGCGGCCGCAGTCGTGCCCAGCGAGGCCGATCGCCAGCCCCAGTGCGTGTCGGCCCAGGCGACCAGCGGCAGGAAGACCAGCTGCCCGGTCGCTCCGCCTGCGGTGAGGATGCCGGACACCAGCCCCCGGCGGGCCACGAACCAGCGTCCGGTCACCGTGGCCACCAGCGAGAGCGCCATCGAGCCCGTGCCGAGGCCGACGGCGAAGCCCCACAGCAGGACCAGCTGCCAGCTCGCCGTCATGAAGACGGTCAGCCCGCTGCCCAGGGCGGTCAGCAGCAGCGCGCCGACGACGACCCGGCGGATGCCGAAGCGCTCCATGAGGGCCGCGGCGAACGGCGCGGTCAGCCCGTAAAGCGCCATGTTGACCGCGACCGCCGCCGAGATCGTCGAGACCGACCAGCCGAACTCGTCGCGCAGCGGGTGGATCAGCACACCCGGGACGGCGCGGAAGGCGGCGGCCCCGACGAGCGCCAGGAACGTCACGGCGGCCACCCACCACGCAGGGTGGATCCGATGGGTGCGCGTCGGGGCGGCGGTGGTCACGCCGCCGAGCATGGCCGACCCTTCGCCGGCGCAACGAGTGGCCCGGCGGCCAACATGTGCAAGGATCCGGCCATGGCCTCGGGATCTGTCGAGCGGCACGAGGTGGCCGTCCTCGCCCTGCCCGAGGCGATGGCCTACGAGATCGGCCTGCCGCACCAGTTCCTCGGCGGAGCCGTGGACGCCGAGGGTCGCCGGCTCTACCGCGTGCGGGTGGCCAGCCTCGACGGGGGTCCCGTGCGCACCTCGGCCGGCTACGCCGTGCTGCCCGAGCACGATGCGTCGATCCTCGACGCGGCGCAGACGGTCATCATCCCGGGCATATACGGCACCTCCGCGATGACCGACGGAACGCTCCCCCAGGAGCTGACGGGCCTCCTGCGCCGGACGGCCACGCGTGCCCGCATGGTGTCGATCTGCACCGGCGCGTTCGTCCTCGCCGCGGCCGGCCTGCTCGACGGCCGTCCGGCCACCACGCACTGGGTGCACAGCCCGGCGTTCGCCCGGCTCTTCCCGGGCGTGCACCTCGATCCCGACGTCCTCTTCGTCGACGACGGCGACGTGCTCACCTCGGCCGGCAACGCGGCCGGCATCGACCTCCTGCTCCACCTGCTGCGGCGCGACCACGGCAGCGAGGTCGCCGGCCGGGTGGCCCGTCGCAGCGTCGTGGCCCCCTGGCGGGAGGGCGGGCAGTCGCAGTTCATCGAGCGGCCGGTGCCCGACCCCGGCGACTCGGGCACGGCCGCGACGCGCGCGTGGGCCCTGGAGCGGCTGCACGAGCCGCTGGTCCTCGCGGATCTCGCCGCGCACGCGCGGATGAGCGTGCGCACGTTCACGCGGCGCTTCCGCGAGGAGACGGGGATGTCGGCCACCCGCTGGCTGGTCCTGCAGCGGGTCGCGCTGGCCCGCCGTCTGCTGGAGTCGACCGATGCGCCCGTCGAACGGGTCGCCGAGCTGGCGGGTTTCGGCACCACGGCCTCGCTGCGCCAGCACCTGCACGCCGCGATCGGTGTGCCTCCCCTGGCCTACCGCCGCAGCTTCCGGGGCCCGGTCGCTCACCCCATGTGACCGGACACTCCCCCGGAACGGGACCACGCGGCCCGGAACTCTGGTTGAGTACAGGTACCGGCGCCGCCCTCGCTCATCCGGAGCGGCAGGGATCGACGTCGGACCGAGGCTGCGCCACCGAGGCGCGCCCGGTCGCGCGACGTCCCGCCGACGAGGTGAGCCCGCCCTGCCCCCTGCGCAGGCGCGCCCGCGCTCGCCCCGGCGGGCCGCCGCGCGGCCACCCGAGCGTCGAGGAACCGATGACTTCGCAGAACCACGTCCCGTCCACCACTCCGGGCGGCGGCGACCGTCCCCGCCGTCGCCGCGGGGGACGCGGCCGCGGCGGACGCCCCACCACCGGGGCCCCTCAGGCCGAGGCCCGCCGCGACGCCGTTCCGGCGCCGGTCGTGGTCCCCACCGGCACCGACGCCACCGTGCTCCCGACCGAGACGACCTTCGCCGCGCTCGGCGTGCCGGCGCCCATGGTCGAGGTGCTGTCCGCCAGCGGTATCGACCGGCCGTTCCCCATCCAGGTCGCCACGCTGCCCGACAGCTTGGCCGGCAAGGACGTGCTCGGCCGCGGCCGCACCGGCTCGGGCAAGACGCTGGCCTTCGGCATCCCGCTCGTCGCCCGCCTGGCCGCCTCCGACTCGAAGCGGCAGCCGCGCAGGCCGCGCGCCCTCGTGCTGGTGCCGACCCGCGAACTGGCCAACCAGGTGTACGCCGTCGTCGACCCGCTGGCGCGTGCCCTGGGCATGTCGGCGACCACCATCTTCGGCGGCGTCGGCCAGAACCCCCAGGTCCAGGCCCTGGCCAGGGGCGTGGACGTCGTCATCGCCTGCCCCGGCCGGCTCGAGGACCTCATCGGCCAGGGCCACGCGGACCTCGGCGCCGTCGAGATCACCGTGCTCGACGAGGCCGACCACATGGCGGACCTGGGGTTCCTCCCCGGCGTCAAGCGCCTGATGGACCGGACGCCGGAGGTCGGCCAGCGGCTGCTGTTCTCGGCCACGCTGGACAACGGCGTCGACGTCCTCGTCAAGCGCTACCTGACCACTCCCACCACGCACTCGGTCGACCCGGCCGTGGCTCCCGTCAGCACCATGACCCACCACGTGCTGCAGGTGCAGAACGCCGACAAGGCGGAGGTCGTCCGCCAGCTGGCCTCCGGGCTCGGCCGCAGCGTGCTGTTCACCCGGACCAAGCACCAGGCCAAGAAGCTGGCCAAGCAGCTCACCGCGGCCGGCATCCCGGCGGTCGACCTGCACGGCAACCTGAGCCAGAACGCCCGCGAGCGCAACCTCGAGGCGTTCAGCAGCGGCGCCAGCCGGGTGCTCTGCGCGACCGACATCGCCGCCCGCGGCATCCACGTGGACGACGTCGCGCTGGTGGTGCACGTGGACCCGCCCGCCGAGCACAAGGCCTACCTGCACCGCTCGGGCCGGACCGCCCGCGCCGGCGCCGAGGGCGTCGTCGTCACCGTCTCCACGCCCGACCAGGCCGGCGAGGTGCGGACCCTGGCGCGCCAGGCCGGCATCGCTCCGACCGTCAGTGCCGTCCGGCCCGGTGCGCCGCAGATCGTCGAGCTGACCGGCCCCCCGGCCCCCTACGTCGAGCCGGCCCCGGCTCCCGAGCCCCAGCCGCAGGGGTCGGGCTCCGGCCGGCGCCGTCGCGGCGGGTCCGGGGGCGGCGCGTCGTCGGGCGCCCCGTCCTCCGGGAGCCGCTCCGGCTCCGGCCGGGCGAGCGGTCCCGCGCGCACGCGCGCCGAGCTCGCCGCCCGCGCCGGGACCACGTCCGCCGCCTCCTTCAGCGCCCGCTCCCGCCGGGGCCGCTGAGCGCGCGGTTGACCCGTCCGTCCGTGGGCACAGGAGTCGAGCGCCGGAGACGGCGCACGACTCCGACCCGCCGACCAGCGAGGTGCCCCACCATGGGTCTGCCCATCACCCTGTCCGAGATCGCCCCACGCATCTCCGCCGGGGCGTTCATCCTCAACAGCGGCCTCGGCAAGCGGGGTGCCGACGCGGAGGCCGCCGCCGGGATGCACGGCTTCGCCTCCGGCACCTATCCGTTCCTCAAGAACCTCGACCCGCAACAGTTCGCCAAGACTCTCGCCACCGCCGAGATCGCGGTCGGCGCGACCCTGCTGGCGCCGTTCGTGCCGACGGCGGTCGCCGGCCTGGTGCTCACCGGCTTCTCCGGCGGGCTGCTCGGGCTCTACCTGAACACGCCGGGCATGCGGAAGCCGGGCAGCCTGGCCCCCACGGAGCAGGGCCTGGCCATCGCCAAGGACGTCTGGCTGCTCGGCATCGGCATCGGCCTGCTCACCCGCGGGACGGTCGACCGCGAGCCGCGCCGGGTCCGCAAGGCGGCGAAGACCCTCGCCAAGGCCAACAAGAAGGCCGCGAAGGCCCAGCGGCGGGCCACGAGCACCGTCAGGGGCTGAGGCCCTCCGCCGGGTCGGCGTCCGCCGGCAGGAGGACCGTGCTCACCAGCCGCCGCCGCCGCCCGCTCCCCGGCTGGTTCGTCATGCGGGCGCGGAGCGCCGCGGCGAGATCGGCCACGAGCGCGTCGGCCTCCTCGTCGGTGACCCACACCGCCGCCTGCCGGTAGCCGACCCGGTCGGCCCGCAGGTCGGGGCCATCCGGCGCCGACCGGCTCAGGTACCGGTCGAAGTCAGCCAGCAGCATGGCGACGAAGGCGGTGAACGCCCGGCGGTGGTCCTCGACCGACATGGTCCGCGCCTCGTCCCCGGTCACCGACGCCGCCTCGAGGACCAGCCGGTAACTGCGCTCGGCGGCCCCCCGGACCTTCCGCTCCCCCACCACGGTGAGCACGCCGGCGTCGGCCAGCACGCCCACATGGCGGTACAGGGAGGCCACCGGGACGTCGGACAGTTCGCTCCGGAGGTCGGCGGTGGTGAGCGTCCGATCGCCGAGGAAGGCCTGCACGACGCGCAGGCGGACCGGGTGCAGCAGCAGGTCGGCGGTCGCCATGGCGCTCCATCGTTATCAGACTTGACAATGATCTCGACGATGAGAATAGTGGCGGCATGGCCACGCTGCAACTGACCGCCACCACCCTGACCGTCTCCCTGACCCGGGTGGAGAAGTTCTTCGGCCTGCTCCGGGACGTCGAGGTGTCGCTGACGGCGATCCGCAGCATCGAGGCCGCCGACGACGCCCTGGAGGCCGCCCGCGGGCTGCGCGCCCCCGGACTCGGGCTGCCCGGCGTCCGGAAGATCGGCACCTGGCGCCGGCCCGGGGAGCGCAGCTTCGTCAGCGTGCGCAGGGACCAGCCCGCCGTGCGCATCGAGCTGAGCGGATGCCGCTACGACGTCCTGCTCGTCGGCGTCGACGACGCCGCCACCACAGCGGCCGCGATCACCGCGGCCCGCTCCGCCGCGAGCTGACGTGCGCGAGCTGACGCTGTCGATCCCCGGCGTCCCGCCACTCGCCGGCACCCTCGCCCTCCCGGACCGCGACCGTCCCGTCCCGGCCGTGGTGATCGCGTCCGGCTCGGGCCCGCTGGATCGCGACTCCAACCACCGCCGGGCCCGGTTCGACATCTCCCGGCAGCTCGCCGCGGCGCTGGCCGACGGCGGGATCGCGTCGCTGCGCTACGACAAGCGTGGCGTCGGGGAGAGCCCGGGCGACTGGCGGACGGCGGGTCTGTACGACAACGTGGACGACCTGGCTCGCGCGCGCGAGGCGCTCGCCGCCCGGACCGAGGTCGACGCGGACCGCATCCTCCTCGCCGGTCACAGCGAGGAGGCGATCCTGGCGGCGGCGTCCGCTCGCGGCGTGCCGGCCACCGGGCTGGTGCTGCTCTCCATGAGCGCCACCCCCGGCGAGCAGCTGCTGCGCTGGCAGGCGCGGCGGATCGCACCGACCCTGCCGGCCGTCGTCCGCGGGATCCTGCGGCTGTTCCGCGTGGACCTGGAGCGGAAGGTGGCCGCGAACCACGAGCGGATCAAGGCCACGACGACCGACGTCGCGCGGATCGGCGGCGTCCGCCACAACGCGCGGTGGCTCCGGGAGTTCCTGGCGCACGACCCCCGGGACGATCTCCGCCGGGTTGCCGTGCCCGTGCTGGCCCTCACCGGCGCCAAGGACCTCCAGGTGGACCCGGACGACCTCGGCGTCATCGCGGACTCCGTCCCCGGCGGTGCGGTGACCCACCGGCCGGCCGACGTGACGCACACGTTGCGACGCCAGCCGGGTGCGCCGTCGCTCAAGGCCTACCGCAGGGAACTGCGCGAACCGGTGAACCCGGAGGTCCTGCGCACCGTGGTGACGTGGTGTCGGGAGGTCACCGGTCTCGCGGGCTGAGTGCCGGAAGGGCTTCCGCCAGGTACTGGAAAGTTGCAGTATCTGACGCCTCTCGCCGGTGAGGAGTGCCCGTGCACCGCCGTACAGGTTCGACCCTTCCGCGCTCCAGACGGTTGCGCGGCACCGTCGGGATCGCCGTCGTCCTCGGAATCCTGGCCGCCTGTGGCGGGGACGACGACCGGGCCGCCGCCGCCCGCACGCCCACGAGCGAGGCGACGACGACCCCGAGCACCAGCTCTGCCGCCACGCCGTCGCCGGTGGAGTCGCCGGTGGAGTCGCCGGCTGCGCAGACCCGGACGATCACCGCCACCGAGGCCGACTTCCGCATCTCCCTGGACCGCCCGGACCTCAGCGCGGGCGAGTACGAGGTCGTGGTCGTCAACGCCGGTGGCATGACGCACGACCTGGTCGTCGAGCGCGACGGGGAGCAGGTGGCCGCGTCCGCCGGCATCGCTCCGGGCGACTCCGCGACGTTCACGGTCACCCTCGAGCCCGGCACCTACGTCTTCTACTGCGGCGTCGGCAACCACCGGGAGATGGGGATGGAGATCTCCGTCGAGGTGACCTGACCAGCAGCACCGGCGCCGGTGACCGGGGAGAAGGGGCCGTGACCCCGCCCTCCTCCCCGGTCGGGCGTCAGTTGCCGCTGGCGAAGGCCGCGTCGAAGGCGGCCGCGGGCGGGTCGAACGCGAGCCGGCGGACGAACTCCAGCGCCTCGGGCGCGCCGACGAGGCGGTCCATGCCGGCGTCCTCCCACTCCACGGAGATCGGGCCGTCGTAGCCGATCGTGTTCAGCATCCGGAACGACGCCTCCCACGGGACGTCGCCGTGCCCGGTGGAGACGAAGTCCCACCCGCGCCGCGGATCGGCCCAGGGCAGGTGCGAGCCCATCCGGCCGTTGCGGCCGTTGCCGACCTGCTTCTTCGCGTCCTTGCAGTCGACGTGGTAGATCCGGTCCTTGAAGTCCCAGATGAACGACACCGGGTCGAGGTCCTGCCACACGAAGTGCGACGGGTCCCAGTTCAGGCCGAAGGCCTCGCGGTGCCCGATCGCCTCCAGCGTGCGCACCGTCGTCCAGTAGTCGTAGGCGATCTCCGATGGGTGCACCTCGTGCGCGAACTTCACGCCGACCTCGTCGAACACGTCGAGGATCGGGTTCCAGCGGTCGGCGAAGTCGCGGTAGCCGTCCTCGATCATCGACTCCGGCACCGGCGGGAACATCGCGACGGTCTTCCAGATCTTCGACCCGGTGAACCCGACGACGACGTCGACGCCCAGCTTGCGCGCCGCCCGGGCGGTCAGCTTCATCTCCTCGGCAGCCCGCTGCCGCACGCCCTCGGGCTCGCCGTCCCCCCACACCCGGGCGTTCAGCATGCCCTTGTGGCGCTCGTCGATCGGGTCGTCGCAGACCGCCTGGCCGTGCAGGTGGTTGGAGATGGCCCAGACCTTGAGGCCGTACTTGTCGAGCAGCGCCAGGCGCTCCTGCACGTACGAGTCGTCGTTGGCGGCGCGCTCGACGTCGAGGTGGTCGCCCCAGCAGGCGATCTCGAGGCCGTCGTAGCCCCACTCCGAGGCGAGCCGGGCCACCTCCTCGAAGGGCAGGTCGGCCCACTGGCCGGTGAACAGGGTGATGGGACGCGGCATCGGTGCGCTCCTTCTTTCAGATCTCGGTCCAGGCGGACTTGCTGGCTGCGCTGCGCTCGACGGCGTCGAGCACCCGCTGGACCTGCAGGCCGTCGGCGAACGACGGGGCAGGGTTCTCGTCCGCGGCGATCGCGGTGAGCAGGTCGACGACCTGGTGGGTGAAGCCGTGCTCGTAGCCGAGGCCGTGCCCGGCCGGCCACCACGCCGCGACGTAGGGGTGCTCGGGCTCGGTCACGATGATCCGGCGGAAACCCGCCGTCGCGGCCGGTTCGGCGCCGTCGAAGAACTCGAGGACGTTCATGTCCTCGAAGTCGAAGGCGAGGCTGCCGGCCGAGCCGTTGACCTCGATCCGGATCGCGTTCTTGCGGCCGAGCGCGAAGCGGGTCGCCTCGAAGCTGGCCAGGGCACCGCCGCTGAACCGGCCGAGGAAGAGCGCCGCGTCGTCCACGGTCACCTGGCCGGTCTCCGAGCCGCCCACGCCGCCGAGCCTGCCGGTCTCCGTGGGCAGCGGCCGCTCCTTGACGAAGGTCTCCATCAGCGCGCTGACCCCGGTGAGGGTCTGGCCGGTGATGTACTGCGTCAGGTCCACGATGTGCGCGCCGATGTCGCCGAGCGCCCCCGAGCCGGCCTTGTCCTTCTCGAGCCGCCACGACATGGGGGCCGCCGGGTCGGCGATCCAGTCCTGGAGGTACTGGGCGCGCACGTGGCGGATCTGACCCAGCCGGCCGTCGGCCACGAGCGTGCGGGCCAGGCCGATCGCCGGCACGCGGCGGTAGGTGAAGCCGACCATCGACCGGACGCCCTGCGCGGCGGCCTTGGCGGCCGCCTCGGCCATGGCCTCGGCCTCGGCGACGGTGTTGGCCAGCGGCTTCTCGCAGAGGACGTGCTTGCCGGCCTCGAGCGCGGCGATGGCGATCTCGGCGTGGGTGTCGCCGGGCGTGCAGACGTCGACGAGGCCGACGTCGTCGCGCTCGATCACGCGACGCCAGTCGGTCTCCGTGCTCTCCCAGCCCAGCCGCGCGGCGGCGTCGGTCACCGCCGCCTGGTTGCGGCCGGCGATCGCGGTCATGCGCGGGCGGAGGGGGAGGTCGAAGAAGTGGGGGGCGGTGCGCCAGGCCTGCGAGTGCGCCGCGCCCATGAAGGCGTAGCCGATCAGGCCGACACCGAGCGCCGGCCGGTCAGGGGAGGTCATGTGCTGGGCTCCAGGGGAGGTGGAGTGGGAGGGACGCGGAAACCGCGCCCCTCCCACTCCGTTCAGTCGGTCAGGACCGGAACGCGTTCTCGATGAACTGGTCGACGTTCTCGGCGGTCACGACCGGCGCGTCGAGCACGATGCGCCGCGGGACCCCCTGGGAGGTGAGGTCCGACATGTTCTTGCCCTGGGCCACGAGGCGGGCGAGCTTGATGCCGTCGGCCGCCTGCGTGTGCGGGTAGATGACGGTCGCCTGCAGCACCGAGTCGCCGGACTGGATCTCCTCCATCGCGTTCGCCGAGCCGGCGCCGCCGACCATGATGAACTCGCTGCGGTTGGCGTTGGCGATGGCGGCCAGGACGCCGACGCCCTGGTCGTCGTCGTGATTCCAGATGGCGTCGATCTGCGGCGCGGCCTGGAGCAGGTTGGCCGTGACCTCCTCGCCGGACTCGACGGTGAACTCCGCCGCGACCCGGTTGTCGACGTCGAGCCCGCACTCGGCGAGCGCGTCCTCGAAGCCCTGGCTGCGGTCCTGGGTCAGCGGCAGCGAGTCGATGCCGGCGATCTCGGCGACGATCGCGTCGGGGTTGTCGCCGACCTGCTCGCAGATGTACGCGCCGGCCGAGACGCCCATGCCGTAGTTGTCGCCCAGGATCGTGGCGCGGGAGGCGGCCGGGTCGTTGAACTCGCGGTCGACGTTGATCACCGGGATGCCGGCCTCCATCGCCTGCAGCGCGACCGGCGTCAGGGCGGCGCCGTCGAAGGGCAGCAGCACGATGGCGTCGACGCCGTCGTTGATGAAGGTCTCGACCTGGCTGATCTGGGTGTTGACGTCGTTGGTGCCCTCGGCGACCCGGAGCTCGACGTCCTCGTAGTTCTCGGCCTCGGCACGGGCGGCCTCGGTGATGCCGGCCATCCAGCCGTGGTCGGCCGCGGGTGCCGAGAAGCCGATGACCACGGTGTCGCCGGTCTCGTCGTTCGAGCTGGCGGCGTTGCCTCCGCCGCCGCCGCCCGAGCCCTGGTTCTCCGGCTCGTTGCTCGTGCAGCCGGCGACGAGGGCACCGGCGCCCACGAACGCGACCGCGGTGGTCATCAGGCGGCGGTAGGGGCCGCGACCATGACCAAGCCTCGCTGCAGACATGTTCTCTCCTCGGTGTGGCAGACCCGGCCGGCGGCCGGGACGACTGGATGCGGTGGGGGGATCAGGGGTCGTGTCGTCAGGGAGTGCTGCCGCCGGCGCCGGGACGGTCGCCGCCGGGCGCGCCGGGCACGCTGGTGCCGCCGGAGACGGCGCCGGACGGCGCGCCGGCGGCGACGGCTCCCCCGGGGGACGGCGATGTGCCCGACCCGCGCAGCCAGGGGAAACCGGCGCGTCCCTCCGCCAGGCGCATCTGCAGCAGGACGGCGAGCACGATGATCACGCCGGTGGCGACCGCCTGGGCGGAGCTCGACAGGTTGTTCAGCGTGAAGACGTTGCGGAGGGTCTGGAAGATCAGGACGCCGAAGACCGTGCCGACGATGGTGCCGCGGCCGCCGATCAGCAGCGTGCCGCCGATGACCACCGCGGCGATGGCGTCGAGCTCGTACAGCGTGCCGTGCGTCGAGCTGCCGGTCGTCGTCCTGGCCATGATCATGACCGCGGCGATCCCACAGGTGATGCCGGACAGGACGTAGAGCCTGAGCGTGTGCCGCTGCACGCGGATGCCGGCCAGGCGGGCGGCCTCGGCGTTGCCGCCGACGGCGAAGGTGTGCCGCCCGAAGGTCGTCCGGTTCAGCAGGACCCAGCCGGCCAGTGACACGAGGGCCCAGATGATCACCAGCGTCGGGATGCCCAGGACGTCCCCGGAGAAGAAGGACAGGAAGTCGCGGTCCTGCACGATCTGGGTGCGCCGGTTGGCCAGGATCTCGGCCAGGCCGCGGGCGGAGACGAGCATGGCCAGGGTGGCGATGAAGGCCACCAGCCGGCCGTAGGCGATGACGATGCCGTTGACCAAGCCGGCGCCGGCACCCACCGCGATGGCCGTGAACACCATGACGATCCAGTGGAAGTCCTCGGCCATCGCCTGGGTCGCCAGCGTCGTCGCCCAGACCGACGAGAGTGCCACCAGTGCGCCGACGGAGAGGTCGATGCCGCCACCGATGATCACGAAGGTCATCCCGATGCTGACCACGCCGATGACGGCGGCCAGCCGCAGGATCGTCAGGACGTTGTTCACGTCGGCGAAGCGGTCACCTGCGGTGATCAGACCGACCACGCACAGGATCGCGAGCCCCACGACCAGGCCGAGGTTGCGACCGATCGGCCCGGCCATGATGCCGGCCCCGCTCTTCCCCCCGCCGCCGTTGGTGGCGGGGCCCGGCGACGTGGTCGCCGCCGCCCCCGTCGTCGCGGTGGTGCTGCCGGTCATGCCACGTCCCCTTCGTGCCGGGTTGCCTCGTGCCGGGTTGCCTCGTGCCGGGTTGCCTCGTGCCGGGTTGCCTCGTGCCGGGTTGCGCTGTGCTGGGTGGATCCCGCGAGGGGGGCGCCGCGATGGCCCGTCCCCTCCATGACCAGGTCGAGCACGCGGTGCTCGTCGAGGGCGCCCGCCGGCTCGGCGGCGAGCACCCGGCCCTCGGCGATGACCAGCACGCGATCGGCGAGGCCCAGGACCTCGGGGATCTCGCTCGACACGACGACGACGGCGACGCCGCGGTCGGCCAGGGTGCGGATCAGCGCGTAGATCTCCGAGCGGGCGCCGACGTCGACGCCGCGGGTCGGCTCGTCGAGGAGCAGCACCCGGCACTCGCGCAGCAGCCAGCGGGCCAGGACGACCTTCTGCTGGTTGCCGCCGGAGAGCGTGCGCACCTCGCGGTCGACGTCCCGCGGGCGGACCTCCAGCGCGGCGACCTGGTCGCGTGCGGCGGCCCGCTCCGAGCCGCGGGCGACGAAGCCGCCACGGGTGAACCGCGCCAGGCTGGCGATGCTGATGTTGCGGGTCACCGACTCGCCGAGGAGCAGGCCCTGGCTCTTGCGCTCCTCGGGCGCCAAGCCCACGCCGGCGGCCACGGCGGCGGCGACGCTCCCGGACCGGAGCTTCTTGCCGGCCACCCGGACGGTGCCGGAGGTCGCCCTGCGGGCGCCGTAGATCGTCTCCAGGATCTCCGAGCGGCCCGAGCCGACGAGCCCGGCGAGGCCGACGACCTCCCCGGGACGGACGGAGAACGAGACGCCGCCGAACGTGCCCAGCAGGCCCAGGTCCTCGACCTCGAGCAGCGGCTCCGCCTCGGGCACGGGCCGCCGCTCCGGGAAGACGTACTCGATGTCGCGGCCGGTCATGAGCTCGATGACCTGGCGCGTGGGGGTCTCCCGCGCGGGCAGCCCGGTGGCCACGGTGCGGCCGTCCTTGAGCACCGTGATCCGGTCGCCGATCTCCCGGATCTCCTCGAGCCGGTGGGAGATGTAGACGACGGCGACGTCGTCGCGGGTGAGCTCACGGATGACCGCGAAGAGGCGCTCGACCTCCTCGTTGTCGAGCACCGCCGACGGCTCGTCCATGATGATCAACTTGGCGTCCTGCGACAGCGCGCGGGCCATGCTGACCATCTGCTGCGACGCCGCCGACAGCGAGCCGACCTCGGCCGTCGGGCGGATCTCCGGGTGGCCCAGCCGGGTCAGCAGGGCGGCGGCCGCCCGGTTGGCCGCGGCCGGGCGGGCCAGGCCGAAGCGCGCGTGCTCGCGGCCCAGGAAGATGTTGTCGGCGACCGTCAGGCCCGGGACCAGATCCAGCTCCTGGTAGATGGTCGCGATGCCCAGCCGCATCGCCGCCTGGGGGTTGCCGAGCGAGACCTGCTCGCCCCGCCAGGAGATGGAGCCCTCGTCGGGCTGGTGTGCGCCGGCCAGCACCTTGATCAGCGTGGACTTGCCGGCGCCGTTCTGGCCGAGCAGGCAGTGGACCTCACCGGCGCGCACGTCGAGGTCGACCCCGTCCAGCGCCCGGACGCCCGGGAACTGCTTCACGATGCCGTGCATCTCGAGCAGTGCTGCCTGCGACCCGGGCACCCCGCCACCACCAGACTTTTGCTCATCGTTGACCATTAGTCGGATCAGCGGAGAACGTATGGCCGCACAACTAATAGGTCAAGGGCCAGGGCGAGGGTTATCGAAAAGAGACCATCCGTGGTTCGGGTCACACGGGTGGACGGGACGCGAGCTAGCGGCTGACCGCCTGGTCGACCGCGTCCTCGGCCAGGAAGCCCTCGATCGCCATGAGGGCGGCACCGAGCCGCCCGGAGAGGTCCGGCGCGTCGCTGACGGTGATCTCCAGCGAGCGGGCGGCCAGCGGCATGGCCCGCCGGTAGACCGCTTCGCGGATCCCCGCGATGAGCGGCACGCCGGCCTGCGCCACCCCTCCGGTCAGCACGATCCGGTGCGGGTTGAAGAAGTTGACCAGCGCGGCGAGCACCGTCCCGATGGTCCGGCCGGCGTTCCGCACCAGCTCGAGCGCCTGCCCGTCGCCGTGTGCCGCTCGCTCGACGACCTCGCGCACGGTGCTGACGGGCATGCCGGCGGCCACGGCGTCGCGGAGCAGCGCGCCGCCGCCGGCGATCGCCTCCAGGCAGTTCTCGTTGCCGCAGCGGCAGACGACGGTCCGACCGTCGGGCTGGGCCACGTAGATGTGCCCGATGTCGCCGGCGCTGCCCTGTGCTCCGCGGTACACCTGTCCGTCGACGATCACGCCGCAGCCGATGCCGGTGCCGACCTTGACCACGAGGACGTCCTGCATCGACCCGGCGATGCCCATCTCGCCGAGCGCCATGACGTTCACGTCGTTGTCGACGTAGACCGGGCACCCGTAGCGGCCGAACGCGCTCGGGATCGGATAGTCGTGCCAGCCCGGCATGATCGGGGGGTGCGACGGCCGCCCGGTCGAGAACTCGACCGGCCCGGGCACGCCGACGCCCACCGCGCACACGTCGGCCGGGGCGAGCCCGGCCTCGGCCAGCACCTTCTGGGCCAGCCGGTCGGCCTCGGCCAGCACCGCCACGGGACCCTCGGCGATGTCGATGCGGTGCCCGTCGGTGGCGAGGATCTGCGCCGACAGATCGGTGACCGCGACGTCGACGCTCGTGGCGCCGAGGTCGACGGCCAGCACGCAGCCGGCGCGGCTGTTGAACCGCAGGATGGTGGGCGGCCGGCCTCCGGTGCTCCAGCCGCGGCCGCCCTCCTCCAGCAGGTTCGCGGCGATCAGCTGGTCGACGCGCGCGCTGACCGTGTTGCGCGAGGCGCCGGTGAGGGCCACCAGGTCGGCCCGGCTGCGCGCGCGTCCGGTGCGCACGTGGCGCAGCAGGGCGCCGGCCGAGGCGGAGGAGATGGCCACGGCGCCATAGTGACACGCTCGGTGATCGGAACACCCCGAGCGGAGCAGACCCGGACCCCGGGACTGCTCCGCCCGGGTGAGGTCAGCGGACGCCGAGCAGGTGCTCCATGGCCAGCTGGTCCAGGCGCTCGAAGTGCAGGCCGCGCTCCCCCAGCGCCTGGGGGTCGAAGGTCTCGGCACGCAGGTCGTCGAGCGACTCGCCGTCGGCGAGCGTCGGGACGGCGAGCTCGCCCACCCGGGCCGCCTCCAGGGCCTGGGCCACCTCCGGGTCCGCGCGGAAGGCCTGCGCCTTCTCCTTGAGGATCAGGTAGTTGCGCATGCAGGCGCGGGCGGTCTCCCAGACGCCGTCCATGTCCTCGGTCCGCGGCGGCTTGTAGTCGAAGTGCAGGTAGCCGTCGTACGCCGGGGCCGTGCCGGAGCCCAGCAGGGCGTCGACCGTCCAGAAGGCGCCCCGCAGGTTGCCCGCGCCGAAGCGGAGGTCCTGGTCGAAGCGGGGGCCGTGCTGGCCGTTGAGGTCGACGTGGAACAGCTTGCCGTGCCACAGCGCCTGCGCGATGCCCTGCGCGAAGTTCAGCCCGGCCATCTCCTCGTGCCCGACCTCGGGGTTGAGACCGACGCGGTCGGGCTCCTCCAGCTCGTTGATGAAGGCGATGGCGTGCCCGATGGTCGGCAGCAGGATGTCGCCGCGCGGCTCGTTCGGCTTGGGCTCGAGGGCGAACCGGATGTCGTAGCCCTTCTCCCGCACGTAGGAGCAGAGGGTGTCCAGGCCCTCCTTGTACCGGTCGAGCGCGGCGCGCACGTCCTTGCTGCCACCGGACTCCGCACCCTCGCGGCCGCCCCAGAGCACGTAGGTCCTCGCGCCCAGCTCCGCGGCGAGGTCGATGTTGCGCAGCACCTTGGCCAGCGCGTAGCGGCGGACCTGCCGGTCGTTGGCGGTGAAGCCGCCGTCCTTGAACACCGGCGCGCCGAAGAGGTTGGTGGTGGCCATCTCGACGCCGACGCCGGTCTCGTCCAGGGCCTGCCGGAACCGCTTCAGCGTCTCCTCGCGGGTCGCGTCGTCGGGGACGAGGTCGTCGTCGTGGAAGGTGACGGCGGCGGCGCCGAGCTCGGCGAGGCGGTGCACCGCCTCCACCGGGTCGAGCGGCGGGCGGACGGCCCCGCCGAAGACGTCGACGCCCTGCCAGCCGACGGTCCAGAGACCGAAGCTGAACTTGTCGTCCTTGGTGGGCGTGAAGCGGTCACTCATCTGTGGTTCTCCATCGGGGTCAGGGCGTGCCCGCGGCGGCCGCCACGGGCTGGACGAGGGTCGGGTCGTCGAAGACGGACTCGAGGGCGACGTGGGCTCCGCCGCGCACGGCGGCGGTGAAACCGAGCGTCGAGAGGACGACCCGGGCGCCGGCCAGGCCGGGCGCGAACACCCGGGCCTCCAGCTCGGCGGTCAGCGGCTCCATGAGCCACCGGCCCAGGACGGCGAAGTACCCGCCGAGGACGATCACCGCCGGGTTGAAGACGTTGATGAGGACCGCCGCGCCGGTGCCCAGGGCGGTGCCGATCCGCGCCAGCGCGTGCAGCGTCCGGACGTCGCCGTCGGCCGCGCGGCGCTCGATCTCGGCCAGGCGGGTCTCGAGGTCGCGGCCGGGATCCCGCACCGGGTCGTCGCGGTCGGCGGCCTCCCGGAGCAGGGCGGCGAGGCCGACGACGGTCTCCCAGCACCCGGAACGGCCGCAGCCGCACACCCGCCCCGGGTCGCCGAGAGACATGTGGCCGACCTCGCCGGAGAGCCCGCCGGCGCCGCGGAGCAGCTGCCCGGCGACGATCACGCCGCCACCGACGCCGACCTCACCGGTGAGGTAGAGGAGGTCGGGTGTGCGAGCCTCGGACCCCATCGCCCACTCGGCGATGGCCGACAGGTTGGCGTCGTTCTCCACGCGGATCGGGAAGGCCGCGTCGAGCCGGTCGCGCAGCCCGTCGAGGACGGGGACGTCGTGCCAGCCGAGGTTGGGGGCGACGGTGACGACGCCGTCGACGCTGCGCACCAGCCCGGGCACCGCGACGGTCAGGCCGGCGGGTACGGCGCCGCGCCCGGCGACCGCGCCCAGCGCCTCGCCGACGAGGGCGGCCAGCTCGTCGAGGGTCCGCTCGGGGCCCATGGCCGGGGCGTCGAGGGGGACGCGGTGCTCGAAGACCACCTCGCCGCGGAGGTCGAGCACCAGGGTGGCGGCGTAGTCGACGTTGAGCTCGACGCCGATGCCGCACACGGCGCGGCCGTCGAGGTGGACGATCAGGCCGGGCCGCCCGACCGAGCCGTCCCGGTCGACGTCGCCGGTGCCCACCAGCCCCCGTTCGCCGAGTTCGGCCACCAGGCTGGAGACGGTCGCCTTGTTCAGGCCGGTGTCCTGCGCGATACGGGCACGCGACCGCGGCCCCGAGTCCCGGAGGTGGCGCAGCACCAGACCGAGATTGCTGCGGCGCACACCGGCCTGGTCGGCCGGGGCGCGACCCCCGCGGATCGGCAGAGCGGTCGTCCGTCGAGCATGCGGCACCCCCTCCGGCGGCCCCCGCTGCGCGTCGTCGCGCATTTGTCGGTTACACCAACAAATTAGGGCCCGGCGTCTGGTGGGTCAACCTCTGCCTCGCTAGGTTGCTCGCTCATGAACGCCTTCCGAGCACCGGGCCGGCCACGATGACGCTGGTCGCCGGGGTCGACACGTCCACCCAGGCATGCAAGGTCGTCGTCCGCGATGCCGAGACCGGAGCGCTCGTCCGCTCCGGTCGCGCACCCCACCCTGACGGCACCGAGGTGGCACCCCGGGCGTGGGAGGAGGCGTTCACCGCCGCGGCGCACGCGGCCGGAGGGCTCGAGGACGTGGCCGCCCTGGCGGTCGGGGGGCAGCAGCACGGGATGGTGTGCCTCGACGCCGAGGGCGCCGTCGTCCGGGACGCGCTGCTCTGGAACGACGTCCGCTCGGCACCCGCCGCCGCCGACCTGATCACCGAACTGGGGGACGGCGACGAGGCGGCCGGGCGCCGTGCGTGGGCGGACGCGGTCGGCCTGGTGCCGGTCGCCTCCTTCACCGCGGCCAAGCTCCGCTGGCTGGCCGACGCGGAGCCGGCCAACGCCGACCGCACCGCCGCCGTCTGTCTCCCCCACGACTGGCTCACCTGGCGCCTGTCGGAGGACCGCGGCCTCGACGCGCTGGTCACCGACCGCGGTGACGCCAGCGGCACGGCGTACTGGTCGGCCCGCTCCGGTGAGTACCGGCTGGACCTGCTGGAGCTGGCCATGCGGGGCCGCCGGCCGGCCGTGCCGCGGGTCGCCGGCCCGTCCGAGGCGGTCGGCCGGATGGCGGGGTCGGCCGCGGTGCTCGGGCCGGGCACCGGCGACAACGCCGCGGCCGCGCTCGGACTGGCCGCGCGACCGGGCGACGTCATCGTCTCGATCGGCACCTCCGGCGTCGTCTCGGCCGTCACGACGACCGCGGTCGCCGACGTCACCGGCACCGTCGCCGGCTTCGCCGACGCGAGCGGGAACCACCTGCCCCTGGTCGCGACGCTCAATGCCGCCCGCGTGCTGGACGCCGCGGCACGGCTGCTCGGTGTCGACCACGCGACCCTCTCCGACCTGGCGCTCGCGGCGCCCTCCGGCGCCGACGGTCTGGTACTGGTCCCCTACCTCGAGGGCGAGCGGACGCCGAACCTGCCCCTGGCCACCGGCTCCGTGCACGGCCTCACCCTGCGCACCACCACCCCGGCCCACCTGGCGCGCGCCGCGGTCGAGGGGCTGCTCTGCGGGCTGGCCGACGGGATGGAGGCCGTGGTGGCCCAGGGTGTCGCCGTCGAGCGGGTGCTGCTCATCGGTGGGGCGGCCGCGTCACCGGCCGTGCAGCAGCTGGCCCCGGGCATCTTCGGGCGGCCGGTGCTGGTGCCGCCGCCGGGTGAGTACGTCGCCGACGGCGCCGCGCGGCAGGCCGCCTGGGTGCTCTCCGGCGAGCCGCCCCGCCGGACTGGCCGCAGCCCGGGCTGCAGACCTTCGAGGCCGCCCCGGCAACGGCGGTGCGCGAGCGCTACGCCGAGGCACGGGGCCGCATGTACGGAGGCTGACAGGCGAATTTTCCTCGCTGCTCGGCCTCCGTTACAGCGACTGCAGGATCCGGGCGACGGCGTCCGGGTGGGTCTGGACCGTCATGTGCGCCGCGCCGGGCAGCTCGACGAGCCGGCCGTCCGGAGCCGCCGCGACCAGGCGCTGCGCCCAGTCGCGGGGGCAGAGCCGGTCGCGGGTGCCGCGGACGACGGTGACCGGCGCGGTCACCTGGCGCAGCCGGAGGTCCGTGCGGTCGGGCGCGGCCCTCCGCCACAGCGCGACCATCGCGCGGGGGCCGGTCGCCCACCACTGGGCGAGGACCAGCGGCAGCTGCCACCACGGCTCGGCGACCGCCGTGGCGAGCCAGCGCCCGGCGAGCCCCCACGCCGTCCGGAGTCGGGGGTCGGTGGTCGGCCCGAGCAGCACGACCCCGGCGACCCTGGGATCGACGGCGGCCGCGACGACCACCTGGCAGCTCTGCGAGTGCCCGACCAGGACGACCGGCCCCTCCCCCAGCCGGGCCCGCAGGTGCTCGGCGAGCTCGTCCAGCGGTGGCACCGGCTCCGCCGAACCCATGCCGGGCAGGCGCACCACGGTTCCCGGGACGATCGAGCGGATCCGGGCCGACGAGCGTTCGTCCAGGCCCAGCCCGGGCACGAGGACCACTCGTGCGGAAGACGTGCCCACCGCCGCTGGTTCTACAGGGGGCGCCACGACGCGCGAATCGCGGACCGGAGCGGAAGAGTGTGGCCTGGATCGCTCGGCGCCGCGGGGTCGGGGCACCGGCCGGAGTGGAAGGATCAGGTCATCATGACGACATCACGAGCGAGTGTCCCTGCTGCCAGCGAGACGGGCGGCGGCCGGCCGCGCGTGGTCATCATCGGCTCCGGGTTCGGCGGTCTGTTCGCTGCCCAGCGGCTGCGCAGGGCCGACGTCGACGTCACCCTGATCGGCAAGACCAGCCACCACCTCTTCCAGCCGCTGCTCTACCAGGTGGCGACCGGCATCCTCTCCGAGGGCGAGATCGCGCCGGCGACCCGGGAGATCCTGCGCCGCCAGGAGAACGCCCGGGTCGTGCTCGGCGAGGTGACCGACATCGACCTGGCCAACCGCACAGTCACGTCGACGATCCTCGGCCGCACCACGGTGCATCCGTACGACGAGCTCATCGTCGCCGCCGGCGCCGGGCAGTCCTACTTCGGCAACGACCGGTTCGCCGAGTTCGCTCCCGGGATGAAGAGCATCGACGACGCCCTGGAGCTCCGAGGCCGCATCTTCGGCGCGTTCGAACTGGCCGAGCTCGCCACCGACCAGGCCGAGATCGACCGCCTCATGACGTTCGTCGTCGTGGGCGCCGGCCCGACCGGCGTCGAGATGGCCGGGCAGATCGCCGAGCTCGCGCACCGCACCCTCAAGAAGGACTTCCGCAACATCGACCCGCGCACGGCCCGCATCGTCCTGCTCGACGCCGCGCCGTACGTGTTGCCGTCGTTCGGCGAGAAGCTCGGCGGTCGTGCCCGCCGGCAGCTCAACGACATCGGGGTCGAGGTGCAGCTCGGGGCCATGGTGACCGACGTCGACGCCGACGGCCTGGACATCAAGGACGCCGACGGGCAGGTGCGCCGGCTCAACGCGGCGACCAAGATCTGGGCTGCGGGTGTGCAGGCCAGCGAGCTCGGGCGCAAGCTCGGCGAGCAGTCCGGCGCCGAGGTCGACCGCGCCGGTCGGGTCGCCGTGCTCCCCGACCTGACGCTCCCCGGGCACCCCGAGGTGCACGTCGTCGGCGACATGATGTCGCTGAACAAGCTGCCCGGGGTCGCACAGGTGGCCATCCAGGGTGGTCGCTACGCCGCCGACCAGATCAAGCGCCGGCTGGCGGGCAAGCCGCCCAAGGGACCCTTCGAGTACTTCGACAAGGGCTCGATGGCCACGATCTCCCGGTTCCACGCCGTGGCCGACATCGGCAGGTTCAAGTTCGAGGGCTTCGTCGCCTGGATGATCTGGCTGGTGATCCACCTCTTCTACATCGTGGGCTTCAAGAGCCGGATCACCACCGTGCTGCACTGGATGGTCAGCTTCATGGGCCGCGGGCGGTCCCAGCGCGTCGCCACGCAGCAGCAGGTGTTCGGCCGGCTGGCCCTGGAGAACCTCGGACCTGACTTCGAGGCGTCGAAGACCGGCGGCCTCAAGGACGAACCGATCAGGGGTGACCTGACCGGCCGCGAATCAGCCTGAGCCGCCCGGTCCCCAGCCGCCAGGGAGGGCCGGGGGACGCAGGCAGCGGGCCGGGATGTGTCCGCACCGCGCCCGCGGGTAGGGCGGCTGATCATGGCGGCGAACAGCGCAGAGGGTTCCCGGCAACCGCTGTGGGTCTGGCCTACGACGTCCGGTGTGGTCGCCGGGGTCGCGGCCTGGGCGCTGGGCACGGTCAAGCCGCGCGGGGGCTTCCTCGCGGGACTGTGGCCGAGCGACACGAGTGCGGCCGGTACGCTCCTGCAACTGGTCGCCACGGGCGCCATCACGATCACGACGCTGACCTTCAGCATCACGATCGTGGCGCTGCAACTGGCGTCGCAGCAGTTCTCACCGAGGTTGCTGCGCGAGTTCGCCCGCGACCGCACGACCAAGCAGGTGCTGGCGGTGCTGTCCGCGACGTTCGTCGTCGGCCTCGTCGGACTGCGCTCGGTGAACGGCGAGGAGCCGGTGCCCACGCTGCTCTGCCTGCTCGCCGCGGCGCTCGGCCTTGCCTCCTTCGGCGCGGTGCTCGGATTCATCACGCACATGGTCAAGCTGCTGCGGGTCGACACGATGATGACCCGCGTCCACGAGGACACCGACCGGGCCATCAGCCAGTTCTATCCGGCGTACGGGAGCGACGTCCGGTCCGGTGACGACCTGCGGCTGGATCGGTCGGAGGGCCGGACGGTCAGTGCCCGCAAGAGCGGCTTCGTCCAGATGATCGACGTGGACCGGGCGGTGGCGGCGCGCAGCGGCACGACAGCACGGTCCGCGTCGAGGTCCGCCCCGGCGACCACGTCACACGGGGGACACCCATCGCGACGATCTGGGGACCGTCGGGCAGGCAGGCCGACGGCGATCTCGACGAGGCCGTGCACGAGGCCGTCGTCCTGAAGTACGAGCGGACCCTGGACCAGGACGCCGCCTTCGGCCTCCGCCAGCTCGAGGACATCGCGGTGAAGGCCATGTCGCCGGGCATCAACGACCCCGCCACCGCCGCGACGGCCGTCGCCCACATGACCGACCTGCTCGTACGGCTCACCGGCTGCCGACTGGGTCAGACGCTGCACGAGGACGCCGACGGGGTGGGCCGGGTCATCGTGCCGGACCGCGACCTGCGCTACTACCTGGACCTCACGTGCGGCCAGCTGCGCCGCTTCGGTGCCGGGGAGCCGACCGTGCTCATGGCCCTGCTGCGCATGCTGCGGGACGTCGCCGTCTCCGCCCGCGACGACGAGCAGCGTGCGGAGGTGGCCCGTGCCGCGGACCTGATCGTCGACGAGCAGTCCGAGGAGGCGACCGCGGAGGACGTCGCCGCCGTCCGGGACCACCGCGAACGGGTGACCGCCGCCCTCGAGGGGCGCACCGACATGGCCTTCGCCGATCGGGCCGGCGAGGCCCGCTCGATGTGACCGGCCGTCAGGTCTCCCCCAGCCACGTGTCCACAGCGGCCCTCACCAGCGCGGGCGTCACCGCGTGTCCGCCGTCGAACTCCTCGTACGTCACGTCGTAGCCGGCCCCGCGCAGGTGTCCGGCGACCCGCCGGCCGCACCGTTCCACCGGCAGCACCCGGTCCTGCCGGCCGTGGCAGAGCCAGACGCGCGGCCGGCCGCGTGCGCTCGGCGGGGCCATGAAGCCCGGGGAGAAGGCCAGCACCGCGTCGAAGAGGTCGCCGTTGGCCAGCCCGAGCGAGAGCGCGTAGGACGCCCCGTCGGAGAAGCCGCCGACGGCCAGCCCGGCGACCGGGACCCGTGCCGACACCTCGGCCAGCGCGGCGTCGAGCACGGCGACGTCCTGGCCGAGCCCTCCGGCGATCAGGTCCCACGTCGAGGCCGTCGAGCTCGTCGCGAGCACCAGGACGCCACGGTCGGCGGCCACCTCGCCCACCGTTCGCAGCGCGGAGCCGGCGGTTCCGCCTGCGCCGTGGCAGAAGACCAGCAGCGGACGGGCCACCGGCTCCCCCGGTGGGACGGCGAGCAGGGCGTCGCTGCCGGCCCCCAGCGGCACCTCGTGCACGCCCGCCGGCAACGGCAGGGACGGCGACCGAGCGGAGGGACGGCTCTCCAGGCGGCCCTCCGCCGCGCGCGCCGGTGCCACGATCAGGCGGTGTGACCCGGCGGCGGCACGTGCTCGTCCGGGCGTTCGAGGTGCAGGGGCCGCAGCGGCGCGGTGTCCTCCAGGTACAGGAACGCGTCGTAGCGCTCGCCGAGGACGGTGGGCACGTAGTTGCCCCACCGCTCCCGCTCCGGGCGGTAGACGACGCCGATCGCGCGGTGGTCCAGCGGCCGGTCCAGCCACCCCGGCCGGTCCTGCCGCGGCCAGACCAACAACGCGTCGGCGCCGAGCCGGTCGTGCAGCAGCGCCTCCAGGCTGCCGCGGCGCGCCTCCGGCACCGGCATCCGCGCCATCTGCGCCCCCCAGCCGGCTCCGGCGATCACGCCACCCCGGTGGCCACCGAAGCCCACGAGGACGACGTCGTCCCTGCCGTACCGCTCCCGGAGCAGCTGGCCGACGTTCACCATGCCCGCGGCGGCCATGTCGGTCGCCCGGGCGTCACCGATGTGCGTGTTGTGCTCCCACACCACCGCCTTGCCGCCGGCATGGGCGAGCAGCCGGTCGAGGGTGTCGACCATGTGCAGGTCACGGACGTTCCAGGATTCCGCCGAGCCGCGGACCATCGCGCGGTAGTACCGCTCGGCCTCGACCACGACGGCGGCGTTCTGCTCCGCGGAGAACCGGGCCTCCGGGTCGGAGGGGTACTCCTCGCGGCCGCGCTCCTCGCACATCGAACGGAGCAGGTCGACGACGTGCTGCTCGCACGACGTGGGCGCGAGGCGGGTGGCGAACGCGTACTCGGCGCCGTCCTCCCCGTAGGGCTCGAAGCAGGCGAGCGCCTGCATCGCGGTGTCCACGTGCTCCGGCTCGTGCTCGCGCAGCCACCCGACGAGCAGCTGCATGGAGTCCCAGAGGCTGTACACGTCGACGCCGTAGAAGCCGACGCGCCGCTCCTCGTCCCGCGCGGCGTTGGCAGCCCGGAGCCAGCGGCAGAAGTCGACCACCTCGTCGTTCGCCCACATCCAGGTGGGCCACCTGTCGAAGGCGTCGAGGGCATCCCGCGGGTCGTCGTCGGCGCCGGGCCGCAGCCGCACGCTGCGGTTGACGCGGTAGCAGTCGGGCCAGTCGCCCTCGACCGCGACGAAGCCGAAGCCGCGCTCCTCGATCAGCCGCCGCGTCAGCGTGGCCCGCCAGGCGTAGTACTCGTGGGTGCCGTGGCTGGCCTCGCCGATCGCCACGACGCGCGCAGACCCGATCCGATCCAGCAGTGGGTCGAGGTCGCGCTCGTCGCGCAGGGGGCGGGCCAGCGCCCGGACGTCGTCCCTCGTCCCCGTCATGGCCCCCGTCATGGCCCCCGTCACGGCCCTCGTCATGGTGCCCCGTCCTAACCGCTCTCCAGCGCGGTCCCCTCCCGGACGATCCGGGCGGCGACCTCGCGCCAGTCACCGGTGCGCAGCCAGGTCCTCCGCTGCCGCGAGGCCGAGGTACCCCGCTCGAAGAGCCGTTCCACCAGTTCGACGACGACCGGCCACTCGCCGTGGCCCTCCAGGTCCTCCCGGAGCTCGGCCAGCAAGCGGCGGACGGCGACCCGTGCCGGGACCAGCTCGCAGCGGACCGGGTCGAATAGCTCGCCGTCGAGTCCGAACCGGGCCGCCCGCCAGCGCGCGGCCCGCAGCAGCTCCGGGCGCGGTTGCGGGCAGGCCTCGTCCCGCTGCGCCCGCCCGGCCAGCACCCGCACCAGCGACCGGACCAGCCCGGCGTGCAGCACGACGTCGTCGACCTCCGTGCAGACGTCGGCCAGCCGGAACTCCAGCGTGGGCAGGTGCGACGACGGGCGGAGGTCCCAGTACAGGTGCGACCCGTCGGCGACCAGCCCCGAGGCGACCAGGCCGTCGAGCACCTCGCGGAAGCGCTCGGCGCTGCCCAGGTACTCGGGAGGCCCGGTGTGCGGCCACCGCGACCACCACATCGTCCGGTAGCTGTCGTGGCCGGTGTCGACGCCGTCGTGGAACGGCGAGCTGCCGGTCATGGCCAGCAGCGCCGAGAGGTAGGGCCGAGCGCGATCCATGATCGCCACAGCGGTGTCGAGGTCGGGGACGCCGACGTGCACATGGCAGCCGACGATGTCCTGCTGCTGCGCCAGGCCCGCCCACCGGTCGACCATCGCCTGGTAACGGGGGCCGGCGTGATGTCCTGCTGCTGCCAGCTGTCGAAGGGATGGGTCGAGGCGGCCAGGATCCGCACGCCGGCGCGCGCCGCCGCCCCGGCTGCCTCGGCCCGGGTCGTCACCAGCTCGGCGCGCAGCTGCGACAGGGTCGTGCAGATGTCGGTCGCCGACTCCAGCTGGGTCGTCGTGATCTCGGCGTGCAGGTGCCGGCCCGACTCCCCGGCGAGCACGGCCGTGGCGAGGCTGGGGCTGCGGGTGAGCCGGTAGCTGCCCGGGTCGACGAGGTGGAACTCCTCCTCGACACCGAACGTGGCGCCGGCCGGAGCGGGCCGCGCCTCCTCGAGCGGTGCCGTGGGCGTTCGGTCGGGGGCGAGGTCCACGCACCCTCCTGTGACCCGATCGGGCTGTGTCGTCGGCGCGTACTGTCGTCGGCGGGTACCCGGCCGCGTGCTGACGGTAAGGCCTGCGGGCCGGGGGCGCACCCCTCAGGGCTCGGCGAACCAGGCGAAGCCCAGTCCTGGCAGGAGCAGTCGGTCGGCCCGCAGATCCGGCCGGCCGTCGCTGCTGAGCACCGGCTCGAACGTGCCGAAGCCGGTGACCGTGTCGGCGTCGACGGTCTGGACGGCGGGGCTGAAGTTCGCCAGGCCGACGAAGGTGCCGCTGCGGGGGTGCCGGCGCAGCCAGGCCAGGACGGCGTCGTTGCCGACGTCCAGGATGCGTACCTCGCCCCCGCCGCGCAGCGCCGGCAGCTCACGCCGGACCTCCCCCAGCCGCTGGAGCCAGCCGAAGACGCGGCCCTCGAGGGTCCCGCGGTCGGCGCGGCGGGCGGCGGCGGACCAGTCCATCGGCGGCCGGTGCATCCAGCGGTTGTCCGGAGCCCGCTCGGGGTCGTCGAGGTAGCCGGTGTCGTTGCGGAGAGCCAGCTCGTCACCCATGTAGAGCAGCGGGATGCCGCCGAACGAGTAGATGACCGAGTGCAGCAGCACCAGGCGGCGCAGGCCGCGCTCGAGGGCCGCGGCGTCCCCCGACTCCAGTGCCTGCTCGATCCCGCACAACGACGCGGCCGAGCCGGATATGCGGGCGTCGCCGGTCACCTCGTTCTCCTGGAACAGCGCACCGCGGGCGAAGGAACCGGCGAATCGGCCGCTGAAGAAGTCGTTGAGGAAACGCCGGTGGCCGAACCCGCTGCCGCCGACGGCCCCCGCGTCGGTGTCGCTGACCGCCCAGCCGATGTCGTCGTGGCCACGGACGTAGGTCACCCAGGACGTCGTCGGCGGGATCTGGGGCATCCGGCCCAGCGCCTGCGCGGCGAGCCGCGCGTCCTGGGTGGCGACGCTGCTCCACAGCATCACCATGAGCTGGTTGTGATAGGCCAGCTCGCATTCCGGGCGGTACCGCTCGTGGCCACCGAGGTAGGGCACCAGGTCCTCGGGCGAGACGATCGCCTCCGCCTTGAAGATCACGCCCGGCGCGGCCAGGCGGGTGAGCGCGTGGAGGAGCTGCAGCAGCCGGTGCCCCTCCGGCTGGTTCTGGCAGGTAGTGCCCAGCCGCTTCCACATGAACGGCACGGCGTCCATCCGGAAGACGTCGACGCCGCGGTTGGCCAGCCACGTGATCTCCCCGAGCATCGCCAGGGTGACGTCCGGGTTCGTGTAGTCCAGGTCCCACTGGTAGGGCCAGAAGGTGGTCCAGACCCAGCCGCCGGCGCCCCCGAGGGCCTCGGGCACCCAGCTGAAGGAGCCCGGCGCCCGGTCGGGGAACACCTCGGGGATCGTCGCGTCGTACGCGTCGGGCATCTCGCGGTCGGGGAAGGCCGTGTAGAAGCCGGCGTACGCGGGGTCGCCGGCCAGCCAGGCCTGCGCCCACGCGTGCTCGCGGGCGGTGTGGTTGAGCACCAGGTCGATGCAGAGGCTCATGTCGCGCTCGTGCAGGGCGCGGGCGACCTTCTCGAGGTCGGCCATCGTGCCCAGCCGCGGATCGACCGCCCGGTAGTCCGCGACCGCGTAGCCGCCGTCGTTCTCGCCCGGGCGAGGCGCGAGCAGCGGCATGAGGTGCAGGTAGGTGGTCCCGAGCTCGGCCAGGTAGTCCAGCCTGGTCGGCAGCTCGCTCAGCGCGCCGCAGAACCGGTCGACGTAGCAGACGTAGCCCTGCATGCGGGGGCTCTGGAACCAGGTCGGGTCGATCTCGCGGCGGCGGTCGAGCCGGCGCAGGTCCGCGGGGCGCTCCGCGGCCGCGGCCAGCGCCGTGCGCAGGGCCCGCCCGAACAGCGCGTCGACGTCGGCGGTGTCGCCGTAGAGCACCGCGAGGGGCTCGTGGACGTCGTGCAGCGCGACCTCGGCCCGGGTGAGGAAGAGGTCGGCCTCCTCCGCACCGAGGAGGGCGACGGCCTCGGCGGCCAGCCTGGGTCGCAGCTCCTGCCACGCCTCGTCCGCGGCGCCCCGGCCCCGGGGATCCGAGCCCGTCACCGCAGCTCTCCGGTCGTCATCGGCCCAGTATCGAGGGCACTCCCCTCCTCGCGCCGTTCGCCCACGGCATGACAGGTGCGCGCGACCGCGGGTGAGGCGTTCACTGGGGTGTAAGCGCGTAATCGGGAGGACGGCCATGTCGCTCGCACCGGATCCGGACGTCGAACCCGACCGCCAGGACGCCTTGGACGCCTACTCACGGATCGTGACGGCCGTGGCGGCGGACCTCACGCCGCACGTCGCCGCTCTCCAGGTGGAGGGTCCGGGCGGGCGGGGCGGGGCCGGCTCGGCCGTCGTCTTCACCGGCGACGGGTTGCTCCTCACGAATGCGCACGTCGTGGCGCGGGCGGTCCGGGGGACGGCGGTCTTCTCCGACGGCACGGAAGCCACGGTCGACGTGGTCGGCGCCGACCCGCTCTCCGACCTCGCCGTCGTGCGCGCCCGGACCACCACGCCGTCCCCGGCGGAGCTGGGGGACGCCGGCTCGCTGCGCGTCGGCCAGCTCGTCGTCGCCGTCGGCAACCCGCTGGGGCTGGCCGGCTCGGTCACCGCCGGCGTGGTCAGCGGGCTGGGCCGCTCGCTGCCGACCCGCGACGGGCGCACCGCGCGGGTGGTCGAGGACGTCATCCAGACCGACGCCGCGCTCAACCCGGGCAACAGCGGCGGAGCGCTCGCGGACTCGTCGTCCCGCGTCGTGGGCATCAACACCGCGGTCGCCGGCTGGGGGCTCGGTCTGGCGGTGCCCATCAACGACACGACGCACCGCATCATCGGCGCACTCGTCGCCGACGGACGGGTGCGCCGCGCCTACCTCGGGCTCGTCAGCAGCCCGGCACCCCTGCCGGCGCACCTCGCCGAGCGGACAGGACGGCGACGGGCGCTGCGCATCGTCGACGTCGTCCCCGGCGCGCCGGCGGACCGGGCCGGCCTCAAGGCCGGCGACCTGGTCCTCGAGGCCGGACGACGGCCGGTGGCCGACGCGCAGAGCCTGCAGCGGCTGCTGTTCGCCGAGGCCATCGGGCAGCCGCTGCCCCTGACGGTCCACCGGCGGGGCGCGATGGTCGACGTGATCGCGACGCCCACCGAGCTCACCGGCGGCTGAGTCCGCTCCCCACCCTCGGCTCCGGCACGGGTCAACCCGGGCCGGCCGACGTGGAGCCGCACTGTGACCCGGCTCCACGTCCCTCGATGCGGGTCAACTCTCGTGAACGACCAGAACCGCGGTTCCGGTCCCTCTGCGGGGAGCCAGAACCGCGGAAGTGGCTCCTTGACCGAGCAACCGGCGTGCTCACGCGGTGCGGCTCTCCCGGTCGTAGTTGCGGCCCAGGAACTGCGGCACCCGCGCCCACCGGAAAGCGAAGATCATCACGATGAGCGTGGCCACGTAGGGGACGACGAGCAGCGCCTGGCCGGGGATCCCTGTCCCGGCGATCTCCGCCCGCAGCGCGACGACGTCCATCGCCGCGAAGAACAGCGCACCGGCGACGATGAACTGCGGGCGCCAGCCGCCGAAGAAGGTCAGCGCGATCGCCAGCCATCCCCGGCCGCCGACGATGCCCTCGGTGAACGCGCCGGTGTAGACCAGCGGCAGGAAGGCCCCCGCCACCCCCATCAGCGCGCCCCCGGCTGTCGTCGTCCAGAGTCGGGTGCGGACCACCGGGATGCCGAGGCTGTCGGCCGCCCGGGGGTTCTCGCCCACCGAGCGCAGGTCCAGCCCGGCCCGCGTGCGGTAGAGGAAGAAGTACAGCGCCACCGCCAGCAGGGCGGCGAGGTAGACCAGGATGTTGTGCGAGAAGAAGACCGTGCCGATCACCGGGATGTCGCTGAGCAGCGGGATCTCCAGCCGGGGCAGCGTGGCCGTGCGCGGCGTGGTGGCGGTCTGCCCGATGACCACCCGGTACAACAGCCCGGCCAGGCCGGTCGCGGCGAAGAACAACGCCAGCCCCACCACGAACTGGTCCAGCCGCAGGATGGTCGTCGCCCAGCCGAGTGCGAAGCCGAAGACCGCACCCACGCCGGCGGCCAGCAGGATGCCGAGCGTGCTGCTGTCGGTGGCGAAGCTGATGAGGAAGCCGACCGAGGCGCCCAACAGCATGACTCCCTCCTGGGAGACGCTGAAGACGCCGGCCAGCCCGCCCAGCATCGTGCCGAGGGAGGCCAGCAGGTACGGGACCATCGCGATCACCGTGAGCTGGGCCAGGGACGTGAACTCGCTCATGCCGCTCTCCTCGCCAGGCGCGCTGCGATCACGTCGGAGAGCAGCAGGAAGATCAGGATCAGCGCCTCGATGATCAGCACCATCTCGGCCGGGACTCCGACGGTGCGCTGCATCGAGCTGGCACCGACCTCGAGGATCGCGATGCCGAACGCCACGACGGGCACCCAGAGCGCGCTGCCGCGGGCGATCAGCCCGATGATGATGCCGAGCAGCAGGAAGTTGGACTGCATGCCCTCGATCGCCCTGCTGTGCACGCCGCTGACCTCGAGGGCCCCGGCGAGTCCGCCGAGCGCGCCGCCGACGATGAGCGCGATCACCGCAACCTTCTCGACCCGGATGCCGTTGATACCGGCGGCCCGCGGGTTCGTGCCCGCCGCGCGCAACTCGAAGCCCGCGGCCGTGCCGCGGGTGACCACGATCGTGGCCAGCGCGACCAGTCCGGCGAGCAGGATGCCGGCGTGCACCCCGGGTGGGCCGCCGATGTCGGGCAGCACCGCGCCGAGCCCGACGCGCTGGGTGGCGGCCACGCCCGCGGCCGGGTCCGACCAGACCTCCGTGGCGGCGTAATCGACGACCTGGAAGGACACGAAGTTCAACAGCACCGTGCTGAGGATCTCGTTGACCCCGAACCGGCCCATGAGGAACGCGGCGATCCCGGCCCAGACGACACCGGCCAGGACGCCGGCGACGACGACCATCGGCAGCAGGACCGCCATGGGCAGGTCGGCGTAGACGATGCCCACGCCGGCCGACGCGGTCGCGCCGACCAGCAGCTGGCCCTCGCCACCGATGTTGAACCGGCCGACGGCCAAGGGGATGGTGAAGCCCAGCGCCAGGAGCGTGAGCGGCACCCACTTCGTCAGCGTCTCGGTGAAGCCGAAGTCGGTCCGGAAGGACGTCGTGAGGATGGTCCGGAACGCGCCCATCGCGTCGTAGCCGAGCGCGGCGATGACGATGCCCGAGACGACGAACGCGGCCACGATCGCCAGGACGTAGGGCAGCAGCCCGCGGAGCAGACGGAAGAGCCGGCCGCGGGGCACCGGCGCCTCGGCATCCGGTTCGGTCAGGACGGGGGCGGTCATGCGGTCTCCTGGACGCCGGCCATGAGACGGCCGAGCGCGTAGGCGTCGTAGTGGCCGCGCCGGCGTTCGCCGACGATCCGGCCGGAGTAGAGGACGACCATCCGGTCGGCGAGCAGGCTGAGCTCGTCGAGGTCCTCGGAGATGAGGACGACGGCGCAGCCGCGCTCGCGGGCCTCCTGGACCCGGTCGTAGACGAACCGGGCCGAGCGCAGGTCCAGGCCGCGGGTCGGGTTCTGCAGGACCAGCACCGCGGGCTCACGGCCGAAGGCCCGGGCCAGCACCAGCCGCTGGATGTTGCCGCCGGAGAGGTTGCCGGCCGGGGCGTCGGCACCCGGTGTCTTGATCGCGTAGTTGTCGATGGTCGTCTGCGCGTGCTGGCGCACCTTGCGCCAGTCGATCAGCCCGCCCCGGCGGAAGGCGGCTTCCCGCTGGGAGCCGAGCAGCAGGTTGTCGGTGACCGTGGCAGCACCGAGGATTCCGTCGCGGTGGCGGTCCTCGGGCACGTAGGCCACGCCGGCGTCGAGCCAGCGGCGGGTGGTCCGGCCGGCGAGATCCTCCCCGTCGACCCGGACGCTGCCGCGGTGCACCGGGCGGACGCCGGCGAGCGCCTCGGCCAGCTCGACCTGACCGTTGCCGGCCACCCCCGCGACCCCGAGCACCTCTCCGGCGGCCACGGCCAGATCGACGCCGTGCAGCGCGGGGACGCCCTGGTCGTTGTGGACGACGAGGTCGCTGACCGCGAGGCGGGCCCGGGCCGGCTCCGTGCGAGCCGCCGGGGGCTCCGGCGTCCCCGTCGGAGCCGCCTCGCCCGCCGTGCCCACCGCGCCGAGGCCGAGGGCCGCGGCGACGTCGGAGGACGGCTCGGCGAGCTCGCCGACCATCAGCGAGGCCAGCCCTCCGGCGTCGGTGTCCGCGCGCCGCACCGTGGTCAGCCGGCGTCCGTCGCGCATCACGGAGATGCGGTCGCAGATCGCCAGCACCTCGCGCACCTTGTGCGAGATGAACACGACGCTGGTCCCCTCGGCGACGATCCCCCGCAGCGAGGCGAACAGGCCGTCGACCTCCTGCGGCGTGAGGCTGCTGGTGGGCTCGTCCAGGATGAGGATCCGCGCGCCGCGGTAGAGCACCTTGAGGATCTCCACCCGCTGGCGGGCGCCCACCGAGAGCCGGTCGGTCCGCGCCCGGGGGTCCACGGACAGGCCGAAGCGGTCGGAGAGCTCGCTGATCCGGCGGGCGGCGTTGCGCAGCCCGCCGGAGCTGCCGCTGGTGCCGAGCACGACGTTCTCGACGACCGAGTACGTCGACACCTGCAACAGGTGCTGGTGCACCATGCCGATCCCGAGGTCGATGGCGTCCCGCGGGGACCGGATGTGCACCTCGCGCCCGTCGACGCGGATCTCTCCGGCGTCGGGGCGGTAGAGGCCGTAGAGGACGTTCATCAGCGTCGTCTTGCCGGCCCCGTTGCCGCCCACCAGACCGTGCACCTCGCCGCGCGCCAGCTCGAAGTCGGCATCGGTGAGGGCCCGGACCGGACCGAAGGACTTGCTGATGCCGCTCATCGTGAGCGGCCGGTCCGGCCCGGGGGCGACCTCCCCGGCCGGCCCGGCCGACGCCGCACTGCTCATTCGACGGGGGTGACGTCGCGCTCGACCTCGATCTCGCCGGCGGCCAGCTGCTCGACCACGTCGTTGACCTCGTCGATCACGGCCTGGTCCACGTTCTGCGGCTCCTGCAGCGAGATGCCCCGCTCGTAGGTCATGCCGAGGTAGCCGCCGGTCTCGCCGTCCTCGATCGAGGTGAGGATCTCGTCGAGCATGATCTCGAAGTCGTAGAGCACCGAGGTCAGGTACTGGTCCGGCGACAGGTTGGACTTGTCCGTGTACTTCGCCGTCATCAGCACACCGGGGTTCCCGCTCGCGCCCTCGAACGCACCGACGACGCCGAGGTTGAGCGACGTGAGGATCACGTCGTTGCCGGCGCCGACCAGCTGGCTGGTGAACTGCTGGGCGCGCGTCGGGTCGTTGAAGTCACCGGTCCAGACGGGGGTGAGGGTGGCGTCGGACCCGACGTCCTCGAGCGCCTGCTCGAGCGCGTGCACCTCGGAGTAGGAGAACGGCAGCGTCACGCCACCCAGGTAGGCGATCCGGCCGCTCTCCGAGGCCGCGGCGGCGAGCACGCCGAGCGGGTAGAACGCCAGGTGGAAGTTGCGGTCGAGGACCCAGACGTTCTCGGGCACGTCGTCGGGCTCGGTGTCCTGCTCGGCGATGAACACCACGTCCGGCGCCTCCTGTGCGACCGCGATCGTGGCGTCGTAGAACTGGCTGCCGTGGGTCCAGATGACCGTGTAGCCGTCGGCGACGTACTCGCGCAGGACGCGTTCGGCGTCGGGCACCTGGACGCTCTCGGAGTAGGTGATCTCCGCGCCGTGCTCGTCCTCGGCGGCCTCGAGCGCCTGCAGCCCCAGGTAGGTGTAGTCGGCGTCGGTCGTGGTGCCGGAGAAGACGGCCGCGATGCGCGGCGCCTCGTCGCCACCACCGCCACCGGTGGTGCCGCCGCCGCCTCCGTCGTCGCTCCCGCACGCGGCGACGGACAGGACCAGGGCGGTGGCCAGGGCACTCGCGGAGACTCGGGCGGATCGCATGGAGGCACCATTCGTCGTCGGGGTGGGAGCTGGGGCAAGAATTACCTCAGCACTAAGGCGTGTCCAGTCCCACACGCCTGAGCCGATATCCGATCGATATTCGGATACGCCGCGTCCGGTTCGTGGCGGCTCGGGCGGCGCGCCACCCCATCGAGGGCAACCATTCCGGTTCGTCGTCGTTTGCCGTGCAGGATGGACACCATGCATGCCGAACGGCGCACGCCGGCTGTGCTCCTGGCGGTGCTCTACACCGTCAGCGGGGTGCTGTGCCTGTTCGCCGCGGCGTGGCCGATGCGCCCGGACAGCCCGGTCGGTGTGCTGTGGACGCTCGGCACCGTCGGCGTCCTGGGCGGGATCGCCCTGCGGGTGCTGGCCGGGCACCTGCACCGCTGGGTGCTGCACGCCGGGGTGGCGCTCGCCGGCAGCCTGCTGGCCGTGCTGGCCTGGCACTCGGTGACCGCAGTCGGCGTGGTCAGCCTCGGCCCGGTGCTCATCGCGCTGGGGCTCTTCGCGGCGCACTTCTTCACCCTGACCGCCGCCCGCGCCCACGTCGCGCTGCTGGCCGTGCTCTCCACGGCGGGTGCCCTGGCCGCGGAGCCGGACGTGCCGGCGCTGCAGTGGCTCACCGGCATCGTCTCCATGGCGGCGCTCGCCGAGGTGCAGGGGCGGCTGGCCCGAAACCTGCGCACGGAGGCGGCCACGGACCCGCTGACCGGCGTGGCGAACCGGCGTGCGTGGGAGGCCGAGGCGGCGCGGAACCTGGCACGGGCGGCACGGACCGGCGAGCCGCTCACCTTCGCCATCCTCGATCTCGACGACTTCAAGGAGGTCAACGACCGGGAGGGCCACGGTGCCGGCGACGCCCTCCTGCGCGACCTCACCGCCGGCTGGGCGGCCGCCTGCGGCGGGCGGACCTCCTGGGCCGGTACGGCGGGGACGAGTTCGTGCTCTGCCTGCCGGCGACCGACGAGCGCGGTGCGTGGGAGATCCTCGAGCAGCTCGCCGGCACGCACTCGTTCGCGTGGTCGGCCGGTGTCACCTCGGTGCGCCCCGGTGACTCGCTGAGCGGCGTCCTCGCCCGCGCCGACGCCGACCTCTACCTGAAGAAGCGCAGCGGCCGCACGGCCTGACTCAGGGTCGGCGCCAGTCGTCGCTGTCCAGGTGCGAGCCCGCCATCGGCCCCATCTGCAGCATTCCGCCGTCCACCGGCCACGACGCGCCGGTCACGTAGCCGGCCGCCGGTGACGCGAGGAACGCGATGACCGCCGCGACCTCTCGGGCGTCGCCGGGACGGCGCAGCGGCACACCGGGGCGCTCGTGCCCGGGCGCCGTCGGGTCCTCGTCCTCCTGGCCGGTCATGGGCGTGGCGATCTCGCCGGGTGCGACGGCGTTGACGGTGATGCCGTGCTCGGCGAGCTCGATGGCGGCCACCCGGGAGAGCAGACCGAGACCGCCCTTGGCCGCGCAGTAGGCGGCCGCACCCACCCGCGGCTGGTGCTCGTGGACGCTGGTGACGTTGACGATCCGGCCGCCCCGGCCGGCGGTCACCATGCGCCGCGCCGCCCGCTGCAGGCAGAGGAAGGCGCCGTCGAGGTCGGTGGCCAGCACCTCGCGCCAGGTGTCGTAGCCGAGCTCGAGGACCGGCGTCCCGTGGCCGGTGCCGGCGTTGTTGACGAGGACGTCGACGCCGCCGAGGGCATCGGCCAGTTCGTCGATCACGTCGGCGGCACCGGGCAGGCGGGTCAGGTCCAGCTGCCGCACCTCGGCGCGGCGGCCGAGGGAGCGCACCTCGTCGGCGGTCGACTCCGCGCCCTCGCGGTCGCGGTGCCACGTGACACCGACGTCGATGCCCTGCTCGGCGAGCGCGACCGCGGTCGCCCTGCCGATGCCGGAGTCGGAGCCGGTGACGATCGCGACGCGCTGCGGGTCGGCCATGTGTTGCACCGTAGGGACGGCGCGCTGGTCGTGCAGGGTCAGCCCTGCACCGCGAACCGCTCGTCGAGCAATCGGTCGACGCACGTCTCGGCCTGGTCGACGGCGCGCGAGTTCTCGGCGCTGGGGCACCGGTCGTAGGCGCTGCGCGCGATCCTGAGCGCGATGTAGGCGGCGGAGATGTCGTGGTCGAGCTGGTCGAGGCTGGCGACGGTCGGGCTCATGACGACCTCCTGGTGCGATCGGCTGCTGCGAACTGGACGCTACGTCGCAGGTATGACGGTTCTTCGCCGGCGAGGTCATCGGCGGATGCCGATCCGTCCCAACTGTCACCCCGGGCCTCTAGCGTGCGCAGCAACCAACCGGGACGACGGAAGGGACGCCGATGACCGACTCGACCACCACCCTCACGCGCGAGCGGGCCGACCTCATCGAGTCACTGCGCCGGCACCGTGGCTTCCTGCTGTTCACCGTCCGGGGGCTGACCGAGGAGCAGGCGCGGCTGCGGCCCACCGTGAGTGCGCTGTACCTCGGCGGGCTGATCAAGCACGTGGCCGCGACCGAGGCCTCGTGGGTGCGCTTCGCCGAGGGCGGCGCCGAGGCGATGAACCGCAACTGGGGGCCGGACGCCTACACCCGGCACTGGCACCTCCAGCAGGGCGAGACGCTGGCCGGCGTGCTCGCCGGCTACGAGGAGGTCGCCCGGCACACCGACGAGGTCGTCGCCACGATCGACCTCGACGCCGATCACGCACTGCCGGAGGCGCCCTGGTTCGAGCAGGGCGCGCGCTGGTCGGCCCGACGGGTGTTCCTGCACATCATCGCCGAGACCGCCCAGCACGCCGGCCACGCAGACATCCTGCGGGAGTCGATCGACGGCCAGAAGACGATGGGCTGACCCGACGCGCCGGGCCGGTTCCGGAGCCTGGCCGGGCCTGCCGTCGGGTAGCCGCTCAGGCATGGTGATGCCGCGCTGGGTCCTCGCCGTGGTGGCGGCGCTGCTGATCGTCCCAGGTGTGACGGGCTGCGTCGTCGACGGCGGCAGGTCTGTGCTGACCGGCTCCGGTCCCACTCCCGAGCAGCCTCCGGAGGTCGGTGACGGGGACGCGGCGACGGCCATGGCCCGGGACATCTTCGACCGGGTCAACGACGAGCGGGCCGAGCGCGGGCTGGAGCCGGTGGAGTGGAACGGTGCCCTCGCCGAGGCGGCCGGCGACTGGAGCCAGGAGATGGCGGCGACCGGCCGGTCCGAGCACCAGGACGTCCGCGCCCTGATGGACCGCGAGGAGTTCTCGGGCTTCGCCGGCATCGGCGAGAACATCTTCACCGCCTCCGGCCCCGTGCCCGCCGGTGCGGCGCATGTCGGCTGGATGCGTTCGGACGACCACCGGATCAACCTGCTCAACCCCGGGTGGAACCGCCTGGGCATCGGCGTGTTCTGTGCGGCGGACGGGTCGGTCTGGGCCACCCAGCAGTTCGGCCGCACCGTCGACGCCGACCGCCCGCCGGTCAGCGACGAACTGCCGCCGCTGGAACCGATCGCCCGGCCCGAGGAGGACGGGCCCACCTGCGTGTGAGAGTGCGGCCCGGGTTACCGCGGTGGGCACCCCGGGTAGGCGGCCGAGGATGCGGCGTCCCCCAGGCACCCGACGCATCGGGCGCCGGACGTCCGGCATACGGCAGCGGCTGAGCCGTCGCTGGCGGTCGATCCCGGAGCCGGTGCGGAGGTTCGTCGACTGGCTGCGCAGCCCGGAGTTCGTGACCACCAGTGCGAGCCTGGCGTTCTACGCGATGATCTCCCTGCCCCCCATGGTCCTGATCGGCTTCTGGATCGCCGGCTGGTTCGTCGACGAGTCCGCGCTGCAGGAGCTGGGCGGAGAGGTGGATGAGCAGGCGCCCGCGGAGCTGCCGCTCGCAGACGTGCTGGAGGGGCTGATCGAGGTGGCCGGTCGCACCGGCGCCCTGGCCGCCGTCGCCGCGGTGTGGCCGGCCACCACGTACGGCGCGGCGCTGGCCCGGGCCTTCAGCACGATCGCACCGGAGGCCGACCGTCGCATCCGGGGCTGGCGCGGCCGGCTCCTGTCGCTCGTCGTGATCGCGACGTTCCCGCTGCTCGTGTTCAGCGGGCTGGCCGCCACGTACGTGGTGCCCCGGCTGGTCGGACAGGGGATCGGGCTGACCGCGGTGCTCGGGGCCGGCGCGCTCGCCCTCCTGTCGGGCGTGATCGGCCTGCTCTACTCGCTGTTCCGGCTGCGCGACACCGGCTGGCGGGAGGTCGCCACCGGAGCCGGCGTCGCGACCGCCCTGATCGGGCTCAGCACGGCGGGGTACCTCGGCTACCTGCAGTTCAGCGACTTCACCGAGCGGTACGGCACCACGTGGGTGGCCACCGCCGTCCTGCTGGGGCTGTGGCTGCTGCTCGGCAACGCGTCACTGGTGGTCGGGTACCGGGTCATGCTGCGCCGCGCGGCGCACCGTCCGTCCCACGACCGGCTGGAGCGCGGCGGCGCCTGACGGGCGCCGTCACTCCTCGCCGGCGAGCTGCTCGACCCGGGCCAGGGCGCGCTCGCGCGCGACGACCGCCTCGGCGGCCTCGTGCTCCGCGCTGCGCCGACGCCGCTCCGTCCGCTTGAGCTGGGCGGCGACCTCGGCGGCCTGCCCCTCGGCCTGGGCCAGCTGATCGGCCAGCTCGGCGACCCGCGCCTCGAGCGACGCCCGGCGCCCCTCGAGCTCCTCGTACCGCTGCCGCTCGTCCTCGGCCGCGGCGCGCGCCTCCTCGGCCAGGGCGGTGGCCTCCTCCGCCGCCTTGCGCGCCTCGGCCAGCTCACGCCTGCGCTTCTCCTCGGCCTGCCGGCGGGCCTCGGCCTGCTCGCGCTCCCGGGCCAGCCGGCGTTCGTCGGCCGACGTCTTCGCCGGCGCCTTGGCCACGGAAGCGCGCGTGGGGACCGCCGGCCGCTCGGGAGCGGGCGGCTTGACCAGGCGGAGATCGGGCCGACCGGAGACGGTGCCCATGCCGCTGTAGGACATCGGCGAGGTGAGCCGCCCGGTGAGCAGGGCCTCCCCCGCTTCCGGGTCGGCCATCGCGGCACGCAGCGTCTCCTCGACCTGGCCCGCCATCGCGGTGCTGACCGCGTGCCCGCGTTCCCGGGCCAGCGCCGACGCCTGGCGGGTCAGGGCGGACAGGAGCTGGCCGCGCTGCCGGTTGAGCGCCTTGAGCTCGTCGCCGGCCAGGTTCTCCTGGGCGTCGCGGAGGAGCGTGCCGAGTTCGACGAGGCCCTCGATCTCCTCGCGGTGCGCACGGACGAGCAGGTTGCACACCCACGCGGCGGTCGACGGCTTGGGCAGCGTGCCGATCAGCGTGGCCAGCGCCTTGTCGCCCTCGCTCTTCGCCTCGTCCTGCCGGGCGCTCCGCAGGGCGATGAACTCCTCGGGAGCCACCTCGTAGAGCTCGTCGGCCACCTCGTCGATGTCCATGAGCCCCTCCTTTCCCGGCCGGGGACAGGTGCCCCTCGGAGGGAGGTGCTTCCTCCCGAGCGTCGGTGTCCCCTGCCAGACTCCCGCGCGTGGCGACAGTGACCTTCCGTGACGAGACCGCGACGGGCAAGTCCCTGCACAGCTTCGACGTACCTGATGTGCCCGACAGCATCACCGTCCGGGAACTGGTCCGGCTGCGCGTCCGTGAGGAGGTGGCGCGGCACAACGCGGCTCCCGGGTCCGAGTACCGCGGCCTGGTGCGTCCGGCGGACGCCGCTGACGGCGCCCGCCGGCATGCGCCGCGGCGCCTGGACTGGGAGGTGCAGGCCGACGTCGCCTGCTGGGCGTTCGAGCGCAACGGCTTCTTCGTGCTGGTCGCCGACCGGCAGGTGGAAAGCCTGGAAGAGGTCGTGGACCTGACCGTGGCCTCCGACGTCGCCTTCGTGAAGCTCGTCCCCCTGGTCGGCGGCTGACGTGCGCTTGCTCGACGCGATCCGGGGACGGGCGCACAAAGGGCTCGACGTCCCGCCGGACCTGGCCCGTCGGCTCGCCGAGGTGGATGACCTGCTTCGGCCGGTGGAGAACCCGCGCCGGAAAGTTCGTGATGAGGAGATCTTCGAGCCGGCTCGATACCCGGACACCCCGTACGGCCGCGCGCTGGTGGATGCGGACGACGAGAGGCTGCGGACCGCCGCCCTGTGGGCGCAACGACACCTCTGCTCGGCCCCGCACGCGTATGACGCCTGGCCGGCGATGCGGCTGGCGCATGCACTTGCGCGCCGGAAGCTGGCGTGGACGGCGGATGAAGTCGCCGTGGCCGTGCGCTTGGCAGTCCTGCGCGGGAGCGGCGATCACGACCTCCCGATGAGGGTCACCCTGCCGATCGGCGCGGCCGAACGCCTGCCCCGCACGTCGATCCCTCCCCTCTCGGATCTGCTGGCGCTCCTGCGGTCGCAGGTCGCCGACGCGGTCGGCTTCTACACCGGCGAGGAGCGCCTGCGGTACACCCGCCGTCTGGACGCTCTACTCGAGGGTCCCCCGGAGTCCCTCCTGACGCTGCCGCCGTCGTTGCTGCACAGTGGTGACGCGCTGGGCCCCGCGCTGCGGGCCGAGCTCGGCGACCGGCTGGACGCCCCGGGGATTCCCGCCCTGTTCCTGCACGCAGCCAAGGCGTCCGGACCCCGCCCCTCGGGCAAGTGGCGCACGACTGGCCGTGGCCTGCTCGACGAGGCCCAGGACGGCCTCGACGTCGTCCGGGAAGTTCTCCAGCGCACGGTCCACCACCGAGAGCAGCCGGAGGAATGCCGCTGCGGGATCGACGGTCATCAGGACTGGGTGTGGCTGCACGAGTCGACCGCACGCTTGATCCGTGGCCTGGTCGTGCTCGTCGGCGAGACCGACGAGCACTGGGTCACGCCGCTGCTCGGTGAACTGCTCGCGGTCGCGGGGAGCGGCCTGGGCGGCAGCGCCGGCACACCCCGGGACCTCGTCGTCTCGAACGCGGCCATAGCGGTCATCGCAGAGAGGGACGACGCCGTCCCCTACCTGTCACAGGCATGCACACGACTCAAGCACCGCGCCCTGCGGAAGGGTGTGAGCGCGGCACTGCAGGCGGCCGCCGAGCGGGCCGGCCTCACCGTGGGCCAGCTCGCCGAGCGCAGCGTGCCAGCGCACGGGCTCGGCCCCGACGGCCGCAGCATCGTGCAGCTCGGTGCGCACACCGCCGTCCTCGCCCTGGAGCGGCCGGGCACGGTGTCGCTGACCTTCCGCACGACCGCCGGCCGAGACCTGGCCAGCGTTCCGGCAGCGGTCCGCAACGACTTCGGCGACGAGGTGGCGGGACTGCGCGCGCAGGTCAAGGAGCTGAAGCGAGCGGTCACGGCCGAGCGCTCGCGTATCGAAGAGCTGCTCGCCGAGGACAGGGCCTGGCCCGCGGACGAGTGGGCCACCTACTACCGGGACCATCCCGTCGTCGGCGCCCTCGCACGTGGCCTCCTCTGGCAGAGCGAGCACGACGGCGAATGGCGCACCGGGCTCCTGACGGACGACCGGAGACTCGTCGATCTGCAGGGCGCTGAGCTGGCTGTCTCGGGCTGCGTCCGGCTCTGGCATCCGCTCCGCGCCGACACGGACGAAGTCGGTGCCTGGCGCGAGCACCTGCTCGCCGACGAGGTGCGACAGCCGTTCAAGCAGGCGTTCCGCGAGATCTACCGACTGACCGATGCCGAGGTCGAGACCGGAGACCACTCGAACCGGTTCGCCGCCCACGTGCTCCGAGCCCCGCAGGCACAGGCGCTCATGCGCACCCGCGGCTGGACCGGCGACGGACTCGGATACTGGGAGGGGGGCTACGAAGGACACGTCACCAAGCCGTTCGCCAGCGGATGGCGCGCGGAGTTCTTCTTCGACCTGATACCCGACGAGGCCGATGGATACGAGACGCCGTCCCTGGCCGGCTCCGATCAGGTCCGGTTCAGCCGCCACCAGGACGGCGGATGGGTGGCCCGGCCGCTGACCGAGGTGCCTCCCCTGGTCTTCACCGAGGCGATGCGGGACGTCGACCTCTTCGTCGGCGTCACCTCGATCGCCGCCGACCCAGCCTGGATCACGAGGGGTGCGCGGACGCACGAGACCTACTGGGAGCACGTCAGCTTCGGTGCCCTCACCGAGGCGGCGGCCACCCGACGGCAGGCACTGGAACGCCTCGTGCCACGACTCAGGATCGCCGATCGTTGCGCCCTGACCGAGCGGTTCCTGGAGGTCCGCGGCGACCTACGGACGTACAAGATCCACCTCGGCTCGGGGAACATCCTGATGACCCCGGACGAGTACCTGTGCATCGTCCCGGGCCGCGCGCAGTGGAAGGACCCGAAGGTGTACCTCCCGTTCGAGGACGGCGGCGGGATGCTCTCGGTGATCCTGTCCAAGGCGTTCCTGCTGGTCGACGACACGTCGATCACGGACCCGAGCATCACCAGCCAGATCGCCCGCCGCTGAGCGTGGCCGACGGCGACGAACTCGTGGTGATCGACGGGTGATCACCACGAGTTCGTAGCACTCGCGCTCAGGCGGGGCAGCAGACCGGGGTGGGTCCGGCTCGGTACAGGCGGGCGACGGCGCGGGTGAGCGCGGCGCCCCAGCTGGCGGTCAGGGACGTCCGGCCGGGGGCGCGACCGCGGCGTGCGAGCCCGGCCTGGCGCAGCAGGTCCGCACGGCGCTGCTCGGCGAGCTGTGCGATGAGGACGGGGTGCACGTCCATCACGGCCGTCAGCAGCAGGCGCCGACGCGGACGTCGGCCTGCGACCGGTCCCGGCAGCACGAACCGTCGCCGGCGACCGCGGACAGCTCGAGGTCGGTCTCACCCTCCAGGTCGGGCCGCGCATCGCCGGTGACCGTGTAGACCTCCCAGGGCTCGCCACCGGGACCGGTCACCCACACCTTGTCCTGCACGGCGTAGCAGCAGGTCGTGTTCTCCTCGACCCGCGTCGCCAAGCCCTCGGCCGCCAGCCGGGTCGTGGCCGCGCCGACCTCCCTTCTGGACGGGACCTCGACACCGAGGTGGTCTAGGCGCGTCGGCTCGCCGGCCTCGCCCTCGAGCAGCACGAGCTTCAGCGGCGGGCTGGCCAGCGCGAAGTTCGCGTAGCCGGGACGGCGCTTGGCCGGGGATGCGTCGAACAGACGCGAGTAGAAGTCGACGGCCGCTTCGAGGTCGGCGACACGGAGCGCGAGCTGCACGCGGGACATGGGAAACCTCCTGGTCAAGGACATATCGACGTTTGTCGATATAGGACTATGGCCGTAGTATCGATGCCTGTCAATGCGTTTCTCTCACCTGGAGGAAGTGCCGTGGCGCTGCGCGAACTGCCCGTCCTGGAGCAGCCGGAGCCCGTCGCCTGCTGCGCCCCCCTGGCCACGGAGGTGCTCGGCGGCGACGACGCTCTCGTCCTCGCCCGGCAGTTCGCGGCGCTCGCGGACCCGGTCCGGTTGCGCCTGGTGTCCCTGCTCGCCACGGCCGAGGGCGGCGCGGTGTGCGCCTGCGACCTCGTCGAGCCCGTCGGCAAGAGTCAGCCCACGGTGTCCCATCACCTCAAGGTCCTGGTCGAGGCCGGACTGGCCACGAGCGAACGCCGCGGCCGCAACGTCTGGTACGGCGTCGTCCCCGCCGCGCTGGAGGCGCTCCGTGGCGCCCTCGCGCCCCGCTGAGCGGCGTTCACCGGATGTTCGCTTGCTCCCGCCGCAGCGGGCCGTGTCTCATCAGCCCGTGCTGACTGATCAGGCGCCACTGATGGATGGGGCGGTGCTTCGCGCGCTCGCCGACCCCCTGCGCCAGCGGATCGTCGGCCTGCTGGCCCGCGAGCAGCTGTGCACCTGTCACCTGGTGGAGGAACTTGCCGCCACCCAGACCAACGTCTCCAACCACCTGCGTGTCCTCCGTGACGCGGGCCTGGTCGCCAGCGAGCAGGCGGGGCGCTACACCTACCACCGGCTGGTACCCGAGCGGCTCGCCCAGCTGTCGGCCGGCCTGGGCGAGCTCGCCTCGCGGTCGCGGCTCGCGCATGCGGTGAAGCGGCCGTGCGGCTGACCGTCCTCATGCGGCAGGCGCTGGCCGAGTTCCTCGGCTCGGCCGGCCTGGTCGCGGTCGTCATCGGCTCAGGCATTGCCGCCCAGCGGCTCTCGCCGGACGACGTCGGCCTCCAGTTGCTGCAGAACGCCTTCGCCACCGGTGCCGGACTGGTCGCGCTGATCCTCGCCTTCGGCCCCGTGTCCGGCGGCCACTTCAATCCGGTCGTCACCCTGGCAGACCGCTTCTTCGGCGGTGTCACGAACCGCCAGGTGGCGGTCTACCTCCCGGCGCAGTTCCTCGGAGGGGCCGTCGGCGCGGTGGTGGCCAACCTGATGTACGAGCTGCCCGCCGTGTCGATCTCCGGCAAGGAACGCTCGGCCGGAGGGCTGTGGTTGTCCGAGGCACTCGCCACCTTCGGCCTGGTCGTGCTGATCTTCGCCCTCGTGCGCGCCGGCCGGGCCGCGATGGCGCCCTTCGCCGTGGGCGCCTACATAGCGGCGGCGTACTGGTGGTCGTCCTCGACGAGCTTCGCCAACCCCATGATCGACGTGGCGCGCACCCTCTCCGACACCTTCGCGGGCATCGCTCCGACGTCGGTGCCGATGTTCCTGCTCGTGCAGCTGGTGGGGGGCGCCGCCGCGGTCGCCGTCGTGGCGCTGCTCCACCCCGAGGTCACCGCCGTCGCAGACGCCGTCGTGGTTCCGCACGACGGCACCGAAGAACGCCGTTCCGTCCAGGAGGACCCGCGATGACCGACAAGCCCAGCGTGCTGTTCGTGTGCGTGCACAACGCCGGCCGCTCGCAGATGGCGGCCGGCTGGCTCCGGCACCTGGCCGGGGACGACGTCGAGGTTCGTTCCGCCGGCTCGCTGCCCGGCGACCAGGTCAACCCGGCCGCGGTCCAGGCGATGAGGGAGGTCGGCATCGACATCTCCGACCAGCGCCCGAAGGTGCTGACGACCGACGCGGTCGAGGCCTCCGACGTGGTGATCACGATGGGCTGCGGCGACGCCTGCCCGATCTTCCCGGGCAAGCGCTACCTCGACTGGCAGCTCGACGACCCGGCGGGCAAGGGCGTGGCGGCCGTGCGACCGATCCGCGACGAGATCGAGCGGCGCGTGCGCGACCTGATCTCGCAGCTGCCGGCGGGCTGAGGACAGTCGTCGCGGTGGCGGGACCGATGGCGTCGCACCGAGACTGGACACCGTGCACGACGTCACCTCGCCCCGATCCGGAGCCGCAGAGGAGCCGGCGTCACCGCGGCAGCACCTCGCGCGCACGGCCGTGATCGTCGTCGTCCTGGGAGTCCTGCCCTTCGCTCTCGACGCAGCCGCGGCCTGGCAGGTCCTCGGCACCCTGGTCGCGGCCACGTTCGTCGCCCGTGCCCTGCAGGTGATCTGGCGGGCGGCCTTCAGCACCGACCCCCGGCACCTCACCTCCTGAGGCCATAACGCGTCGCAGCCCCGGACCAGCGGTCCGGGGCTGCGGTGCGTCGGGGCAGGGTCGACGGCTAGCCGAAGATGACGACGCCGAGCACCGTGGCCACCGCCAGTCCCGCGATCACCGGCACGAAGCAGCGGCGGGCGAGCTCGACGGCGGAGACCCGGCAGAACCCGGCCACGGCCAGCAGCGACGACCAGGCGACGAGTGTGCCGCCACCGGACCAGATGTTGCCCATCTGACCGATCGCTGCCAGCGTCGGGCTGCTGACTCCGGCCCCGTCCGCCAGGGACCCCGCCAGGGAACCGGTGAGGGGAAGCCCGGAGAAGCCCGACCCGTCGAGCCCCGCGACGACCCCGACGATCATGATCCCGAAGGCCGTCAGCAAGGCGTTGGCCGGGAGCTGCTCCTGGCCGGCGACGACCAGGTCGAAGAGCAGGTTCGGTGCTGTCTCACCCTCCGGGATGGAGAGGATCGACGTGGCGAACTCACCGTTGCCGATGAAGAAGAAGCCGGCGATCGGGAGCACCACGCCCATCGCCTTGAAGGCGAACACCAGGCCGTCGACGATGTGGTCGGCCGAGGTCTCCAGGAACTTCGGGCCACTCCGGGCGTACGCGGCGCCGAACATGACCAGCAGTGCGATCCCGCCGACCAGCGCCGCCGCGTCTCCGCCCTGCAGGTCGGGCACTGCGTCCGACGCCGCGGCCACGATCAGGTAAACGATCAGCGCGAGGTAGGCCAGCGGGACGAGCAGAGCGAACGCCTTGGACGCGACCGGCTTCTCGACCGGCTGGATGGTGTGCTGCTCGGGCGGTACGGGCCCTCCCGCCGGCGTTCCGACGAGGGCGTGGGCCCGGCTGAGGCGCGCCGCGATGGCTTCCGCCTCGTCGCGCGGAGCGCTCGACGTACCGCTTCCGACACCGACCAGCTCCCGTTCCCCCTCGACCGACGGGCCGCCGCCTCCGGTGCCGTCGACCGGGACGGGGGTACTGCCGCCCGTTCCGCCGGCGGAGCCGGTCGACGAGGGAGCGCTGCCACCGAGAACGACCTCCTGCCGCGCCTCGGCGTCGGCGCTGCCGCTGCGACGATCGGCGCTGCTCTCCCACTCCTCGAGCAGGGCGTCCGAAGGCCGACGCATCTTGCGGATCTCCATGGCGTAGCCGATGGCGAGGGCGACACCACCGACGATCAGCGAGAGCACCAGAGCACGGTCGGCCACCACCGTGACGTCGGCGTTGGCGGTGGTCGCCGACAGCTGCGGGGCGACTCCGATGATGTAGTCCGACGACAGGGCCATGCCCTGCCCGGCGATCGCGATCGTGAAGCCGACCGCGAGGGGGCGCAGGCCGGCGCGGATGGCCACCGGCACCAGGACGGCGCCGACCAGGGGCACGGCGGGGGTGGGCCAGAAGAACAGCGAGATGAAGTAGGTGACGATCACCAGGGTCCACCAGGAGAGGTGGGCGTTGCGCATCACCCTGCGGAACGGCGCGACCATGCGCCGGTCCGATCCCAGACCTTCGAGCGACCTGAGCATCGCCGTGACCATGGCGATGATCAGGAAGATGTTGAACAGGTTGGTCGCCGCCACGAGGCTCGCGTTGAAGACGGAGGACAGACCGGTCGCGAGGCTGCCCGACCACACGAGCGCCGTCAGGAACGTGGCCAGAACCGCCGGCACCACGATGTTCTTGCGCATGATCATCGTGGCCAGGATGACGATCACCCCGGCCAGGAAGATCCAGTGCGCTGCTGTCAGTTGCATGGTTGCCCCTAAGACGGGAGAGCCCTATATGAGTGGGATGAAGGTGCTCGATCGGGCGGCACCCGTCCATGAGCGATGTGCACAGTGGCGTGCGTCACGAATGTGCAGCCTGCCGTAGGCGTCCAGTGACCTCCGTGTGACGCTCTCACCCAGTCGGAGTAATGAGAGGACCGCCGTGCCGGAGCTGTCGACGGGGCCGGCTCCCGCCGCCCGGGCGGAGTCCGCGCCACCGTCCCCCGCCGCGCCGGACACGGCTCCCCGCGCGAAGCGCGGCTGGCTGTTGGCCGCCCTGCTCGGCGCCACGGTGCTCGGCACCATCAGCAACAACATCGTCAACGTCCCGCTGCGCCGGATCATCTCCGACCTGGACGCACCGGTGGCCCACGGGGTGCTGGTCGCCTCGGCCTCGGTCCTCGTGCTGGCCGTCGCCATGCCCTTCACCGGCTGGATCAGCGACCGACTCGGCCGCCGCCGGACACTCGTGCTCGCCCTGTCCGTGCTGCTCGCCGGAACGCTCGGCGCCGCGGTGGCGCCCACGCTGTCCTTGCTGGTGATCAGCCGCGGCCTGCAGGGGCTCGGCTGCGCGGCGGTGCCGACGGCCGTCATGGGCACGCTGGCCCGGAGCTTCGCGCCTTCCCACCGCAACCGCGTGATGGGCGCCTGGGGCGCGGCCAACGGGATCGGCCAGGCGATCGGTCCACCTGTGGGTGGACTGGTGGCCGACGCCTTCGGTTGGCGGTGGATCTTCGGTGCGCTGGTCCCCGTCACTGTCGGCGTGCTGATCCTGACCCTGCGGGTCGTGCCCCGCGACGACGGTCACCGCACCCGGATCGACTGGGTCGGGGTGAGCGCGCTGACTCTGGGCGTCGCCCTGCTCATGACCGCCGCCACGGCCGCACCGCAGCCCGGCGTTCCCCTCTGGCTGCCCGTCGCCGGCGCCTGCCTCGGCCTGGTGAGCCTGATCGGCTTCGTCGTCGCCGGCTTGCGGCGCGCGGCGCCGTTCATCGATCCCCGCCTGCTCGTCGAGGTGCGCTGGCTGCGCAGCGCCACCGCCGTCTTCGTCCAGCAGTCCAGCCTTGCCGCGGTGCTCGTCGCCGTGCCGCTGTACCTGACCGGTGTGGTCGGCCTGTCGGTGGCGGTCACCGGCCTCCTCGTGTTCTGCCTGCCGCTGGTGTGGGCGGTCGCCGCCCCGCTCGTCGGGCTGCTGGCCGACCGGATCGGGCCGCGCCCGGTCTTGCGCGCGGGGCTCGGACTGATCGCGGTCGTCGACATCGGGCTGGCCACCGTGCTGGCCGCCGGTGTCACGCACCTGGCGCCGCTGATCGGTCTGCTGCTCGCGGCCGGCACGGCCATCGCCCTGGTGCAGACCCCCGCCTTGACCGGCGCGACGCGGTCGCCGGCGGGACAGCGCGGCACCGGCCTGGGACTGTTCAACATGATGCGGTTCGTCGGGGCGGCCAGCGGCACCGCCGCGGTGGCGGCGGCCTGGCCGGACGGCCTGTTCTGGCTGTTCGCCGGCTGCGGCGCGGCGGCCCTCGGGGGCCTGGTCGTCAGCTTCCTCGGCAGGCAGCTCCCCGACCGGCCGGCCTCCTGAGCGGCGTCAGACCGGGCGGACCACCCGATCCACCTCGGCGGTCGTGTTGGCCAGGAGGTCGAGGGTGTGCGCAAGCCACACGGCGAACTGGTTGTCCGCCTGGCGCAGGTCCATGCCCAGCAGCCGCGAGGCGCGGTCCAGCTTGTAGAGCATCGTGTTGCGGTGGATGTGCAGGTCCCGGGAGGCCGCGTTGACGTTGCCCCCGCTGGCCACGTAGGCGAGCACGGCCGACTCCAGGTCACCGACGTTGGGATCCCGTAGCGGCGCGAGGATGTCGGCGGCGAACGACCGCCCGGTGCGGCTCGCGGCCACGTCCTCGAGCACGGCGTGCACGCGGAGCTCCTGGTAGCCGCACACCGGCGGGAGGCCGAGGCGCTGCTGCAGTCCGTGTGCCATGCGGGCCTCGCGATAGCTGTCGGGGATCGACAGGGCCCCGACGACCGGCCGCCCGTACGTGACGCGCACCGGCCGGCCGGCCTGGTCCTTGCGGTTGGACAGGTAGGCCTGCAGCGCTCCCGCGTAGTCGCAGATGGTCGTGACGGCGGTCTCCGGTGTGCCCATCGTGCCCCGGCGCGCGACCTCGCGGACCACGACCAGCACGTCCCCGACCATCGCGGCCAAGGTGTGCCGCTCCTTCTCGGGCAGCAGACGGGTGACCTGCACCGCGATCTGCTGGAGGCGGGTCGGGGAATCCGCGTCGCCGGGCAGGGTGATGCCGGAGGCGATCAGCACTCCGAACCACGACCGCACCGGGAACTCGTAGTGCGCCGCCCGCGCACTGATGTCCTCCAGTGTCGCGAACCGCCCGTGCAGCAGACCGTGCACGAAGTCGCCCCGCGCCTGTTCCTTGGCGCGTTGCACACTGCGCAGCCTCAGCATCTCGGTGCCGACGATCGGCGCTGCCTGCTCGACCAGGACCCGGTGCTCGGCGATGTCGTGCGGGTGCGGGTCGTCGCTCTCCTCGAGCAGCAGGATCCAGCCGTCGTGTCGACCACCGAGCACGATCGGGGTGACGACGCACGCCAGTTCGCGGTCGCCCACCCGGATCTCGGCGAAGCGGGGGTGCACCTCCGCGGGCGCCTCCCGGGTGCCCAGTGCCTCGGCCTGCTCGGCGAAGGCCCGCGCCAGCTCGGCGGGCTCGACGGTGCGCCTGTGCTGCTCGAGCGCGGCGAGCTGCCCCTGGCTGTCGAAGACGGCGACCGGCCGTTGCGACATGCGGGACATCTGGCTGCACAGGGCCGCCAGCTCCGCGCCCCGGTAGAGCAGTTCGGCCAGCGCGCGGTGCACGGTCAGGCCGTATCGCAGGACGTGCGTCTCGCGGGCCAGCGTCAGATCGGCGACCAGCCGGTTGACGGTGGCGAAGGACACCGGGTCGGGCATGGTGACCAGGGGCAGCTGGACGGCGGCGACGGCGTCCCCGGCGACCGTCTCGTGACCGTCGACCAACAGCGCCGCCGCGCCGCGCGCGGCGAGCCGCTCGGCCGCCCGGGTGACGCTGACCTGGTCCCGCTCGAGCTCCGCGGCGTGGGCGTGCACCAGCACCCCCCGAGGGGGTCCTCCTGGTCGGCGGCGACCGACCAGGGCACCACCCATTCCACCCTCGTCACCGCACCGGTGCGCCCGGCGTGGATCCGGGCACGGCGCAGCGCCGGCTCCTGGAGCAGGCGCGCCAGCGTCAGCGCGTCGTCGGAGTAGGCGTGCGGCAAGCGGCGCTCCTCGGGTCACAGTGCACAACGGTCGGCGAGCCCGACGCTGCAGTCTCACCATTGCTCGGGCCGTCGTCCAGGCCCCAGGGTGGGAAGTCGCCGGCTCCCGTTCCGCGGAGTCCGGTTGTCGTCTGGCCCGGCCTCGCGCCGGAGGAGGAGTTCTCGTGCACCAGGTCTTCCGGATCACCCTCGACGACGCCCTGCCGATCCTCCAGGCCGCGCGGGCGAAGGCCGAGGAGCTCGGCGTGAAGCAGACCATCTGCGTCTGCGACGACGGGGGCAACGTCGTCGCCCTGCACCGCTTGCCCGGAGCCCGGCTGACGGGTGTGGAGATCTCGATCGCCAAGGCGTTCACCGCCGCCGGGCACGAGCGGGCCACCCATCTGTTCAACGAGCCGCCGAACGGTCCCGCCCTGCCGGGTAACGAGGCCTTCGGCATCTCCCACATGCTGCCCGGAAAGTTCGCGATCTTCGTCGGCGGCTTCCCGATCGTGCACGAGGGCCAGATCGTCGGTGCTGTCGGCGTCAGCGGCGGGAACGGTGAGCAGGACAAGGCGGTCGGCGCCGCCGCCCTGCAGGCGTTCGCCGACCACGTGGCCGCCAACCCGCCTGCCTGATCCGCCGACAGGGCCCCGGTGGTGCAGCCGTGCGGCGGCGCCATCGGGCCGGTGCAGGCGCATCAGGGCGGCGGCGTGACCGCGGCGACGAGCTCCACCTCGACCGGGGCGCCCGACGGCAGCGTCCGCACACCGACCGCGCTTCGTGCCACCGACCCCCGCTCCCCGAGCCGCTCTCGCAGGACGGTCGAGGCACCGTCGGCCACCGCCGCATGAGCGGTGAAGCCGTCGACCGCGGCGATGAAGACGGTCATCTTGAGCGCGCGGTCGATGCCCGCCAACCCGACCGTCTCGACGAGCGCCGTGACGGCGTTGTCGGCCGCGAGGCCCGCGGCTTCCCGCGCCATCGCGACGTCGAGGTCTCGTCCGACCACTCCGTGGACGACCAGCTCACCGTGCCGGCGCGGCGTCATGCCCGCCGTCCAGGCCAGGCCGCCGTGGACCACCGCCGGTACGTAGGCGCCCTGGGGCGGCACCGCGGTCATCGGCCGCCCGTCGTCCTCGCGTTCAGACACCCAACGCCACCCCGTCCATCCGGGGGTCGGCGGCGCCGGCCAGGACCCCGCGGTCGTGATCCACCGAGACGAGGAGAGCGCTGCCTCCGCCGTTCCACTCCCCCACGTCGCGCACGTCGTGCCCCCGCGCCACGAGCTCTGCGAGCACGTCAGCACCGAGCCGGCTCTCGCACTGCAGCGTCTCGGGCGTCCCCAGAGCGTCGGCATCACTGCCCGGGTGCACCGTGGTCCGGGGGGCCGAGACCGCCTCCTGGGGATCGAGGCCACCGTCGACGAGGTGCGAGAGCACCTGCATGTTCCACTGCACCTGACCGTCGCCGCCCGGGGTGTTGCCGACGTGCCGGAGCCGGCCTGATCCGTCGGTGGCGAGCCAGGCGTTGAGGGTGTGCAGCGGCTTGCGCCGAGGTGCCAGCGCATTGGGGTGTCCCGGGACCAGATAGGAACCCCGGGCGAGCCGGTTGTTCAGCGCGATAGCGGTGCCGGGGATCGAGATCCGGGCGCCGAAGGTGAAGGCGAGCGACGAGATCGCGCTCACCGCCCGCCCGTCGGCGTCCACGGCAACGCAACTGGTCGTGTCGCCCGCGATCCCGGTCGGGAACCCGGCCGTCACCGGTTCGCCGAGGAGCTCCTGTCGCCCCCGGGAGAGCTCGTCGGCCCCGAGAACCGTTCGCCAGGCGTCGTTGTCGGAGGCGCACCGCTCGTACCGGTCCCGGAAGGCACGTCGCGCGGCCAGGGAGAGCAGGTGCACCGACTCCGCGCCCGAGGTCGGGAGGCCCGTCAGCAGTCCGTCGAGCAGCCCGGCCTGCTGCAGCATCATCCAGCCCGGCGACGGCAACGGCGTCTGGTGGACGGTGAAGCCGCCGTAGGGCCCGCTGATCGCCGGCTCAACGGCCACACTGCCGGCCAACCGCCATTCCTCGCCGGAGAAGGGCGCGCCTCCGGCGCGCAACAGGTCCACCGCACGCTGTGCGACGGGGCCCTCGTAGAGCGCTCCGGGGCGGCGGGCCAGCCGCTCGATGCTGTCGGCCAGCTCCGGCGACACGAGCCGGTCGCCGACGTCCGGGATCCGTCCGGCCGGCAGCAGCCAGCGGGCGAGGTCGTGGTCTCGGGCCAGCGAGTCGGCGTGCTCGACGATGTCCCGGCGGTTCTTGGCGGTGCAGGGCATGCCGGTGCGGGCAGCGGCTGCGGCCGGGGCCCAGAGGTCTGCCAGGTCCCGCGTTCCGCCTCGTTCGTGCAGGGCGGCCAAGGCCCCGATCGCCCCGGGCGCGGCCACGGCCTGCGGTCCGCTGAGGGGCAGCGCCGTCCGGCCGCGCTCCAGGTACTCCTCGGCCGACGCTCCGTCCGGGCCGAAGCCGCTGCCGTTGACCGTCCACACCCGTCCGTCCGGCTCCCGGACGACGGCGAAGAAGTCACCGCCGATCCCGCACTGACCGGGCAGCGCCAGCCACGACATGGCCGTCATAGCCAGCGCCGCGTCGATCGCCGTTCCGCCTTCGACGAGGGCGCGTGCGCCGGCCTGGCTGACCGCGGGGGAACTGCTGCTGACCATGCCGCCCGTGGCGAGCGTCGAGGTCCGGACAGGCCCCCAGGAAGCGGGCCACTCCCCCGGCGCGATCACACCGACGGCGGCTTGCGCCGGCGGGGACCGCCCTCCATCACGTCGCGCTGGGAGAGGGCGACCAGCACCTGGCCGTCCTCCTCGCGTACCGGGTACGTGCGGATCGCCTCGGTGGCCGGCGGCTGGATCGGCTCGCCGGTCTCGAGGTCGAACACGCTGTTGTGGCAGGAGCAGCGGATCCCGTCGTCCTGCAGCTTGCCCGAACTCAGCAGGCAGTCCAGATGCGTGCAGTAGTTCGACGTCGCGTAGGCCTTGCCGTCCAGACGCGCCACGGCGAGCTCCATCTGACCGTGCTCGGTGTCGGCGTAGAAGCGCCGGACGTAACCGTCGGGTACCTGCCCGGCACGGCAGATTCGGACGAACGCGCACTCGGTGCTCGCCGCAGCGAGTTCCTCGTCGGACGCGGGGTTCACGGCTGCGGGATTCACGGGCGTGGGGTTCACGGGCGAGGTCTCCTCCGGGGCGGTCATGCGCTCAGGTAGACGGTCTTGTCGGCCGTGTAGAAGCTCATCATCGATTCTCCGGCCTGTTCCTTCGACGTCTGGGTGCTGCTGTCCTTGAGGCCGCCGAACGGGGCGTTCATGGCCTGGCCGGTGGTCGGCTGGTTGACCTTCACGAGGCCGGCGTCGACCCGTCGCGCGAAGGTCATCGCCCGGCCGATGTCGCGGGTGACGATGCTCGCCGACAACCCGAAGCGGGTGGCGTCGGCGAGGTGCAGGGCCTCGTCGAACGACTGGACCCGCAGGACCGCCAGCACCGGGCCGAACACCTCCTGGGTCGCCAGCTCCGAGGCAGGGTCGACGTCGGTGAAGACGGTCGGCCGCACGTAGAGGCCGTGCGCGAGGTCTCCGGCGGTGAGGTCCTGGCTGTCGTCGTCCGGACCGCCGACGACGAGCCGGGCGCCGTCGTCGAGTGCCCGTGCCACGTGTCCGAGGACCGACTGCTGCTGGCGCTCGCTGGCCTGCGGCCCGAGGTCGACGCCGTCGGAGAGACCCGGGCCGACGCGCAGGGCCCGCGCCTTGGCGGCGATGCGGTCGACGAGGGCGTCGTGCACCGCGTCGTGGACGATGACGCGGCTGGTTCCGGTGCAGGCCTGGCCCGAGAGCCCGAACGCACCCTTGGTGATCAGGGTCGCCGCGCGGTCGAGGTCGGCGTCCTCGAGCACGAGGACCGGATTCTTCCCACCCATCTCGAGCTGGGTGCGTCGGCTGGCCCGCGACGCCCGGTGGATCGCCTCACCGACGTTGGTGGAACCGGTGAACGTGACGGCGTCGACCCGTTCGTCGGTCACGAGGGCCGAGGCCGCTTCCGCCCCTCCGTGCAGGACGGCGATCGCGCCGGGCGGTACCCCACCTTCGAGCAGGGCGTCGACGAGGCACTGACCGAGCAGCGGCGTGACCTCGCTCGGCTTGAAGACCACGCCGTTTCCCGCCGCCAGCGCCGGACCGAGCTTGCGGGACGGGATGTTGAGCGGGAAGTTCCACGGGGTGATGGCGGCGACGACGCCGACCGGCGCGCGGAGGGTGAACAGCAGGGAGCCGTCGCCGGTCGGCAGGGTGACCCCGGCCGTCCGCAGCGCCTCGCCCGCGTAGTACCTGAGGTTCATCGGCGTGCGGGAGACCTCCATCGTGGCCTCCGCCTTGGTCTTGCCCTCCTCGCGGACCAGCTCGACGATCAACTGATCGCGCTGCCGCTCCAGGACGGCGGCGGCGCTCTCCAGCACCTTCGCCCTCTGCTCGGGGCTGGTGTCGGCCCACTCCTGCCAGCCCGCGCTGACGGCGGAGACCGCGGCCTCGGCGTCCTTCGCGTCGGACTCGGGGAAGGTGCTGACCACCTCCCGCACGTCGGCGGGGTTCCGCCGTTCCAGGGTGCGGCCGGTGACCGACTCGACCCAGGCGCCGTCGATGAGGTTGCGTACCGTGCGAGGGGTCATCAGACCGGCACCTCTTCCTGGTCCAGGAGGTCCTCCAGCTCGACCGACTCGTCGGCCAATTGCTCGGCGCTGACCGGGATCCCTAGGTCGATCAGCTCCCGGGCGACCGACAGGTCCTCGCCGCGCTCGATCGACGCGCCGCCGACAAGGTGGCCGTCCCGGAGCCAGAACGCGGTGCCGTCGAGTTCGGCGAGGCTGCCGCGCGTGACCAGCGTGTCGGTCGGCCGGATGCCGGTCAGACCGAGCCCCTGCACGTTGATGTCGTACTGGTCGGTCCAGAACCAGTGCGCGTCCCGGCAGGTGGAGGGGCGCCCGGCCACCGTGGCCGCGATGGCGGCCGCCTGCCGCTGCGCGACGTCGACATGCTCGACGCGGACCCGGCCGTAGAGCGGGTGGTCGTGGGCCGCGACGTCGCCGGCGGCGTACACGTTCGGCAGCGAGGTCCGGCCCTGGGCGTCCACCTGGACGCCGTTGCCGACCGCCAGCCCGGACCGGACGGCGACGTCGGTGTTGGGCTCGATCCCGATGCAGACCACGAGCTCGTCGACGGTCTGGCTGCCGCCCTCGGTGACGACGACGACGCCGTCGGTGCCGCAGCGGATCTCGCTGATGGCCCGGCCGAGGCGCAGGTCGACGCCGCGCCGCTGGTGCAGACCGGTGAGGGCGGCGCCGATGTCGACGCCCATGGCGCGGGCGAGCAACACCGGGTCGCGGTCGAAGACGACGACCTCCGCGCCGTGACCCAGGGCGGCGGCCGCGACCTCGCTGCCGAGGAAGCCGCCGCCGAGGACGCCGATCCGGCGTCCCGCGGTCAGCCGCTCGCGCAGCCGGTCACTGTCGGCAAGCGTGCGGACGTGGTGGACCCGCTCCCCCTCGACGCCGGGGAGGCGGCGGGGGCGCCCACCGGTGGCCAGGACCACGACGTCGGCGGGGATCGCGGAGCCGTCGGCGAGCAGGACCGAGCCGGTGTCGGCGGCGATCCGATCGACCGGGCTGTTGGTGCGGAGGATGACGTCGTTGGCCTCGCACCACGCGGGGGTGAGCAGCCAGAGGCCGTCGTCCCCGCCGGTTGCCAGGCGCTCCTTGGACAGGTGCGGCCGCTGGTAGGGCCCGACCGGTTCGTCGCCGACGAGCACGACGGGACCGGCGAAGCCGCGACGGCGCAGAGCACGGGCGGCGGAGGCTGCGACGTGACCGGCTCCGACGACGACGACCGTCTGCTCTGTCATCGGTGTCACCGCCCGGCCGGGTGCGTCGCGGATTCGGACGTGGTGGCCTCTCGGGGCGTCGCCGGACGGGGGTCGACGAGCACCGCACCCTCCTCGGTGACCTGCACCGTGTACGTGGCCAGCCGGCCGTCCTGGTCCTCCGATTCCCCGGTGCGCGGATCGAACTTCCACTGGTGGCCGGGGCAGATGACCTGGCCGCCGAGCAGGGTGCCCTTCGCCAGCGACCGCTCCTGGTGGATGCAGGTGTCGTCCACGGCGAACACCTCGCCGTCGACCAGGAAGAGGGCCACGGGGCAGCCGGCGACGTCGACCTGCTTGCGCCTGCGGCGGGCCAGGTCCTTCATCTCGGCGACGTGCACCCAGGACTGGCCCGCGGCCGGCTGGTCGACGCCGGCTGCCGGGGAGGTGGTGGTTGGCTCGCTCACGGGAGATCTCCGCTCGTGGTGGTGCGGGCAGCGAGGCAGCGCTGAGGCCGCAGAGACGGCACGGGGTGCCGGGCGCCCTGCGCCCGGCACCCCGAGTCGGAGCCGGCGCTCAGGCCTGCGTGCCCTCGAGGTCGGGGGCGACGTAGGTGTCGTAGAGCGAGCGGGTGTAGCTGTAGCGCATCTCGGCGCCCCACCGGACGAACTGCAGGCAGCGCTGCTGCAGCTCGGGGGTGTTCGCGTTCTCCAGCACGATCTGGTAGCCGCGCTCGCCGTGGACGACGTCGGAGGTGATGTGCAGGTCGAAGAACTCGATCTCGTCCTCGGTGAAGCCGTACGTCTCGCGCAGCGGCACGATCTGCTTCTTGTAGATCTCGGGGACCTGGGACTCCAGACCGACCACGAGCGCGGCCGTGGCGACGACGAAGTGCTCGCGCAGCGCCGTCGCGTAGCACCAGGCCTGCAGGCCCCGGGTGACGGCGTTGGCGTTGTTCGGGTCCTCGATCCGCTCCCGGGTCGTCCCGCACGCCTCGCCGAAGCGGATCAGCAGGTCGGTGTGGCGGATGTCGGCCAGCTCCTCCTCGTACATGTTCTGGAGCAGGAAGTCCTTGGCCTCGGTGATGGTGTCCGGGGTGTTCGCGTAGACGATGCCCAGGTAGTCGGCGAAGGGGCCGACGTACTGGTAGTGGTTTTCGGCCCAGCGGGCGAAGTGGTGCCGCTCGAGCTTGCCGTCGGCCCAGGCCTTGCTGAAGGAGGCGTTCTTGGCCTCGCGGCCCTTGATCGCGTCCTGCAGAGCGGTGCGGAACTCGTCGTGGCTGAGCAGTTCGGTGGTGGGGTTGAGCGTGGCGGTCATGGAGGGCCTTCCCTGGTGACGCGTGGGCTGGGGCTTGTGGCGTCCAAGTTAGGTGCGTCACTCCGGCCTGCCCGACGGTCATCCTGCACACGTTCGCTGCAATTGCGTGTGCACATGGACCAGCGCTGTCCGGACAGGCCGGCAGGGATCCTGCAAGCGTGCCTGGCCCCCCTGCCCCTCCTCCCGCCGCCACGACCGCACCGACCGCCGGACCGGGCGCGACGGAGGACCGCCACCACCGGCGAGCGCTGCGCCTGCGCCAGTCGCTCGTGGTCACCCTCGCCGTCGTCAGCGGCGCCACCGACGCCATCGGCCTCATGGCTCTCGGCGGCGCCTTCACCAGCGTCATGACCGGGAACCTGGTCATCCTGGGCGTCTCCGCCAGCACCGCGGACGGGGAGCTCGCGATCGCGTCGGGAGGTGCCATCGTCGCGTTCTGCGCCGGCGCGGCCCTGGGCGCCCGACTGGCCGGACTGCCGACGCCCGGTGACCGGGTCTGGCCCCGGCCGGTGACGCTGGCCCTCTCCGTCGAACTGGTCCTGCTGATCGGCTACGCCGTGGGCTGGTGGCTCACGGGCGCACGACCGGGGACGGTGGTCGCGTTGCTCCTGCTGTTCGCGCTGGCCGCCGCGCTCGGGATCCAGAGCAGCACGGTCCAGCGCTTCGGCGTCAGCGGCATGTCCACGACCTACCTGACCGGCACCCTCACCACGGTCGTGATGCGACTGGCGACAGGTCGCGGCGTCCGCGAGGTCCGGCACAGCATCGAGATCCTCGTCGGGCTCGTCGCCGGGGCGGCGGCCGGCGCTGGGCTCCTGGTCCTCCTGCCCATGGCGGCACCGGTGCTGCAGCTGGTCGCGCTGGGCGCCGTGGTGCTCCTCGGCGCCACGGCCTTCCGCCGGCGGTGACCGCTCCCTGCCGCGCACCGGTCTCATCGACAGTGCGCACAGAAGCGGTCGTCCGGTCTGTGCAGTCTGCCCCTGCCCTCGCTCGTCGGCCGCTCATAGCGTCGGGCCTCCCGCCCCGCCGGGGCGAGCGACTGGAAGGTGTGGACGAATGACCCAGGACCTGTCCCAGGACCAGTACACGAGGGCCGCCGACGAGCTCGAGCGGGCGGTCCGCCACTACCGGGAGGCCGCGACGCACTCCGCGCGGGGTGAGCACGTCCAGGCCGCCCACCACGCGCACATCGCGCGGGGTCACTTCCTCAACGCCCAGGGCATGGCGCACGACGCCGCCCGCTGGCACGCGGATCAGTTCAGCGACACCGTCATGGCCGAGCACCCCGTGGCCGAGCACCCCGTCGCCGAGCGTTCCGTGGCGGGCGTCTGAGGCGGGCTCCCGGCACGTCTCCTGGCCGCTGGATGGTTCCCGGCGGCCAGGAGCCCCCTCGGCGGCGCGGCCCTCCGTCGGTCAGCCGACCGGGCCGTCCCGGTGCAGCACGAAGAAGAACGGCTCCGGCAGCCCGCGCATGTCCATCGCCCCCAGCAGGACGTCGTCGCCCGCCCGCCGGAAGACGTCGATGATCGGCAGCGCGTCGTAGATCATCGCCGCGGTCCGCACCCCCCGGTGCTCGATCGTGCGCAGCCGGGCGGTCGGCCGGTTCGTGTGGAGCAGCGGCCGGACGCCCCCGAACGCCGTCGCGACGAACCGGAGCTTGGCCAGTGCCGCGTAGTCGCGCAGCAGCCGCAGCGGGATCATGGCCGGGTCCACGGGGCGCGGCTGCCCGCTCCGGGTGCGGAACAGCAGCGGGTGCACCGACTCCACGCCCGAGAACTCCTTGCCGTACCAGCCGTAGGCCTCCAGCAGCCCGTCCAGCCGCGACCCGGTGTGCAGGCCGCTGCCCCGCCACCGGCCGGTCAGCTCGCCCAGCGCCACCGCGGGCAGCGAGTCGAAGAACTCCAGCGCGTCGGCGGCGGCGGCGCCGTCCCGGTGCTCGGCCAGCCAGCGCTCGGCCCGCAGTCCCTCGGTCGTCGTCATCCGCGCACTCCCTGTCCGGCTCCCTCGCAGGTCAGACGACCAGCCTGCCAAACGATCACCGGCGCCGTCGACCCGGCGATCACCCCAGCACCGGCAGCTTCCGCTGCGCGGCCAGGCGGTCCATCCCGGCCTGGATCTCCGACCGCACCTGCTCGTAGATCTTCTGGACGTACGCCGTGTCCTCGGCGCGCTCTGGGTCGTCGTCGACCTCGATGGGGTCGAGCAGCTCGGTGCGGATCTTCGCCGGCAGGGGCACGTGTGCGGGCAGCACCTCGATCGCGATCGGGAACGGGAAGCCGGCGATGATCGGCAGGTTGGCCCCGCGCAGCGTCTTCTTCAGCCCGAGGACCTTGTCCAGCGCGTTGGCCAGCCACTTGCCCTCCGAGATCACGAAGACCGTGTCGTGGCCGCCGACCGTGGCCACCGGCAGGATCGGCACGCCGGACCGGATCGCCTGCTTCACGAATCCGGTGCGACCGCCGAGCACCGCCACGTCGCGCTTGCGCCAGCTGCGCATGGCGTCGACCTCCCCGCCGGGCCACACGGCGACGTCCTCGCCGCGGGCCAGCGCCGCGCCGACGCTCTTCGGATTGGCCGCGAGCACGCCCATCGCCCGGAACCAGTCACCGAGCCCCGGGCTGGCCATGAGGACGTCGTGCGCTGTGCCGTGCAGCGGCCGCTTGCCCTCGAAGTGCCGCTGCCAGGCGTTGACCAGCGTCCAGGCGTCCATCGTGAGCGCGCCGCCGGAGTGGACGCCGACCACCAGGCACGTCCGGTCGGGCACGCGCTCGAAGCCGCTGATGTCGAGCCGGAACCAGTACTTGTCGAGCAGGTCGGTGACGGGCTGCTGGAGCTTGAGCAGCGTCTCGTTCGGCGGGTGCGGCTCCATCGCGGCCCCCACCCGCCACTCGATGAGCCGCCGGAGGATGTTCTGCTCCTGCTCGGCAGTGTCGGCCACGGTGCCCTGCCACCTCGTTCCATCGTCGTCGAGAAGATCAACGCCGAGGATCACCCGAGGTTCCGCCCGGCGCACGGACGGATCCGTTCCCGATCACGGCTGCGCGGGGCGCGGGCCCTCCGGCCGGTCGACCAGCCAGGCGCGGATCCGCTCGTAGACGCGCGGGTGGTTGAGCAGGTCGAAGTGGTTGAGGCCGCCGAGGCGGTGCACGTGGTCGGGCGGGAAGGCCAGCCGGTCGTCGTCCCCCGTGTCGCCGCAGGCGCTGCGCGGCGGCACGAGCAGGTCGCCGAGGAGGTCGGCCAGCCGGCCGGACGGGTTGCGGCTCAGCGTCGCCAGGACGACGAAGTGCCGAGCGCCGTCGTGCAGCGGCACGGAGGTGTGCGGCCCGGGGGTCAGCGCGTCGAGGTCCCGGTCGGTCCAGTCGCCCTCCACGAGCGTTCCGCGACGGAGGTCCTTGATGCCGACGCTGCGCAGGCTCAGCAGGCGGGCGAGCGGACGGGTCTCCGGCAGCCGTGCGAGCCGGCCGGCGAGGCGGTGGACGGCCCGCTCGAGCGGTGCGCCGAGGTGCGGTGTCCCGAGGGTGACGGTGTCCCGGACCAGGCGCGTCCAGCCGTGGGCCTCCTCGGTGCCGCCACCCGCCCGGTGCAGGGCGCTGCGGGCCACCAGCCCGCCCATGGAGTGTCCGATCAGGACGACGTCGGCGACGTCGACCGGCCAGGCGTCGACCAGTGCGGCCAGCAGGTCGTCGAGGGCCCGGCCGTTGTCGGAGATGTGCAGCCCCGTGTTGTAGCGGAGGTACACCGGCGTCAGGCCCAGGTCCGCCCGCAGCCGGGCGCCGAACGTGCTGCCCGGCTCGCCGCGGCGCCCGGCCCCGTAGCACCAGGACGCCTCGGTCTCGGTGAGACCGTGGACGAAGACCGCGATCCGGTCCGTGCCGTCGGGGAAGGCCGCACGCAGCGCGTCGCGCTCGACCGGGACGGCCCGGCCGGCGACCCGGACGGTCATGTCCAGCGCGAGGGACGGCGCCTCGCTGCGCAGCAGGTCGCCGTGCGCCCCGTTGAGGATCGCCTGGGCGACCCGCCCGGCGCGGACCGCGTCGAGGTCGGTGCCATCGGCCCGCAGCGCCGCCGCCGTGCCGGCCGCCCACGCCCCCGCGCCCAGGCCGGTCCGGACGCCCGCGTAGCTCAGCGCGGCGACCGCGTCGTGGACCACCTTCACCGGCTGCGCCACCGGCCCGACCGCGGCGAAAGCCCGGTCGGCGATGCCCTGGTGCAGCTCGGCGATGCGCCGGGTTCCGCCGCGCAGTGCCGTCCCGGCCAGGCGAGCGACGCCGGCGACCTCGTCCGTTCGCATGCGATCCCCTCGTGTCAGGCGGTCCGGGGTGCTTCCCACAGGTCGATGCCGCTGTCGACGGCGTGCTCGTCGATGGCCCGCAGCTCGTCGTCGTCGAACGACAGATTGCCCAGCGCGCCGACGTTCTGCTCGAGCTGGGAGACGCTGCTGGCACCGATCAGCACCGTGGTCATCCGCGGATCGCGCAGCGCCCAGGCCAGCGCCATCTGCGCCAGGCTCTGGCCGCGGTTCTGCGCGATGTCGTCGAGCGTGCGGATGCGACGGAGCGCCTCCTCGGTGAGGAGCTCGGTCGACAGCGACTTGCCCTGGCTGGCCCGCGAACCCTCGGGGACCCCGTCGAGGTACTTGGCCGTGAGCATCCCCTGGGCGAGCGGCGAGAACGCGATGCAGCCGGCGCCCACCTCCTCGAGGGTGTCCAGCAGCCCCTCGGTCTCGATCCAGCGGTTGAGCATCGAGTACGACGGCTGGTGGATGAGCAGCGGCGTCCCGAGGTCGGTGAGGATCGCGGCCGCCTTCGCGGTGTCCTGCGGCGAGTAGGACGAGATGCCGACGTAGAGCGCCTTGCCCGCCTGGACGGCGGAGTGCAGCGCCCCCATCGTCTCCTCGAGCGGCGTCGTCGGGTCGGGGCGGTGCGAGTAGAAGATGTCGACGTAGTCCAGGCCCATCCGCGCCAGCGACTGGTCGAGGCTCGACAGCACGTACTTGCGGCCCCCGCCGCCCTGCCCGTAGGGGCCGGGCCACATGTCGTAGCCGGCCTTGGTCGAGATCACGAGCTCGTCGCGGTACGGGCCGAAGTCGTCGGCCAGGTGGCGCCCGAAGTTGGTCTCGGCCGAGCCGTACGGCGGGCCGTAGTTGTTCGCCAGGTCGAAGTGCGTGACGCCGAGGACGAAGGCCCGCCGCAGGATGTCGCGCTGCCGGTCGAACGGGACGTCGTCCCCGAAGTTGTGCCAGAGGCCGAGGCTGATGGCGGGCAGGTCCAGGCCGCTGCGCCCGCACCGCCGGTAGGTCATCGAGTCGTAGCGGTCGTCGGCCGCGCGGTAACCCATGGGGCGATCCTGCAGGACCCGGCCACCCACTGCCCTCGCAGGGCGGGATGCCTCGGGTTTCGCCGAGCCGCAACCAGGTGTATGACAAACATATGTTGGTGGTACAGATGCCACCCGTTCCTCGACGAGGAGGAGACATGGAGAGCTCCGCGAAGGCCGCCGGTCACCCGATCCACCAGCAGCTGATCGTCTTCCCGCTGGGCCTGCTGGCCACGGCGGTCGTGTTCGACGTGCTGCGCCTGCTGACCGACAACGACGACTTCTCGGTCGCCGGTTACTACATGATCGCCGCCGGGGTGCTCAGCGGGCTGCTCGCAGCGGTCTTCGGCGCGATCGACTACCTGGCCATCCCGACCGGCAGCCGTGCCCGCCGGATCGGCGCGCTCCACGGCATCGGCATCGTCGTGGTCGTCGTCCTGTTCGCGGTCAGCTGGCTGCTGCGCGGCGCCGAGCCCGGGTACGCGCCGACCACGCTCGCCTTCCTTCTGTCCCTGGCCGGCGCGCTCCTGGCGGTGGCCACGGGCTGGCTCGGCGGCGAACTGGTCTCCCGGCTCGGCGTGGGCGTCTCCCCCGACGCGGGCCTGGACGCACCTGCCCGCTTCGACACCGGGATCCGGATGCGCCGGTGACCGGGACGGGGAGGGGTTCGACGCCCTCGGGCCGCTGATCCCCGGCGTCGGCTGCTGATCTCCGTGGCGGCGGGCGGCCTACGCTGGGGTCGACCGCCCGCCGACAAGGAGGTACCCGTGCTGCGCTTCCTCGGACTGCTGCTCGTCGTCTGGCTGGTGATCTCCGTGGTCGGCGCGGTCGTCAAGGGTCTGTTCTGGCTGACGGTCGTGGGCCTGCTCTTCTTCGTCGCGACAGCCGCGATCGGCTGGAACAAGCGCGAGACCAAGGCGCTGCCGCCGCGCTGACGACCGGCCTCAGCTCCGCCCGAGCGCGGTGAGCCGTTCCTCCCGAGCGGCGCGCAACAGGGGTACGAGCCGGGGGTCCTCGAGGTCCTCGACGGTGCGGACGGTCATCTTCCGCATGTTCGTGCCCGTTCCTCCGAGCAGACCACCGTCGTCGAGGTGCGCGCCGTAGTTGCACCCCAGGTTGAGGTGCTTCGGGTGCGCCGCGAGGTAGGCGTAGTGCTCCGACATCTTCTTCGGGCCGACCCCGTAGCCGACGGTCCGCTGGTGCGCCCAGACGACCCGCACGACCGCGGGATCGGTGCGGCGGACGAGGTCGTCGGCGGCGCGGACGAGCGCGGCCACCTCCGGGGAGACGGCGGCCAGCAGCTCGGCGAACCGGTGGTCGTCCTCAGTCACCGTCGACGTCCCCGCCGGCGCCGTCCCCGTACGGGTTCGGCCCCTCCCACACCGAGGCGTCCGGGCGGGGCTCGGCCTGGATCTCGACCTGCTCGGCGACCGGCACCCGCGCCGTCCTGACCAGCTGCTCCTCCGGGATGGCGTACGGGCTCTCGCTCATGGCCAGAGGGTCGCGCCGTCCTCCCCCGTTGTCCACCGCGACCGGCGTCCTACCGATCAGTAGGAATTGCGTGACCTCGCGGCGGTGCGCTCGTTCTCCCGGCAACGAGCGAACCCGCCGCCGAGACCGGAGAGGCACCCGATGCTTTCTTCCATCCGCCGCCGCGCCACCCTGTGCGGCCTCAGCACCGCCGTCCTGATCGGCCTCACCACGGCCGGGCTCTCGGTGCCCGCCGCGGCAGAGGACGAGGCGTTCCGACCGCAACTGGTCACCGTCGACACCCCGACCCGTGAGGACAAGCGGCTGCTGCAGACGCTCGGGCTCGACCTCACCGAGCACGCCGGCCACGACTACGTCGAGGTGGTCCTGCACAGCCCCGCGGACGTCGCCGCGCTCGCCGCGGCCGGCCTCGGGTTCGACGTGCGCATCCCCGACCTGCTCCGCCGCGAGGCGGAGAACAACGCGGTCAACGCCGCCTACGCCGCGGCGACGCTCAGCTCGCCGCTGCCGTCGGGCCGCGACGCCTACCGGACGCTGGCCGACTACGACGCCGACATGGCCGCCCTCGCTGCCGAGCACCCCGACCTGGTGCGGAAGTTCGCCCTGCCGCACCCGTCGCTGGACGGCCGGCCGATCCACGGCGTCGAGATCGGCAAGGACGTGACCGGCCCCGACCGCGGACTGCCCGTCTTCGTGATGCTGGGACTCCACCACGCCCGCGAGTGGCCCTCGGGCGAGCACGCCATGGAGTTCGCCGTCGACCTCGTGAAGAACTACGGCACCGACCGCCGGATCACCGACCTGGTCGACCGTTCCCGCGTCATCGTCGTCCCGGTCGTCAACGTCGACGGGTTCGAGCTCTCCCGCACCGACGGCGGGCTGATCGACCTGCGCGAGCTGGACCGGGGCGGGACGGGCAGCCTGCTCGGCACGCCCGGCAACGCCTACAAGCGCAAGAACTGCCGTCTCGTCGACGGGCAGGACACCCCGGACGGGACCTGCCGGGCAGGCAGCATCACCAGTCCCGGAGGCTTCGGGACCGGCGTCGACCTGAACCGCAACTACGGCGGCTACTGGGGCGGGCCGGGCGCCTCCGACCTGGTCGCCGACCCCACCTACCGCGGCGCCACGGCGTTCTCCGAGCCGGAGACGCAGAACATCCGCGAGCTGGTGAGCGGCCGGCACGTGACGACACTGATCACCAACCACACGTTCTCCAACCTCGTCCTCCGCCCGAACGGCGCCGCCCCCGACCTGGTGCCGCCGAGCGAGGGCATCCCGCTCGGCGACCCGTTCGACGAGGCGGCGCTCAAGGAGCTCGGCGACGCGATGGCCGCGCAGAACGGGTACACCAGCCAGCACGCCTGGGAGCTCTACGACACCACGGGCTCCACCGAGGACTGGTCGTACAACGCGACCGGCGGGTTCGGCTACACGTTCGAGATCGGGGCGCACGAGTTCCACCCGCCGTTCCCCGAGGTCGTCGACGAGTACCTCGGCGCCGGGCCGCACGCCGGCAAGGGGAACCGGGAGGCGTACCTGCTGGCCCTGGAGAACGCCGTGAACCCGGAGACGCACTCGGTGCTCACCGGCAAGGCGCCGGCCGGCGCCACGCTGCGGCTGAAGAAGACCTTCGCCAGCCCGACCTGGGAGGGCTCCATCCAGGACACCCTCGACACGACGATGACCGTGGGGCCGAACGGCCGGTACACCTGGCACGTCAACCCCTCCACCCGCCCGGTCGTGATGGACCGGCAGGTCGAGACGATCTCCGGTGAGCCGGCGGTCTCGCGGTCCTGGACGGGCACGACGGCACCGACCCAGTCCACCGATCAGGAGTTCGTCCTGGATCGGGACGTCGACCTGCTCGAGGTCACCCTCGACTGGCCGACCCCCGACGACATGGACCTCGAGGTGTACCGGAAGAACGCCGACGGCTCGCTCACCGAGGTGGGCAGCTCCGGCAACTTCGTCGGCGAGAAGGAGCGGGCGCTGCTGCAGGACCCGGACCAGGGCACGTACGTCCTGCGGGTGATCAACTTCGCCTCCGTGACGCCGACCTGGACGCTGACCGCCGCAGGGTTCGTCGCCGAGACGTCGACCGTCCCCGGGCTGGTCGAGTCCTGGACGCTCACCTGCGAGCGCGACGGCCGGGTCCTCGAACGGGTGCCGGTCGTCATCGACCGCGGGCAGCAGCTGAAGGTCGACCTGAAGGCCTGCGGGCGGCGCTGAGCCTCCGGCGCGACCAGGGGCGGGACGCCGGACGGTACGTCCGGCGTCCCGCTTGCGTTGTGCCGCACGTCCACCGGGGTGGGGTCGCGGTCACGGTCCCGGTGGGCCATGTTCTCCGTGTGCGAGTGTCTGCAGGCCGATGAGAGGTGACACAGGAGTGACCGGACTGCAGGTGGGCAGTGACGCCTCCCTGATCGTGCTGGTCGACGTCTCGAGCGAGACCGAACGTCGGCTGGTCGACGCCGCGATGTCCGACATGGACCGACCGCCGCTGGCGGTCCTCCCGCTGCGCGGGGAGGCACTGGCCGGGCCGCTGGCCGGCGCGGACCCCGACACCGTGGTGACCGCGGTCCGGGTGGCCTGGGCTCCCCGCCGTCCGGTGGGCCACGTGGAATCCGGACGGCGGAGGGGTCGGCTGGCGGCAGCCGTGCCCGCACTGCGCCGCCGTCCCCTCGCGCCGCTGCAGAGGACGGCGCTCCACCGCGACCCCGACCGCGCCCAGGTGGTGCTGGCCGAGCCGGCCACGGTCGCCGAACTCGCCGGCCGGTGGGGCGGAACCGGATCGCTGGCCGACTTCGTGTGCCACCAGGCGGGGATCGCGCTGGACCGGGCCGAGCGGGGCGTCGTCGGCGAGCGGGTCAAGGTGCCCCGGCACGTCGTCGAGGCGATCGAGGCCAGCCCGGAGTTCCGTCGCGAGCTGACGGCCCTGGCCGAGCGGATGGAGTGCCCCGAGGAGGAGGTGCACGCGCAGGCGAGGGCGGCGCTCGAGGGGCTGGTCGCCGCCGTCGACCCGGCCGCGGTCGAGGTGTTCACCGGTATGTTCCGCCCGCTGCACTCACGCGCGTGGGACGTGCAGGCCGACACCGCGGGGCTCGCGCGGCTGCGTGAGCTCAACCGCAGGCATCCGCTGGTCTTCCTGCCGAGCCACCGTTCCTACGTCGACCCGCTGGTGCTTGCCGACGTGCTCGCCCAGCACGACTTCCCGCGCAACCACGTGCTCGGCGGCGACAACCTGAGCTTCTGGCCGGTCGGACCCCTGGCCAAGCGCGCCGGCATCGTGTTCATCCGGCGCAGTTTCGGCGACGACCAGATCTACAAGCTCGCCGTCCGCGAGTACTTCGCCTTCCTGCTGGCCAAGCGCTTCAACCTCGAGTGGTACATGGAGGGGGGCCGGTCCCGGACCGGCAAGCTGCGCCCGCCACGGCACGGGCTGCTGCGCTACGTCGCCGACGCCGTCGAGCGCCGGCGGGTGGACGACGTCCTGCTCGTGCCCGTCTCGATCACCTACGACCAGTTGCGCGAGGTCTCCTTGATGGCCGCCGAGCAGGGCGGCGCGGCCAAGCGGGGCGAGGGCCTGTCCTGGCTGGCCACGTACGCGCGCGAGCAGCTGAGCACCCCGCTGGGCACCGTGCACGTCGCCTTCGCCGAGCCGCTGTCGCTGACCGCGGCTCTCGAGGCCGGCGCCGATCCGGCCGATCCCGATGCGCGGCGGCTGACGCTGCAGAAGGTCGCCTTCCAGGTGGCCGTCGGCATCAACTCGGTCACCCCGGCCACGGCGACCGCGCTGGTGACCCTCGCGCTGCTCGGCGTGCGGGACCGCGCCCTGACGCTGGCGCAGGTCCGCCGGGTGGTCGAGCCGCTGCTGGACTACCTCGACGAGCGCGGCCTGCCCCACTCCGGCGACGGACTGCGCACGTTCCGCGGCGTGCGATCGGTGCTCGCGACCCTCGCCGGACAGGGGGTGGTCACCGTCTACGACGGCGGCGAGGAGCCGGTGCACGCCATCGAGCGCGGCCAGCACCTCGTGGCGGCGTTCTACCGCAACAGCGCGATCCACCACTTCGTCGACCGGGCGATCGCCGAGCTGGTGATGCTCCGCGACCCGGTGGACCGCTGGGACGAGGCGATGCGGCTGCGCGACCAGCTCAAGTTCGAGTTCTTCTTCCCGGAGCGGGACGCCTACCGCGAGCGGCTCGGTGCCGAGCTGGAGCGCCTCGACCCGGCGTGGGAGACCGCGGACGGTCGCGACGTGCTCTGCCGGGTGCCCCTGCTCGTGGCGCACCGCGTGCTGCGGTCCTTCGTCGACGCGCAGCTCGTGGTCGCCGAGCGGCTGGCCGCCCGCGACCCCCGCACCCCCGTGGTCGAGGCCGAGTTCCTCGCCGAGTGCGGCGGCGTCGGGCAGCAGATGCTGCTGCAGGGGCGGCTGCACGGGCCCGAGTCGCTGTCGCGGGAGCTGTTCGCCACGGCCCTGCAGCTGGCCGGCAACCTCGATCTGGTCGACCCCGGCCGCGAGGAGCTGGCCCGCCGACGGCAGGAGTGGGCGGCCCAGGTGCGCGACGTCGTGACCCGCGTCGCCGTCATCGACGAGCTGGACGCCGCGGCGCGGCGGGAGACCGTGGGGGTGGAGCCGTGAGCGCGGAGCAGGAACCGGCCACCACGGCCCGGGCCGGCGAGTGGAGCGAGGAACAGCTGCTCGCCGACGTGGCGGCCGCGCCCCGCGGCCCGCGCATCGGCGCCTTCTTCGACTTCGACGGCACGGTCATCGACGGCTACTCGCTGGCCGCCTTCGCCCGCCACCACCTCCGCTCGCTGCACGTCACGCCCGCCGACCTGGGGCAGCTGCTGCTCACCGGCCTGCGCGGCGTGACCACCGAGGAGGACTTCGAGAAGTTCACCGTCGCCGGCATGAAGGCCTGGGCCGGGCGCAGCGAGGACGAGCTGGTCGAGCTCGGCGAGCGGCTGTTCGTGCAGGGCATCGCGGGCTCGCTCTACCCCGAGGCGTGGCGCCTGGTCACCGCGCACCTGCAGGCCGGGCACACCGTCGTCCTGGCGTCGTCGGCCACGCGGTTCCAGGTCGAGCCGGCGGCGCGCGCGATGGGCGTCGAGCACATCCTCGTCTCGCCGGTGCAGATCGAGGACGGCATCTGCACGGGTCGCCCGGGCGGCCCGCTGCTCTGGCGGGCCGGCAAAGCGGCGGCGGTGCAGACGTTCGCGCAGGAGCACGGCATCGACCTGGCCCGGAGCTTCGCGTACTCCAACGGTGACGAGGACGTGCCGTTCCTGCGCACCGTCGGGCGGGCCCGCGCGCTCAACCCCGGGCGCGGTCTGGCGTCGGCCGCCCGGCACTACTCCTGGCCGATCGCCCGGTTCCGGCCGCGCAACCGCAGCGGCCCGGCGGAGATCGTCCGGACCGCCGCCGGCATCGGCGGCCTGCTGGGCGGCTTCGCGACCGGCGTCGCCATCGGCGCGCTGAGCGGCAACCGGCGCGAGGCGGTCGACCTCGGCATCACCCTGGGTGGCGAGCTGGGCAGCGCGCTGGCCGGCGTGCGCCTCGACGTCCAGGGCGCCGAGCACCTGGCCACCCGGCCGGCCGTCTACCTGTTCAACCACCAGAGCCAGCTCGACGTCCTCGTCCTCGCCAAGCTGCTGCGCGGCGGCTTCACCGCCGTGGCGAAGAAGGAGCTGGCAAACGCACCCGGCTTCGGCCTCGCCTTCCGGCTGGCCGACGTCGCCTTCATCGACCGCGGCGACCCGTCGAAGGCGCGCAAGGCGCTCGAGCCGGCGGTGCAGAAGCTGCGGGAGGGCATCTCGCTGGTCATCGCACCGGAGGGGACGCGGTCGGCCACCCCGAACCTCGGGCCGTTCAAGAAGGGCGCCTTCCACGTCGCCATGCAGGCCGGGGTGCCGATCGTGCCGATCGTCATCCGCAACGCCGGCGAGCTGATGTGGCGCGGGGCGTCGACGATCCAGTCGGGCACCGTGCAGGTGCGGGTGCTGCCGCCGGTTCCCACCGAGGGCTGGACGCTGAAGGACCTGAACGGGAAGGTCGAGGAGGTCCGCGGGCAGTACCTCGACGCGCTGGCCAACTGGTCGGGCCGCACCGCCGGCCCGGTCGACGTCACCGAGGCGAGCGCGGACGACGGAGCCGCACCCCCGCCGGCGGTGCCGCTGGACTGGGGCATCTCACCGGAGATGAACCCGCTGGAGACGGCGATGTGGCGGGCCGAGGTCGCCGATCCCCGGCTGCGCAGCAACGTGACGCTGCTGGAGATCCTCGACCCGGCGCCGGACTGGGAGCGGCTGAAGGCGGCGCACGAGTGGGCGTCGCGCATGGTGCCGCGCATGCGGCAGCGGGTCGTCGAGCCCGCCCTGGGCGTCGGCGCCCCGCGCTGGGTGACCGTCGCCGAGCTCGACCTCGACCGGCACGTGCGCCGGGTGCAGCTGGACTCCCCCGGCTCGATGCGCCAGCTGCTCGACGCCGTCCAGGAGTTCGCCGCGGCGCCGCTGGACCGCGACCGCCCCCTGTGGGAGGTGCTGCTGGTCGAGGGGCTGCCGGACGGCCGCGCCGGCTACGTGGTGAAGACCCACCACAGCACCACCGACGGGCTCGGCGCGGTGCAGCTCATGAGCCGGCTGCACAGCCGAACAGCCGAGCACGACCCGTCCCGTCCCGAGCCGCCGGTCCCGCTGCCGGACGACGCCTCACCGGTCGAGGTGCTCAAGGACCAGCTGGTCGGGACGGCGAAGTCGGTGCCGCTGGCCGCGCTGCGCCGCGGCGTCGAGGCGCTCGGCGGCCTCCGGCGGCCGTGGGAGGCGGCCGCCTCGGCCGTCGAGGCGGCGCGGTCGGCCACCTCGACCCTCGCGCCGCCGAAGGGGGTTCGTCGCTGCTGACACCGCGCGGCGGCGGCTGGCACTTCGAGGTGCTCGAGGTGCCGCTCGCCGACCTCAAGGCCGGGGCCAAGGCGGCCGGCGGCTCCCTGAACGACGGGTTCCTCGCCGCCGTCGTCGGCGGGTTCCGGCGGTACCACGAACGGCTCGGTGCGACGGCGGAGACGCTGACCCTCGGCATCCCGATCAGCCTGCGGGCGCAGGACGACCCGCAGGGCGGCAACCGGTTCACCGGCGCCCGGTTCCCGGCGTCTCTGGACGAGCCGGACCCGGCCACCCGCATCAAGGCGATCCGTGAGTTCGTGCTGTCCGCCCGCAACAGCAGCGGGTCGGGCGTGGTCGACGACCTGCTCGGGCCGCTGCTGGGCTGGCTGCCGGCGCCCGTGATCGGCGCGGTCTCCGGTTCGCTGACCAGCGCCAACGACGTGCAGGTGTCGAACATGCCGGGGGTGTCGCACCCCGTCTACATCGCGGGGTCGCGCATCGTGCGCATGTACCCGTTCGGCCCGCTCCCCGGCTGCGCGGCGATGATCACGCTGATCTCGCACGAGGACCAGTGCTGCATCGGCGTCAACGTCGACGCCGCCGCCGTCACCGACCCCGGTGCGCTGGTGGCGGATCTGCAGGCCGGCCTCGACGAGGTGGTGGCGCTGGGCCGCTGAGCCGCTAGCGCCCCTCCGACGTGGGCGCGGCCTCGGGGATCTCCGGGTTGAGCTCGTCCTCGCGCGGCGGCCGCTTCCACTCGACCAGCAGGAGGGAGGCGTCGTCGCTGGTGCGCCCGGAGCGGGCGGCCATGAGCGCGTGCGAGAGGCGGCGGACGGTCTCGGCGGCGGCGAGCCCCTCGGTGGCGGTGTCCTCGAGCAGCCCCTCCAGCCGGGCCTCGCCGAACTGCTCGCCGCCTTCCAGCCGTTCCTCCACCACTCCGTCGGTGAACAGCAGCACCCGGTCGCCCTGCTCCAGCTTGGCCGACTGGATCGTCGGCGCGGAGCCGCCGAGGCCGATCGGGCGCGACGCCGAGCACTCCAGCTCCCCGATCACCCGGCCGTCGCGCACCCACAGCGGCGCGGGGTGGCCGGCGTTCACCCAGGCCAGTTCCCCCGACTCGACGTCGAGCATGCCGATCTGGGCCGTGGCGAACTGGCCGGGGAAGGCCTGCGCGACGACGTCGTCCATGGCGGTGTACAGCTCCTCCAGCCCGGCGTTCCGGCGGCGCCCGTGCCGGTAGGCGGCCAGGGCGACGGTGCTCATGGTTGCCGCGTCCAGGCCGTGCCCCATCGCGTCGAACACGCCAAGGTGCAGGACGTGCCCGTCGAGCGCGTAGTCGAACGCGTCGCCGCCGACCTCGTAGGCGGGCTCGAGGACGCCGGCCAGATCGACGAACGGAGTCGTCATCGCCAGCGGCGGCAGCGCCGACCACTGCAGCTGGGCCGCCAGGCTCATCGGCCGCGCCGTGCGCAGGCGGGCGAAGACGTCGGTGTACGCGTCCTTGGTCACGATGAGGTCGGCGACGAGCCCCGCGAGGCGCTGTGCCAGCCGCCGGTCGCCGTCGTTCACCCGGGGCAGGCGCAGCATCAGGACGCCGACGCGATCGGAGCCGTCGAGCATGGGCAGGTACAGCCGGACCGAGGCGTCGGGCTGCGGCTCCTCGACCAGCGAGTCGGTGGTGAACGCGCGCCCGACCACGCTCTCGTCGATCGGCACGCGCCGTCCGCTCAGGCCGCGCCCGGAGAGGGGCTGCAGGTGCACCTGGTCGTAGTCCTGCAGGAAGATCCCGATCTCCATGGCACCTGCCGCGCGGGCCTCCTGCGCGACCAGCGGCCCGACGAGGTCGGCCGGGATGAGGTGGGCGCGGTCGAGCAGACGGCCGAGCAGCGCCTCCCCCATGCTCTCGACCGTCGGCAGGCCCTCGGCGCCACTGCGGAAGCCGGCCGGCAGCCGGTCGGACTCGTCGGTGGACGGCATCTACGAACGATGAGCCGGCAGCGGTCCCGGCAAACGCCCGGTGGGACACTCCCCCGGTGTCCGGCTGCTGCGATCCCCGCGGGTGCGACCGCGTGTTCGACGAGCGGTTCGCCCGTCGGCGGGCGGCCCGGTACCGGTCCAAGGGCCTGGACCGCACGGCCCGCCGGATGGTCGACGTGCTCCCGGACGACGACGTGCGCGGCGCCACCGTGCTGGAGATCGGCGGCGGGGTCGGCGAGATCCATCTCGAGCTGCTGCGGCGCGGGGCGACGTCGGCGACCGCGCTCGAGCTCTCCCCCGCCTACGACGCTGCGGCGGATCAGCTGGTCGAGGAGGCGGGGCTGCGCGGGCGGGTGACCCGTCGCCTGCTCGACATCGCGGCCGAGCCCGACTCCGTGGCGGCCGCCGACATCGTGGTGCTGCACCGGGTGGTCTGCTGCTACCCCGACGTGGCCGGGCTCCTCGGCGCGGCCGCGGACCACGCCCGGCGGCACGTGGTGTTCAGCCATCCGCCGCGCAACGCCCTGTCGCGCTCGGTGGTCGCCACCCAGAACGCGCTGCTCCGCATCGGCGGCGGTGAGTTCCGCGCCTTCGCGCACCCACCCGAGGCGATGATGGGCGTGCTCGCCGATCGCGGGATGAGCCCCGTCCCCGTCCACCGCGGCCCGGCCTGGCAGGTGACCGCCGCGACGCGCTGACCGCCCGGCTCAGGTGGAGGCGACCGGCTCCCGCAGCGGCGGCAGGAGATCGACCGGGACGTCGTAGGCCCGCAGCACGGTCCGCTCGCGGGTGCTGCCGTAGAGCCGCCCCTCGTAGGACTTGACCGCCGTGACCAGCACGATGCTGACCACGACGAGCAGCGACCACGAGCCGAGCTTCGCGGCGTGGACCAGCGTCCACACCGACTCCTGGGAGGGGTACTGCCAGGCGCGCAGGAGCGTGGCGGCGTTCTCGGCAACCCACAGGAAGCAGCCGATGAGGCCGAAGGACAGCGCGAGCGGCATCGCGTAGCGGCGTCCCCCGACGGTGAAATGCACCCACGTGCGCCACGTGACGACCAGCAGTGCCACGGCGAGCGGCACCCGCACGTCCCAGGTCACGTGCGAGGTGAAGAAGTTGAGGTAGATCATCGCCGCGACGAGCGCCGTCCTGCGCGCCCGGTAGCCGGTGATGCGCAGGTCGAACCGGCGCCACGCCTGGCAGACGTAGCTGCCGACGGCGGCGTACATGAAGCCGCTGTACAGCGGCACGCCGCCGACCGTCGCCCAGCCCGTGTCGGGGTACGACCACGAGCCCTGCCGAACCTTGTACAGCTCCAGGGCCAGGCCCACGAGGTGGAAGCCGAAGATCACGGCGACCTCGCGGCCGGTCTTCCATCGCACCAGCCAGAGCACGAGGGTCACCGCCAGGCACCAGATCAGGAGCGCGTCCGCCGGATCGATCGGCAGGGGCACGACCCGGACCAGCCCCAGCCCGAGGAAGAACAGGACGGCGAAGAGGCAGCACTGCGCCTCGACCCAGCCGAAACGCAGCAGCTGTCGCACCCGGCGAAGGCTAGGTGACCGATCCGTCGATCCGGGTGAGGAGGCGGTCCAGGAACGGCAGCTGTCCCTTGACCAGCTTCTGCCTGGCCACGTCGATCGGCACCCAGGCGGCCCGGTCCATCTCGGGGAACTCCTGCATCCGACCGGACCGCGGTGGCCACTCGAGCAGGAAGGTGTTGCTGCGGCAGGCCTCGGCGTCGAGGTCGCCCTCGGCCGCCCACATGGTGAGCACCTTGCCGCCGGCCCTGACGTCTCCCAGGGCGACGAGGTCGGAGGTCGGCACGGGTGCGCCGAGCTCCTCCTCGAACTCCCGGCACGCGACCGCGCGCGGATCCTGCCCGTCGTCGTACTCGCCCTTCGGGATCGACCAGGCGCCGTCGTCCTTCTTCGCCCAGAACGGTCCGCCCATGTGGCCGATCAGCACCTCGACGCCGCCGTCGGCTGCTCGCCGGTGGAGCAACACCCCCGCACTCGTGCGTGCCATCGGGTCAGTCCACCAGATCCAGGTCCTGATGCGGCGTGCGCCGGACGACCGGCGCCCCGGCCCCGCACCTGGCGGGACCGGGGCGCCGGTCGTGGGACGTGCCGGTGGTCAGCTGGCGAGGCTCGTCCAAGTGTCACTCCGAGGCTTGCTGGCGACATTCCTTGCCAAGATCGACATTGCTTGCCACGTTAGCCGCGTATCTTGGCAAGCGTGGCAAGTGGCAAATGTGGGGCCGAGGAGGTGGCCCGTGAGCGCGACGCCGCGGTGGCGGACGCGCTCGACGAGGCTGCGCGGGTCCTGGTGCGGCTGGCAGCCCGGCTCCGCGCCGTGCACGACGGACCTCGTGCGGCTGACCGCGTCGCCGCGCCGCCGCCCGCTGCGCCCGCTCCGGAGACGCCCGCTCGGCAGCGGCGGAGGCAGCCGCTCGGTGAGCGTCAGCAGGCCGTGCTGGCGTTAGGTGGGCTGGCGACCGAGACCGGCTTGGCCGCCGGCGATGTGGCGCAAGCTCTCGGGTACACGGCGCCGAACGCCACCAACATCCTCAAGCGGCTCGAGGAGCTGTCCTACCTGAGCCGCGTCCCCGGGGAGCGGCCGCTGCGCTGGCGCCGACGCGAGGTGTCGGGCTGATCTTCCGGCTCAGCGGGAGGGGTGGCAGCCGCTGGCCGCCGGGCCCGGCGGTCCCACGGGGGTCACGGTCGACGCGACTGCTGAGTTCTTCCGGACGCGGGCCAACGGACCGACACATCTCGCCCCTCCAGGTGACGCCAAGGCGCGGCAGGAGAAGGCAAGATCACCGGGCATGGGGCGCGTCAGGCTCACCGCAGGCGGCGTCAGTCCGGGGCAGGTGCGCCTCAAGCCCTCCGGGGCGAGTGAGCGGCTGCGGCGACCCGGCGACGACATCAACTACACGACGCGCCCTGGGGAGAAGTGCAGGGTATGTGGGCGGCGGGCCGCCGTTCCCGAGAGCGGACGCAGCAGGCTGTGCCAGGTCTGCACCCCGGACGGGCGGATCGTCGCCGAGGTCACCGCGGCGCTGAAGGCCGCCGGGCAGCCGCCGCTGAGCGCTGCCGTTCCGGCCGGTGCCCCGCTGCGCAAGCTCCGGACGCGCGGGTTGCAGGCGAAGGCGCGACTCGATGAACGCCGCCGGCAGCACAAGGACGTCACACCGCCGGCGGAAGCGCGCAGGAACTCGTCGGCCCGCGTCGCTGATCAGGCACCTCGACCGGCCCGCCGGTTGAGCGCGCAGGACAAGCAGGCCGGGGTACGGCGGCTACGCGCGCGGATCACCAGCATCGAGCGGCAGCTGAACAGCGCCGGGGCGCTGCGCCCCCATGCCCGGGCCCGGCTCGAAGAGGAGCTCGGCGCCGCGAGGAGGCTGCTGTCCCGCTGGAACGACACCCGCTGATCCGCGCCAACGGCGCGCCCCGATGTGGGCGCCGGGACCCGGTCGGATGGCCTGCCCCGAGCGCGGCAGACGGTAGGGTCCGCGCCCGGCAAACGGTAGCGTTGACCACCCTGAGCTGCGGGAACACGGCGTGGCTCACCCGACCGATCAGCGCTTCGTCCGGGCCCGCGCTCGCAGCCGCTGGGTCGCGGTGGCCATCTCGTCCGCGGTGATCGGGCCCCACTCCGCCTCGACGTCGGCGAGCCACCGGTCGAGCGCGGCCAGCCGCAGCTCGTGTGCGGCTACGTCCGGCGCGACGCCCCCTGGAGTGCGCGGCGGGCGCGCGGTGTGCCGGGGGCCGTCGGCGGTCAGCCACGCCGGCGCGAACTCCGGTTCGTTGAGCACCGTCGGCTCCTCCGCCACCGGGCCGTCGTCCCACAGCGACCGGGCCCAGCGGCGGGCTTCCTCGATCATCTCCGTGGCGGTCTCCAGCAGCGCCCTCTGCCGGATCACCACCTCCTCCATGGTGCGCAGCGACTTCTGGGTCTCGCCCAGGCGCCGTTCCAGCTCGGCCAGGGCGGCCAGACCGTGGCCGAGCATCTGTTCCCGACCGCCGGCTGCACCGGCGAGCTCGTGCAGGCTGGTCATGAGGCAGTTGACCGGCTCGATGCGCGGATCGTGGCCGGCCGGGGGGCGGGCCTCTGTCACCGCTGCTCCACGGCGCTGGTCAGCCAGTGCGGAACGGGACCGGGCGCGTCGACCCGCGCGGTGTACGGCGGCTGGGTCGCCGGCCATAGCGCACGCGCCCACGCGCGGGCCTCGTCCCGTTCCTTCAGCGGCTCGTCCTGCTGGCCGGCGGCGGACACGTGATCGCCGTCGATGAGCGCGTCGCGCAGGCCGTCACGGCAGCGGTGCACGTGGTCACCGTCAGCACCCTCCAGCAGGAACAGCGGCCGGTCACGGTCGCAGCCGCCGCAGCAGTCCGGCGGCGACGGCTCCGGGAAGCGGGACATGGGCGCATCATGCCGAGCAGGTACGACGGTCGCACCGGAGTTCCGAGGGCGGTGGCCCACGGGCCTGAGCCGCTCAGTCGGCGGGCGGCTCGGTGAACCCGTACTGGCCGCGCGACGGCACGGGTGAAGGCGGCGTACCCGGCGCTACCGTCGCCGGTGGCTCCGCGCACGGGTGCGCGGCAACCTGGTGCCGATGGTGCTGGCGGCGTAGCCGGTGCCGCGGCTCGGCGATGTCTGCCGGCCTCCGCCCGCTGCGGGCGACGACGGCGCGGGTCAGGGCTGCTGCGTCGGCGGCGCAGCAGGACCGGCGCCCGCGGCCTGCTCCTGCATCTTCGCCGCTTCCCGGAGCTCGCGGGCGCGTGAGCGGAGTAGGTCGTTCATCGCGTCGTACATGGCCAGGACGGTCGGCACCGCCCATGCCTTGAGTGCCGCGCGTGCGCCGTCGTCGGCGAGGTCACCGGCGGGGCGGTAGGCCGCGATGCGGCTGGCCCGCTTGTCGTCCAGTCGCTCCCAGCTCAGCGGGTGACCGACCTTCGCCTCCCAGGCGGCCGCGTCTGCCTGCAGCTCGTCGAACAGCGCCTTGTTCACCTCGCCGTTGCCGCTGTCAAGGTAGGCCTCTACTCGCAGCCGGCCGTCGTTGGCCACGACGAGTGCCCAGTTGCCCCACGGCCCGGCGGCGAAAGCCAGCCAGTTCAGCGTTCCCCGGGGTGGGGAGACGGATGCCCGGCCGCTGGGCGACCACGTCGGTGAGGACCTCGACGAAGAAGTCCTGCCGGACGACGTTCACCCCGCTGCCCTGCCCGGCGCCCCCGCCGCCGCCACCGGCTTCCTTGACGCCCTTCTGCCAGCCGTTCGGGCGGGCGACGACCTCGAAGACCGGAGCGCGGGGGCCGGTGGCGCCGATCTGGACGACGGAGACCTCGACGCCGAAGAAGTCCACGCCGGAGTCGGTGCGCTCGTTGAGCCAGTCCAGGGTGCGCCGGTGGTCGTCGCGGAACCGCGGGGCGACCCAGACGACCGCGCTGGCTTCCAGGCCGGATGCGTAAGCGAGCAGCTGACCCAGATGCCCGTGGTCGGTGCGTTCGAGCTGGTTCTCGACGATGACGATACCGCCGTCGGGCGTCTGCGCCTGGATGTCAAGCCGGAACTCTCCGACTGGCACCTCAGTCGCGATCAGGGTTAGCGACATGCCGAGCTCATCGGCCAGGACGTCGAGATTCTCGGCCAGCCAGGGCGTGAAGTCACCAGCCTCGGAGGTCCACACGTCGCGGGCGTTCGCGACCCGCCGCAGCCTGCCCAGTCCCTTGCCGTCGAGCTCCATACCGCTCTTCTACCGCAGGGCGGCCACCCTCAGCCGCAGGGGCGGCGGGACGACCGCGCGTCACGGTCGACGCCCGTCACCCGTGCACCGGACCTCCCCGCCCGCGGGCGGTCGGCCCGCTACGGTCCGGCGCCGTGACCACCTCTCCCCTGCCCGACGTTCCCGAGGACTGGCCGCGGCCGGCGCCCAGTGAGATCAAGTACGCGCGGCGGGTGGCCATGGAGGCGCTCTCCGATGAGACTGACCGGCCGGCTACCGAGCGGCTCGCCCGGCACTACGACGCGACCGGTCGGGGCGCCGGGACGACGTTCCTCGAGCTGGCGCCGGTCGACCCGGCCACCCTGACCGCCGCCGACCTGCACGCGCTCACCGTCCTCAACGCGCCCGTCGCAGCGCTGGTCACCCGGCGGCTGCTGACCGATGCGGCGATCCGCGGCGACATCGAGCAAGCCCTGGCCGCGGTGCCGGGCGACGTGGACCTGGCTGCCGCCGGCCCCGCCACGTTCGCGGCGATGGAGACCCTGGCCAAGGCCGTGCACGCCGGCTGCTGCGACCCCCGGGTGGCCAACCCCAACCCGTGGGTGACCTCGGCGAAGCTGTGCTCCCGCAAGCGGCCCCGGCTGTTCCCGATCCGCGACCGCGTGGTCTGCGAAGGCCTCGGGCTGTACGGCACCGCCGTCCGGCGAACCGGAACCCGCCGGGTCGACTGGCAGGTGTTCGCGTCCCTAATCAGCGACTCCGACGTGCGGCATCGACTCGACGACCTCACCACGGCGGTGGAGACCACCGCCGGGGTGCGCTGCGACGCCGTGCCGCTGCGCGTTCTCGATGTCGCCCTGTGGACCTGGCTGGGTCGCTGACCTCCTGGAGGGCGGGTCCGCCGACCGCCTTGTCTGGCCGTGCGGCCCGTTGCGTCGGTCAGTCCTCACTGAACAGCCGCTGCAGCGCGAAGCGCAGCACGTTGTAGTAGCTGTAGAAGAGGAAGTCGACGAGCACGGGGTCCTCGGTGATGTCGACCTTCCCAACCTCGTGGTGGCGGATGGTCAGCCCGTTGGACAGCGTGGTCATCTGCCGCAGGAGCCCGTCCAGGTGTTCACCGAGGGCCGCCTCTGGGCTCATGGCACCGATGAGGGCGGCGGTGGACGCCTTCTTGTTCTCGGGCACCTGCAGCGTCTTCACGCGCTCGTAGGCGTCAGCCAGGTGACGCAGCCCCTGCCACCGGCGGCGCGGGTCGCTGGTCTGGAACTCGTGCAACCCGGAGCTGATCAGCTTCTCCAGGTGCTGGTCCCCACCGAACGGGAGGGCGTCCCCCAGCCGGCGGTTGAGCGTGAAGCTGCCGGTGGTGCCCTTGATCCGCCCGTTCTGCAGGACCAGCCCGGTCTGGAAGCGGCCGAAGAGCGCGTTGACGTCGACGGTGTAGTCGTAGCGGCCCGACGCGGTGTCGAAGGCCGTCGGGTGGGAGCTGCGGCAGAACTCGTGGAACCAGCTGTCGGTCGGCCGGGAGACCAGCTGGAAGAAGCCGGTCACGTAGCGGAGAACCTCGTCGTCGGGGATGCCGGCCACGTTGTCGGGATCGAGCGGCCAGGCGATGGGCCCCACGTGGCGCACGAGGGCCTTCCGGACGGCCTGTTCGTCCCAGTAGTAGGTGTGGCCGTCGGAGCACTGGGAGGGGGCCTGCTGGGCGAAGTAGTCACGTTCGGCCAGGTTCTCGAGCGTGTAGAGGTACGCGGGGAAGAATGCGCTCGCGAGGGTCACGGCTTCATGTGTACGGCAGTCCTCCGCCAACTTCATGGGTTGCCCGCCAGGTGGTCGGGGTGGTGCAGCGAGCTGCCGCACGAACACGGCGGGAAGCGCCCTAAGCCGCGGTGAGCTCCGGGAGCGAAGGTGGTCAGGGCGTCGCGGCGGCGACTTCGGGAAGGAGCTCGGTCAGGTCCAGTATGTCGACGTGCGCGGCCGGGCCGGTGGTGAAGTCTGCGATCGACATGGCGAGCGGACCGAATCGCTGCTCGAACAGCTGGCGGGTGGGCTGCGACTTGTCCAGCGCCCAGCTGGCGGTGGACTTGGAGGTGCGGAGGAACCGCACCGGGGCCGGGCCTACGGCGTACAGCTCGGCTCGGCGGTCGGTGTCGGCGGCGGCGAGGTGCACGAGGTCCTGGAACAGGGTGCGCTTGCGCATCGCGTCGGCCCCGGTCCACTGCGCGACCTTGAACTCCGCGACCCGGCGGTCGGTCTCCAGGTCGTACTTGCGGGAGGGGTCGTTGCCGGCGCCCAGTGACGGGCGGCGGACGATCTTCTCGCCCGGCTCGAGGATCCGCGGCAGGACCAGGGTGATGGCGCATGCGTGGATGAGGTCGTTGAGCCGGCCGACGTCGCGGCGCACCAGCAGCGCCGCGGCGAGCAGTGACCCGTCGATGCCGGCGTCCGCGGTTGCCGCAGTCGCGACTGCCGCGTCGGCATCGAGCAGCTCGTGTTCCAGTCCGGCGAGCAGCCCGGTTAGCCCGCCGCCGGCGAGGACGGCGGCGAGCTGCTCGAACGCCGCCGCCGACTCGCTGGGCATGGTCAGCTACGCGCGGCCCGGGCGCGGGTGAGCGCGTCGGACAGCGTCCGGACCTCCTTCACCACATGCTCGGGTACCAACAGGTACTGCCAGTCGCCGTGCTGGCCGTCGTCGGTGACGTGGCGGGCCCACTGCTCGGCCGCGGCCCGCTTGCGCAGCACGACCTCGTCGCTGAGCCGGTCGTCGCCCTTGACCTCGAGCAGGTAGTGAACGCCGCCGATCTCGGCGTAGAAGTCGGGGCTGTACCGGCCCCCTCCCACTCCACGACGAACTCCCCGCGCTGGATCCGCGCCCACACGGTGACGCCGGTGTCGCTGTCGAGCAGGTTGGCGAACCGCCGCTCGGTCTCGCTGTCGAACCAGTTGAGCTTGTGCAGCCCGCGTTCGGACCAGGAGTTGTAGGCGACCCCGCGGCTGAACGGGCTGTACCGGTTGAGCTCCACCGGCCGGCTGTTGGTGCGGGTCGGGCCGAACTCCGTGGAGGTGACGGACAGGTCGACGACCTCGTCGGCGGCGCGGTACTGCTGGCGCAGCAGGCGCTGCACCGCGGCGAGGGTCTGGTTGACGTAGGGCGCGACATGGTCGGCGCCGCCGGCGCCGGCGACGAGGGCATCGGCCAGTCGGCGGGCGGCGTTGCCGTCGCTGCGGCGGGCCGAGTCGATGAACTCCATGGCCAGGATGCCGCTTTTCAGCGAGCTCACCACGTTGCCCAGGGGAAGTTCGGGGGTGCTCGCGTCGATGATGTCCGCGGCGTCGGCCGGGACCAGGCGCAGCCCCGTGGGGCTGGTCGGGTCCTCGATGACGTCCAGGCGCTTGCGCGCCAGCTGGCCGCCGCCGGCGGTGTCGGCGATCTGCTTCCCGAGCGCGGTGAACAGCCGCTCGTCGACATCGGAGAGGGAGAACGCCCGGGCGATGACGGTGCGCTCGACGATCGGCATGGTGATCTGCCGGCGCGCAGCGACGGGCTCGATGGTGCTCTGCGCCTGCTGTTCGGCCTCTCGCAGCCGCTCGGTCATCGAGGTGATGGTCGCCCCACCGGTGGCCTCCTCGGACGGCGAGACCGGCACCGGCGTGACCGTGTCCGAGCCCGGTTCCGCCGCCGGGGCGGGGGCGGTCGTGGCGCTCGTGGTGGCACTCCCGGGGACCCCGCCCGCGGGGGTCGCCCCGGAGCCGCCGCCGCAGGTGGTCGTGGCGGTGCCGGTCGGGACCAGGACCGTCGTCTCCGCGTCGGTGGGCTGCACCGGGACATCGGTCGGCGCCGGGGCGTGCCCGTCGGCGTCGGGCGCGTCGATGTCGACGACACGGGTGGTGCCGGGGACGTCGGTGGGCACGGGCACGACCCGGTTCTCCACCAGCCCCTCGAGCAGCACGCCGGCCTTGGCCAGCAGGGACTCGTAGCGCTCGTGGGAGAGGACTTCGACCGTGTCGAGCAGTTCGACGCCGGTGTAGGCGCCCCATGGCAGCCGCAGGCCGCGGCCGAGGGTCTGTTCGGTGAGCACGTCGGAGATGGACGGGCGCAGGGAGCAGATGACGTAGATGTTCTTGACGTCCCAGCCCTCCTTGAGCATGTCCACGCTGACGATGACCCGCACCGGGCTGTCGGGCTCCTCGACCGCCGCGAGCCGCGCGAGCGCGTCGTCGGCGGCCTTGCTGTGCACGACAAGCACGCGCTGCTCGTAGTCGTGCTCGTACATGCCGGGCCGGCGCAGCACCGTGCTGACTGCCTGGGCGGAGTCGATGCTGTCGGCGACGACGAACATCACCGCGTTCACCCGCGGCAGCCCATGGGCGTCGGCGTAGGCGTCGGCGGCCTTCTGCTTGGCCCTCAGCAGGGTCAGGCCGTCGCGCAGGCGCACCTCGACGCTGTCGGCTGTGTCGGTGCGGCCGACCAGGACCGGGGTCTTGACGTATTTGTCGGCGATCGCGCGGGCCAGCGGGTACTGGTAGATGACCTTGCTCAGGTCCGACTTCGCCGGGGTGGCGGTCAGCCCGACCAGGGCGAGCGGGTCTAGGTCGCGGATCGCGGCCGAGAAGGCTTCGGCCGACTCGGAGTAGACGTGGTGCTCGTCGGCGATGACGACGAGGTCGTCGCGGCCCTGCAGGTAGGCGTAGAGGTCCTCGCCGAGCCATTCCTGGAACTTGCGAGTGCGGCGGGTGGCCTTGTCCGGCTTGGTCAGGGCCTGCACGTTGAACACGAAGACCTTGACGGTCTCCTCGTCGGCCAGCGCCGTGGCGACGTCGCCGGTGTTGAAGTTCTCGACGGTGATCACGGTCGGCCGGGTTGCCATTCCACCGAGTACCGACTTTTTGTGGCCGTCGGTGAAGTTGGCGACGGTCTTGTCCAGGATGGTGCGCCCTGGCGTCACGAACAGGACGTTGCGCACTCCGGACTCGGCCAGGTACTCGATCAGGCCCGCGGCGAGGTACGTCTTGCCGACGGCGGTGGCCAGGTCGCAGACCAGTTCGACGCTGCTGCCGGCCGCCCCGTCGAGCTGCTTGGCCACCGCGGACAGGGCCTCGGCGTTCGGGGTGCGCAGCTCGAGCCGGGCGGCGATGTCGTCGATCAGGCCCTGGTCGAAGGGCACGGTGGGGTGGCTCATGAGGTGGCACCGTCCGGAGTGGAGGTCAGCGTGACCAGGCGGCTGGGGAGGATCCCGCGGCGGGCCAGGTCCCGCGGCATCTTGCGGACCTTGGAGCCACCGCGGCGGGCCGTCAGCAGCTCGTCGACGCCGGGCTCGATGGCCTGGGCGACCACCAGCAGCGTCTCCTTCTCGGCCAGCTTGGACAGCAGCAGCTCGGCGACGCCGGCGGTGAGCATTCCGTCTAGCACCGCGAGCCGGCTGCGGCCCTTGCGGCCGGTGAACGGGCCGGTCGGCTCGTACTCGTAGCGCACCTGGGCGCACACCGCCCGCGCCAGATCGCCGCCGACGGCCCAGTCGGCGAGGAACAGGTCTCCGTCCTCGTCGGCCTCGAACATGCTCGACGCGACGCGCAGCAGCCGGAACCCGCCACCGCCGGGCCACCCGGTCGAGCCGGTGACGCCGCCGGCGTCCTCCCCCTTGACGACCTTCTCCAGCCGGGGGCGGACGTAGGTGTCGAGGTTGTCCTCGGACAGCTCCACGGTGACGTACCGGCGGCCCATCTTGTGAGCCACCGCCGCGGTGGTGCCGGAGCCGGCGAAGCAGTCGAGCACGACGTCGCCCGGCTCGGAGGCGATGTGGATGATCTGCTCCATCAGCCGTTCCGGCTTGGGGGTCGCGAAGATGGCCTTGCGTCCGAGCAGCGCGACGATCTCGCCCTTCGCCTCGCGGTTGTTGCCGACCTCCTCATCCGGCCAGATGGTCGTGGGGACCAGGCCGCCGAGTTCGGTCTTGAACCGCTTGCGAAAGGGGAACGTGCGGCCGGTCTTCCCCCACCACAGGCGGTTGTCGGCGCGCAGTTCCTCGAAGCTCTCCCGGGACAGGCCCCAGTACCGCCCTGCCCGTGGCGTGAACACGTCCCCGTGGGGTCCGACCACCTCGTAGGCACCGTCGCTGTAGGGCTTCGCCGCGGTCAGGTCCGATCGCCGCCAGTCACCGCGTGGATCGTTGTCCGGATTCCAGAAGTCGGCGTCGCTCTTCGCCGTTCGGGATACGCGGTTGCGCCGCCAGGCGTCCTTGTTGCGGGCGTAGACGTGGATGAAGTCGTGGTCCGAGGAGAAGTGCTGCGCGGAGTTGTTGCGGCTGTGGCTCTTCTTCCAGATGACCGTCGCGACGAAGTTCTGCACCCCGAACACCTCGTCGAGGACGCAGCGCGCCCGGTGCTGCTCGGCGTCATCGAGGTGCACCCACACGCTGCCGTCGTCGGCGAGCAGCCGGCGGATCTGCACCAGCCGGTCGCGGAGCATGGTCAGCCACACCGAGTGCTCGACGGCGTCGTCGTAGTCCTTGAACGTCTCACCGGTGTTGAACGGCGGGTCGATGTAGCAGAGCTTGACCTTGCCGACGTAGGCCCCCGCCAGCTCCGGGGTGGAGCTCAGGGAGGTCAGCGCGTGCAGGGCGTCGCCGTGGATGACCAGGTTGCCCTCCGGCTCGTCACCGAAGTCGGCCACCTCCTCCAGCAGTCGCACCTCGGACACGCGCCAGTCGGTGGGCTGCACCCACTCGTACTTCTCCGCCCCGTGCGACAGCAGCCGCATGTCCTTGTTGGACCAGGACAGCTCGAGCCGTCGACTACTCGCCACAGGTTCCTCCTCGGTGACGCACGGTACGTCGGTCACGGACCGTGCGGGACCGATTGCCGGTGATGTCGGCTCTGCGGTCCCACCCGCACCATGCGCGCCGCCGGCGCCGGCGCATTCACCACGGACAGCCGGCGCGCGTCCGCCTGCTCTGGGTCGCCATGGAGTGAGCGGCCCCTGGTCCGCGGTCGGGCGCGGCGTTCCCGATCCGCGGCGCCGCCCCTCCGGTTCCGCAACTTCCCTGCGCGGGCGCCGCCCGGCACCTGCCGCATGCTTGTTGATCTCGCGCCGCCGTCGTCTTCCGGGGCCTGCTCGTCGGCCCCTGGGCTGTCGTCGGCGCGCGGTGGCGTTCACCCGAGCGGGTGACCCCACCCCGCCGGGTTGATCTTCGAACAGGCGTTCGACAGACTCCTGCGCAATCCCACCGGATCGCGGCACGACGACGCCGGCGGTTCGTCGCACCCAGACGAGCCTCAAGCGCTTCCCCTCGCGGGCCAACCGGTTGGGTCGGCGTGAGTGCCCCGTGCTCCGGCCTCGCCGGACCGGTCTCGGACACACGCGCCGACCGGCGCCAACCGAGGAGGACACATGACCGCCGTCATCGACCGGCCCGCCCGCCCCAGCCGCGGGCAGGGCTACGGAGGGTTCAACACCGCGCTCGACGTCCGCAGCGAGCACATGCTCGCCGAGCACCTGCGTCACCCGCTGCCCACCGACGCGCCGACGTCGATGTGCAGCCGCCGCGCGCTCACCCTGGCGGCGCGCATCGTCGACATGCACGGCATGCCGGTGCGGCACGACGCCGCCCGCCAGCAGCTCGCCGGCCACCCGGCCGTCTACGACCGGTACTTCCGCTTGCCAGAGGAGTGGACGCTGACGGGGGCTGCACCGGCCTGCCCGCTCACCTGGGCCGACGGCCACGGCAACATCGTCATCGACTTCGTGCGCACCGCTCCGCCGAGCCACCCCCTGGCCGACCGCGCCGCCTGGGACCGGCTGGCGGAGGTCACCGCCTGGGCGCAGAGCAGCGCCGGCGACCGGGTCAGCGTGCGCATCCTGTCGATCGCCGCCCCGGCCATGTCGCTGGTGCACCAGTCGTCCGGTTTCGCGCCGCTGCAGGAGTCGCCGCTGGGCGTGCGGCTGGCCGCGGACCCGGTGAGCGGCACCATGGTCGACGTCGCGGCGGCGACGTTCGTGCTCGCCACCCGCGGCGCCCGCGAGGACGCGGCGGTGGCGCGGTGACCGCCGGCTACCTCAAGCGCGCCGCGCTCGCGCTGGCCGTCGCCGCGCAGCGGCCCGACGGCACCTACCCCGACGACGCCGTCGCCCGCGCCGCGGCCGCCGCCGGCGTGACCCCCCGCCAGGTGCGGCGGTGGCTCAAGGCCGAGGCCAAGCACCTGGCCGCCGGCGTCGGCGGCATCCGTGACGTGCCCGATCCGGCGCCGCGGAAGGCCTGGCAGGTGACCCCGCAGGTGCTCGCCGTGGTCGCCGCCGCCCCGAAGCTCAAGCGCGCCTGGCAGGAGCTGTGCGCCACCGACCCGAGCACGCCCTCGTACCCCGCGTTCACCGCGGCGCTGCGCAACCACGACGACAACGGGATCGCGCGCGCGGTCAAGGGCGGCGGCGCCCGCACCCTCATCGGCTCCCGCATGTACCTGAAGGTCGAGGTCGCCGCCCGCAACCGGCGGTGGGAGCTCGACAGCCAGGAGGTGCCGGTGTTCGTCCTCCCGGCCAAGGGCACCAAGCCGGTGAAGCTGCACCAGACGACCGCCCTGGACGCCAAGACCCGGATGGTCATGGCCACCGTATTCACCCCCGGCCCGCCGCGGGCCGAGGAGGTCGCCGCCTGCATCGCCCGCGGCGTGCTCGGCCGGACCTACCTCCTGGACGACCAGGAGGTGTGGGTGGGCGGCATCCCCGACGAGATCGTGTGGGACAACGCGAAGTCCAACCTGTCGGACCTGGTGACCGAACTCGTGGTGTCCCTCGCGACCCTCGGCACGGCGGTGACCCCGTACGCCGGCTGGGAGAAGGGCAAGATCGAGTCCTGGCAGGGCATCAGCCAGGACGAGTGCTACAGCAGCATGCCCGCCTACACCGAGGGCCCCGCGTCGTTCACCGGCACCAAGTACTGGGGCGACCACACCAGCGGCAACCAGCTGTTCTCCGAGATGCTGCTCATCGCGCAGGGCGAGCGGTGGGCCTTCGAGGAGTACAACGCCACCCGGATCCACGGTCAGCTCGGCACCACCCCGCTGCGGGCCTGGGCGGCTGACAACACCCAGCTGCGCCTGGCCACCCAGGAGCAGCTCATGCCGGCGATGCTGACCACCAAGCACGCCCGCACCGTCAACAAGAACGGCATCCGCCTGCACGGCGTGGACTACGTGGCCGCGGAGCTCAACCGCCTGGTCGGCCGCAAGGTTGCGGTCCGGTACCTGCCCAACCTCGAGTTCGAGCGCCTGTTCATCGAGGTGTTCGATGGCCCGAGGTGGGTGTGCACCGCCTACCCGTCCCACACGCTCACCGCCAACCAGCGTGCCGCCCTGTTGGCCGAGCGCCGGCGCCAGTACGAGGTCGTGCGCACCGCCGAGCAGGAGGGCGCCCGCATGCGTCGCGCCCGCGCCGACCGCACGAAGGCCACCAACGGCGCGCAGACCACCTACGGCCAGACCGCTGCGGAGTTCGCGGTCGACGAGCTGGCCGCCAACGTCGACGAGCTGCTCGACGACATCACCGACCCGACCGACGAGGCCCCGATCGCCAGCGCGCCCCAGCCCGACGCCACGTTGCCGACCGGGGACGAGGAGCCGTTCTACGCCGACGTCGCCGGCGTCACCGAGCCGGACATCGACGACCTGGCCGCCGACCCGAGCGCGCTGTTCGACGACGAGGAGGACCTGCCGTGATCGGTAAGCACCTGCGCGGCCTGACCGGTGCCGCCGACGTGCCCACGCTGGCGTTCAACCGGGCCACCGTCGTGCTCCGCGGCGCGGCGGCCGACAACGACATCGCCGCCCTGCTCGGCGCCCCCGGCACCGGCAAGACGTTCTGCGCGCTGTCGTTCCTCGAGACGGTCTCCGCGGCCGGCCGGCTGGGCATCTTCCTGCAGTCCGGCCCCACCGCCGCGCACACCGAGATGACGGTGCGGCTGCTGCAGAAGCTCCGGGGCGGGCGTCCCTCCGGCGAGAGCTACTACCTGTCCGACGACCTCGGCGAGCTGCTCTGCGAGCACTCTCCCGTGGTCGTCGTAGACGAGGCCCACCGCGCTCAGCGGCGAGGGCTGGAGCAGCTCATCTACCTCAAGGAGACCTACCCGGAGTGGACGCTGGTCCTGGTGGGCAGCGAGCTGCCCACCGCGCTCAACAAGGCGCCGGGAGCACGCAGCCGCATCCGTGGGCGCTCGGCCCGGTTCGATCTCCTCACCGGCGCGGAGCTGCTGGCCACGCTGCACGCCCTGCACCCACTGCTGGCCGAGGCCGACGACCAGTTGCTGCAGCGCGTCGACACCCGGTACTGCTCTGGCAACTTCCGCGACTGGGCCAGCCTGCTGCGGGCCGCCGAGAAGGTCAACGAGCGGCTGGCCCACCGCGGCCAGCCTGTCCACCGGACGCTGACGGCGAAGCTGGTGGGGCACGCAGTGGCGCGGGCCGGGGTGGACGCCTGGGAGGTGCCGGCGTGACGGCCACCGCGCCGCCGGTGCACCTGCCCGCAGGGTTCACCGTGCTGCACGTCCCCGACGACGACGCGGCCATCCGCCAGGTCGCCGCGGCCAACGACCCCGACGCGGGCAGGATCGCAGTCCGGGTCCGGCCGGGCATGCGTCGCCTCGACTGGCTGTGCCGCGATCTGCTCACCGCGCTCGGCGTCGACCTCACCGTGTCCGGTACCGGCCGCAACGCCGACGAGAACCAGCAGCTGCTGCCGGTGCGGCTGGCCATCCAGCAGATCGGCGACATCCTGATCGCCGGCGCCGAGCAGCTGACCCCGGCGATGATCGCCGACCTGGCGCTGCTGGCCGCCGCGGCGCACGCCCGGCTGTGGCTGGTCACCTGCCCGCCGGTGACCACCACAGTGACCGACGCGCTCGCCGACTGGTGCGCGACCGAGGTGTCGCCGGCGACGGCCGCCACCGCGTGGCCCGGGCTGCTCGACCGATCCTCGGCGCGCCGGCCTACCGCTTCGGTCCCGGTCGGTCCGGCCGAGCCCACCGAGCCCCGACGGCTGCCCCTGGTCGATGCGACCACGCTGCTGGCCAGCTGCCGCGCTCTGCTGCCGGCCGAGCAGGCCGCCTGGGTGCAGGCCCGCGTGCGGGCGGCGGTCGCCGACGCGGGCCGGCGGCTGGACGACAGCGGAGCCGAGGCCGAGGTGGTCGCCGGCTGGCTGCTGAACCGGTACGACAGCGCCGGCACCCTGACGCAGTTCGTCACCGACCTCCGCGGCCTGCAGATCGCGGCTCTGTGGCGAGGCGCGCTCGTTCAGGTCGACGTCCCCACGCTGCTCGGTACCGCCGCCGCGTCGCCGTCCGCGGCCGCGCGCACGCCGCAGCTGTGGCGGCGGCTGCGCGCCTACCGGCTGCCGGTCCGCGGCGCGGCCTCCGCGCTGGCCGCGGCCCGGCTGGGCAGCACCGAGATCTGCGCAGCGACCATCGCCGACACCGCCGAGGACGGCAGCTGGGTCCGCGTCGCCGGACGGACGATCACGGTGGAGCCGGGCGCCGCCGAGTACGTCGCCGCTCAGCGGCTGCTGCGCGTCGCCGCCGGCGCCCCGGACAGCGCTCCGTTGTTGGCCACCTCGACCGGAGCGCCGCAGTCGGACAAGGGCCTGGCCCGGCTGCTGTCGGAGGTCCGCACCGAACTCGGTGTCGTGGTCACCAGCCGGCTCGTCGAGCGCACCGCCCCCGATGCGGCCACCACACTCCGCCGCTGGGGCGTGACCGTCACCCCGATCGGCGCCCCCGTGCCGGCCGAACCGGACACCGCACCGGTGACGGCACCGGCGATCGCACCCACCGCCCCGTCACCGGAGACGCTCCCGCTGCTCGACGTCGAGCTGATCTGCCGTCGGCGCAGCGAGCTGCGCCTGTCCCGCCGCGACGTGGCCAAGCACCTCGGCGTGACGACCGCGGTCGTCAGCCGTCTGGAGTCCGGCGTCAACCACGCCGAGCAGCCACTCGCGCTCCTGCTGCGGCTGGCCGAGCTGCTGGGCGTCGACCTCGCCGACCTGCTCCCCCGCCCCGCACGGACCTCCCTGAACGGTCCAGGCGCCACCGTGATCGCCGAGCCGGCGCAGCAGGACGCCCGACGTCTCGGCGCCGCCCTACACACCTTGGGCGTCCTGGTGCCCGGGGAGACGCTCGCCGAGGTCCTCGGCTGGGACAGCGCACGGTTCAGCGCCGCGGTCGACGCGCTCACCGCGGCCGCACCGGCCACCGGCCTGCGCGTCCATCGACTGCAGAACCGCCTCTCCCTGGTCCGCGACGTCGACGCGCTGCCGACCGAGGAACTGCAGGCCGTGCGCCGCTACGACGCCGTGCGCGCCGGACTCGACCGAACCCAAGCCCACCTGGTGCACGAGGCCCTCACCCGCACGATCGTGCCCGCCGCCGGCCGCGGCGGCCGGCACATGATCGCCCGCTCGAACGCCGAGAAGGTCGCCGCCGCCTCCCTGGTCGGCGCCGGCATCCTCACCACCGACGGCGTCGGAGACCTGGCGCTGCACCCGGACGCGGCGTACTCGCTGCTCGTCCCGACCGAGCGGGGCCAGTCGTGACCGCCGTCGCCCAGGACGGGCTGTTCGACGTCGTGGCGGAGCCCGGTGCCCTCGCCGATCGGCAGGCGAACTGCCAGCGGCTGCGTGACCAGCTGCTCGGCGAGGTGTCCCACTGTGAGCGGGAACTGCATCGCCTCGGCGCGCTGGCGTACGCGGTGGCCGAGCTCGCCGGCGAGCGCCCCGCCGCGGCCGTCGCCACCCGACTGGCCGAGCACAGCTGGGTGGGCACCGGAGAGCAGCTGGTGCTAGCGGCGCGGGGGATCGTCGCTCAGCGGAGGTCGTCGTGACCAGCTCCGACCACGTCGGCCAGGGCATGCGCCGGCTGCGCGACTGCCAGGCCCGCCTGGCCGGCGCACGCTCCACATCACTGCACGACCCCGACCCCAACCAGGAGGCGCCGTGACCCCGACCGCGCACCCACCGCCCGCCGACGACGGCGGAACCACCGAGCCGACGGTGGTCCTCCGGGTCCACCTCGCCGGTCCCGCGCCCAGGACGGCTCCGCCGCCCGACGCGACCCCGATGCGCGTGGTGACCGACGGCGCGGTCTACGTGTTCGACCCGGACACGATGACCGCCCTGCGGCTGCCCCGCGACGGCACCGAACTACGCCGGGACGGCGAGCCGCTCGCCCTGCTCAGCTGGCCCGACCCCGTCGTCGGCCGGGGCATGGAGCTGCAACTGCAGGTGCGCGAGGACGGCGTGCCCACCGTCCGGTTCACCAGCGCCGTCCGCCAGGTCCAGCGCTACCCCGCCCCACCTCCGACCGAGGACACCCCGTGAGCCCTGTTCCCGACCCCGCCGAGCGGCACCACCTGCCGATGGTGTGCACCTGCGGGCCCGAGCGGGCTGCCGCCGGCGAAGCCCTCTACCAGCGGGTCAGGGCCGCCCTGTCCCGCGGCAGCGAGGAGCTGAAGGCGCGGCCGGTCACCGACCGCACGTTCGTCGACGACCTGCTCCTCAGCCTCCTCGCCGATCACGGCGCGACGGTCGAGGCCATTCACGGCGACCAGTGGTTCGCCGTGACCGTGGAGAGCTTCACCTCGGCCAACGAGGAGATGCACGTGGTGTGCCAGTGCGACCAACCGACCCTCGGCCTGGCCGCTATCTGGGAGTGGTACGAGCAGCGGAAGACGCAGCCATGACCGAGGTGCCGCCGGGCCCGTGGCGCTGGGAACAGGTGGATCCCGGCGCTCTCGAGCGCCGCCGGCGCCCGACCAGCGACCGCGACGACGACCATGACGCCCGCCGCCTCGTCGGCCCGCAGGGGTGGGGTCTCATCGGCGCCGACGGAACCCCCGTCCTGCTGCACGACGGCGGCTGGGGCACCGTCGACCTCGGTGCCGACGGCGGCTTCTGGCCCGCCCACCCGATCGCGCAGCTACTCGCCCGCGCCGGCGACATCCCCCAGCTGGAGCGGGACCTGCGTACCGCCGACGCCGCCCTGACGACCGCCCGACGGGACGTCGACCGGCTCGCCGCCGACGTCGCCGAGGCACGCTCCTGGGCCCGCCTGCTCGTCGACACCGTCGGCATCTCGGCCTTCACCAGCCTCGGCGCACCGCCCGACTGGCTCACCGCACCGTGGACCGGCGAGTCGCCCGACATCTGAGCGCCGCGGCGCCGGTCCGGCTTCCACAGATCTGCCACGCTCCGCGTGACCACGGGAGGCGCGGATCAGCACCCGACCTCGCCGTCCACGTCCCCGGCGAGGCGGCGGCACGTCGCAGGACCCGTGCCCGACCATGCTTGGCATGGCCCGCCGACGTCCTGCCACGGTGAACGCCGACGAGCTCGCCTCCCGCGCCTGCGCGGAGGCCCGCGCCCATGTCACGGCCGGCCGCTCGCAGGAGGCACGCGACGTGCTGGTGCGGGCGGAGACGACGTTGATCCGGCGTGCTGGCCGGACGCGCACCCCCGGGTCGGCAGATGCCGTGGGTCGAGCTCTAGCTGTACTGCCCGGACACGTTGGTCAAGCGGGTGATGGGCGGACGGTTGCCGATCGCGGTGTGGGGCCGGTGATGGTTGTACTCGTGCAGCCAGGCCGGCAGGGCCTTTCGGCGCGCTGATTCGCTGAGGAACATCCGGGCGAAGGCCCAGCCGTCTGCCATGGTGCGGTGGAAGCGCTCGATCTTGCCGTTGGTCTGTGGCCGGTAGGGCCGGGTCCGCTTGGGTTTGATCCCGAGTTCGGCGCAGGCGTCGCGCCAGGCGTGGGAGCGGTAGGCCGAGCCGTTGTCAGACAGCACTCGCTCGACGGTGACGCCGCGGGCGGCGAACCAGGCGGTCGCCCGGCGCAGCACGCCGATGGCGGTGGCGGCGGTCTCGTCGTCGTGGATCTCGGCGTAGGCCACGCGGCTGTGGTCATCGACCACGGTGTGCACGAACGCGGTGCCGAGCTTGGGGTTGTAGTGCGCGTTGCGCGGCTTGCCTGGGGTGGCGGCTCGGTTCTTGTCGCCCTGGGCGCGGCCGACGTAGCGCCAGCCGCCCCCGTCGGGGATGTTGCCCAGCTTCTTCACGTCGACGTGCAGCAGCGAACCGGGATGGGCGTGTTCGTAGCGGCGGATCGGCTCCCCGGTGGCCCGGTCGACGTGGGAGAGCCGGTTGATCCGGCAGCGGACCAGCACCGCATGCACCGTGGAGGGGGCCAGGCCGAGGCGGTCGGCGATCTGCACCGGCCCGAGGCGCTTTTTCCACCGCAGGTGCACGATCTTGCGCACCACCGGCCGGGGAGTCCGCCGAGGGCAGCTGTGCGGACGGGAGCTGCGGTCCTCCATCGCCGCCGCCCGCCGGTGCGGTACCGGTCGGCCCACCGTTTCGCGGTGGGCCAGGCGACGTTGAACACCGCCGCGGCGTAGGCGATCGTCCAGCCGTCCTCCACTACGGCGCGCGCGAGCTTGAGACGGTGGCGGGGAGTCAGGGCAGCGTTAGCGTGGGCCACGAGGACCTCCGGTTCGTGTGAGCGGGTGCCTTCAGCAGCTCCACTCCACGTCCGGAGGTCCTCCCTCCACAAGATCGATCAGTCAGATCGAGTGGTCACACGCCCTCAACCAACGTCGCTGGTCAGTACATCTAGCCGAGGTGCGAACGCAGCGCGAGGCCCTCGACCGAGCCTCGGGCCAGCTCCATCCCGCCGTGCGACCGGCCGGGCGACCGACGGTTCCTGCTCGGTTGACCGAGGTGGCGCAGCTCATCGGCCTCGGGCAGCTGGCCCGCGCTCGCCGGCTTCTGGAGGCCGTGGAAGCCGAGCTCGCCGATCGAGATCTCCGCGGGCACGATCCGCTGGTGCTCCGCATCTCGCGACTACGGGAGCAGCTGGATCCCGCGGCACGAGCGCCGGGGCCGCCGCCGGCGGAGGGCCGGTCGAACAGCGTCCGCACCGTCTCCGGCGGACTTCCCACCCTGGGGCGACGCCGCTGAGACCAGTCGACCGCAACCTCGGGCGCCCACGCGGCCGTAGGCGGAACCGACTACCGGTCCCGGTCGTACGTGCCGTTGAGGATCTTCTGGCGGCCGACGGCGTAGTCCTTGTCGTTGGTGCCCGGCGCGGCGGAGTCGATCTTCGCCTTGTCCTCCGCGATGCCTGCGATCGCGGTCCGGAGCTCGTCCGTGGACAGCCGGGCGACGTCGAGGTGCAGCGTCTGCCGGGCCCGCACGCGGAGAGCGCCCAGTTGACGGCCGGCACCCAGGTGCTGCTCGGCCAGCTGGTCGGGCTTGAGGAAGGTCAGCACCCCAGAAGCCAGCGCGGCCCCGAGGGCGAGGAAGCCGGCCAGCAGGGCGCTGAGATCGGCGAGGACCGTGGCGCCGCCGGCTGCTGCGAGGAGCGCGGCCAGCCCACCGAGGGGACGGTGCACCTTCTGCAGGCGCGCGGCGGTCGTCAGGTGCGCCTTCTCGGTGTGCAGCATGTCGTCGATCAGCTGACGCAGCTCCTCGGCGGCCGCGTCCCGCCAGGCCGCCTCGGTCACCAGGTCGGCCACGGGTAGTCCGAGCCGAAGACCGCGCACATGGCGTGCCAGTAGGCGGCGCGGTCTCCGCGCGCCCGCGCCTGGGAGGCGGTGAACAGCGAGCGCCAGGCGTTCTCGAGCAGCCGGACGGTCTGGCGGCGCTTCTCGTCCGATGAGCATGCGGGGATGCGGCCGACGATGTGCTGGGGATCGTTCATGTCCCGAGCGCCCATCTCCACGATCGTGCGGATGACCGAGATGAGATCGATCTCGTAGACGATCGACGCCTCGCCAGCGGCGTGCTCGGCGGTGCGCATCTCCAGGTAGAACGACGACACCGGGGCTCCGGCGTGGTGCTTCCACGCCTTGAGCAGCCGCACCAGCGGCTTGACCTTCTTGCCGAGCCGGTCGTTCTGCCGGTCCACGTAGGCCAGGTGCGCTGCCGGTGCCGACTGCACCCACTCGTCGCCGCGGCCGCCGATCCAGTAGACGTCGTATCCGCCCGGCGACCGGCCCTTGAACCAGGCCGGGGCGATCTCGAAGTTCGGCGGCGTGTAGTAGGCGACCTGCACCACCGGAGAGGACACCCGCGCCGTCGCGATGCTGGGGTCGCAGAGGCTGATCGCCGTCCTGGCCGTCGCCAGGGCGCTGCTCGGGTACGTCGGCCGGGTTCCGGTCGCCGCGGCCATGTAGTCCACGTCGCTCTTGGCCTTGATCGCCGTCCCGTGGCTCCACGAGCCGCTCTCGAACATCCGGGTGACGCGGAGGGTGGACCGGCCGAGGGCCCCCTCGATGGGCGCTCGACGGCGGCTCGCGGTCGCGCGGTCGTACGGCGGCGGGGCCAGGCTCTGTGCGTACGCGGCGAGGGTCGGGTCCCCCATGGACACCTCCGTTGTGTGGATCCGCTGGGCGGCGTGGCGGGTCGGCGCCGGTCGGTCAGCGCGGGGAGCCCTTGGTGATCAGGGCCTGGACGAGGTCGGTGAGCTGCTCTCGGGACAGCGGCCCGCCGCTGCCGGCGTCGGCGGCTCCGTCCGTCCGGTCGGTGCTCGCCGGTGCGAAGTAGCCCGGCGCGAGCTCACCCTTGAGCCGGATGCTCTCCTCCTCCGGCATGTTGGCCAGGTACGGGTTGAGCGCGGCCAGCTGCAGGTGCCGGGCGCGGGCCTCGCGGGCGACCCGGCGGTGTGCGGCGGATTCCCGGCCGCAGTAGGCGGCCACTCCGGCGAAGGACAGCGACACCAGCAGGCGGGTAGCCAGGCGCTGCCAGGAGCCGTCGGCGGAGTGGTCGACGAACAGCGCGGCGACCAGCACCCCTGCGGCAAGCAGCGCCACGGCGACGGTGGCCCAGCGCCACACGTCGGCGACGCGCTCCTCGCGCTGCGCCGTCTCGTTGTAGCCGGCCGCGACGCCGGCGACGCCGATCGCGCCGACGAGCTCCTCGGCCTGCCGCTTCAGCTCGGCCAAGGACTTGAGCGTGCCGGCCGCCTGGTCGGTGAGCTCACCGGCCGTGGTGGCGAACCGCTCTCCCGCGGCCTCCGCGGCCGCCTCCGCGGCCTGCGCGCGTTCCTGCTCGGCCTCCCGGAAGGCGGCCAGGCGCTCGCCCTGGGCCCGGTCGAACTGGTTCTCCTGCGCGGCGATGGCCTGGTCCAGCTTGGTGACCTGCGTTCGGGTGCCGGCCTCGAGCTGCTCCAACTGCTGCGCCGTCGACGTCAGCCGCGCGTCGAGCGCGTCGGCGGCGTCGTGCAACCGCTCCCGGTCCTTCGCCGCGTCACCGACAACGGTGGAGACCATGCCGCTGATCCGCTCCAGGTACGCCCCGGCCTCGGCGGTGACCACGTCAGGCGGCAGTGGCGGGAGTACCCGCGCCAGCTCCAGGAGCGTGTCGGCGGCGTTGTTCGCGTTGCCCAGCTGTGGCACCTGGCCAGTGGCCGCGTACTGCGCGATGGCTTGGTTCACCTGGTTCAGCTGCGCGTTGAGCTGTTCGGGACACTGGGCCGGCACGGACATCGGCGGCGCGGTGCGCAGCCGTTCCCGCACGTGTCCGACGACCCAGATGAGCCGCTCGACCTCGTCGGGCGCCTGCTCGACCTGCTCGGCCGACAGGCTGTCCAGCGCCGTCAGCACCGTCTCGAACGTCCCGTGCACAGCGTGGCTGCGCAGGCGGTCCTCCCACAGGCCCATGGCGATCTTCAGCTCCCCGTCGGCGGCCGCGGCCGCATCCCTGTCACAGCAGTTCGGTTCCGATCCGGCGGCGCCCGGGCTCGGCGGAGGCGACCTCCACCCCGGCGCCCAGGGTCTGGCCGGCGACCGCGGCGAACCGCCACAGCGGCCCGAAGCCCGGCGTCACGCAGTCGACGACGACGGTGCCGTCGGCCTCCACCCGTGGATCGCCGAGCCCGAAGTGGGCGGCCAGCTCCCGCAGCACCCGCCGCGCGGCCAGCACGTCCTCGCGGGTGGCGACCCGGCCGGCCGCCCCCGCACCGCCACCGACGCCGGGTGCGGCGCCGCCGGACCGCGCGCGGCGGACCGGCACTGCCTGCTCGATGCGCAGGCCCAGCACCGAAGCGACCCGCAGGAGGATGTGCGAGGCGACCCACTGCCCCCGCTCCAGTGACTCCACGGTGTTGGGCGACACCCCCGCGCGCTCTGCGACCTGCTCGGCGCTGAGCGCCAGGGCCGGGCGACGCTCCCGGATGTCGAAACAGATGTCCTGCCACCACTCGTAGGCGTCGCGGAGCGCCGGCGGCTGAATGTCGGAGTAGTCCCGGTACGGGAACGCCGGCCCCTTCCCGGCCTTCGCCGGCGGCATCGGTGCGTAGGGCTTCCCCGCGATCCGCCCACCGCTCCGCGGGCGTGGCGCGCCGCGGCCGGCGCCGCCGCCGGTCGCGGGCCGCCGCGGCGGCTCCGTCACCTGCCCTCCTCCTGCTCGTCGCTAACGCAGAGCCGCCCCGGCCCTCCGAAGAGGGCCGGGGCGGCTGGTAGCTGACTTGCCAAGATCACGACCGGGGCCGGAACTTGGCAAGAAATGTCACCGCAAGCCGAAGTGACATTCCGGCGAGCCCGCCGGGACATTCCGCGAGAAACCGCAGGACATCCCGGCGAGCCTCGCCATCAGCTGCAGCCGCTGGTGGAGCCGCAGCCCTCGCAGACGTAGCAGCTGCCGGCCGGACGCATCTTCGTGCCGCAGGTCATGCACAGCGGCGCGTCGGTGGCGGTCCCCGTCACCAGCTCGAGCAGCTCGGCCGAGGAGTGCGCCTCCTGGACCGGCTTCTCCGCCTTGACCTCCGGCTTGGCCACGCCCTTGGTGCTGGTCTCGGTCGGCGCAGAGCCGCGCAGCGCCTCGAGGTCGACCTCCTCCTCCTCTACGACCGTGGCGGTCGACGCCGACGTGTCGTAGCCGGCGACCTGGGCGGCCCGCTCCTCGGCGGTGAAGATGCCCAGGGTGGCCCGCTTCTCGACCGGCAGGTGGTCCAGCGCCAGGCGACGGAAGATGTAATCCATCACCGACTGGGCGATCCGGATGTCGGGGTCGTCGGTCATGCCGGCCGGCTCGAACCGCATGTTGGTGAACTTCTGGATGTAGGTCTCCAGCGGCACACCGTGCTGCAGCGCGATGGACAGCGAGATGGAGAAGGCGTCCATGACACCGGCCAGGGTCGAGCCCTGCTTGCCGAGCTTGAGGAACACCTCACCGAGGCTGCCGTCCTCGTACATGCCGGCGGTCATGTAGCCCTCGGCGCCCGCGACGCTGAACGACGTGGTGACGCTCGTCCGCTTCTTCGGCAGCCGCTTGCGCACCGGGTGCGACAGGGCGACCGGGGCCGCCTCGACCGCCGCGGCGGTCTTCTTCGAGCCGTCGCTCTTGTTCATGGCGTCGGAGAGCGGCTGGCCGACCTTGCAGTTGTCGCGGTAGATCGCGAGCGCCTTGAGGCCGAGCTTCCAGCCCTGGAAGTAGATGTGCTCGACCTCCTCGACGGTGGCCGTCTCGGGCATGTTGACCGTCTTGCTGATGGCGCCGGAGATGAACGGCTGCACCGCGGCCATCATCCGGACGTGGCCCATCGGCGAGATGGCCCGCTCGCCCATCGCGCAGTCGAACACCTCGTAGTGCTCCGGCCGCAGGCTCGGGGCGTTGACGACGTGGCCGTGCTCGGCGATGTACTCGACGATGGCCTCGATCTGCTCCTCCTGGTAGCCCAGGCTCTTGAGCGCGCGCGGCACCGTCTGGTTGACGATCTGCATGGAGCCGCCGCCGACCAGCTTCTTGAACTTGACCAGCGAGAAGTCCGGCTCGATGCCGGTCGTGTCGCAGTCCATCATGAAGCCGATGGTGCCGGTGGGGGCGAGCACGGAGGCCTGCGCGTTGCGCCAGCCGTTGTCGGCGCCGATCTCCAGGCACTCCTGCCACTGCTGGGTGGCGGCCTTGAGCACGTCGGCGTCGTCGGCACCCACCGGGCGGATGGCGTCGTTGGCCGCGGCGTGCTTGCGCATGACGCGGGCGTGGGCGTCGGCGTTGCGGGCGAATCCGTCGTACGCGCCGACGATGCCGGCCAGCTCCGCCGAGCGCCGGTATGCCGTGCCCGTCATCAGCGACGTGATGGCCGCGGCCAGCGTCTGGCCGCCGCGCGAGTCGTAGGCGTGGCCGGTCGCCATGAGCAGCGCACCGAGGTTGGCGTACCCGATGCCGAGCTGGCGGTAGGCACGGGTGGTCTCGGCGATGGGCTCCGTCGGGAAGTCGGCGAAGCAGATGGAGATGTCCATCGCGGTGATGACCAGCTCGACGGCCTTCACGAAGTTCTTCGTGTCGAACGTGCCGTCGTTCTTCAGGAACTTCATGAGGTTCAGCGACGCCAGGTTGCACGAGCTGTTGTCCAGGCTCATGTACTCCGAGCAGGGGTTGGACGCGTTGATCCGGCCCGTCTCGGGGTTGGTGTGCCAGTCGTTGATCGTGTCGTCGTACTGGATGCCGGGGTCGGCGCACTCCCAGGCGGCCTGGGTGACCTTGCGGAACAGGGCCTTGGCGTCGACGGTCTCGATGACCGAGCCGTCGATGCGGGCGCGCAGGCCGAACTCCGAGCCGTCCTCGACCGCGCGCATGAACTCGTCGGAGACGCGGACCGAGTTGTTGGCGTTCTGGTACTGGACGCTGGTGATGTCCTTGCCGCCGAGGTCCATGTCGTAGCCGGCGTCGCGCAGTGCGCGGATCTTGTCCTCCTCGCGCGCCTTGGTCTCGATGAACTCCTCGATGTCGGGGTGGTCGATGTCGAGGACGACCATCTTGGCCGCGCGGCGGGTCGCCCCACCGGACTTGATGGTGCCGGCGGAGGCGTCGGCACCGCGCATGAAGCTGACCGGGCCGGACGCGGTGCCACCGGAGGAGAGCAGCTCCTTGGAGGAGCGGATGCGGGAGAGGTTGAGGCCGGCGCCGGAGCCGCCCTTGAAGATCAGGCCCTCCTCGCGGTACCAGTTGAGGATCGAGTCCATCTCGTCGTCGACGGCGAGGATGAAGCAGGCGCTGACCTGCTGGGGCGCGCTCGTGCCGACGTTGAACCAGACCGGTGAGTTGAAGCTGAAGTACTGGTGCATGAGCATCCAGGTCAGCTCGTGCTCGAAGATCTCGGCGTCGCCCTCGCTGGCGAAGTAGCCGTGCTCGCGACCGGCCGCACCGTAGGTGAGCACCACGCGGTCGATGAGCTGCCGCAGGCTGCTCTCGCGCTGGGGGGTCCCGACGGCGCCACGGAAGTACTTGGTCGTGACGATGTTGGTGGCGTTGATGCTCCACTCGGCAGGGAACTCGACACCGCGCTGCTCGAAGTTGATCGAGCCGTCGCGCCAGTTCGTCATGACGACGTCGCGGCGCTCCCACGTCACCTCGTCGTAGGGGTGCACACCGGGGGTGGTGAAGACGCGCTTGATCTTCAGGCCCTTCCCCGCGACGGCGCCTTGGTGGCGCGCCGCGTGCGGCCTGACAAGCGATCCTCGGTCTCGGTCACGGAGCTCTCCTTGTTGTCGTGACGTGGTGTCGTGACTCGGCGGCTGGGGAAGAGCCGCGTGCTGGTCCCGCGCTGGTTGTGTTGTAGCGGTCGGTACTGACAGTTCTCAGCTGGCGGAGGGGGTTGCCGCGCCGGTGTTCGCGGCGCGCCCGGCGCCTCGGCGGCGAGGGGCTGGCGGGGTGTCCTGCATGCCGGGCAGCGGCGGGGTGCCACCGGTCAGGTGACGGGCCCGCAGCTCGGTGATCTCCTTCTCGAAGTCCTCGATCGACGTGAAGGAGCGGTACACGCTCGCGAAGCGGAGGTAGGCCACCTCGTCGAGCTCGCGGAGCGGCCGCAGGATCGCCAGCCCCACCTCGTGACTGGGCACCTCCGCGGCGCCGGTGGCGCGGATGGCGTCCTCGACCTGCTGGGCCAGGAGCTTCAGCTGGTCCTCGTCCACCGGGCGGCCCTGGCAGGCACGCCGCACGCCGGCGACGACCTTGGACCGGTTGAACGGCTCGCTGACCCCGCTGCGCTTGACGACGGCGAGCACTGCCTCCTCGACGGTGGTGAACCGGCGCCCGCACTTCGGGCACGAACGCCGCCGACGCGTCGTGGCGCCCTCGTCGGCCTCCCGCGAGTCGATGACCCGGCTGTCGGCGTTGTGGCAGAACGGGCAACGCATCGCGGGCCACCTCCTTCCGGGAGTTCGTTCGCTCGGGACCCCACACGTGCCCCTGTGGACCTCCCTGGGGACATCCGGTGGACGTTCCGGGGAGAACCTGAGGACGAACCTGTGGACGGGCTTACAACTCTGTAACTACTAGATGTAGGGGAACCCTAGGCCTGCCATCACAAGATGTGCAAGCGATGGATGACCCGGCGTGTTCCGCCCCGACACTGCCGTCACCTGGGAGAACAGCGATTCCCACGAGTCACACGACACGCCGCGGCGACGCGCCGGGACGCCCGCGGACGGACGATCGGAAGCCGCCGCGGCGGCCTGGCGTCGCGGCGGCCGGGCGTCGGCCTCCCGAGACCGCGGGCGCAGGCCAACGAGAGGCGGGGCGTGCCGCACCTCCCTGCAGCCGGCCGGCACCGGCTCGCGCTCGGAAGGCCGGACGGGCAGGGAAGGGGAAGGAGGGAACGACTCCCTGTCGGCGCCGTGCCGCCCCTCTGGCGGGCGCGGCCAGCGGGCGGCGGCGGGACAGCCGGTCAGACCGGGGTGAAGGTCCCGTCGACGCGGGGACGGCGGGCGTGCGGGGCCTGGTCGCTCAGGCGCATCGGTCGGGTGAGCATCTCCGGCTCGAGGTCGGCCGGTGCCGTCCAGGACTCGCGGGGCCTGGGCCCCAGCGCACCGTCGGGCCCCGGCGCGTGCACGGTCGGGGACGGTCGCGGCGCGCGAGCAGCCGGCCGGCTCGGGCCGGCATCGCCGACCACCGGGAACAGTCCGGTGTCGGCGGTGCGGTGTCGCCCGGCGTCGGCCGCGGGCGCACGGTGCCGCCCGGACGCGCCGGCGGTCCCGGCTGTCGAGAAGTCCGCTGCCCGGCGTCGGCCGATGGCCGGCACCTCCCCCGTGTCGGGCGCGCGGCGTCGGCCGCCGGCCGACGACTCGGGTGGCTCGGGGGCGCGACGCCGGCCCACCGACGCGAACTGCGCCGTCTCGTCGGCAGTGCGGCGACCACCGGTCGCGGGGACGTCGGGGACGACGGAGAGGTCGCGCACCAGCGGGAGACCGGCGGTGACAGCGCCGTCGGACTGCGCCGAACGGGCGCGGCGCCCCGAGGGAGGGCGGGCCACCGACATCGCCTGGGTGTCCGGCGCGATGGCGGTGGCGCGCGACGAGCCCCCGTCCGCCACGGAGAGGTGACGCTCAGGCAGGCGCAGGGTCGAGAGATCGGTCCAGGCGGTCTCCTCGACCCCGCCGAGGACGACACGGACCCACACCTGGCAGGCCCCGCTCGCATCGTGCCGCCAGCCCAGCAGCTCCCCGGCCCACCAGGCGCCCGCCTGATAGACCTCGACCGCTTGGGGTTGACTGGTGAACACCGCTGCTCGGTTCTCCATGGCGCCTGACACCCGACGACCGTAAGCGCTGCTGCGACCACAGAGTGTGAAGACGCCCGCACTGAGGGTTGACGAAGTCGGGCCGCGACCTTGTAGAGCTTGTGCCGTGACGGGCCCTGCGCCGGCGGGGCCAGGGGGTACCGACCCGGCGCGGGTGCTCGGCCGGGTGCACGGTCCTCCCGCTCGCACCCCGCCCCCGACCAGCCGACTCATGGCAGCTGCAGTATCTGGCCCGGCACGACCTCCGCGCCGGCGAGCCCGTTGATCTCCTGGATCTCGTCGATCAGGACGCGCACGTCGCCGTCCCCCCCGAGGTCGGTGGCGATCGACCACAGCGTGTCACCCGGCTGGACCACCACACTGCTGCCGCCGCCAACCGCAGTCCTCCGTCCCCGTCGAGGAGCGGCCCCAGCCACGACCCCAGCGCGAGCCCGGCGGCCAGCGCCAGGACCACCGCGAGCCTGCGCGCCCGGGGAGTCGCCCGCAGCCGCACGGATCCCGGCCGGTCGAGGTCTGACCCTCCGACCGTCGAACCGAGCGCAGCCGGCGAGGCCGCTCCGGGGCGGGGCGTGCGGCTCGTCGGCCTCGGACGCCCGGAGACGACGGGGCCCCCCGGGGGACGGCACACGCCGACCCGGGAGGGACTCCGGCGGGACGGCGTGCGCATGGCGGCGCCGGCCGTCGCACCCGCACCCCCCTCGACCAGGCGCGGGCGCCAGGGCGCCCGAACCTCCTCGTCGAACTCCAGCACGGCCTGCTGCACACATCCCATGACCCGCTCCTCCCGCCTCGTCGACGTGGTCACCCTCCGCCTCGAACACGTGTTCGATTCGAACGGCTGTTCGATGTCTACCGGAGACCACCGACGAAAGCCACCGGACACGGCACGACTTCGAACATGTGTTTGATTCCGTGCCTCGGGCGCGCTACCGTCCTAGGGACGGACACAGACGCCGCGCAAGCGGTGGACGAGGAGGCGACGTGGCGGCGAAGAGCGGGTCGACGGGCGGCCGCAGGGGCAGCACGTCCGGGAACGCCACGACCGAGGGGACGGCCGACGGCGGCGAGAGCGCCACGATCCGCTCCTTCCCCGACCGCGGGGCGGACGGCGACGGGTTGACCCAGCGGCAGCGCCGGGTCCTCGAGGTCATCCGGGACTCGATCGACCGTCGCGGCTATCCACCGTCGGTGCGCGAGATCGGCGAGGCGGTGGGGCTGTCCTCCGCCTCCTCGGTCGCGCACCAGCTCTCCGTGCTGCAGAAGAAGGGCTGGCTGCGCCGAGACCCCAACCGGCCGCGAGCGCTCGACGTCCGCCTGCCCGAGGACAGCCCCCACGCCACGCCCGCCCTGACGGGGCTGGCCGCCACCGGCGACGAGACCGCTCCGGCGCCGACTTACGTGCCGCTGGTCGGCCGGATCGCCGCCGGTGGCCCGGTACTGGCCGAGCAGGCGGTGGAGGACGTCTTCCCGCTCCCGCGGGAGCTGGTCGGCGAGGGCACGCTCTTCATGCTCAAGGTGACCGGTGACTCGATGGTCGAGGCCGCCATCTGCGACGGCGACTGGGTCGTCGTCCGGCAGCAGCCGACCGCGGAGAACGGCGAGATCGTCGCCGCGATGATCGACGGCGAGGCGACGGTCAAGACCTACAAGCGTCGGGACGGCCACGTCTGGCTGTTGCCGCACAACCCGGCGTACGAACCGATCCCAGGAGACGACGCCACGGTCCTGGGCCGTGTCGTCAGCGTGCTGCGGCGGGTGTGAGGGCGGGCCCCGTCGGCCGGGCGGGGCCGGACCTCAGAGCCGGCGCCGGCCGATCTTGCCGCCGAGCCACACCACGATCGTGGCGAACGAGGCGGCGATCAGCGCAGAGGTGATGGGCGAGAGCCCTGAGCTGGTCAGATCGGTGAAGCTCGGCACCGGCGCGTCCGGCAGCGCGGTCGCGGCCTCGATGGCGGGGGGCGTCAAGGGGACGATCGTGACGGCGCTCGGCAACCCCTCGCTGGCCACCACCAAACCCCGGTTGTCCGCCGAGAAGCTGATCGCCTCGCCCTGGGGCGACTCGGGCAGCGGGATCCGCACGGGTTCGGCGGCCAGTGCCGCCGGGACGTCCGAGCCGGTCAGCGGCCACACGTAGGCGTCGGTGTAGGTGCGCAGGGCGATGTGCCGTCCGTCCGAGGAGACCGCGCCCCCCGTGACCAGGAGCTGCCCGGCCTGCCCGACCGGCCCCCCGGGGTTCCGGTGAGCGTGAGGTTGACGGCCGCGACCTCCACCAGCGCGACGGTGCCGCCGTCCACCAGGGGTGCAGCCGGCCGGTACACCTTGCTGGCGCCCAGGATCTCCTTGGTGACGATGTACGGCGTCCCGTCGGGCGCGAGGAACAGGGCCTCGGCGTCGTGCGGGCGGTCCGGATAGGTCAGCCGGTACACGCCGTGGGACCCGTCGGGCCGCAGCGCCAGCAGCGCGACGGTCGGCCGGGCGGCGTTGTTGTCGCCTGTGTCGGCGACCCAGACGGTGCCGTCGGCGGCACGGGCGAGGTCCTCGGGGTCGTAGGGGTCGATCGGCGCGCTGACCCCGTCGACGATCTGGCATGCCGCGTCCAGGAGGTGGACGGTGAGCTGATCGCCGCCGTCGTTGAGCGCGAGCATCCGGTCTCCGACGACCACCAGACCCGAGAGCTCGGGTAGCGCGGGATCGGTGATGGAGCACTGCGTCACCGGGACGGAGGCGCCTTCCTCGGCGAGCGCGGGCAGCGCGCAGCCGAGGACGACCGCGGCGCCGAGAGCTCCTCCCGCCGCCACCAGCCGCCCCCGCATTCCGCTACGCGGCCTGGCGGCCTGCTCGGGCACGTACCCAGCGTGACAGAACCACTGCGTCGAGTGCGTGAACCACGCCCAGCAGCAGGACTCCCACGGCGGCCCCCACGACCGCGTCGGTGACCCAGTGGAAGTTGAGCGACACCATCGCCAGGCCGGTCAGGATCGGCCCCAGGACGGCCAGGACCCAGAACGCGCGCTGCACCCGCGCGGGCAATGCGTACTCGACGGCCTGCCAGCGGGCGACGCCCCACATGAGGACGGCGTTGGCCACGTGTCCCGACGGGAACGACGCCCCGTCCTCGTGGAAGAAGTACGAGCCGGGGAACTCGGGCGCCGTGCGGCCGGTGCCGTGCTTGATGGCGTAGACCACCGCGGTCAGCAGAGCCAGCGCGATGAGGACGCGGATCACCGGCAGCCACGTCCGACGGCGCCAGGCGAGGTACCCGACCAGCACCGCCACGACCGCCAGGATGGTGACCCGCCCGCCGATCTGCGTGACGAGCCAGACGAGGGGATAGGCGTCGGAGCGGCGCAGCCCCCAGCCGCCCACGGTCTCGGCGACGCGGAGGTCCAGCCGCTCCAGCCATCCGCCCGTCAGCAGGTCGAGCGTGACCGAAGCGCCGACGACGAGCGCGAGGACCATCGCCCACCAGGCCGGCCGGCCGGTCGAGGCGCCACGGTGGCCGGCGGTCGGACCGACCTCCCGCACCGCGCCGCTCGTCACGGACATCACCGTACCGGCCCGTGACCTCCCCGTGATCCGAGCGAGCGGGGCCGCCACCCCTCCGAGGGGCCACCGCACTGCCGGGCCGCCCCCGCTCCTTCGGCGGGCACAGCGGCTCAGCCGACCGGGACGGCGAAGGCCTCCAGTGCGGCGGCGAGGGCGCCGTCCACCCGGGCGGTCAGCCGCGTGCCCGACTCCTCGTGGGACTCCGCCAGGACCTCGCCGTCCCGGTGCACCCGGGCGACGAGGTCACCCCGGTCGTACGGGAGCAGCACGTCGACGTCCACGTCGGGGTGCGGCAGCCGGGTCGCGATGAGCTCCCGCAGTCGTTCGATGCCGGCTCCGGTGCGGGCCGACACCCATGCCGCGCCGGGCAGGGCCTGGCGCAGGGCCAGGACGTCGTCCTCGCTCATCGCGTCGACCTTGTTGACGACGATGACCTCGGGCACGGCGGCCGCGTCGATCTCCCCGAGGACGACCCGGACGGCCTCGATCTGGCCCAGCGGGTCCGGGTCGGACCCGTCGACGACGTGCAGCAGCAGGTCGGCCGCCGCGACCTCCTCGAGGGTCGAGCGGAAGGCGTCGACGAGCTGGTGCGGCAGGTGCCGCACGAACCCCACGGTGTCGGTCAGCGTGTACTCCCGCCCGTCGGGCGACTGCGCGCGGCGGACGGTCGGGTCGAGGGTCGCGAACAGCGCGTTCTCGACCAGGACCCCGGCGCCGGTCAGCGCATTGAGCAGACTGGACTTGCCGGCGTTCGTGTAACCGGCGATCGCCACGCTGGGTACGGCGTTGCGGTCACGGCTGGACCGCTGCGTCGCGCGGGCGGTCGCCATGCCGGCGATCTCCCTGCGCAGCTTGCTGACCCGTGAGCGGATTCGTCGCCGGTCGGTCTCGATCTTCGTCTCGCCCGGTCCGCGGGTGCCGATGCCGCCACCGCCGGCGACACGACCACCGGCCTGCCGGGACAGCGACTCACCCCAGCCACGCAGGCGCGGGAGCATGTACTGCATCTGCGCGAGCTCCACCTGCGCCTTGCCCTCCCGGCTCGACGCGTGCTGGGCGAAGATGTCGAGGATCAGCGCGGTCCGGTCGACGACCTTCACCTTGAGCAGCTTCTCCAGCTGGTTCAGCTGGCCGGGGGTGAGCTCGCCGTCGCAGATCACGGTGTCGGCACCGGTCGCCGCGACCAGGTCACGGACCTCGGCGGCCTTGCCCGACCCGACGTAGGTCGCGGCGTCGGGCTTGTCCCGGCGCTGGCTGACCGCCTCCAGCACCTGCGACCCGGCCGTCTCGGCCAGCGCCGCGAGCTCGGCCAGCGAGCGGTCGGCGTCGGCCTGCGTGCCCTCGGTCCACACGCCGACCAGCACGACGCGCTCGAGGCGCAGCTGCCGGTACTCGACCTCGGTGACGTCGGCCAGCTCGGTGGACAGTCCGGCCACCCGGCGCAGGGCGCCGCGGGCCTCCAGGTCGTAGGAACCGGTGGTGTCGTCGGACGGGGCGGGCGTCGGAGCGGTCGTCATCGTCTCCAGCGTGGCACGCGCCGCGGGGCGCGTCATCTGAGTTGTCATCACCGGCTACAACACATCCCACCTCCGGGTGCATCCCGACGCCGGGCGCGGGTAGGGGCCTGGCGACAAATACGGCCACACATACGCCACGCGGCACAACGCCTGAGACGAGGAGGACGCGATGAGCGACACCGGCTCCAGCAGCCTGGGCGCGGACAGCGAGATCGACGACCCCGGCCGCGACCCCAAGGGCCTCAACCCCCGCGCAACCCGCTCTCCGGCGGGGTCGGCACCACGTCGGGCGGGCCGGACCAGGACAGCGGTCAGGGGGCGCCGGCCGACAGCCCCGGCATCGAGGGGCAGTCGATGATGCCGGAGTCGCCCACGGAGGACGACGACCGCGCCTAGCTAGAGCCGTACTGACCGCCTAGCGCTGGGGTCCGAGCCACTCCGCGCACAGGACCCCGGCCGAGACGAGGACCGCGGGCCCGGCGAGGACCGTCGTCCCGGGGGCGACCCGTACCGACAGTCGCCCCCCGGGGACGTCGACGACGACCGTGCCCTCGGTGCGCCCGTCGTCGACGAGGGCGGCGTAGGCGGCGGCGCAGGCCCCGGTCCCGCACGAGCGCGTCTCCCCCACACCGCGCTCGGAGACACGCAGCCGGATGTGGCGGCCCGCCTCGAGCACGTTGATCAGCTCGACGTTCACCCCGTCGGGGAACAGCTCCGGGTCGAACTCGGGGGCGCGGGTGAGGTCCAGGGACGCCAAGTCGGCTTCGGTCAGGCAAGCCAGGTGCGGATTGCCCATGGACACGGCCAGCCCCGCGAACGTCCGGTCGCCGACGTGGGCCTCGCCCTTCCCGAACGGCCGGGCCGGCCCCATGTCGACCCAGTAGGCGCCGTCCGGCGTGGCGCCGACCCGTCGCGGGCCGCCGCGGGTGCCGACGAGCACCCCGGCCTCGCAGGCACCACGGTCGAGCAGGCCTTCGGTGACCAGGACGTGCAGGAAGAGCCGGATGCCGTTGCCGCACATCTCGGCGGTCGAGCCGTCGGCGTTGCGGTGATCCATGAACCACTCGCAGGCCTGCAGGTCCTCGCCGAGCACGGCGGGCGCGTCGGGCACGTGGACGCTGCGGACGACGCGGAGGACGCCGTCACCGCCGAGCCCCGCCCTCCTGTCGCACAGCCGCCGGACGAGCGCGGCATCCAGGCGCCGCTCCGGCCACACGGTGCCGTCGGGGTCGGGCAGGACGACGAAGTCGTTCTCCGTGCCGTGCCCGATCAGCACCCGGGGAGCGGAGGTCACCGCTCGATCGTACGGGCGGCGACCTCCGCGGTGACCGCGTCGACCAGGTCCGGCCGCGCGCCGTCGAACCAGGTGAGCGTCGCGTCCCTGCGGAACCACGAGCGCTGCCGTCGGACGAACCGCCGCGTGGTGGACACCGTCCGCTCGCGTGCCTCGGCCGGGGTGAGCGTGCCGTCCAGCTGCGCGAGGACCTGCGCGTAGCCGAGGGCACGGGAGGCGGTCGGCCCCTCCCGCAGCCCCTGGCCCACCAGCCCCTCGACCTCGGCGACGAAGCCGTCGGACCACATCCGGTCGACGCGCCGCGCGACGCGCCCGTCGAGCTCGGCCGGCTCGCGGTCCAGACCGATCCCGACGACGGGGTAGTGCGGTCTCGGCTCGGGCAGCGAGGCCCGGAACGGCGCACCGGTGAGCTCGATGACCTCCAGCGCCCGGACGATCCGCCGTCCGTTGCTGGGCAGGACGGCCGCCGCCGCCTGGGGGTCCAGGCGCGCCAGCCGGTCGTGCAGCTGCGCCGGGCCGTGGGCAGCCAGGTCCCCCTCCAGCCGCGCCCGGACGGCGGGGTCGGTGCCCGGGAACTCGAGCTCGTCGAGCACCGCCCGCACGTAGAGACCGGAGCCGCCGACGAGCAGGGGGACGACGCCCGCGGCGCGCAGCCGGTCGATCTCCGACCGCGCCACGCGCCGGTACTCCGCCACCGACGCCGGCTCGCGCACCGACCACAGGTCCAGCAGGTGGTGGGGCACTCCGCCCCGCTCGTCGGGTCCCGGCTTGGCCGTGCCGATGTCCATGCCCCGGTAGAGCTGCATGGAGTCGGCGTTGACGACCTCACCGCCGAGCCGCCGGGCCAGCGCCACCGCGAGCGCGGTCTTGCCGGTCGCCGTCGGGCCGACGACCGCCACGACCGGCGGCGGTGCGCTCACGCGGCCACCCAGGACGCCACGAGGTAGCCGACCCCGAACGGCGCGTCGTGCAGGTGCAGCCGGGCGGTGATCGGCCGGCCGGCGAGCGCGGCGCCGACGGCCCGCCAGGTGGGCACCCCGGCGGCGAGCAGGCGGGCCGCCACCTCCTCGTCCAGCGCGGCGATGGCCGCGGCGTCCCCCGCCGCCAGCGCGTCCGCGACGCCGTCGTCGAACGGGACGGCGGCCTCGTCGAGATAGCCGGGTGCCTTCACCGTGCGCCGCGCCGAGCCGTCACCCATCGCGAGGACCCCCAGCGGGCCGGGCAGGTCGCGCACCAGCTGGGCCAGGTCGGCGGGCCCGATCCCGACGCGCGTACCGGCGAAGCCCGCCTCGTCCAGCAGCCAGGCGCCCAGCGTGTGAGCCGGCGGCAGGCGGCGGGAACCCGGCCGGGCGCGTCCGCTGAACGGCACGTCGACGGCCACCCCGAACCCGCGCAGGTCACCGCAGTCCCCGGGCCCGAACCGGACGCCCGCAGGCACGCCGTCCCCCACCACCACCACGACCGGGGGCCGGGTGGCGAGCATCTCCCCCACGGCCTCGGCGCACGCCGCCCGCAATGCGACCGTCTCGGTCGCGGGCCGGCCCTCGACTGCCGGCAGCAGCAGCGGCGGCATCGGGCAGAACGCGACCGCGACGGTCGTTCCAGCGACAGCACTCACGCCGAGCAGTCTCCCGGATGCGACGTGGGACACTGCCGTCGTGTCGAGCACGGACGACCCCGGCACCGGGGCGCAGCAGGCCTCTCCGCCGCTTGCGGAGAACACCGACGCGGACCGCGCGGAGGCGACGACCGTCGACCAGGTCTCCCCCGACGCGGTGACGCCCGAGGCGGTCCCCGGACCGGAGGAGGAGGCCGCGGCCGCGCCGCAGGCCGACGCCGACCTCCCCGCGTCGAGCGAGGCGGTGACGCCCGAGGCCGGCACCGCGGCCGCGCCGGCTCCCGAGGACGCCGCCGTCGCGGACCCGACGACCGACGCGCCGCCCGCGGCGGAGACACCCAGGCCGACCGCCCCCGGCCGGGCCCCAAGCCCGTGCCCGTGCCGTCCCCCGCCCCCGCCGCACCGGCAGCGGCCGCGGCCCCCGAGCCGGTCCTGCCGCCACCGAGCGACCCCGCCGCCTGGGGCCGGGTCGACGAGGACGGCACCGTGTACGTGCGCACCACCGACGGCGAGCGAGCCGTCGGCTCGTGGCAGGCGGGTGAGCCGGAGGCCGGCCTGGCCCACTACGGGCGCCGGTTCGACGACCTCGCCACCGAGGTGGCACTGCTCGAGGCGCGACTGAAGGCGCACACGGGCAACCCCGGCGAGATCAAGAACAAGGCCCAGGTCCTGGCCGACCAGATCCCGGCCGCCGCCGCCGTCGGCGACCTCGAGGGGCTGGCCGCCCGCGCCCGCGCGATGGTCGACACCGCGGACTCCGCGGCTGCGGAGTTCCGCGCGGAGAAGGCGGCCGCCCGCGCCCAGCAGGTGGCCCGCAAGGAGGCGCTGGCCGCCGAGGCGGAGCAGATCGCCGCCGAGTCGACCGCGTGGAAGGCCGCCGGCGACAGGCTCAAGGCCATCGTCGAGGAGTGGAAGACCATCCGCGGCATCGACCGGAAGACCGACGAGGCGCTGTGGTCTCGGTTCGCCGCGGCCCGCGACGCGTTCGGCCGCCGGCGGGGCGCGCACTTCGCCTCGCTGGACGCCCAGCGCGGTGAGGCCCGCGCGGCGAAGCAGGAGCTGATCAAGGAGGCGCAGCAGCTGTCGACGTCCACGGAGTGGGGGCCGACCAGCGCCGCGATGCGGTCGCTGATGGACCGCTGGAAGGCCGTGCCGCGCACCGGCCGCGACGGCGACGACGACCTCTGGAAGCAGTTCCGCGCCGCCCAGGACGTCTTCTTCACCGCCCGCGGCGAGTCGGACAAGAAGCGCAGCAGCGAGGAGCTGGCCAACCAGCAGCGGAAGGAGGAGCTGCTGGCCGAGGCCGAGAAGCTGGACCCGACCACCGACCTGCGGGGCGCGCAGAACGCGCTGCGCAAGATCCAGGAGCGCTACGACGCGATCGGCCACGTCCCGCGCGGGGCGATGCGGGCGCTCGAGGACCGGATGCAGGCGGTCGAGCAGAGGATCCGCGGCGCCGCCGACGCCGGTCGCTCCCGCAGCGCGCCGGAGAACCCGATGGTGGCCTCCATGCGCGCCGCGGTCACCAAGGCCGAGGAGCAGCTGGCCAAGGCCGAGGCGGCGGGCGATGCGAAGCGGATCGAGGAGGCCAGGGCCAACCTCGCCACGCGCCGCCAGTGGCTGGCCGAGGCGGAGAAGTCCGCCCGCCGCTGAGGCCCTTCCCCCGCTTTCTGTACGGAAAGCGCGGCCCGGTGACCCGCTTTCTGTACCGAAAGCGGGTCAGCAGCTCGGGGCGGGGGCGAGCGGGGCCGGCACGCCGACCCGCGGCATGCCCAGGGAGACGCCGGACGTCGTCGGGCGGATCCCCGCCTCGGACGCGTCCCCGGCGCGGGTGCGCCGGTGCGACAGCAGGACCCCGTCGGCGACGAGGTGGTGCGGCGCGGCCTGCGTGACGACGGTCTCCACGACGTCACCGGGCCGGACGCCGTCGGCGGCCGTGAAGTGGACCAGGCGTCCATCGCGGGCCCGGCCGGAGAGCCGGCCGGTGGCCGCGTCCTTGCTGCCCTCCCCCGCCGCGACCAGCAGCTCGACCTTCGTGCCCACGAGCGCCTTGTTCTCGTCCCAGCTGATCTGGTCCTGCAGCGCGGTCAGCCGCAGGTACCGCTCCTGGACGACGTCCTTGGGCAGCTGGCCGTCCATCTCGGCCGCCGGTGTGCCGGGGCGCTTCGAGTACTGGAACGTGAACGCGCTGGCGAAGCGGGCTCGCCGGACGACCTCGAGGGTCTGCTGGAAATCGTCCTCGGTCTCCCCCGGGAAGCCCACGATGATGTCGGTGGTGATGGCTGCGTCGGGCATGGCGGCGCGGACGCGGTCGATGATCCCGAGGTAGCGCTCCTGCCGGTAGCCGCGGCGCATCCGGCGCAGCACGTCGTCCGAACCCGACTGCAGGGGCATGTGCAGCTGGTGGCAGACCGCCGGCGTCTCTGCCATGGCGGCGATCACGTCGTCGGTGAACTCGCGCGGGTGGGGGCTGGTGAAGCGGATGCGCTCCAGCCCGTCGATGCGCCCGGCCGCGCGCAGCAGGTCGGCGAACGCGCCCCGGTCGCGGAACTCGACGCCGTAGGCGTTGACGTTCTGGCCGAGCAGGGTCACCTCGAGCACACCCTGGTCCACCAGCGCCTGGACCTCGGCCAGGATCTCGCCCGGCCGGCGGTCCTTCTCCGCGCCGCGCAGCGACGGGACGATGCAGAACGTGCAGGTGTTGTTGCAGCCGACGCTGATCGACACCCAACCGGCGTAGGCGGAGTCACGCTTCGCCGGCAGCGTCGACGGGAAGACCTCGAGCGCCTCAACGATCTCGACCTGTGCCTCGGCGTTGTGCCGTGCACGCTCGAGCAACGCGGGCAGGGAGCCGACGTTGTGCGTGCCGAAGACGACGTCCACCCACGGGGCACGGCGGACGATCTCGCCGCGGTCCTTCTGCGCCAGGCAGCCGCCCACGGCGATCTGCATGCCGGGGCGGGCGTCCTTGACCGGTCGCAGGTGCCCGAGGTTGCCGTACAACCGGTTGTCCGCGTTCTCGCGCACCGCGCAGGTGTTGAGGACGACGACGTCGGCGTCGGCGCCCTCGGGCGCGGCGGTGTAGCCCGCGGCCTCCAGCAGCCCGGACAGCCGCTCGGAGTCGTGCACGTTCATCTGGCACCCGTACGTGCGCACCCGGTAGGTGCGCGCGGGTGTCTCGACCTCGGATCCCATGACCAGACGAGGGTACGGCGCTCCTCCGCCATCCCCTTCGTTACGCCTTCGTGATCGCCTCGATCACTCCCCGTGTCCGGCGCCGCCTAGGGTCGCTCCCGTGAGCCGTCCCCACGGAGAACCTCTCGTCCGGCTGTCCGGCGTCAACAAGTGGTTCGGCGACCTGCACGTGCTCCAGGACATCGACCTGGAGATCGCCCGCGGCGAGGTCGTCGTCGTCATCGGGCCGTCGGGCTCGGGGAAGTCGACCCTCTGCCGCACCATCAACCGCCTCGAGGCCATCGAGAAGGGCGAGATCAGCATCGACGGCCGGCGACTGCCGGAGGAGGGCAAGGAGCTGGCCCGCCTGCGCAGCGACGTCGGCATGGTCTTCCAGAGCTTCAACCTCTTCGCGCACAAGACGATCCTCGAGAACGTCACCCTCGGGCCGATCAAGGTGCGCGGGAAGTCGAAGGCGGAGGCCGAGAAGCGGGCCCGCGAGCTCCTCGACCGGGTGGGCGTCGGCGTGCAGGCCGACAAGTACCCGGCACAGCTGTCGGGTGGCCAGCAGCAGCGGGTGGCGATCGCCCGGGCACTGGCCATGGATCCCAAGGTCATGCTCTTCGACGAGCCGACCTCGGCACTCGACCCGGAGATGATCAACGAGGTGCTCGACGTGATGACGTCGCTCGCCCACGAGGGCATGACGATGATCGTCATCACCCACGAGATGGGGTTCGCCCGCCGCGCGGCCAACCGGGTCGTCTTCATGGACGGCGGCCGGATCGTCGAGTCCGCCGACCCGGAGACCTTCTTCACCAGCCCGCGTTCCGACCGGGCGAAGGACTTCCTCTCCAAGATCCTCAACCACTGAGGCAACCCGAAAGGATCACCTGATGCGCATCACCCGACGAGCCGCGACGCTCGCGGCGTTCGGCCTCCTGCTCACCGGCTGCGCCAGCGAGGCCGGCAACCAGGCCCAGGAGGACGCGGAGGAGACCACCGCCGAGGTCGAGGAGGTCGAGTTCGAGCCCGGCAGCACGATGGCCGAGATCGTCGAGGCCGGCGAGCTCCGCGTCGGCACGAAGATCGACCAGCCGGGCTTCGGCCTGGCCAACACGGCCGGCGACCCCGAGGGCTTCGACGTCGAGATCGCCAAGATCATCGCCGCCAAGCTGGGTCTCTCGGAGGACCAGATCACCTTCACCGAGACCGTTTCGGCCAACCGCGAGCCGTTCCTCGAGCAGGACCGCGTCGACATCGTCGTGGCGACCTACACGATCAACGACGAGCGCAAGCAGCGGATCGACTTCGCCGGGCCGTACTACGTCGCCGGGCAGGACATCATGGTCGCCGCCGGCAACCCCGAGGGCATCGAAGGGCCCGAGGACCTCGCCGGCAAGACCGTCTGCTCGGTCGAGGGCTCGACGCCCGCCGAGCGGATCCGGACCGACTACCCCGAGGCCGAGCTGGTCCTCTACGACGCCTACTCCAAGTGCGCCGACGACCTGCGCAACGGCAACGTCGCCGCGGTGACCACCGACAACGTCATCCTCACCGGCTTCGTCGCCGGGGACCCCGACGCGTTCGAGCTCGTCGGGAACCCCTTCTCCGAGGAGCCGTACGGCATCGGCGTCCCGAAGGGCCAGGACGACCTGCGCGACTTCATCAACGACGTCCTGGAGGAGTCCTTCGAGGACGGCTCGTGGGCCGAGGCCTGGGAGGAGACCGCGGGCGCCATCACCGGCCAGGAGGCTCCCGAGCCGCCGCAGGTCGACCGCTACTGATCCCGCCCCTGCCGGGGCCGGCTTGCGCCGGCCCCGGCAGGTGTCGCGCTGAACCGAGAGGGGGAAGATGTCCTTCCTCGCCGACAACTTCCCGCTCATCCGGGACGCCTTCCTGACGACGCTCAGCCTGGCCGTCGCCAGCGGCCTGGTCGCCCTGGTCCTGGGCACGTTGCTCGCGGCGATGCGGGTCAGCCCCATCCCTGCGCTGCGCGTGCTCTCGGCGTTCTACGTCGAGGTGTTCCGGAACACGCCGCTCACCGTCGTGTTCTTCTTCCTGGTCTTCGGACTGGTCTACATCGACCTGCAGTTCCCGAGCCGGTTCATCGCCGCGGTCGCCTCGCTCGGCCTCTACACCGCCGCCTTCGTCGCCGAAGCGCTCCGCTCGGGCATCAACGCCGTGCCGCCGGGACAGGCCGAGGCGGCCAGGGCGATCGGTCTGGACTTCCGGCAGAGCCTCACGACGGTGGTCCTGCCCCAGGCCTTCCGCACCGTCGTCCCCCGCTGGGCAACGTGTGGATCGCCCTGGCGAAGAACACCTCCATCGCCGCCGGCTTCGCCGTCAGCGACCTGACCGCGCTCCTGCAGCGGCTGGCCAACTCGCAGGCCGACCAGCTCGCCCTGGTCTTCCTGGCCGTCGTCGTCGGCTACCTGGTGATCACACTGCCGTCGGCCTGGGGTCTCCAGCTGCTCGAACGACGTCTGGCGATCCTCCGATGAGCACCAGTTCGGTCCTCTTCGACCTCCCGGGCCCCCGTGCGCGGCGCCGCCAGCGAATCGGCAGCGTCGTCGGCCTGGTGCTGGTGCTGGCCATCGTCGGGCTGGCCCTGTGGCGGCTGGGGATCAACGGCCAGCTGGATCCGGCGCGCTGGGCGATCCTCTTCGACACCCGGACCAACGTGCCGCAGCGACTGCTGGAGGCGCTGGTCAACACCCTGGAGGTCGCCGCCGTCGGCATGGTCGCCGCCACCGTCCTCGGCGCCCTGCTCGCCGTCGGGCGGCTCTCCGACCACGCGTGGGTCCGGCTGCCGGTCAGCGCCGTGATCGAGTTCTTCCGGGCCGTCCCGCTGCTGGTGCTGATCCTCTTCTGCTTCCTGTACCTGCCCGCCATCGGCATCCAGACCAGTGCCTTCGGGGCACTCGCCCTCGGGCTGACGCTCTACAACATGGCGGTCCTGGCCGAGATCATCCGGGCCGGGATCCTGTCGGTGGACCGCGGGCAGAGCGAGGCCGCCTTCGCACTCGGCATGCGCAAGTGGCAGGTGATGACGTTCATCCTGGTTCCGCAGGCGGTGCGCCGGATGCTGCCGGTGCTCATCGCCCAGCTCGTCGTGCTGCTCAAGGACAGCTCCCTGGGCTTCATCGTGGGTTACCTGGAGCTGCTGCGGACCTCGCGGAGCCTGGTGGAGACGCTCAACTTCCAGTTCGGCCCCATCTACACCTTCCAGCTCTACGTCGCGGCCGGGCTGATCTACATCGTGGTGAACGTGCTGCTGTCGTTGCTGGCCAGGTGGGTCGAGCGCCGCACCCGGCGGAGCGCGAAGGTGGCCGCCGGCGACGAGGAGGAGCTGCCGGTGGACGTCCAGATGGGCGGTGGCGGAGGCGCCGTTCGTCCCACCTGACCCCCGTGCCCCACCCGCGGCGCGTCGCATGCAACACGCCGCCCGATCCGTGGCGACACTGGACAGCACCATGGAGACCATGCACCCGGTGGGGCGCCGAACGCTCCCCCCGTTCCGCGGGTCGGCGCCGAGCAGACGGCCGCCCCGCGCGACGTGGACGCCGACGAACCGGTCACCGAGCGGTTCGAGACGGAGCTGCCGGAACAGCGCGACCGCCAGGGCAAGCCGCCCGTACCGCAGGCGGACGACGGTCCGGACACCGAGCGCTTCGTCGTCGACGTGGCCGAGGACGACGAGCCGGAGGACGACGGCGGGCCGCCGACGCAGCGGTGGATCGTGGACTTCTCCGACGGCGAGCCGGAGCCGGGTGCGCGGGAACGTACGCCGGCGGTCGCTGCGCCGGCCGGCGAGACAGGGGACACCGACCCCGCGCAGGAGTTCGTCGCCCGGCTGCGCTCGGCGGCGGCCGAGTTCGCCGAGGCTGCAGGCGCGGAGAGCGCCGTGGTCCGGGAAGCGGTGCCTCCCGCCCGTCACCGTCGCGCCCGGTGCCGGGTCGTGCTGCGCTACGCCGACGACACGACGACCGACCTGACCTTCCTCGGGCCGGCAGGCTCGCCCGCCCGGCCCTCCAGGCACGCTTTCGACCGGCAGATCCGCCGCTGGTTCGGCTCGGGGCAGCACCGGTCCGAGCGCTGGGTGGTCGCCGACCCGGAGGCGTCCGAAGGCGTCGCCGTCGACGTCACCGCCTGGGTCACCGCCGGCTGATCCCCGGTCCGCTCCCGCAGCCGGGCGGCGCCGCGCTCCGGGTTTCCCTTCGGGCGCAGTTGCGCCACCATGGGCGTGCCGCTCGCACCACGAGCGTCGTGTCGACCGCAGGCGCGCCGAGCGCGCGTCCCGACCCGGGGGCCGCCATGTCCCGCAGCTCCGACGTCCGGAGGCGGCCGCCCACGGGTGCCGCGTCCGAGCCGGCCCACGGTGGTGGGGAGGCGCCGGCATGACCGCGATCGCGCCCCAGCCCATCGTGAGCCGGCCCAGCCCGGTCCAGGTCACCACCAAGGGCTCGCGGCTGTCCAACCTGCTGCGCACGACCGATCACAAGACCATCGGCCTGATGTACCTGGTCACGTCGTTCGTGTACTTCATCGCGGGCGGCCTGATGGCGATGCTGATGCGCGGTGAGCTGGCCCGTCCCGGGCTGCAGTTCCTCTCGCCGGAGCAGTACAACCAGCTGGTCACCATGCACGGCACGGTCATGCTGCTGATGTTCGCGACGCCGCTGTTCTTCGCGTTCGGCAACCTGATCATGCCGCTGCAGATCGGCTCCCCCGACGTCGCCTTCCCGCGGCTGAACGCGCTGTCGTTCTGGCTGTTCTTCTTCGGCAGCCTGATCGCGGTGTCCGGCTTCTTCACTCCCGGCGGTGCCGCGGACTTCGGCTGGTACGCCTACGCGCCGCTGTCCAACGGCGTCCACTCGCCGGGCGCCGGCGCCAACCTGTGGTTCGCCGGCCTGGCCGTCAGCGGCCTGGGCACGATCCTCGGCGCGGTCAACTTCATCACCACGATCGTCTGCCTCCGGGCGCCCGGGATGACCATGTTCCGGATGCCGATCTTCACCTGGAACACGCTGATCACCAGCGTCCTGGTGCTCTTCGCCTTCCCGATCCTGACCGCCGCGATCTTCGGCATGCTGGCCGACCGCCACCTCGGAGCGCTCATCTACTCCGACGAGAACGGCGGCCCGATGCTGTGGCAGCACCTGTTCTGGTTCTTCGGGCACCCCGAGGTCTACATCATCGCGCTGCCGTTCTTCGGCATCGTCACCGAGATCATCCCGGTCTTCAGCCGCAAGCCGATCTTCGCCTACAAGGGACTGGTCGGCGCCACCATCGCCATCGGCTTCCTCTCCGTCGCCGTGTGGGCGCACCACATGTACGCCACCGGCGCCGTCCTGCTGCCGTTCTTCGCCTTCCTGACCTACCTGATCGCCGTGCCGACCGGCCTGAAGTTCGCCTCCTGGATCGGCACGATGTGGCGCGGCCAGCTGACCTTCGAGACGCCGATGCTGTGGTCGGTCGGCTTCATGGTCACCTTCCTGCTGGGCGGCCTGACCGGCGTCCTGCTGGCCAGCCCGCCGCTGGACTGGCACCTCAACGACAGCTACTTCGTCGTCGCCCACTTCCACTACGTCGTCTTCGGCACCGTGGTGTTCGCCGCCAACGCCGGCATCGCCTTCTGGTTCCCGAAGCTGTGCGGCCGCATGATGGACGAGCGGCTGGGCAAGCTGCAGTTCTGGATGACGTTCATCGGCTTCCACGGCACGTTCCTGATCCAGCACTGGCTGGGCAACGAGGGCATGCCCCGCCGCTACGTGGACTACCTGGGCACCGACGCATTCACCACGATGAACTCGATCTCGTCCATCTTCTCGTTCGTGCTCGGCGCCTCGATCGTCCCGTTCCTGTACAACGTCGTGCACTCGTGGAGGTACGGCCAACTGGCGCTGCGCGACGACCCCTGGGGTCACGGCAACTCGCTGGAGTGGGCCACCTCGTCACCGCCGCCACGGCACAACTTCCTCGAGATCCCCAAGATCCGCTCCGAACGGCCGGCGTTCGAGGCGCACTACCCGCACCTCATCGAGCGCCTGCAGGTGGAGGCGCACGCCGGCAAGGGGCACTCGCCCTACGCAGACAGCGTGGTCGACGGGGAGAGCGGGCCGCGGCAGGGCCCGAGGGACCCCGACCCGACCTGATCGAGGCTGCCGCCTCCTGGCTGCGGGCTACAGGTCGTCGACGTCGTCGCCCGGTGCGGCACCGTCGGCGTCCAGCGCCTCGCGTACGACGGCCGCGGCCAGGCCGCCGTTGTAGCCCTTGCGGGCCAGCATGCCCATGAGCCGGCGGGTGGCGGTCGCGCGGTCGACCCGGTGGACGGACCCGAGCTTGCGGTCGACCAACCGGCGGGCGGCCGCGCGCTCGTCGTCGTCGTCGACGGCCGCCACCGCCAGCGCCGCGACCTCGGGCTCCACGCCCTTCGCCCGCAGCTCCGCGCTGAGCGCGCGTCGCGCCAGCCCCCGGCCTGCCTGCCGCGAACTCACCCAGGCGCGGGCGAACGCGGCGTCGTCGATGAGCCCCACCTCGGTGAAGCGGTCGAGCACCGCCTCCGCCGCCTCTTCGGGCACACCCCGCCTGTCGAGCAGGTCGGCCAGCTGGGCGCGGGTCTTCGGCGCCCCGGTCAGCGCGCGCAGGCAGATGCTGCGCGCCACCGACTCGGGGTCGCCGAGGTCGTCCTCGGGTGCCCCGGGAACGGGATCCGGGTTCAGGGGATCGCCGTCGGAGCCGCCGCGCCCCGTGTCATAGGGACGGCGGGAGCGGCGGGTGGCTGGTCGGCCGGTCACCGACCGGCTCAGAAGTCGACGGGCGCGGCGGGCTCGGCCGGGGCGTCGAGCGTCGCGCCGATGCCGAGCTTCTCCTTGACCTTCTTCTCGATCTCGTCGGCGAGGTCGGGGTTGTCCCGCAAGAAGGCCCGGACGTTCTCCTTGCCCTGGCCGAGCTGGTCGCCGTCGTAGGTGTACCAGGCGCCGGACTTCTTCACGAAGCCCTGCTCGACGCCGGCGTCGATGATGCCGCCCTCGCGACTGAAGCCCTGCCCCCAGAGGAGGTCGAGCTCGGCCTGCTTGAACGGGGCGGCCACCTTGTTCTTGACCACCTTCACCCGCACCCGGCTGCCGACCGCGTCGGTGCCCTGCTTGAGGGTCTCGATCCGACGGACGTCGAGCCGGACCGACGAGTAGAACTTCAGTGCGCGGCCACCGGTGGTGACCTCCGGCGAGCCGTAGACGACGCCGACCTTCTCGCGCAGCTGGTTGATGAAGATCGCCGTCGTGCCGGAATTGCTCAGGGCGCCGGTGATCTTGCGCAGCGCCTGGCTCATGAGGCGGGCCTGGAGACCGACGTGACTGTCACCCATCTCGCCCTCGATCTCGGCACGGGGCACCAGGGCGGCCACCGAGTCGATGACGATGATGTCCAGCGCACCGGAGCGGATCAGCATGTCGGCGATCTCGAGCGCCTGCTCACCCGTGTCGGGCTGGCTGACGAGCAGGGCGTCGGTGTCGACGCCGATGGCGCGGGCGTACTCGGGGTCGAGGGCGTGCTCGGCGTCGACGAACGCAGCGATACCACCGGCCGCCTGGGCGTTGGCCACTGCGTGCAGGGCCACGGTGGTCTTGCCGGAGGACTCGGGGCCGTACACCTCGATGACGCGGCCGCGGGGCAGCCCACCGATGCCCAGCGCGATGTCGAGGGCGATCGAGCCGGTCGGGATGACCTTGATCGGCTGAGCGGCGTTGTCGCCGAGGCGCATGACCGAGCCCTTGCCGAACTGCTTGTCGATCTGGGCGAGGGCCATGTCGAGGGCCTTGTCGCGGTCGAGCGTTGCCATGGGGGGTCCTTCGGTTCGCGGGGGAAGCGGGTCGGGACCGACGCTAGGACCGGGCACCGACAGTTTTCAGATTGCAGGCGGACCTGTGGAGAGCCGACCGGCCTGTGGACGCCACTGTAGGCCGAACACGTGTTCGACTGCCAGGCCGACACGCCGCCCCGCGGCACAGCCGGCACAACCGACCCAGCGGTCGCGTCAGCGCTCCTTCTTGGGCACGTCGTACTCCTCGCAGATGGCCAGCCACACCGCCCGGACCGGCAGCCCGGCGTCGATGGCCTCCAGCGCCGTCCGCCCACCGAGAGCGGCGAACACGTGGTCCCGGACCAGGCTCTCGGCCCGCATCGATCCGAACTGGCGGTCCATCCGGGACCGGAAATCCTGCAGGCGCACGCCCAGACGCTAACCCCTGCCGCAGCGCGGCGGCGGCCTACGCTCGGGGGCGTGATCCCCGGCACGGGAAACGAGACCCTCGACCTCGTCCTGCAGATCGGCATCGTCCTCGCGATGCTCGTGCTCGTCGTCCTGCTGATCAGGAACTACCGCGACCGCTGGGGCCCCTGACCCACACGGCCACCAGCGGCAGGACCAGAGCGGCGGACACCCCGGTCACCAGGCCGAAGCCACCGACGGCCAGCAGCGGCCCGCCCACGACGCCGGCGACAGCCGCGCCCAGCCCCATGAGCAGGTCGGTGCCGCCCTGCGCGGTCGGGCGCTCGGCGGCCGACACCGACTCGGTGACCAGCGTCGATCCGGCGATCAGGCCGCAGGACCAGCCGAGCCCGAGGAGGAAGAGGCCGACGCCCAGCTGCAGCGCGGCACCGGAGGACGCCGTCCCGGACAGCGCCGCGGCGGCGAGCAGCAGCCCGCCACCGATGGCCACGGTGGCCCGACGGCCCACCCGGTCGGCCAGCACACCGACCAGCGGTGAGAACAGGTACATACCGGCCACGTGCACGCTGATCACCAGGCCGATCAGGCGCAGCGTCGTCCCCTCGGCCCCGCCGGCGTGGCCCATGTGCACCGGGGTCATCACCATGACGCCGACCATCACCGAGTGGGACACCACGACGGACGTCAGACCCAGGCGTCCCGGAGGCGAGGCCCAGACCGAGCGGAGGGCGGCTCCGGTGGCGCGGCGCGGGCGAGGCCCGGTGGCGACCCCGCCGAGCCGGCGCGCGAGGAGCAGCGGGTCGGGACGGAGCAGCAGGAGCAGCCCGCCGGCGACCACGGCGAGCACGGCCGCGGGCACCACGAAGGCGCCGCCCAGTGGCGGGAGACCGAGCCAGCGGCCGAGATCGGCGCCGGGGCCGGCCAGGTTCGGCCCCAGCACCGAGCCGACGGTGGTCGCCCAGACCACCAGGGAGAGGTCACGACCACGGCGCTCCGGCGAGGCCAGGTCGGCGGCGGCGTAGCGGGCCTGCAGGCCGCAGGCGGTCGCCGCCCCGAATCCGAACAGCCCCACGAGCAGCAACGGGAGCGACGACAGCGCGGCGGCGACGACGGTCACGAGCGCCCCGAGGACGGCGACGGCGTACCCCGCGGCGAGCCCCGCCCGGCGGCCGCCCCGATCGCTGATCCGTGCCAGCGGGACGGCGAGGAAAGCCGCGCCGAGCACGCCGGCCGTCGTCCCGAGACCGGCGGCGCTGTCGGTGCCGGCGACGTCGCGAGCCAGCAGCCCGCCGACGGTGATGCCCACGGTGACGCCGAGGCCACCCAGGGCGACGCCGGCGCTGAGGACGCCGACCGTCCGGCGCTGGACGGCGACCGCATCGACGTCGGTCGCCGGCGGCGTGGGCGGAGGGAGCATGGGCGGCAGTGTGCCGGACTCAGGGGTCCGTGCGGCGGTACGCCCGGAAGCTGTCGACGACGAACTCCTTCGGATACGGCCCGGGCGGCGGCGAGCCGTCGTCGGCGGGGAACGCGTACGTGCCGAGCATGAACTGCATCGGATAGGCCGGTGACTGCTCGACGACGGTGATCACGGCCGCGTCGACGAAGAAGGCGACGTGCCCGGGCGCCCACTCCACGGCGTAGACGTGGAAGTCGCGCGCGTCGATGGGCAGGACGGGGCGGCTGAACCGGTCGGTGAGGGTCGGGGCGCCGAACGGGTGCACGCCCATGCCGACTCCGCTCCGGCCGGGCGCGACATCCCGGCCGAAGATCTCGAAGACGCAGATCTCCGCCGACCGCTCCGGCCGGTCCTCGAAGCCGATCATCCACAGCGCCGCCATGCCGTTCGGGTCGTCGCCGACCCGCGCCCGCATCTCGAAGAAGCCGTACTGCGGCACGAAGAGCCGCTGCTCGTCCTGCGGCTCGCGGACGACGGCGGAGGCCGTGAAGCGGTGCTGCCCGACGACGCTGCCGGCCGGCCCCGAGAACACGCCGGTCTGCAACGAGGAGACCCGCGTGCCTCCGTCGAACTCGGGGCACCACGGTGGCTGGTCCGCCTCGACGACGAGCCGCAGCAGGCCGGCGTCCAGCCGGTAGCGCGCGGCGGCCTGGTCCCGCGAGCTCCACTGCGGCAGGTGGTGGGGGAACCACAGCGAGCGGTCGAGGTCGGGACCGGCGAAGTCGTCCTCCCGCTCGAGGACGTAGCCGGTCCTGCGACGGGGGTCGACGATGTCCACTCGGGCCTCCACGGACGGGTGCATCCCACGGCGACGGGCAGTCGCCGACCGGCGAAGTGTCGTACCTGCCGGGGACACTCGACAGCGTGTCAGCTCTCGACCGGTTCTCCGAGGCCACCCGGGCCTGGTTCACCGGTGCGTTCGTCCGGCCCACCGCCGCGCAGGACGGTGCCTGGGACGCGATCAGCAGCGGTGAGCACGCCCTCGTCGTCGCGCCCACGGGGTCGGGGAAGACGCTGGCGGCCTTCCTGTGGTCCCTCGACCGGCTGGCCGCATCCCCGCCCCCCGTCGACGAGCAGGCACGCTGCCGGGTCCTCTACGTCTCCCCGCTCAAGGCGCTGGCGGTGGACGTCGAACGCAACCTGCGGGCCCCGCTCGCCGGCATCGGACAGGCCGCCGCCCGGCTCGGGCTCGCCCGCCCCGAGATCCGGGTGGGCATCCGGTCCGGCGACACTCCCGCCGACGAGCGGCGGGCCTTCACGCGGCGGCCCACCGACATCCTGATCACCACGCCCGAGTCGCTGTTCCTGCTGCTGACCAGCGCGGCCCGCGAGGCGCTGCGCGGGGTCGAGACCGTCATCGTCGACGAGGTGCACGCCGTCGCCGACACCAAGCGCGGCGCCCACCTCGCCGTCTCCCTCGACCGGCTCGACGAACTCCTCGACCGCCCGGCGCAGCGGATCGGCCTGTCGGCCACCGTCCGCCCGATCGAGGAGGTGTCGACCTACCTCGCCGGTGGCCGCCCGGTCCGCGTCGTCGCCCCGCCGTCGGTGAAGGAGTGGGACCTCTCGGTCGTCGTGCCGGTCGAGGACATGAGCGCGCTGGGGCAGCCCACCGGCGAACTGGAGGGCTCGGCAGCCGGCAATCAGCCCAGGTCGTCGATCTGGCCGGCCGTCGAGGAACGGGTGCTCGACCTCGTCCAGGCGCACCGCAGCACGATCGTGTTCGCCAACTCGCGGCGCCTCGCCGAGCGGCTGACCAGCCGGCTCAACGAGCTGGCCTACGAACGTGCCACCGGCGATGCTGTGCCCCCGGGCACCAACGCCGCGGCACTCATGGCCCAGGCGGGATCAGGCGGGGGCGTGCCCGAGGGCGTGCAGCCGGTGGCGGCCGCGCACCACGGCTCGGTCTCCCGCGAGCAGCGCGCGGTGGTCGAGGAGGCGCTGAAGTCCGGTCGCCTGCCGGCCGTCGTCGCGACCTCCAGCCTGGAACTCGGCATCGACATGGGCGCGGTCGACCTCGTCGTCCAGGTCGAGGCGCCACCGACCGTCGCCTCCGGACTGCAGCGGGTCGGGCGGGCCGGTCACCAGGTCGGTGCGGTGAGCCGCGGTGTGCTGTTCCCGAAGTTCCGTGGCGATCTGGTGCAGTGCGCGCTCGTGGCCGAGCGGATGAAGGCCGGGGCGATCGAGTCGATCCGCTACCTGCGCAACCCGCTCGACGTGCTGGCCCAGCAGATCGTGGCGATCGTCAGCGAGCGGCCGCGCACGGTCGACGAGGTGGGCGCGCTCGTGCGGCGGTCAGCGGCGTTCTCCTCGCTGCCCGAGTCGGCGCTGCATGCCGTCCTCGACATGCTCGCCGGTCGCTATCCCTCCGATGCCTTCGCCGAGCTGCGGCCCCGCCTCACCTGGGACCGCGTCACCGACACCCTCACCGCCCGGGCCGGCGCGCAGCGGCTGGCGGTCACCAGCGGCGGCACGATCCCCGACCGCGGGCTGTTCGGCGTCTTCCTCGTCGGCGGGGAGGGGACCGGCGGCCGGCGGGTCGGCGAGCTCGACGAGGAGATGGTCTACGAGTCGCGGGTGGGCGACGTCTTCCTCCTGGGGTCGTCGTCCTGGCGCATCGAGGACATCACCCACGACCGCGTCCTCGTCACCCCGGCGCCGGGTCAACCCGGGAAGATGCCGTTCTGGCACGGCGACGCCCCCGGCCGGCCGCTGGAGCTCGGCCGGGCGCTCGGCGCCTTCCTGCGCGAGGTCGGGTCGGCGACCCCGGCGGCGGGGTTGGCTCGGGCGCGGGCCGCCGGGCTCGACGAGTGGGGTGCGGCGAACCTGCAGACATACCTCGCCGAGCAGAAGGCGGCGACCGGGCACCTGCCCGACGACCGCACCCTGCTGGTCGAGCGGTTCCGCGACGAGCTGGGCGACTGGCGACTGGTGGTGCACTCACCGTTCGGCGCCCAGGTGAACGCGCCGTGGGCGCTGGTCCTGGCTGCCCGGCTGCGCGAGCGGTACGGCGTCGACGTCGCCTCCATGCACTCCGACGACGGCATCGTGCTGCGGCTGCCCGACACCACCGGGGAACCGCCGGACGCCGACCTCGCCGTCCTCGACCCGGACGACGTGGAGCGCGAGGTGACCGCGGAGGTCGGCAGCTCGGCGCTGTTCGCCAGCCGGTTCCGCGAGTGCGCCGCCCGAGCACTGCTGCTCCCCCGCCGCGACCCGAGGCGGCGCACCCCGCTGTGGCAGCAGCGGCAGCGCGCTGCCCAGCTCCTGTCCGTGGCCAGCGAGTTCTCCTCGTTCCCCATCACCCTCGAGGCCGCCCGCGAGGTCCTGCAGGACGTCTACGACGTGCCCGGGCTGGTCGAGCTGATGCGCGACGTCCGGGCCCGCAAGGTCCGCGTGGCCGACGTGCAGACCGAGACGGCGTCACCGTTCGCCCAGTCGCTGCTGTTCGGCTACGTCGGGCAGTTCCTCTACGAGGGCGACGCGCCGCTGGCCGAGCGCCGCGCCCAGGCGCTCGCGCTCGACACCGGTCTGCTGGCCGAGCTGCTGGGCCGCTCGGAGCTGCGCGAGCTGCTCGACGCGGACGCGATGGCCGAGATCGAGGCGGAGCTGCAGCGGCTGCCCGAGCAGCGCCACCCGAGAGACGTCGACGGTGCCGCCGACCTGCTCCGCTTCGTCGGCGACCTGACGTCGGCCGAGGCCGCCGCGCGCGGGGTACCGCAGGAATGGCTCGACGAGCTGGTGGCCGCCCGACGCGCGCTCCAGGTCCGCATCGCGGGCGAGGAGCGCTCCGTCGCCATAGAGGATGCCGGGCGGCTGCGCGACGCCCTCGGCACCGCGCTGCCCGTCGGGGTGCCGGAGGTGTTCACCGAGCCGGTCGCCGACCCGCTCGGCGACCTGATCGGGCGGTACGCCCGCACGCACGGCCCCTTCCAGCCCGCCGAGGTGGCCGCCCGGCTGGGCCTGGGCGTGGCGGTGGTGACGGCCACGGTGCAGCGGCTGACGGGCACCGGCCGGTTGATCTCCGGCGAGTTCCGTCCCGGCGGCACCGGCCACGAGTGGTGCGACGCCGAGGTACTCCGGTCGATCCGGCGCCGCAGCCTGGCCAAGCTGCGCCAGGAGGTCGAGCCGGTCCCGACCGGCACGCTGGCCCGGTTCACGCCGTCCTGGCAATCGGTCGGCAGTCGGCTGCGGGGTTCCGACGGCGTACTGGCCGTCGTCGAGCAGCTGGCCGGTGCGCTGGTGCCGGCCAGCGCCCTCGAGACGCTGGTGCTCCCGACCCGGGTGCGGGACTACTCCCCCGCGATGCTGGACGAGCTGACCAGCGCCGGTGAGGTCCTGTGGGCCGGTGCCGGCGCCCTGCCGGGCGGGGACGGCTGGATCAGCCTCCTGCCGGCCGACCTGGCGCCGCTGCTGCTGCCGGAGGCGCTGGAGGTGCCCGACGAGGGCCGTCCGGTCCTCGACCAGCTCGCCGGTGGTCAGGCCCTGTTCTTCCGAGGGTTGTCGGACCTCGTGGGGGCCACCGACGACACCGCCCTGGCCGAACTGGTCTGGGACCTCGTCTGGGCCGGTGCGCTGACCAACGACACCCTGGCCCCGCTGCGCACGCGGCTCAGCGGAGGTGGCACGCACCGGAGCCGGCCCACGGCCCCGAAGGTCTCACGCACCAGGTACGGGCGGCCCCGCGTGGGGCGTCCGGCGATGCCCACGCGCACCGGACCGCCGACCGTGGCCGGCCGCTGGTCGCGGCTGCCCGATCGGGAGCCGAACGCGACCCGGCGCACCACCGCGCGAGCCGAGGCGCTGCTGGAACGGCACGGCGTCCTCACCCGGGGCGCGGTGGCGGCCGAGCAGGTGCCGGGCGGATTCTCGGCCGTCTACCCGGTGCTCCGGGCGTTCGAGGAGAACAACCGCGCCCGGCGCGGCTACTTCGTCGAGACGCTGGGCGCCGCCCAGTTCGGCACCCCGGGGTCGGTCGACCGGCTGCGCGCCTTCGCTGCGCCCGATCGCGTTCCGGGCAGTGCGGTCGTGCTCGCGGCCACCGACCCGGCCAACGTCTACGGGGCCGCGCTCCCGTGGCCGGAGCGGCCGACCGCCGACGGACAGGAGGCGGTCGACATCGGGGAGGGCACCGGACGACGCACCCCAGGACACCGGGCCGGCCGCAAGGCGGGCGCACTGGTGGTGCTCGTGGACGGCGAACTGGTGCTCTACGTCGAGCGCGGCGGCCGGACGCTGCTGTCGTGGACCGAGGACGAGCAGGTGCTCAAGGAGGCGGCGACGGCCCTGTCCGGTGCGGTCTCGGCCGGCGCGCTCGGCCGGATGGTCGTGCAGAAGGCAGACGGCGCATCGGTGCACGAATCGACCCCGTTGTCGGCCGCCCTCCAGGCCGCCGGCTTCGCCGCGACGCCGCGAGGTCTCCGTCTGCGAGCCTGACACCCGGCAGCGCGGCGTCTTCCGTGTCATCCCCCCGTCACACAGTTGACGTTCCCGTGGCATCCCGTCCCACACCGTGAGAAGTCCACGCCGCCTGGGCATGCTGTGAAGGTCCGCGCTCCAAGGAGGGAGCTACGCATGCGCATCGTTCTCGTGTTCCTGGTCGTCACCGGGGCCGCCCTGATCGCGGCCGGGGCCGTCCGCCCGGAGCTCTTCGTGCTCTCGCTGCTCGGCCTGCTGATCTCGACCGGCGCCGCCGCGGTCGCGCTCGCCACGTTGCGGCCCCCCGGAGCGCGGCCACGGTTCTGAGGACCCGAGGAGCTCAGCGGGAGGGGTGCAACCAGCGGGCGAACACCCGGGTCAGCGCCGGCATCAGCACGTGCCCGAGCAGGAGGACGACGACGACGGCCGACAGCAGCAGCCGCAGCTCCAGCGGCCACCCCGCGAGGTGCGGCATGACGAACTGCTGCAGCAGCGAGGTGGTCAGGAAGACCGCGGCGATCGTCAGCACGGTCATCCGCCAGCGGGGGCCGGGCTGCGGCGAACGGGTGAAGAAGCTCTCCAGGCCGGAGACCTTCTGGTAGCGCTCGACGTCGACCATGTCCTCGACGTGGGCCAGGGCCGACCGGCGCTCCGACGACCGCTCCCACGCGGCCAGCGAGCGATCGTCCTCGAAGCGGTACACCAAGTGGTATTCGGAGCTGCCCGGCCCGGGGTGCAGGAGGCTGGCGCCGAGGTTCCCCGGGAAACGGGCGGCGACGCCGAGCACGTCCTGGGCCCACCGCTCGAACGCCGCCCGGTGCTGGGGCCGGACCACCCGGGCCACGGTCACGGTCACCGGCTCGGGGCGCGCGTGATCGGCCTCGACCGTGCCGAAGCGGGCGCGCAGACGCAGCGGGACGCTCATGTGCGCTTCAGCGTCACGACGGCCGCTGCTCATCCCGGATGTCAGGGGACTCACACCGCTCCCAGCAGGGCCGATGCACCGAGGGGACACTGAGCGGGTGCCCGAGGGAGACACCGTGTGGCTGGCCGCCCAGCGCATGCACACCGCGCTGGCCGGCGCCACGCTCACCCGCGGCGAGTTCCGGCTGCCCCAGCTCGCCGCTCTGGACCTGACCGGGGCCACGGTCACCGAGGTCCTGCCTCGGGGCAAGCACCTGCTGATCCGCCTCGCCGACGGACGCACGCTGCGGACCCATTTCCGGATGGACGGCAGCTGGCACATCTACCGGCCGGGCACGACCTGGCGCGGCGGCCCGTCCCACGACGTCCGCGTGGTGCTGGCGACCGACGGCTGGGAGTGCGTCGGCTACCGGTTGCACGACGTCGAGATCGTGGCCACCGCCGACGAGGGCCGGCTGGTCGGCCACCTGGGGCCCGACGTGCTGGGCCCGGACTGGGACCTCGACGAGGCCGTCCGCCGCCTCCGCCAGAACCCGGACGAGCAGATCGGCGTCGCGATCCTCGATCAGCGCAACCTCGCCGGCATCGGCAATCTCTACAAGGTCGAGACCCTGTTCCTCTGCGGCGTCCATCCGTGGGCGAGGGTGGGGGACGTCGAGGACCTGGAGACCGTCGTCGATCGCGCGCGCACCCTGATGCTGGCCAACCGGAACCATCCCGAGCAGAGCACCACCGGCAGCACGCGCCGCGGCCAGGACCACTGGGTCGCCGGCCGCAAGGGACGCCCCTGCCGCCGGTGCGGCACGCCGATCCTGCTCGGCGAGCAGGGGCCGGCGACCCAGGAGCGGGTCACCTGGTGGTGCCCGACGTGCCAGGCCGCCCGCTCCCCCATCGACCCGCGGGCTCGCACCGGCGAACCCGGCCGCCCGCAGCCCGTGACGCTGTACCGGCGCTGAGCCACGAGCCTCGCCGGCCCCGCGCGGACGCGCCGGTCAGACCTGGTCCGGTCGCTCCACCGGCTGGGCCTCGCGCTGCTCGGCGGCCGGCTGCGGCACACCCGGGGCGCCCTGCTCGATCGCCGCCGCCGGCGCGCTGCCCTCCACGGCCGCGGCGCCGCCCATGGAGGCACGGATCTGGTCCAGCCGGGAGGCGCCGGCGACGTCCAGCGTCGCCTTCTGCACCTCGAGCATCCGGCCCTCGACCGAGGTCTGCGCCAGTTCGGCCTGGCCCAGCGCGTTGGCGTAGCGACGCTCGATCTTGTCGCGGACCTCCGACAGGCTCGGCGTGTTGCCCGGCGCCGACAGCTCGTTGACCTGGCGCAGCGAGTCGGCCACGTGCTCCTGCATCTTGGCCTGCTCCAGCTGGCTCATCAGCTTCGTGCGCTCGGCCAGCGTCGTCTGCAGACGCATCCGGCTCTGCTCGACCGCACCGCGCGCCTGCTCGGCCGCCTGCAGCGCCTCGTCGTGGCTGCGCTTGAGGTCCTCCATCGACTGCTCGGCGGCCACCAGCTGGGTGGCGAACGCCTGCGCGGCCTGCTCGTACTCGCCGGCCTTGGCCGCGTCGCCGGCCGCGCGGGACTTGTCGGCGAGCACCAGCGCCTGGCGCGCCGAGGCCTGCAGCTTCTCGACCTCGCCCAGCTGCCGGTTGAGCCGCATCTCCAGCTGGCGCTGGTTGCCCAGCACCGCCGCGGCCTGGTTGGCCAGCGCCTGGTGCCGCTGCTGCTCGGCCTCGATGGCCTGGGCGATCTGGATCTTCGGGTCGGCTCGCTGGTCGATCTGGGCGTTGGCGGAGGCGGTGAGGTACTTCCACAGCTTCACGAACGGGTTGGGCATGGATCCTCCTGCTCCGGCGCAGAGCCGGCCCGGCGATGCTCGTCCCGCTCATCGTCCCAGGTGATCCCCTTCGGCAGCCAATGCGGGGAGACCCTGATCTCTTCCGCCGCTAGTGTTCGGCCGTGGCGAACGGGAACCCGGTGCTCACCGTCCTCGGCGAACTGGTCGTCGACATGCTCCCCGTACCCGGCGCCGACGCCGGACCCGAGGGCACGGCCCCGCACTACGTGGCCAGGCCGGGCGGCAACGCGCTGAACGTCGCCGTGGCGGCGGGGCGGCTCGATGCCCCGGTGCACCTGCTCGCCCGGCTGGGCACCGGCCCGCTCGGGCCGAACCTCCGCCGCCACGCGGCGCTCTCGGGCGTCGACGTCTCCGGCTTCGTGACGGCGGACGAGCCGGTCAGCGTGGCGGTCATCGGACTCGGGTCCGACGGCTCTCCCGATTACGGCTTCCTCGTGCAGGGCGCTGCCGACTGGCAGTGGACCGACGACGAGCTGGCCCGCGTCCTGCCCGACGCCACGGCGATCCTGCACGTCGGCTCGATCTCCAGCTGGACGGCGCCGGGCGGCGACGCGATCGCGCGGCTCGTCGAGCGGCTGCACGCCGAGGGTGCGGCGCTGATCAGCGTCGACCCGAACATCCGTCCCATGCTGGCCGAGGGGCCGGTGGGCGCGGCGCTGGGGAACGGTCGGGACGTCGTCCGCGCACGGCTGGACCGGCTCGTCGCCCGCGCCGACGTCGTGAAGGTCAGCGCCGAGGACCTCGACTGGCTCGGTGTCTCCGGCGACCTCGACCGGACGGCGGAGGAGTGGGCCGGCCGCGGGCCGGCGGTGCTGCTGCTGACCGACGGCGGCGCACCGCTGCGGATCGCCCGGCCTGGTCGCCCGGTGGTGCACCGCGAGATCCCGCGCGTCGACGTCGTCGACACCGTCGGTGCCGGCGACTCGCTCGCCGCCGGCTTCCTGACCGGTCTGCTGGAGTCCGGCGTCACCACGCGGGCCGCGCTGGAGTCGCTGTCCGACGACCGGCTGCTCGCACTCGCCGACGACGCCGCCCTCGTGGCGGCGCTCAACTGCACCCGGGTCGGCGCCGACCCGCCCACCCGGGCCGAGCTGGATGCCGCGCGGGCGGCCCGGTGACTGCGCCGGACGTCATCGTCGGGTTTCCCGAGCTCTCGGCGACGGTGGTCCGCGCGCGGCTGCTGGCGGCACACGACCGGTTCTGGGACACCGACCACCGAGCGCTGCACGACCCCGTGTGGTTCCACCAGTTCGGCGGGTTCGGTGCCCTCGCGATGTCCGCGGACGACGAGGACGTCGGATACCTGCTCGGCGCCGTCACCGCGGACGGGCTGGCCTACCTCCACGTGCTCGCCGTGCGCGACGACCGGCGTGGAACGGGCCTGGAGCAGCGGCTCGGCGACTGGTTCGACCAGCTCGCGATCAGCATCGGCGCCCGCTTCGTGCAGGCCGTCGCCCGTCCGGACGACACCGCGGCCGTGGCCTTCCACACGGCCCTGGGCGCCACCGGGCACCCGTCGTCCGACCATGCCGGCCCCGGGGAGGACCGGGTCGTGCTGACCCGGGCGCTACCGCGGCGCTGAGGGCACCAGACCGGCCGCCAGCCGCGCGGCGTGCCGTCGTCGGCTGGTCGACCGCCCGGGCTGGAGGACGACGCCCAGCAGCCAGCGGCCGGCGATCTCGGCGCCGTCGGGGTCGATCCGGAGCGCCCCGGCGAGCCGGCCGGACAGCTCCGCCCAGGACTCCGGACCGAGGGTCAGCAGCGCGGCGAGCGCGTCCGGCTCGGTCTCGGCCATGCGCCGGAGCACCGGGTGGGCGCCCAGCTCGTCGGACAACGCCGCGAGGGCCTCGTCGAGCGGCAGATCGGCGGCCACGCCGGTCAGCCGGTCCAGCTCCCGCGTCAGCAGCGCGGAGACGACCTCGTCCTTGGTGCGGAAGTGGTTGTACAGCGTGGCCTTGGCGACCCCGGCCGCCGCGGCGATCGATTGCATGGTGCTGCGCCGTACGCCCTGCTCGGCGAACGCGCGGCCCGCGCCGACCAGCAGACCGAGGCGGGTGCGGCCCATGGCGTTGCCGCTGCGCGTGTGGGCCCCGGCGACGTGTGTCGGCCCTGCCCGCTCCGTCAGCACGTTCCCTGTCTTGCATCGGCCGGCGGACAGGTCAAGCAGGCGCGCCGGACGGGCGCGCGGGATCAGGCGGCCAGCGAGACCCGCCGCAGGGCGGCGCGTGCGGGCTGGCCGGCACCCACCAGCGCCAGTGCCGGCTCGGGCGCCGGCTGCGTCTCGGCCGGCGGAGCGGCGGCCTCGGAGTCCTCGACCGCGGCCTCGGGAGCCGGCGCGGTGAGCGGACGGACCGACGCGGCGGGGATGCCCCGCAGCTCCAGGCTGACCTCGGCGAGGAGGTCGGCGAGCTCGACGTCGAGGGCGTCGCAGATCGAGGCGAGCAGCTCGGAGGACGCCTCCTTCTGGCCGCGCTCGACTTCGGAGAGGTAGCCGAGGCTGACCCGGGCGGCGCCGGAGACGTCGCGCAGCGTGCGGCGCTGACGCAGCCGGTGGCCACGCAAGGTGTTCCCGAGCTGGGTGCGCAGCAGCGTCATGGCCGTCTCCTGTCCTGCGAGCGGGGAAGCGGCGGCGCCCTGGGCGGGCGCCGTGCGCTCACGGTACGCGGCGACCGCCGTCGAGGTCGGACCGACCGGCGTGCGTCCGCTGATGGCGTAACACCGTGGCCCGGACGGGCGTTCCCGGAGCGCACCGTCGTATCTATCAGTGAGCGGCCGGGCTCACTAGAGTGCGGCTCGGCCATCCCTCCGGAACCGAGCTCCCACCCGGGGAGGCGCGGGATGCACAGCATCACACCGGCGTCCGACGCACCACCGCCGTCGCGGGTCGTCCGCGTGCTCGGTGGCCTGTCGGTCACCTGCGCCGGCGTCCGGCTCGTCGTCCCGCCCGGCAGCCGACGACTGCTGGCCCACCTGGCGCTGCACCCGGCCGGAGTCGACCGCCGGGCGGCAGCGGGGATCCTCTGGCCGGCCGTGGGCGACGGCCGCGCCGCCGGCAACCTGCGGTCGGCGCTCTGGCGGCTGCAGCAGGTGGGCTGCCCGCTCGTCGAGGCGGAGCAGACGGTGCTGCGGCTGCGGGACGACGTCGAGGTGGACCTGCGGCACCTCGAGGCGTGGGCGACGCGTGTCCTCGCCGGCGCGCCGGAGCCGGCCGACCTCGCCGTCGACCCGGGCCCGATCGCCCAGCTGGAGCTGCTGCCCGGCTGGTACGACGACTGGCTGCTCGCCGCCCGGGAACGGCTGCAGCTGCGGCTGCTGCACGCGCTCGAGGCGCTGAGCCGGCTGTTGCGCGAGGCCGGCCGACCCGCGGCGGCCGTCGAGGCCGTGCACGTCGCGGTGCTGGCCGAGCCGCTGCGGGAGAGCGGGCAGCGGGCCCTCATCGAGGCCCACCAGGCAGCCGGCGACTGGGTGGCCGCACGCCGGCAGTACGACGCCTTCCGGCGCATGCTCCGGCGCGAGGTCGGCGTCGAACCGAGCGCCGAGCTGACCGCCGTCGCGACCGCGCACGGTTGAAGGACCCCGTCCTCCCCACCCTTCGCAGGCTCAGGGCGGGTCCCGAGACGGGGCCTCAGGCGGCGGAGTCGGTGCGGGTTCCGCTGCTCCCGGTCGCCCCGGCGGCGCGGCGGGCGGCCGCGGCGCGCATCGCCCGCGCGCTGGTCTGGCGCAGGGTGAGCGCGCGGTAGACGTAGTCGAGGCCGGTCAGCACGGTCAGCAGCACCGCGGCGCCCATGACCCACCACCGGGCGCTGGCGAGCAGGCCGGTCAGCGGCAGGATGTAGAGCGCGATGGCCAGTGCCTGGACGACGGTCTTCGCCTTGCCGCCCCGGCTGGCCGCGATCACCCCGTGGCGGATGACCCAGAAGCGCAGCAGCGTCACCGCGACCTCGCGGGCGAGGATGACCACGGTGACCCACCACGGGAGCAGGGCAAGGATCGACAGCGCCACCAGCGCCGTGCCGGTCAGCGCCTTGTCGGCGATCGGGTCGGCCAGCTTGCCGAACTCGGTGACCTGGCCGGTCCTGCGGGCGATCATCCCGTCGTAGCGGTCGGTGATGATCGCGGTGGCGAAGACCAGCGTGGCCCAGTACCGGTCCGCGTCGTCCAGGCCGCTGTGCTGGAGCAGGAGGACGGCGAAGACCGGCACCAGGGCCAGCCGCAGGACGGTGAGCGCGTTCGGGAGGTTGACCAGCTTCGCCGACTGCGGCGGTGTCGCGGCAGGGTCCGGGGCGACGTCGGTCACCCCGATCACCGCCCGGCCGGAGTGATCGCCGCCACCAGCGCCCGCGCGAGGAGGTCGATGCCCTCCGTGCCCACCACCTCGGCGTCGACGAGTTGTCCCGTGGCGGTTCCCCGCGGCACCCCGGCCACCGTCGTGGTGCCGTCGGCGTCGGGGTCCTGGTGCGCCGCGTGCCCGAGCCAGACCCCGGGACCTTCGGTGTCGGCGAGGTCCTCGGTGAGCAGCACCTCGACGCGCTCCCCGATGCGTTCCTCGGCCCGCTGCGCGGTGAGCTCCTCGACCAGATCGGTGATGCGGCGCACCCGGACGTCGATCTCCGTCTGGTCGAGCTTGCCGGGCAGCCCGGTCGCCTCGGTGCCCTCCTCGTCGGAGTAGCCGAAGACGCCGACGGCGTCCAGGCGGCCCTCGACGAGGAATCGCTCGAGCTCGGCGACGTCGTCCTCGGTCTCCCCGGGGAAGCCGAGGATGACGTTGGTCCGGAGCCGCCCGCGGCGCGAGGGAGCGCGCCCGGTCGATCAGGGCGAGGAAGTCGTCGGTGCCGCCGAAGCGCCGCATCCGGCGGAGCAGGGTCGGCGAGGAGTGCTGGAAGGACAGGTCGAAGTAGGGAGCCACCCCGTCCGTGCCCGCGATGACCTCGAGCAGGCCCGGCCGGAGCTCGGCCGGCTGCAGGTAGGCCACCCGGATCCGGGCGATGCCCTCGACCGCGGCCAGCTGCGGCAGCAGCCTCTCCAGCGAGCGGAGATCGCCGATGTCCTTGCCGTAGGACGTCGAGTTCTCGCTGACCAGCACCAGCTCCCGCACGCCCTGGGCGGCCAGCCACTGCGCCTCGCCGAGCACCTCGGCCGGCGGGCGGGAGACGAACGCGCCGCGGAACGCCGGGATGGCGCAGAACGCGCAGCGCCGGTCGCAGCCCGACGCCAGCTTCAGCGCCGCGGTGGGGCCGGAGGCGAGGCGCTTCCGGCGGAGCCAGTCGTGGCCGGGGATGACGGGGGCGTCCGCGGCGGCGGTGGCGGCCGACCGTTGCACCGGGCTGATCGGCAGCAGCGTGCGCCGGTCGCGCGGGGTGTGCGGCACGAGCGGGCGGCCGGCCAGGACGTCGTCCAACCGGTCGCCGATCGCGGCGTAGTCGTCGAAGCCGAGCACCGTGGCCTCGGGCAGCGCGCCGGCCAGCTCGGAGCCGTAGCGCTCGGCCATGCAGCCCACCGCCACCACGGAGGCGCCGGAGTCCGTGGCCGCCAGGATCGCGTCGACCGAGTCCTTCTTGGCGTTCTCGATGAACCCGCAGGTGTTCACGAGGACCGCGTCGGCACCCTCGGCGTCGTCCACCAGGTCGTAGCCGTCGGCGGCCAGCCGGCCGGCGAGCTCCTCGGAGTCGACTTCGTTGCGCGCGCAGCCGAGGGTCAGCACCGCCACTTTCCGGGCAGGGCGGGGCACGACGGTCACCGTGCCCATCGTAGTCGGCGCGGGCCGGCTCGCCCGTTGCGGGACGGTGGCAGGCGTCTCAGCCTTCTCCCCCGCCACCCCGCAGGGTGAACAGCACCGATTCCAGCTCGTCGGGCTTGATGAGGACGTCACGGGCCTTGGAACCCTCGGAGGGGCCGACGATGCCGCGGCTCTCTATGAGGTCCATGAGCCGGCCGGCCTTCGCGAAGCCCACCCGCAGCTTGCGCTGCAGCATGGACGTCGACCCGAACTGGCTGGTGACGATCAGCTCGACGGCCTGCACGAGCAGGTCGAGGTCACCGCCGATGTCCTCGTCGATCTCCTTCTTCTCGCCGGCCGCGGCGGTGAAGACCTCTTCCCGGTACTCGGGCTCGGCCTGCCGCTTGGTGAACTCGACGACCGCCTCGATCTCGGTGTCCGAGACGTAGGCGCCCTGCACGCGCATGGGCTTGCCGGCGCCGATCGGGAGGAACAGCGCGTCGCCCATGCCGATCAGCTTCTCCGCACCCGGCTGGTCGAGGATGACCCGGCTGTCGGTGAGGCTGGAGGTCGAGAACGCCAGCCGCGAGGGCACGTTGGCCTTGATCAGGCCGGTGACCACGTCGACCGACGGTCGCTGGGTCGCGAGCACGAGGTGGATGCCGGCGGCACGGGCCTTCTGCGTGATGCGGACGATCGACTCCTCGACGTCCCGGGGCGCCACCATCATCAGGTCGGCGAGCTCGTCGACGATGGTGAGGATGTACGGGTAGGGCTGGTAGACCCGCTCGCTGCCGGGCGGTGCGGTGATCTCGCCCTTCTCCACCTTGCGGTTGAAGTCGTCGATGTGCCGGACGCCGGTCGCCCGCATGTCCTGGTAGCGCTGCTCCATCTCCTCGACCAGCCAGGCCAGCGCGGTGGCTGCCTTCTTCGGGTCGGTGATGATCGGCGTGATCAGGTGCGGGATGCCGTCGTAGGGCGTCAGCTCGACCATCTTCGGGTCGACCAGGATCATCCGCAGCTGCTCGGGCGCGGCACGCAGGAGCAGCGAGGTCAGCAGCGAGTTGATGCAGCTGGACTTGCCGGCACCGGTGGCGCCGGCGACGAGCAGGTGGGGCATCTTCGCCAGGTTGGCGCAGACGAACCCGCCCTCGATGTCCTTGCCGAGCCCGACCAGCATCGGGTGCGGGTCCTGCTTGGCCGCCTGCGAGCGCATGACGTCGCCCAGCGACACGGTCTCGCGGTCGGTGTTGGGCACCTCGACGCCCACCGCCGACTTGCCGGGGATGGGCGCGAGGATCCGGATGTTGTCGTTGGCCACCGCGTAGGCGAGGTTCTTGGTCAGCGCGGTGATCTTCTCGACCTTCACGCCCTGGCCGAGCTCGACCTCGTAGCGGGTGACCGTCGGGCCACGGGTGAAGCCGGTGACCGCGGCGTCGACGTTGAACTGCTCGAGGACGCCGGTGATCGCCTCGATGGCGACGTCGTTGGACTTCGACCGCGCCCGCGGCGGCGTGCCCGGCCGGAGGATGGTCAGCGAGGGCAGCACGTAGTTGCCGGCGACCGGCTGGATGGACAGCTGCTCGGGCTCGGTGATCGGCGGCAGGTCCTCCGGCGGCGCGGTGCGGTCCTCCACCGGCGGGCGCGGCGTGGGGGCGCGCAGCTCGGTGTGCTCGCCCTCGGTGGTGCGGGTCGCCTCGGGCGCGGCGTCGAAGGCGGCGTGGTCGATGGGCCCGGTGGTGAGCAGGTCCTCCGACAGCTTGCGGCGGCCGCGGCGCCCGGTCGGCGCCGCCTCCTCGTCGTCCTCCTCGTCGTACTCCTCGTCGTAGTCGTCGTACTCGTTCCGGCCCAGGAGCCGGTCGGTCAGCTCGCGCAGCCGCTCGGGGATCTGGTGGACCGGTGTCGCGGTGATGACGAGCAGTCCGAAGAAGGCCAGCAGGGCGAGCAGGGCGACGGTGACGACGCTGCCGATGCCGGCCGTCAGCGGCGTGCCGACGGCCCAGCCGACCAGCCCGCCGGAGCCCGGCCGCCCGGCCTGCGGGTCCGCCGGCGTGCCGAGGACGTGCGCGATGCCGAGCACGGACGCCACGGTGCACAGCCAGCCGATGGCCAGCCGGCCGCGCGCCTCGGGTCGCGGTCCGCGGCGGAGCAGCCGGATGGCCGCGAAGAACAGGACGACGGGCAGCACCATGACCAGCGACCCGACGATCCAGCGGACGCCCTGCGCCAGACCGAGGCCCACCGGGCCGATGCCGTTGCTCCAGGCGGCCGCGCCCAGGACGATCGCCAGGCCGAGCACCGCCAGGCCCACACCGTCGCGGCGGTGCTCGGGAGCCAGCGGTTCGGCCTCCTCCGGGCGGGCGACGGAGCGGGCGAGTCCGCCGGCGCCGCGGGCCAGCAGGTTCCAGCCGCCGCTGATCACTCCCCACAGCCCTCCGGAGTTGTTCTTCCGGGCGGGGGGACGGCGGTTGGTGGAGCGCTTGGCGGCCGGACGCTTCTTGCTCGCAGCCGTCGATCCGGAGCGGCTGCGTGGGGACGCCGGCCGACGGTTCGACGTGGTGCGGGCAGGCATGTGTCGGACGGTAATCGCCTTCGGCGCCCGGATCGGGCAGGCCGGAGCTCGTGTCCCGGGCAGGTGATCCAGCCCCTAACGTCACAGACATGATCCCGCTCCCCCTGGCAGCTGGCCCAGCCCGATCACGTCGGAGCTCGTCGTCCGGGCCGCGGCCCGGCTCGGCGAGGTGCTCGTGGACGGGGCCGACGTGTGGTGGTCGGAGTCCCGGCCGGCCGAGGGCGGTCGCTCGGTGATCGTCCGGCGCTCGGCCGACGGCACGGTGGCCGACGTGCTGGCGCCGCCGTGGAACGCGCGCACCCGGGTGCACGAGTACGGCGGCGGCGCCTGGACTGTGTCGGCCGGGACGCTGTGGTTCACCGAGTTCTCCGACCAGCGGCTGTACCGGCTCGCCCCGGGAGCCGGTGCCCCGCAGCCGGTCACGCCGGAGCCGGCCGTGCCGGCCGGGCTCCGGTACGCCGACGTCACGGCGACCCCGCTGGGCGTGCTGGCCGTGCGTGAGCACCACCCGGAGGGAAGCGGTGCGAGCGAGGTCGTGAACGAGATCGTGCGGATCACCGCCGACGGCGAGGCCGAGGTCCTCGTGAGCGGACCGGACTTCGTGAGCGATCCCCGTCCCTCCCCCGACGGCCGGCACCTCGCCTGGCTGCAGTGGAACCACCCGCACATGCCCTGGGACGCAGCAGGACTCGTCGTCCGCGGACCCGACGGAACCGACACGGTCGTCGCGGGCGGGCCCGGCGAGTCCGTCGTCCAGCCGGTGTGGGGCACCGACGGGAGCCTGTGGTTCCTGTGCGACCGCACCGACCGCTGGTCGCTGTACCGCCGTCATCCGCACGGTGGGATCGAACTGGCCCTCGACGTGGGCAGCGACATCGCCGGACCGCAGTGGGTGTTCGGGGCCAGCCGCTACGCACTGCTGGACGACGGCCGCCCGGTCGTCGCCTACAGCGGCGCGGGCGGCGACCGGCTGGGCGTCGTCGAGGACCGCGGCGTGCGCGCGCTCGACCTGCCGTTCACGGTCTTCCGCTACGTGACCGCACAGGGCGGGTCGGTCGTGTGCGTGGCGGCGAGCCCGACCACCGAGCCCGTCGTGCTGCGGGTCGACGTGGACGGCGGGCAGTTCGATGTCCTCCGGCCGGCCCGGGACCTGGGGTTGAACCCGGCGTGGTTCTCCGTGCCCGAGCACGTGACCTTCCCGACCGAGGACCGGGGCACCGGCATCGACCGGGCCCACGCGCTGGTCTACCCGCCGACGAACCCACAGGTCCCGGCGTCCGGTGCTCTCCCGCCGCTCATGGTGGTGGTGCACGGCGGGCCAACGGCCAACGCCGTCCCCGTACTGAATCTCGAGGTCCAGTACTGGACCTCGCGCGGGTTCTGCGTCGCCGACGTCGACTACCGCGGCTCTACCAGCTACGGACGGCGGTACCGCGAGGCGCTGAAGGGGCGCTGGGGCGTCGTGGACCTCGACGACGTGGTGGCCTGCGCCCGCTTCCTGGCCGACAGCGGACGGGTGGACCCGGCCCGCATGGCCATCCGCGGCGGCTCGGCGGGCGGCTACACGACGCTCGCCGCGCTCACCATGCGACCGGGCGTCTTCTCCGCAGGGGCCAGCCACTACGGAGTCGCCGACCTCGGCGCACTCGCTGCCGAGACGCACAAGTTCGAGTCGCGCTACCTCGACGGCCTCGTAGCCCCGTGGCCCGACGGTGCCGACGTGTACGCGCAGCGCTCCCCGATCAACCACGTCGACGCCCTCGACACCCCGCTCGCGGTCTTCCAGGGCGAGGAGGACGCCGTGGTGCCGCCGGACCAGGCCGAGGCGATCGTGGCGGCGCTGCGGGCCAAGGGCGTGCCGCACGCCTACCTGCTGTTCCCCGGTGAGCAGCACGGCTTCCGTCGGGCGGAGAACATCCGTGCGGCCCTGGACGGCGAGCTGTCGTTCTACGCCCAGGTGTGGGGCTTCCAGCTCCCTGCCGACGAGCGGATCGAGCCGATCGAGGTCATCCGGTAGCGGAGCCCTGGCGGCCGGTGTCCTGCGCTCCGCGCCTCCGTCAGACCTCGAGGACCGTCGGGATGATCATCGGCCGGCGGCGGTAGGTGTCCGACACCCACTTGCCGATGGTGCGGCGGATGACCTGCGAGAGCCGGTGCGGGTCGACGTCGTCGTCCTCGAGGGCCCGCTTGAGGTTCTCCTCGACCAGCTGCAGGGCCCCGTCGAAGGCACCGGGGTCGTCGGAGAACCCGCGGGTGGACAGGTGCAGGTCCCGCACGATGGTCCGCGTGGAGAGCTCGATGACGACGGTGAGGGCCACGAAGCCCTCGTCGCCGAGGATGCGCCGGGCCTGCAGCGACTCCTCCCCCACGTCGCCGACGTTGAGCCCGTCGACGTAGACGTCGCCGATCGGCACGCTGCCCACGATGGCCGCCTTGCCGTCGACCAGGTCGACCACCACGCCGTCCTCGGCCAACAGCACCTGGTCGCGCGTCATGCCGGTCTCCAGCGCCAGCGCGGCGTGCGCCCGCAGGTGGCGCCACTCGCCGTGCACCGGCATGAGGTAGCGCGGCTTGGCGACGTTGAGCAGGGTGCGCAGCTCGCCGGCCGGCGCGTGGCCGGACACGTGCACCCGCGCCGTCTCCTTGTGCACGACGGTGGCGCCGAGGCGGGCCAACCCGTTGATCACCTTGTACACGGCGGTCTCGTTGCCCGGCACCAGGGACGAGGCCAGGACCACGGTGTCGCCGGACTCGATGGTGACCTGGTGGTGCTCGCCACGGGCCATGCGGCCCAGCGCCGAGAGCGGCTCGCCCTGGGAACCGGTGCTGACCAGCACCACCTGCTCGGGCGGCATGGCGGCAGCCTCGTCCAGGGACACCATCAGGCCGGGAGCGACCCGGAGCAGGCCGAGGTCGCGGGCGACGCCCATGTTGCGGACCATCGACCGGCCGACGAAGGCGACCTTGCGGCGATGCATCTGCGCGGCGTCGAGGACCTGCTGGATGCGGTGCACGTGGCTGGCGAAGCTGGAGACGATCAGCCGCTGGGTGGCCCGGGCGAAGACGTCCTCGAGCACGGGGCCGATCGAGCGTTCGGGGGTCACGAAGCCGGGGACCTCGGCGTTCGTCGAGTCCGACAGCAGCAGGTCGATGCCGCTCATGCCGAGCCGGGCGAAGGCGCCCAGGTCGGTGAGGACGCCGTCCAGCGGCAGCTGGTCCATCTTGAAGTCGCCGGTGTGCACGAGCACGCCGGCGGGCGTGTGCACGGCGACCGCCAGGGCGTCGGGGATCGAGTGGTTGACCGAGATGAACTCGCAGTGGAACGGCCCGACCAGGTGGTCGTCGCCCGCCGCGACCTCGACCAGCGTCGGGTCGATGCGGTGCTCGCGCAGCTTGGCGGCGACCAGCGCGAGGGTGAACCGGGACCCGACGAGCGGGATGTCGCCGCGCAGCCGCAGCAGGTAGGGCAGAGCCCCGATGTGGTCCTCGTGCCCGTGGGTCAGGACGACGGCGGTGATATCGTCGAGGCGGTGCTCGATGACCCCGAAGTCGGGGAGGATCAGGTCGACGCCCGGCTGCTCGGCCTCGGGGAACAGCACGCCGCAGTCGATGACCAGCAGCTGCCCGTCGAACTCGAGAACCGCCATGTTGCGGCCGATCTCGCCCAGGCCGCCGAGCGCCATGACCCGGAGGCCGCCCTCGGGCAGCGGCGGCGGGGCCTTCAGGTCCAAGTGCGGCTGCGTCACCTGACCGCTCACGAGTCCTCCTCGCCGGCGCTCGTCGGCCGCGTTCGCGCAGCTGCTGTGCTCATCGGTGAGCTCGCGAGCTCGCTCACAGCGCGACACCCCCGGCCGCCAGGTCGGTCCGGAGCCGGGCCAGCTCCTCGGGTGTCGCGTCGACCAGCGGCGGGCGCACCGGCCCGGACGGCAGGCCCATCGCGTTCAGAGCGGCCTTGATCATCATCGCGCCCTGGCCGCCGCCCATCACCCCGGTGTAGACCGGCAGGAGGCTCTCGTTGACCGCGCGCGCCTTGACCAGGTCGCCGGACTCGACGGCGGCGATCAGCTCCGCGAGCCGCGGGCCGACCAGGTGGCCGACGACGCTGACCACACCGACGGCGCCCATCGCCAGCAGCGGGAGGTTGAGCATGTCCTCGCCGCTGTAGTACGCGAGGTCGGTGCGGGCGAGGGTCCACGCGACGTCCCCGAGGTTGCCCTTGGCGTCCTTCACGGCCACGATCCGCGGGTGCTCGGCCAGCCGGACGAGCGTGTCGACCTGGATCGGCACGATCGACCGGGGCGGGATGTCGTAGAGCATCACCGGGCGGTCGGTGGCGTCGGCGATCGCGGTGAAGTGACGGAGCAGGCCGGCCTGGGGCGGCCGGTTGTAGTACGGGGTGACCGCCAGCAGGCCGTGCACGCCCAGCTCCGCTGCCGATCGCGCCCGCTCGATGGAGTGCGCCGTGTCGTACGTGCCGACGCCGGCGACCACGGTGGCGCGGTCACCCACGGCGTCCATCACCGCCTCGAGGACGGCGTGCTGCTCGCCGTCGCTCATCGTCGGGGCCTCACCGGTCGTGCCCATGACGACCAGGCCGTCGTGGGACTGCCGGTCGACCAGGTGCGCCGCGAGCTCCTGGGCACCGGCGAGGTCGATCGACCCGTCCTCGGCGAGCGGGGTCACCATCGCGGTGAGCACGCGCCCGAACGGCCGGGCGGGGTCGGTGGTCATGGTGCGAATCTACCGAGCCGCGGACCGCACGTACTCCGACACCGCGAACCGCAGGCCCGTGGACGACGTCGTCCACCCGTCGGCGGGGGTCCGCTGCTCGAGCCGCCAGCCGTCGTCGAGGCCCGGCGCCCAGGTGTCACCGTCGACGGACAGGTCGACGTCGGTCACCACGGCCCGGTCGGCGTGCGGCAGGAACTCGGCGTAGACGGTGCCGCCGCCGATCACCCAGAACGCGTCGTGCTCGCCGAGGACCTGCGGCACCGACGTGGCCGTCCGGGCGCCGTCCGCCGTCCAGCCGCGGTCGGAGGTGAGGACGACGTTGGTGCGGCCGGGAAGTGGGCGGAACCGCGCGGGCAGCGACTCCCAGGTGCGCCGGCCCATGACGACGGTGGAGCCCGTCGTGAGTCGCCTGAACAGCGCGAGGTCCTCGGGCAGGTGCCACGGCAGCCCGCCGTCGACGCCGATCACGCCGCCGCGGGCCTGCGCCCAGACCAGTCCGACGCTCACACCGCCACTGCCGCCCGGATCGCCGGGTGGTGCTGGTAGTCGTGCACCGTGAAGTGCTCGTACGTGTAGTCGAACAGCGACGCTGCCGACGCCACCTCCAGCGTCGGGAACGGCAGCACCTCGCGGGAGAGCTGCTCGGTCACCTGCGCGGTGTGGTTGCGGTAGATGTGGCAGTCGCCGCCGACCCAGACGAAGTCGCCGGGGGCCAGCCCGACCTGGTCGGCGACCATGCGGGTGAGCAGCGCATAGCTCGCGATGTTGAACGGGACCCCGAGGAACATGTCGGCGCTGCGCTGGTAGAGCTGGCAGGAGAGCTTGCCGTCGGCGACGTAGAACTGGAAGAAGGCATGGCAGGGCGCCAGGGCCATGTCGGGCAGGGCGGCCACGTTCCAGGCGGACACGATCATGCGGCGGGAGTCGGGGTCGGACCGGAGGGTGTCGAGCAGGGTCGAGATCTGGTCGATGTGGCCGCCGTCGGGCGTGGGCCAGGACCGCCACTGGACGCCGTACACCGGCCCGAGTTCGCCGTCGGGCGAGGCCCACTCGTCCCAGATGGTGACGCCGTTGTCGCGCAGCCAGCCCACGTTGCTGTCGCCGCGCAGGAACCACAGCAGTTCGACGGCGATGGACTTGAAGTGCACCTTCTTCGTCGTCACCAGCGGGAAGCGCTCGGAGAGGTCGTAGCGCAGCCGCTCGCCGAAGAGGCTGACGGTGCCGGTGCCGGTGCGGTCCTGCTTCGGCGTGCCCTGCTCGAGGATGCGCCGCAGGAGGTCCTCGTACTGGGTGTCGATCGGTGTCACGCGCCGAGACTACGTTCGGGCACCGACGTCGCGGGAGCGCCGGCACCGCTCGTCACAGCCGCCTCAGCCCTCCCCGACCAGCGGGCTGGCGGCCACCTCGGTGCCGTCGGCGAGCGCGCTGATCCGGAAGTCGCCGAACGCGTTGCGGGCCACCCGCTGGAGCTCGCGCAGGCAGGCGACCGCGAGCTCGCGGATCTCGACGTCGGCGTGCTCGCTGGCCCGCATGGCGATGAAGTGCCGCCAGGCGCGGTAGTTGCCGGTGACGACGATGCGGGTCTCGGTCGCGTTGGGCAGGACCGAGCGGGCGGCCTGCCGGGCCTGCTTGCGACGGAGGGTGGCGTTGGGAACGTCGGCGAACCGTTTCTCGAGCCCCTCGAGCAGGTCGTCGTACGCGGTGAGCGCGGCGTCGGCGGCGGCGAGGAACCGCTCGTGGAGCTCCGGGTCCTCGGCGATGACGGCGGGCTCGACGAGGGCGGCGTCCCGCTCGGGGACGTAGCGCTGCGAGAGCTGGCTGTAGGAGAAGTGCCGGTGCCGGATCAGCTCGTGGGTCAGGGATCGGGAAACCCCGGTCAGGTACATGCTGACCGTGGCGTGCTCGAGCACCGAGAGGTGACCGACCTCGAGGATGTGCCGGAGGTAGCCGGCGTTGGTGGCGGTGGCCGGGTTCGGCTTGGTCCAGGACTGGTAGCACGCCCGGCCGGCGAACTCCGCGAGGGCCTGGCCGCCTTCGGCGTCGGCCTCCCAGGGGACGTCGTCCGGCGGCGTGAACTGCGTCTGGGCGATGACCTGGACCTTGAGCGGGACGATCTCGGGCACGTCGCCGAGCCTACGGCGGCCGACCCGGCAGACTGGCTGCGTGGACTGGTGGCGTCTCCTGGTCGCCGTCGTCGGTGGGCTGCTCCTGCTGTGGCTCCTGCTGCTGGCCCTGCTGTGGCGCGCCAGGACCGACGAGGTGACCGCCCGCGACGCGCTGCGCCTGCTGCCCGACGTGGTCCGGCTGGTCCGCCGCCTGGCCGCGGACGGGTCGCTGCCGCGGGGTGTGCGCGTCCGGCTGTGGCTCCTGCTGGGCTACCTGGTGATGCCGATCGACCTGGTGCCCGACGTCATCCCGGTACTGGGCTACGCCGACGACGTCGTGGTCGTGGCCTGGGCGCTGCGCTCGGTGGTGCGGGGCGCAGGAGCGGACGCCCTGGCCCGGCACTGGCCCGGGCAGCCCGCGGGCCTGGCGGTCGTCGCCCGCCTGGCCGGCGTCACGCCGGCGTGAGCCCCGCGCGGAGGCAGTCCGGCGCGAGATCACCACGGTCGGCGACGACGACGTCGTCCAGCTGCAGCCAGTCGGCCATGAGCCGCAGCTCGTCGCGCAGCTCCGCGGCGACCACCGCCCGATCGACGCCCTCCTCGGCGTGGGCGGCCTGCACGCGCAGGACGCCGTCCTTCCGGTCGGCCTTGAGGTCCACGCGACCGACGATCTCGTCGCCGAGGAGGAAGGGCAGCACGTAGTAGCCGTGCACCCGCTTGGCGGCGGGCGTGTAGATCTCGATGCGGTAGTGGAAGTCGAAGATGCGCGCGACCCGCGGGCGCTCCCAGATCAGCGAGTCGAACGGGCTGAGCAGCGCCCGCGCCCGGATCCACCGCGGCCGACGCGCCTGCGGATCGAGCCACGCCGGAGCGCCCCAGCCGGGGACCTCCACCGGTTGCAGTTCGCCGGCGTCGGACAGCTCGGCGATGGCCAGCCGTGCTGCCTCCGGCCGCAGCCGGAAGTAGTCGCGCAGGTCACGCTCGGTCGCGACGCCGAGGGCCCGGGCGGCCGTGCGCACCAGTTCGCGGACGGCCTCGGCCGGTTCCGGCGTCGGCGTCTCGAGGACCGCGGCCGGCAGCACCCGCTCGGTGAGGTCGTAGACCTTCTCGAACGCGGTCGTCCGGTGCGTCGCGGTGATGGCTCCGGTGAAGAAGAGCCATTCCAGGGCCACCTTGCCGGCGTGCCAGTTCCACATGGCGCCCGGCCGGTCGGGCCGGGGCTCGTCGAGGTCACTGGCCTTGAGCGGACCGGCCGCCCGCACCCGGTCGAGCACCTCCGCGACGTATCCGGGTCGCTCCCGCTGCAGCTGCACTATGTTGCCCCAGGCGTGCTGCTCGGCCGCCGCCATGCGCCAGCGGAGGAACGGGTGCAGGCGGACCGGGAGGAACGACGCCTCGTGGGCCCAGTACTCGAACACCACATGCCGCCGGGCGGTCAGGTCGTCGAGCGCGGCGCGCGGGTAGTCGCCCAGCCGGCTGAAGGCCGGCAGGTAGTGCGCCCGCGAGAGCACGTTGACCGAGTCGATCTGCACGACCGCCAACCGTTCGACCAACCGCCGCAGCTGCCGGACGCCCGCACCCGAGCCGGGGCGAGGGTCGGCGAAGCCCTGTGCGGCCAGCGCGATGCGCCGGGCCAGGGCTGCCGGCAGCCGCTCAGGAGCGCTCACGGTTCATGATCGTGCCCGGAGGGTGTGACATCCCGCCCGCTGTGCGGGGACTCAGGTCGGTTCGACCGGAGGCGCGCCGGCCTCCCGGCCGGGCAACGGCCGGCGCCGGGACCGCGACTCTGCGGTGATCACCCAGGCGACGGCGGCGATGATGACGGCGCCGCCGATGAGCACGTTCGAGGTCAGCGGCTCGGACAGGAACAGCGCACCCAGCGCCACCGCCACCGCGGGGTTGACGTAGGCATAGGTGGTGGCCAGGGAGAGCGGAGCCCTCGCCAGGAGCCACACGTAGGCGCTGTAGCCCACGACGCTGCCGACGAGGACCAGGTACCCGAAGGCGATCCAGGACGACGGCTCCGTGCGGCCGAGGTCGAGCCGGCCCCACTCCCCGCCGACCGAGCCGAGCAGCACCATCGTCGTGCCCCCGACGGCCATCTCCACGACGGTGCTGACGAAGGGATCGGCGGGCATCGGGCGCCGGGTCGCCAGCACCGTCCCGCAGGACCAGAGGAACGACGACAGACAGACCAGGAGGAGTGGGCCGAGCCGGGCCGCTCCCTGGACGCCCGGCAGCAGGAGCAGGGCGACACCGACGAGGCCGAGCAGCAGGCCGGCGACGGTTGCGACGGAGGGCCGGTCGCGCAGGGCCGCTCGCAGCAGCACCACCCACAGCGGCGTGCCCGCGATGAGCAGCGCAGCCAGTCCGGAGTCGACGTCCTGCTCCGCGACGGCGACCAGTCCGTTGCCGCCCACGAGCAGGAACAGGCCGCAGACCGACGCGGTGATCAGCTGCGCCCGGGTCATGGCGAACACCGCCGGCCCCCGGACGAGCAGCAGCGGGACCGTCAACACCAGGCCCGCGAGGAGGAAGCGGGCGCCCATGGCGACGAACGGCGGGAGGCCGCCCTCCACCACGTACTTGATCGCGAGGTAGGTGGACCCCCAGACCAGGTAGACCGTCCCCAGCGCCACGAGGACGCCCATGGTGACGGGGCGGTCGGGCGCTTCGGTCGCACCAGCGGAGGCGCGGGGTGCGGTGGCGGTCACCGGTCGATTGCAGCATCCGGGGCGGAGTGGTCGGTCGGCGCCTCCCCGGCCGACCTAGGCTTCCCGCGTGGACCCGACCTCGCCGTTCCCCCGCCTGACCGGGACGGCGGACGCGTCGGTCCGGCCTGCCCTTCCCGAGGACGCCGCGGAGATCGCCCGGATCCAGGTGGTCACCTGGCGGACGGCCTATCGCGCGGTGCTGCCGGCAGCGGTGCTGGACGAATGGGACGCCGAGGCCGCCGAGACGAGCTGGCGGCGCGCGGTGACGGCCCCGCCGACGCCGGGGCACGGCGTGCTCGTCGCGCTGGAGCGGAACACCGTCGTCGGCTTCGCGGCCTACGAGCCGCCCGAGCTGCCCGGTGGCGAGCGGCCCGACCCTGCGGGGCCCACCTCCGAGCTCTCGACGCTCCTGGTCGAACCACGGTGGGGACGCCGGGGCCATGGCAGCCGGCTGCTCGCGGCGGTCGCCGACCTGGCCCACGGCAGCGGCGCCGCCCGCCTGCAGACCTGGCTGCTCGAGGAGGACCGGGTATCGGCGGGGTTCTACGAGTCGGCCGGCTGGGCGCCGGACGGCTGGGCACGGACGCTGGAGACCGGTGGGGCACCGTTGCGGGAGATCCGCTGGCACGCCCTGCTCGACACGACGGCCGACGAGGGGGCGCCGTGAGCTTCGAGGGGTTTCCGGACGAGGGGCTGGTCTTCTACGAGGGCCTGGAGGCGGACAACACCAAGACGTACTGGACGCGCAACAAGGCGGCCTACGACGCGCACGTGAAGGCGCCCATCGTCTCCCTGACAGATGAGCTGGCGCCCGAGTTCGGGCCCGCCAAGGTCTTCCGCCCGTACCGGGACGTGCGCTTCAGCAACGACAAGACGCCCTACAAGACGCACCAGGGCGCGGTCGTCCACCCCGAGGGCGGCTGCGGGGCCTGGTACGTGCAGATCTCGGCCGACGGGTTGCGGGTGTCGGGCGGCTGCTGGCGGCTGGAGTCCGACCAGGTGGCGCGGTACCGGCGCGCTGTGGCCGACGACGTGCAGGGGCCGCGGCTGGAGCAGGAGGTCGCCCGTCTGGCGGGCTCCGGCTGGGAGATCGAGGGTGAACGGCTCACCCGCGTCCCGGCGGGCCATGTCGCGGATGCGCCGCGGGTGGAGCTCCTCAAGCACAAGTCCCTGTACGCCTCGCGGACGTGGGAGCCCACCGAGTGGCTGCACACGCGGCAGGTGCTCGACGCGGTCCGCGACGCCTGGCGGGACCTGCGCCCGCTGAACGTGTGGCTGGACGACAACGTCGGCGCGACGGCGAGGGAACCGCGCCGGCGCTGAGCTTGGGGAAATGCGAAGGGCCCCAGCCTGGTGGCTGGGGCCCTTTCGGAATGGTTGTCCGGCGGCGTCCTACTCTCCCACCCCGTCTCCGGGGCAGTACCATCGGCGCTGAGAGGCTTAGCTTCCGGGTTCGGAATGTTGCCGGGCGTTTCCCTCTCGCCATGGCCGCCGTAACGCTGTGAACATGTCCTCACACCTCCGGTGGGGAACCGGGATGGTTGGTGGTTCAGAACCGCACAGTGGACGCGACTTTCTTCTTGTTGTGACTTGACTAGGTGTTCTTGCCCCACCCGGGGTGGGGGTGTGTGGTCAAGTCCTCGGCCTGTTAGTACCGGTCAGCTGCACACCTTGCGGTGCTTCCACTTCCGGCCTATCAACCCGCTGGTCTGGGCGGGGGCCTTACCCGGTTGTCCCGGTGAGAGACCTCATCTTGAAGCGAGCTTCCCGCTTAGATGCTTTCAGCGGTTATCCCTGCCGAACGTAGCCAACCAGCAGTGCACCTGGCGGTACAACTGGCACACCAGAGGTTCGTCCGTCCCGGTCCTCTCGTACTAGGGACAGCTCTTCTCAAGTCTCTTACGCGCACGGCGGATAGGGACCGAACTGTCTCACGACGTTCTAAACCCAGCTCGCGTACCGCTTTAATGGGCGAACAGCCCAACCCTTGGGACCTACTCCAGCCCCAGGATGCGACGAGCCGACATCGAGGTGCCAAACCATCCCGTCGATATGGACTCTTGGGGAAGATCAGCCTGTTATCCCCGGGGTACCTTTTATCCGTTGAGCGACACCGCTTCCACATGCCGGTGCCGGGTCACTAGTCCCAGCTTTGCTCCTGCTCGACCCGTCGGTCTCACAGTCAAGCTCCCTTGTGCACTTGCACTCGACACCTGATTGCCAACCAGGCTGAGGGAACCTTTGGGCGCCTCCGTTACATTTTGGGAGGCAACCGCCCCAGTTAAACTACCCACCTGACACTGTTCCTGATCCGGATCACGGACCGAGGTTAGACATCCAATTCGACCAGAGTGGTATTTCAACGGCGACTCCACCGACACTGGCGTGCCCGCTTCACAGTCTCCCACCTATCCTACACAAGCCGAACCGAACACCAATATCGAGCTATAGTAAAGGTCCCGGGGTCTTTCCGTCCTGCCGCGCGTAACGAGCATCTTTACTCGTAGTGCAATTTCGCCGAGCCTGTGGTTGAGACAGCCGAGAAGTCGTTACGCCATTCGTGCAGGTCGGAACTTACCCGACAAGGAATTTCGCTACCTTAGGATGGTTATAGTTACCACCGCCGTTTACTGGCGCTTGAGTTCTGAGCTTCGCCTTGCGGCTGACCCGTCCCCTTAACGTTCCAGCACCGGGCAGGCGTCAGTCCGTATACATCGTCTTACGACTTCGCACGGACCTGTGTTTTTAGTAAACAGTCGCTTCTCACTGGTCTCTGCGGCCGGCTACCGCTGCCCACCGCGAGGGTGTTGACGGTCTCCGGCCCCCCTTCTCCCGAAGTTACGGGGGCATTTTGCCGAGTTCCTTAACCACAGTTCGCTCGATCGCCTCGGTATTCTCTACCTGACCACCTGAGTTGGTTTGGGGTACGGGCCGCTCGGAACTCGCTAGAGGCTTTTCTCGGCAGCATAGGATCATCCCATTCGCCTCATTCGGCTATGCGTCAGGCCTCACCCTGTGTGCGGAACGGATTTGCCTGCTCCGCGGGCCACACCCTTGCACCGGTACTACCACTCACCGGTAGGACTACCTTCCTGCGTCACCCCATCGCTTGCCTACTACCAGTCCGGGTCCCGCGCTAGTCCCCGCGACGACCCTCGAAAGAGCCGGCACGGGTGTTCGGGCGGTTAGCATCGCTGGGTTCAGCATGGGCGTTCCTTCGCGGGTACGGGAATATCAACCCGTTGTCCATCGACTACGCCTGTCGGCCTCGCCTTAGGTCCCGACTCACCCTGGGCGGATTAGCCTGGCCCAGGAACCCTTGGTCTTCCGGCGGGGGAGGTTCTCACTCCCCTCTCGCTACTCATGCCTGCATTCTCACTCGTGCGGCCTCCACCACTCGGTCACCCGGTGGCTTCCACGGCCGCACGACGCTCCCCTACCCATCCACACACCTGGCCGCCGACCCAAGGCCGGCGGCGGGTTGTCTGTGTGAATGCCACGGCTTCGGCGGTGTGCTTGAGCCCCGCTACATTGTCGGCGCGGAACCACTTGACCAGTGAGCTATTACGCACTCTTTCAAGGGTGGCTGCTTCTAAGCCAACCTCCTGGTTGTCTCTGCGATCCCACATCCTTTTCCACTTAGCACACGCTTAGGGGCCTTAGCCGATGATCTGGGCTGTTTCCCTCTCGACTACGAACCTTATCGCCCGCAGTCTCACTGCCACGCTCTCACTTACCGGCATTCGGAGTTTGGTTGACGTCAGTAACCTTGTGGGGCCCATCGGCCATCCAGTGCTCTACCTCCGGCAAGAAACACGTGACGCTGCACCTAAATGCATTTCGGGGAGAACCAGCTATCACCGAGTTTGATTGGCCTTTCACCCCTACCCACAGCTCATCCCCCAGGTTTTCAACCCTGGTGGGTTCGGTCCTCCACGCGGTCTTACCCGCGCTTCAACCTGGCCATGGGTAGATCACTCGGCTTCGGGTCTAGGACACGCGACTGACTCGCCCTGTTCGGACTCGCTTTCGCTACGGCTACCCCCCACGGGTTAACCTCGCCACGTACCACTAACTCGCAGGCTCATTCTTCAAAAGGCACGCAATCACCCCCGCCGCCGAAACGACGAAGAGCTCTCACGGCTTGTAGGCACACGGTTTCAGGTACTATTTCACTCCCCTCCCGGGGTACTTTTCACCTTTCCCTCACGGTACTTGTCCGCTATCGGTCACCAGGGAGTATTCAGGCTTAGCGGGTGGTCCCGCCAGATTCACACCGAATTCCACGGGCTCGGTGCTACCTGGGAACACGCTCGGGAGGTGCACAGTTTTCGTGTACGGGGCTCTCACCCTCTACGGCGACCCCTTCCAGAGGCCTTCCACTAACACATGCACTTTCTCACTCCCCGTCCCTCCGGCAGAAGGAACTGAACGGTCCCACGACCCCGCCTGCACAACCCCTGCCGGGTATCACATGCAAACGGTTTAGCCTACCTCCGCTTTCGCTCGCCACTACTCACGGAATCACTGTTGTTTTCTCTTCCTGTGGGTACTGAGATGTTTCACTTCCCCACGTTCCCTCCACACGCCCTATGTGTTCAAGCGCGGGTCACACCACATGACTGGTGCGGGGTTCCCCCATTCGGAAATCCTCGGATCAACGCTCGGTTGACAGCTCCCCGAGGCTTATCGCAGCCTCCTACGTCCTTCATCGGCTCCTGGTGCCAAGGCATCCACCGTGCGCCCTTAACAACTTGGCCACACAAAAACACCGCACAACCACCCCCGGAAGAGAGACGATCGTGCGGGCCTACAAGAACTCTGCTAACCAGAGTCAAAAAGATGCTCGCGTCCACTGTGCAGTTCTCAACGACCAACCAGACACCCCCCACACGCCCCCACCAGACCCGCGACCCCCCGGAGACACGACGGTATGAGGAACAGGGAGGCCCTGACCTCCAAGACAACGACACACCCCCCGCAGGAGATGGCCCGCTCCCTCAGGACCCAACAGCGCGCCTACGACCAGCCACCCACCCGGCACCACGTTCCACACCCACCCCCAGAGGGGGAGCCGTACTAGCGGCGACCGACAGGCACCGGCCGAACTGGTCAGCGTTCCACCCTCGAGCACTGTCACCAGGCACCAGCAGCCACCCGGTAGTGGGCGACCGTCACGGCCCGAGCACAGCTCTGGACCACACCCCCACACGGGGCGCGGCCAGTGCTCCTTAGAAAGGAGGTGATCCAGCCGCACCTTCCGGTACGGCTACCTTGTTACGACTTCGTCCCAATCGCCGATCCCGCCTTCGACGGCTCCCTCCACAAGGGTTGGGCCACCGGCTTCGGGCGTTACCGACTTTCGTGACGTGACGGGCGGTGTGTACAAGGCCCGGGAACGTATTCACCGCAGCGTTGCTGATCTGCGATTACTAGCGACTCCAACTTCATGGGGTCGAGTTGCAGACCCCAATCCGAACTGAGACCGGCTTTTTGGGATTCGCTCCACCTCACGGTATCGCAGCCCTTTGTACCGGCCATTGTAGCATGTTTGCAGCCCTAGACATAAGGGGCATGATGATTTGACGTCATCCCCACCTTCCTCCGAGTTGACCCCGGCAGTCTCCTATGAGTCCCCACCATCACGTGCTGGCAACATAGGACGAGGGTTGCGCTCGTTGCGGGACTTAACCCAACATCTCACGACACGAGCTGACGACAACCATGCACCACCTGTGCACGGCCCTTACGGACCCCCCATCTCTGGGAGATTTCCGTGCATGTCAAGCCTAGGTAAGGTTCTTCGCGTTGCATCGAATTAAGCAACATGCTCCGCCGCTTGTGCGGGCCCCCGTCAATTCCTTTGAGTTTTAGCCTTGCGGCCGTACTCCCCAGGCGGGGCGCTTAATGCGTTAGCTGCGGCACGGAACTCGTGGAATGAGCCCCACACCTAGCGCCCAACGTTTACGGCGTGGACTACCAGGGTATCTAATCCTGTTCGCTCCCCACGCTTTCGCTCCTCAGCGTCAGTTGTTGCCCAGAGACCCGCCTTCGCCACCGGTGTTCCTCCTGATATCTGCGCATTTCACCGCTACACCAGGAATTCCAGTCTCCCCTGCAACACTCCAGTTTGCTCGTATCGACTGCAGACCCGAGGTTGAGCCTCGGGATTTCACAGCCGACGCAACAAACCGCCTACGAGCTCTTTACGCCCAATAATTCCGGACAACGCTTGCACCCTACGTATTACCGCGGCTGCTGGCACGTAGTTGGCCGGTGCTTCTTCTGCAGGTACCGTCACTTCCGCTTCGTCCCTGCTGAAAGAGGTTTACAACCCGAAGGCCGTCATCCCCCACGCGGCGTCGCTGCGTCAGGCTTCCGCCCATTGCGCAATATTCCCCACTGCTGCCTCCCGTAGGAGTCTGGGCCGTGTCTCAGTCCCAGTGTGGCCGGTCACCCTCTCAGGCCGGCTACCCGTCGTCGCCTTGGTAGGCCACTACCCCACCAACAAGCTGATAGGCCGCGGGCCCATCCCCAGCCGATAAATCTTTCCACCACCAGACCATGCGGTCAGCAGTCATATCCGGTATTAGCCCCAATTTCTTGGAGTTATCCCAGAGCCAGGGGCAGGTTGCCCACGTGTTACTCACCCGTTCGCCACTGATCCCCCACCGAAGCAGGTTCACCGTTCGACTTGCATGTGTTAAGCACGCCGCCAGCGTTCGTCCTGAGCCAGGATCAAACTCTCCGTAGATGTTTGAAACCGGCTGAGACCCCGAGCTGACACTCGGGTCAATCAACCAAAGGAACCCAGCCGAGCTCCGAAGAACCCGACACGGGGTATTACTTGGCACTGACTTTCGGCACGCTGTTGAGTTCTCAAAGAGCGGACGCGCAACAAATCCACCCCCACCGGGGCTTCCTCGCTGGCTGGATGTCCAACACCACGCCGGTTTCCAGTTGTTCCCCATCCGGGGCTCCTGGTCCGGCGGCCCTCCCGGGCCGCGCGGCGCATGAAGAACCATACACGACGTCGCCGGGCCCTGCACGGCCCCCTCCGGAGGCTCGCCCCGAGCCTGCGAGGGGTGTGAGCGAGGGGGTCCTTTCTCAGAGGCCCAGGAAGCTCTCGAGTCCCACGGTCAGGCCGGGCCGTCGGCCGATCTCCCGCACGGCAACCAGCACGCCGGGCATGAACGAGGCGCGGTCGTAGGAGTCGTGTCGGAGGGTCAGGGTCTCCCCCGCCGCACCCATCAGCACCTCCTGGTGAGCCACCAGGCCGGTCAGCCGGACCGCGTGCACGGGCACGCCCTCGACGTCGGCACCGCGTGCGCCGGGCAGGGAGTCCGTGGTCGCGTCGGGGGCCGGGGGCAGTCCCGCCTCCCGCCGAGCCGCGGCCACGAGACGGGCGGTGCGCGCCGCGGTGCCCGAGGGGGCGTCGACCTTGTTCGGGTGGTGCAACTCCACGATCTCGACGGAGGGGAAGAAGCGCGCCGCCTCCTGGGCGAACTTCATGAGCAGGACGGCGCCGATCCCGAAGTTCGGGGCGACGACCACGCCCAGGTCCGGCTTGGGCTCGAGCCAGCCGGCGACCGTCGCCAGTCTCGCCTCGTCGAAGCCCGTCGTCCCCACCACGCAGTGGATGCCCCGCTCGATGCAGAACCGGACGTTGTCCATGACGACGTCCGGCCTGGTGAAGTCGACCACCACCTGGGCTCCGGCATCGACGACCTGCGACAGCTCGTCGCCGTCGTCGACCGTCGCGACCAGCTCGAGGTCGTCCGCGGCGTCGACGGCCTTGACGACCTCTGTGCCCATCCGCCCCCGGGCCCCGAGGACGGCCACGGTGATGGGCGTCGACCCGTCGGCGTGTGCGGCGGTGGGAGGGCTGGTCACGCGGTCAGGCTAGGCGGTCCTGTGACCGCCCGTGCCGGCGGGCGAGCCACTGCCAGCACAGCAGTCCGACGAGCACACCGACGACGTCGGCGAGCCAGTCGGCCACCGAGCCGGAGCGCTGCAGGGGAGTCACGGACTGCAGTACCTCGCTGAGGGCGGCGTAGCAGACCAGTCCCGCGCCGAGCGCCTTCGCCTCGATGCCGGCCCACCGGCCCGTCAGGGCCAGGGCGGCGAACAGCGCCACGTGGACGACCTTGTCGACGCCCGGCGGGGCGGACGGCACATCGTCCGCGGGTGCGAACAGCACGGCGAGCGACAGGAGGACGACGACGGCGAAGGCGCCCCGGGACAGCGGACCGTGCTCCTGCATCGCCTCGCGCACCGGCATCAGAGCCGGTCGAGGTCGGACTCGCGGTAGGGGCCGACGACGGCGAGGCAGGTCTCCTGGGTGAACAGCTCCGCGGCCACGGCGCGGACCTGCTCCTCGTCGACCGCGTCGATCCGGTCGAGCACCTCACGCACGGGCAGGTACTCCCCGTAGGACAGCTCGCTCTTGCCGAGCCGGCTCATCCGGGAGCCGGTGTCCTCCAGGCCGAGCACCAGTCCGCCCTTCAGCTGGCCACGACCGCGAGCCACCTCCTCGGCGGTGATGCCGTCGGCGGCGACGCGGTCCAGCTCGCCGCGGATCAACCGCAGCACTTCCGGGACACGTTTCTTGGAGCACCCGGCGTAGACGGAGAACGCTCCGGCTCCGGCGTAGTGCGTGAGCGACGAGCCGACGCTGTACACCAGGCCGCGCTTCTCGCGGATCTCCTGGAACAGCCGGGAGCTCATACCCCCACCCACCGCAGCGTCGAGAACCGCGGCGGCGTAGCGGCGGTCGTCGAGCCGTCCCATGGCGGGGGTGCCCAGGAGCAGGTGCGTCTGCTCGGTCCGCCGGGCGATGAGTCCGGCGCTACGAGCCGGTTTCTGCGGTGACGCGTCACCCGTGCGCAGTGGCGCGGGCCGCTGGCCACCGCCGAGCCGAGCTCCGAAGGCAGCGGTCACCAGGTCGAGCACCTGCCGGTGGTCCACCCGGCCGGCCGCGGTCACCACCATCGAGGGTGCCGTGTAGCGGGACCGGTACCAGCCGTCGACGTCGTCCCGGGTCAGATTCTCGATGGACCGGGTCGAGCCGAGCACCGACCGGCCCAGAGGGGTGTCGCCGTAGAGCGTCTCGGCGAAGAGGTCGTGGACGGCGTCGGAGGGCTCGTCGTCGCGCATCGCGATCTCCTCGAGCACGACCGTGCGCTCCGACTCGAGGTCCTCGGCGGTGTTGCGCGCCTCGGTCACGAGGTCGGACAGCAGGGTGACCGCGAGCGGCAGGTCGCTGGCGAGGACGTTGGCGTAGTAGCAGGTGTGCTCCTTGGCGGTGAAGGCGTTCATCTCACCGCCGACGGCGTCCATGGCCGTCGCGATCTCGAGCGCGCTGCGCGACGCCGTGCCCTTGAAGAGCAGGTGCTCCAGGAAGTGGGAGGAGCCGGCCACGGTCGGGTCCTCGTCCCGCGAGCCCACGCCCACCCAGATGCCGAGGGTCGCCGACAGCACCCCGGGCATCGTCTCGGTCACGACCCGCAGGCCGCCCGGCAGCTCCGTGCGCTCCACCCGTCCGCCGACCTCGTCGAGATCGAGCAGCACGGTGTCGCCGACGGGGACCGGGGCGGACGCGGCAGCGCCCGCCCCGGAACCCGACACGTCAGGCGTCGTCACTCACCGGCGGGCGCCGCTGCCGGCTCGGCAGCCGGAGCGCCCTCGCCCTCGGCCGCGACGGGCACGAGGCTGATCTTGCCGCGGGCGTCGATGTCGGTGATCTCCACCTGCATCTTGTCGCCCACGTTGGCGACGTCCTCGACCTTGCCGATGCGCTTGCCGCCACCCAGCTTGCTGATGTGGACGAGGCCGTCCTTGCCCGGCAGCAGGGAGACGAAGGCGCCGAACGGCGTGGTCTTCACGACCGTGCCGAGGAAGCGCTCGCCGACCTTGGGCATCTGCGGGTTGGCGATCGCGTTGATGCGGTCGACCGCCGCCTGGGCCGACGGGCCATCGGAGGCGCCGACGTAGATCGTGCCGTCGTCCTCGATGGTGATGTCCGCGCCGGTCTCGTCCTGGATGGCGTTGATCATCTGGCCCTTGGGGCCGATGACCGCGCCGATCTTGTCGACGGGGATGCGCACCGTGGTCACCCGCGGGGCGTAGGGGCTCATCTCGTCGGGGGCGTCGATGGCCTCGTTCATCACGTCGAGGATGTGCAGGCGGGCGGCGCGGGCCTGGGTCAGCGCACCGGCCAGCACGTCCGACGGGATGCCGTCCAGCTTGGTGTCCAGCTGCAGCGCGGTGACGAAGTCCCGCGTGCCGGCGACCTTGAAGTCCATGTCGCCAAAGGCGTCCTCGGCCCCCAGGATGTCGGTCAATGCGACGTACTCGGTCTTGCCGTCGACCTCGTCGGAGACCAGGCCCATGGCGATGCCCGCAACCGGTGCCTTGAGCGGCACACCGGCGTTGAGCAGCGCCAGGGTGGAGGCGCAGACCGAGCCCATGGACGTCGAGCCGTTGGAGCCCAGCGCCTCGGAGACCTGCCGGATCGCGTAGGGGAACTCCTCGCGGTCGGGCAGCACCGGGACGAGCGCCCGCTCGGCCAGGGCGCCGTGGCCGATCTCGCGGCGCTTGGGCGAGCCCACGCGGCCGGTCTCACCGGTGGAGTACGGCGGGAAGTTGTAGTTGTGCATGTACCGCTTGCGCGTCTCGGGCGAGAGCGTGTCCAGCTGCTGCTCCATGCGGAGCATGTTGAGCGTGGTGACACCGAGGATCTGGGTCTCGCCGCGCTCGAACAGGGCCGAGCCGTGCACCCGCGGGATGACCTCGACCTCGGCCGACAGCGGCCGGATGTCGGTCAGGCCGCGGCCGTCGATGCGAACCTTCTCGCGCAGGATGCGCTGGCGGACGACCTTCTTGGTCAGCGCTCGGAAGGCTCCGGAGATCTCCTTCTCGCGGCCCTCGAACCGGCCGGCCAGCGCGGCCTTGACCTCGTCCTTGAGGGCGTCGGTGGCGTCCTCGCGCTCGTGCTTGCCGGCGATCTGCTGCGCCTGCGCGAGGCGGTCGCCGACCTCGGCCTCGACGGCGGCGTAGACGTCGTCCTGGTAGTCCAGGAAACGCGGGAACTCGGCGACCGGCTTGGCCGCCTTGGCGGCCAGGGCGGACTGCGCGTCGCAGAGCGCCTTGATGAACGGCTTGGCCGCCTCGAGGCCCTGCGCCACGATCTCCTCGGTCGGGGCGGGGGCGCCGCCGGCGACCAGCGCGATCGTCTTCTCGGTCGCCTCGGCCTCGACCATCATGATCGCCACGTCGCCGTCGGGCAGGACCCGGCCGGCCACGACCATGTCGAAGACGGCGTCCTCGAGCTCGGCGTGGGTCGGGAAGCCGACCCACTGGCCGTTGATGAGCGCGACGCGCGTGCCGCCGACCGGACCGGAGAACGGCAGGCCGGAGAGCTGGGTGGACGCCGAGGCGCCGTTGATCGCGAGGACGTCGTACAGGTGGGCCGGGTCCAGCGACATGACCGTGATCACGACCTGGACCTCGTTGCGCAGGCCCTTGGCGAAGGTCGGGCGCAGCGGGCGGTCGATCAGGCGGCAGGTGAGGATCGCGTCCTCCGACGGCCGGCCCTCGCGACGGAAGAACGAGCCGGGGATGCGCCCGGCGGCGTACATCCGCTCCTCGACGTCGACCGTGAGCGGGAAGAAGTCGAACTGCTCCTTGGGCTGCCGGCCGGCCGTGGTGGCCGACAGCAGCATGGTGTCGCCCATGGTGACGACGACGGAGCCGGCGGCCTGACGGGCGAGGCGGCCGGTCTCGAACGTGACGGAGCGGCTGCCGAAGCTGCCGTTGTCGATGACCGCGGTGGCGGTGGTGACGCCGTCCTCGGCGTCGAACTCTGCGGTGATGGTGGGTGCGGACACGTGTCCTTCTCTCTTCTTTGTCGCCTCGGCCTCGTGCCGACCGGCGACTCCTCTGACGGCCTCTCGCCGTCCGGCGTCCGGGGTGACCGGTGCTCGATCGAAGCCCTCGGGTCCAGGTTCCCCGTTCGGGGGAACCGATTCGTGCCCGGGAGCCACTACCGAGGACCGGCCCGTCGGGGGCGCGTCCGGCGGCTGGCCGGTTGTCCTGGGGCGGCGGGTGCCGCACCAGGAAGGGGACCGTCCCGGAGCGTTCCGGGAGCGGTCCCCTGGTGGTGCCTAGCGGCGCAGGCCGAGCCGCTCGATGAGCGAGCGGTACCGGGTGATGTCGGTCTTCGCCAGGTAGTTCAGCAGCCGGCGACGCCGGCCGACCAGCAGGAGCAGGCCCCGCCGGCTGTGGTGGTCGTGCTTGTGGGCCTTGAGGTGCTCGGTGAGGTCGCTGATCCGACGGGTCAGCATCGCGACCTGGACCTCGGGCGAACCGGTGTCGTTCTCGACCGTGGCGTACTCGGTCATGATCTGCTTCTTCAGCGCGCTGTCGAGCGCCATGATTCGCCTCCGGGGCGGGTCACGTGTGGCCCCCGGTCTGAATCACGGGGGCAGGCTGCACACACGTCGGTTGCCCGACGTTGCGCTCCAGGTTACATGCCGAGGATGCGGCGGGTGCCGGAGACGTCCTCGGCCATCGCCGCGAGCAGCGCGTCGACGTCGGGGAAGGCCGCCATCGGGCGCAGCCGCTGGGCGAACTCCACCCCGACGTGCTCCCCGTAGAGGTCGTCGTCGAAGTCGAGGACGTAGGCCTCCACCGTGCGCCGGCTGCCCTGGAAGGTGGGGTTGCTCCCGACCGAGATCGCCGCGGGGAACCGCTCGCGGCTGGCGCCGCTGCGGGGATCGCGGGTCACCAGGTGCCCGGCGTAGACGCCGTCGGCCGGGATGGCGGTGAACGGCGCCGTCTCCACGTTGGCGGTCGGGTAGCCGAGCTCCCGCCCCCGGCGGTCGCCCCGGACGACGACGCCGTCGACCCGGTGCTGCCTCCCGAGGGCGCGGGCCGCCGACACCATGTCGCCGGCCGCCACGCACGCCCGGATGTAGGTGGAGGAGATCGTCACGTCCCCCTCCCCCGGTCCGTCGTCCGCACCCACGTTCGCCAGCGCTACGCCCTCCACCGTGAAGCCGAAGCGCCGGCCCTCGGCCACCAGGGTGTCCACGGTGCCGCTGGCCTTGAACCCGTAGGTGAAGTTCTGCCCGACGACGACCTGGGCGGCGTGCAGGTGCTCGACCAGGACCGTGTGGGTGAACGTCTCCGGCGACAGGCGCATGAACTCCGGCGTGAACGGCAGGACGCACATGGCGTCCACCCCCAGCCCCGCCACGAGCTCGGCCTTGCGGTCCATCGACGTCAGGATCGCCGGGTGCGAGCCCGGACGCACCACCTCGGCCGGGTGCGGGTCGAAGGTCAGCAGCAGGCACGGACGGCGCATCGCGCGGGCCCGCTCGACAGCGGTCCCGATCAGCTTCTGGTGCCCGAGGTGCACCCCGTCGTACATGCCGACGGTGACGACCGTCCGTCCGAGATCACCCGGGGTGGCCTCCAGCCCCCGCCAACGCAGCATCGCTCGCTCGACCCGGCCCGCCCGCCCTCAGCCGACCCGGTGCAGCCAGCCGCGGGTGTCGGGCACCCGCCCGTGCTGGATGTCCAGCAGCGACTCGCGCAACCGCATGGTGAGGGGCCCCGGGCGGCCGTCGCCGACGGTGAAGTCGCCCGTGCGCGCCTTCACCTCGCCGACAGGCGTGATCACCGCGGCCGTGCCGCAGGCGAACGTCTCGGTGACGGCGCCGTCGGCGACGCCCTTCCGCCACTCGTCGACGCTGAACTTCCGCTCGGTGACCGTGTGACCCATGGAGCGGGCCACCTCGATCAGCGAGTCCCGGGTGATGCCCGGCAGCAGGGTGCCGGTCAGCTCGGGCGTCACGAGCTCGGCGTCGTCCCCGGACCCGAGGACGAAGAACAGGTTCATCCCGCCCATCTCCTCGACGTAGCGCTTCTCGTGCGCGTCGAGCCAGACGACCTGGTCGCAGCCGGCGGCGATGGCCTGCTCCTGTGCCAGCAGGCTGGCCGCGTAGTTGCCGGCGCACTTCACGTCGCCGGTACCACCGGGGGCGGCCCGGATGTAGTCCTCGGAGAGGTAGACCGAGACGGGGTGCACGCCGCGGGGGAAGTACGCACCGGCGGGGCTGGCGATGACCAGGAACAGGTACTCGTTGGCCGGCCGCACGCCGAGGAACGGCTCGACGGCGAGCTGGTACGGGCGGATGTAGAGCGTCTGATCGGGCCCGGTCGGCACCCAGTCGCGGTCGGCGTCGACGAGGGCGTCGACGGCGGCGATGAACGAGTCCTCGGGCACCGGCGGCATCGCCAGCCGGCGCGCACCGCGGGCGAAACGGGCCGCGTTCGCCTCGGGGCGGAAGGTCGCCACGCTGCCGTCGGGCTGCGCGTAGGCCTTGAGGCCCTCGAAGATCGACTGGGCGTAGTGCAGGGCGGCCGTCGAGGGGTCCAGCTGCAGCGGCGCGTAAGCGGTCAGCCGGGCGTCGTACCAGCCCTGCCCGGTGCGGTAACGGGCGAGGAACATGCTGTCGGTGAAGTACCGCCCGAAGCCGGGGTCGGCCAGCATCTCGGCGCGTTCGGCCGCGGCTCGGCGGGGTCGGTCCTCCACCACGAGCGGCACGCCCTCGGTGAACATCCGCGACGAGGTCCGGCTGTCGGCGAGCGTGTCGGTCATGGCTCCCACCTGCGAGTGCTGGGCTGTCGGGACCGCCGCGCGGCCCGGCACCGGCCCTCCGGGCGGAGAGCCGGTGCGGTCACAGTAGCCCGACGGTCAGGGACGATCCGGTGCCGCGCTCTCGATCACCTCGTAGGACCACAGGTGGTGGGAGTCGCTGGCCGCCGGCGCCAGGTCGTCGCCACCTCCGTCGTGGGCGCGGGCGAAGTCCTGGCCCGACTCCCAGGCCCGGTAGGCCTCCTCGCTGCTCCACCGCGTGTACACGAGGTACTGGTCCGTGCCCTCCTGGGGGCGGAGCAGCTCGAACCACTCGAACCCCTCCGTGTTCTCCACGTGCCGGCCCCGTCCGCGGAACCGCTCCTCGAACCGGGCCTGCTTGTCCGGCGGGACGGTGATCGCGTTGATCTTGACGATGCTCATGCCGCTCCCCTTCCCGGTCCGGCCGGTGCGCAATCCCGGATGAGGCACCCTGGAGGAGTGAACGTGCAGCGCACCGCGGACATCGGCTTCGCCCGCCTGGACCTCGACCGCGCCGACCGGACGGGGACCCCGGAGGTCGTCTACGCGGCGGGCAAGACCCCGGCGGAGACAGTGGCCTGCCTGGCGGCCCTGCTCGACGGCGGCGCGACGACGGCGTTCGCCACCCGGGTGGACGACGCCACCGCGGCCGCCGTGCGCGAGCGGTGGCCCGATGCCCGCATCGACGCCCCGGCCCGGGTGGCGGTCGTGGGCGAGCTCCCCGAGCCCGTCGGCGACGTGCTCGTGCTGACGGCCGGGACCTCCGACCGTCCCGTCGCGGCCGAGGTGGCCGCGACGCTCGCCGCCAGCGGCGTGGGCTGCACCCGGGTGGACGACGTCGGCGTGGCCGGCGTGCACCGGGTCCTCGCCGTGGCACCGGAGCTGGCCGCGGCCGACGCGGTGGTCGTGGTGGCCGGCATGGACGGCGCACTGCCCAGCGTCGTGGCCGGCCTCACCGACCGGCTCGTGGTCGCCGTGCCCACCTCGGTCGGCTACGGCGCCGCCTTCGAGGGCCTCGCGGCGCTGCTCACGATGCTCACCGCCTGCGCTCCCGGTGTGCTCGTCGTCAACATCGACAACGGCTTCGGGGCCGGCGTGGCCGCCGCGCGGATCGTCCGGTCGGCTCAGCGGTAGCGGACGGGATCGGGCAGCAGCTCGTTCATCGAGCCGGACCGGAAGCCCCGCGGGTCGACCTCGACCCGGACGAACCCGGCGACCGCCGCCAGCAGCTCCGGGCGCGCGGTCAGCTCGGCCACCAGCGCGGCGTCCACCTCGACACGGGCCACGTCGGCGCCCATGTCCCGCACCCTCAGGTCGCGCACCGGGAGCCCCGCGCCGGTCATGGCCGATCGCAGGGAGCTCTCGGCGGCCTCGACGCGGGCGAGGCCCTCGGCGCTGACCGGCACGCCGTACGCGATCCGGCTGGCCAGGCAGGCGGCGGCGGGCTTGTCGGCCAGGGGCAGCTCCCACCGGCGGGCAGCGGCACGGACGTCGTCCTTGGTCATGCCGGCGCGGGCCAGCGGCGCCCAGGCGCCACGCGCGGCGGCGGCGCGGATGCCGGGCCGGAACCCGGCCCGCAGGTCGTCGGCGTTGGTACCGGTCACGACGTCGCCGATCCCGAGCTCGGCGGCCAGGGGCGTGAGGACGTCGACCAGCTCGGTCTTGCAGAACGCGCACCGGTCGCCGGCGTTCGCCCGGTAGCCCGCGCGGGAGAGCTCGTCGGTGCGCGGGAACTCGTGGCGCACGCCGAGCACGGCACCGAACGCCGCCGCACCCGCCCGCTCCGACGCCGGCAGGCTCGGGACACCGCCGTCGCGGCCACCACCCGGTCGGCGCCCAGGGCGCGGACCGCCGCCGCGAGCACGACGCCGGAGTCGACCCCGCCGGAGAAGGCGACCAGCACCCCGGACAGCCGCGCCAGGTCGGCATCGAGGGCGGCGAGTCGTTCGTCGAGCGTGCTCACGGGCCGCAGGTTCTCACGGGGGCGGGAAGCCGACGGTCACCCGGGCGGTGGTCCCGCTGTCCTCGACGAGGGCGACCAGGCGGCCGTCCGGGTCCACGGCGGCGTGCTGTCCGGGGACGCCGGTGGCCGGGATGCGCTGGCCGTACCCGAGCGCGCGCGCCTCGTCGGCGGTGAGGGCCCGTACGGGGAAGACGGTGGCCCCCGCCTCGGCGAGGGGCAGGAAGCCCGCGCCGCCACCGGCCAGCAGCGACGCACCCGCGTCCTCGACGGTGGCCGCGCGCTCGACCGCGAACGGTCCCGACGCCGTGCGACGCAGGGCCGTCAGGTGGCCACCGACGCCGAGTGCGGCACCGGCGTCCCGCGCGATGGCCCGGATGTAGGTGCCGGCCGTGCACGTGACGGTGACGTCGACGTCGACCAGGTCGGGCGTGGGGCGCTCGATCCGGTGGACGTCGAGCCGGTGGATCGTCACCTGGCGTGGCGCGAGCTCGACGGCCTCCCCGCGCGCACCCGGTCGTAGGAGCGACGACCGCCGACCTTGACCGCGCTCACCGACGAGGGCACCTGCTGCAGGGGCCCGGTCTGCCGGGCGAGGGCCGCGCGGACCGCGTCGTCGTCGACACCGGCGGCCGAGACGGTCGCGAGCACCTCGCCCTCCCGGTCGTCGGTCACCGTGGCCTGGCCGAGCCGGATCGTCGCCTCGTAGGTCTTGTCGTGGCCGCCCACGGGACCGAGCAGCCGGGTGGCCGCCCCGACGCCGAGGACGAGCAGTCCCGTGGCCATCGGGTCCAGCGTTCCGGCGTGGCCGACCTTGCGCACCGACAGCACCCGCCGTGCCCGCGCGACGACGTCGTGGGACGTCATGCCGCCGGGCTTGTCGACCAGCAGCAGGCCGGGCGGGACGTCGGCATCGGAACGTTTCCTCACGGCTCGACTCCGCCCTCCCTCCGCTCCTCGGTCGCTGGCGCTCCCTGCGATGCTCACTCGGGCGTCGTTCTCAGCATCGCGGCTCACGCGCCTACCGTCGCAGGCGCGTGCAGCCAGCGGTCACCCGCCACCCGGAGGAGGACGCCGACCAGCCGCAGGCCGATGAACAGGCTGAGGCCGGTCCAGATCCCCGCCAGCCCCCAGTCGAGTGGCCCGGCCAGCAGCGAGAGCGGCAGGAAGCCCAGGACGGCGGAGCCGATGGTGAGCGTGCGGAGGTAGCCGACGTCCCCGGCCCCCATGAGGACGCCGTCGAGGGCGAAGACGGCGCCGGCCAGCGGCTGCATGCCGGCCAGGAACCACCAGACCACCTCGGCCTGCGCGCGGACGGCGGGATCGTCGGTGAACACGGGGATGAGGACGTCACGCGTGGCCAGCAGTACCGCCGCGATCGCGAGACCGGTGCCGATCCCCCAGCGGACGACCCGCGCCGCCGTGGCGCGAGCCTCGCCGGGGCGCTGTGCGCCGAGCGCGTGACCGACGAGCGTCTGCGCGGCGATGGCGTACGCGTCGAGGACCAGGGCGAGGAAGAAGAACAGCTGCAGGGCGATCTGGTGCGCGCCGAGCCCGGCGGTCCCCGACCGCGCCGCCACCCCGGCGGCGACGAGGAAGGACAGCTGGAGGACGACGGCCCGCAGGAGCAGGTCACGGCCGATGAGGAGCTGGCGGCCGAGTGCGGTGGGCCGCGGGCGCCAGCCGCCCCCCTCGCGGACCAGCGCACGCACGAAGAGGGCGGCGGTCACGGCCTGACCCGCCACGTTGGCCACGGCCGACCCCACCAGGCCCATTCCGGCCGGGTGCACCAGCAGCGGGCAGAGCACGAGGCTGAGCAGGCTCCCGGCCAGCACGTAGCGGACCGGCCGCCGGAGGTCCTGGACGCCGCGCAGCCACCCGTTGCCGGCCAGGGAGATCAGCAGCAGCGGCAGCCCGAGGGAGGCGACGCGCAGCCACTGCTCCCCGGACTCGGCGACGGCGCCGGTGCCGCCGGCCAGGATCCGGGTCAGCGGTCCGGCGAACAGCTGGAAGAGCAGCAGGACGCCGAGGCCGAGGCAGATGGCGAGCCAGGTCGCCTGCACGCCCTCGGCGACCGCGCCGCCCTGTCCCCCGCTCCGGCCCGGCGAGCGGCGCGGGCGGTCGTCCCGTACGCGAGGAAGTTCAGCAGCGCCGCCGCCCAGGCCAGCAGGCCACCGCCGACGGCGAGCCCGCCGAGGGGCACGGTGCCCAGGTTGCCGATCACCGCCGTGTCGACGAGCAGGTACAGCGGCTCCGCTGCGAGGACGACCAGCGCCGGCAGCGCGAGCGCGAGAACCGACGGCCGTCGACCCGCCGACATGGCCGTCCCGGCCGCTTCCGGCGGCCCGGTCACTCCGCGGAGAGCTCCTGGCGGAGCGCCTCGACGGTCTTCTCGCGGTCGAGGTAGGAGCTGTAGCCGGCCGCCAGCGTGTGTCCCCCGCCACCGAGGGCCATGGCCACCCGGGCGACGTCCGTGGCGCCGCGCGAGCGCAGGGAGATCGACCACGAGCCGTCGTCCTGGCCCTTGAGCACGCAGGCGACGTCGGCCTCCTCGGTCGACCGGACGACGTCCACCAGCGCCTCGAGCTGCTCGCCCGGCAGGCCGTGCTCGGCGGCCTCGGCGGTGCTGGACCAGGTCCAGACGAGACCGGCGCCGACATCGGGCTCGAGGACGGCGCGACCGGTGACCACGGAGAGCAGTCCGAGCCAGCCGAACGGCGCGGTGTCGAACAGCCGGCGGCTGATCGCCGAGTGGTCGATGCCCGTGGCGAGCAGGCGCGCGGCCAGCTCGTGGGTGTCCGGGCGGGTGTTGCCGAACCGGAAGGAGCCCGTGTCGGCCGCCAGCCCGGCGTAGAGCAGCGTCGCCAGCTGCGCGTCCACCGTCACGCCCAGCTCGTCGAGCAGCCCGGCGACCAGCACCACGGTGGCCGGGGCGCCCCCGTCCACCAGCTGCACGTCCCCGAAGCCGGGGTTGCTGGCGTGGTGGTCGACGACGACCGACGTGCCGGCGTGGTCCAGCAGCGTCGCCAGCTCACCGAGGCGGGCGGGCGAGGCGGCGTCGAGGCTCACGAAGACATCGGGCGACGAGGGGACGGCCGACGACGGCACCAGTCCCTCGGTGCCGGGCAACCAGCCGAGCGACGTGGGCAGCGTGAACGGGTCGGGGAAGGTGGTCAGCACGCGGGCGCCGCGCCGGCGCAGCCCCTCGGCCAGGGCGAGCGTGCTGCCCAGGGCGTCGGCATCGGGCTGGACGTGCCCGCTGAGGACGACGGTCGCACGGGCGTCGGCAGCCTGGGACAGGACGCCGGCCGCCGAACGGGACGATCCCTGCGTCCTCCGCGACGAGGAGAGCGGCATGGCGGCTCAGTCGCCCGGGCCGGGGTCGGCGACCGGCGGGGCGTCGGTCTCCTCGGAGACGTCGCCACCGCCGACGGGGTACCCGTCGCCGGCGGCGTCGGGCTCGTCGGCGCGGATGCTCGGGGCGTCCCCGATCTCGCCGCGCCTGCCGCCGTCGGTGGGGTCACCGGCATCGGGAACCCTGCGCCCGCCCAGCACGGACGTGCCCTGGCCCTCGTCCGGCTCGTGCGGATCCGGGTCGTTCTCCGTCACAGGGCGCTCCTCGTCGGGACGGCGTCGTCGACTCCTTCATCGGCAGTCGCCGCCGCTCCCGTGTCGCTGTCGTCGTCCTCGTCGTCCTCGGCCGGGCGGCGGTACGGGTCGGCGTCGCCGGCGTACTGCGCGCCCTCCCGGACGCGGGCCAGCTCGGCGTCGGCGTGCCGGGCGCGCTCCAGCGCCTCCTCCAGCTCCCGGGCGGTGTCCGGGACGTGGTCGGCGACGAAGGCCAGCGTCGGCACGAACTTGATGCCGGTCTGCCGCCCGACCGTCGACCGGAGGACGCCGGTCGCGCTGGCCAGGGCCTTCGCGGAGTCGGCGACCGCGGTCTCGTCGCCGTAGACGGTGTAGAAGACCGTGGCCTCGCGGAGGTCACCGGTCACCCGGGCATCGGTGACGGTCACCATGCCGAGTCGGGGGTCCTTGATCTGGGTCTCGATCGCAGCGGAGACGATCTGCCGGATGCGCACCGCCAGCTTGCGTGCGCGGGCCGGGTCGGCCATCGGACCTCCTGGAGTCAGGGCGTCGGACGACGCCGGGTGGACGGGACCGATCAATCGGTATCGCTGAACAGCTGTCGGTGCGTCGACAGCAGCGTCACCTCCGGCCGGTCGGCCAGCAACCGCTCGCAGGCATCGAGGACGTCGGTGACCTGCCCGGCGTCCCCGGCGACGGTGGCGACGCCGATCTGCGCCCGGCGGTGCAGCTCCTGGTCGCCGACCTCCGCGGCGGCCACCGAGAAGCGCCGGCGGAGCTCGGCCACGATCGGCCGGACGAGCGCCCGCTTGCCCTTGAGCGAGTGGACGTCGCCGAGCAGGAGGTCGGCGGTGAGCGTGCCCGTGAACACTCTCCTCCGTCCCGCGGTCGACGTCCTCCCTTTCCGCGGGGGTCCTCCCTCACCGCCGACGGCGAGGGAGGTCCCTTGATGATCAGGGAACCTGATCATCAAGGGACCCGCCGGCGTGGTTACGTGCGGGGGATCTCGCGCATCTCGAAGGTCTCGATCACGTCGTCGACCTTGATGTCGTTGAACGACCCCAGCCCGATACCGCACTCGTAGCCCTCGCGGACCTCGGTCGCGTCGTCCTTGAACCGGCGGAGGGACTCCACCGTCAGGTTGTCGGCGACCACGGCACCGTCGCGGATGAGCCGCGCCTTCGAGTTGCGGACGATCGTGCCGCTGCGGACCAGCGAACCGGCGACGTTGCCGATGCGCGGCACCCGGAAGACCTCGCGGACCTCCGCCGTGCCGAGCTGGACCTCCTCGTAGACGGGCTTGAGCATGCCCTTGAGCGCGGCCTCGATCTCGTCGATCGCCTGGTAGATGACCGTGTAGTACCGGACGTCCACACCTTCGCGGTTGGCCAGCTCGGTGGCCTGCCCCTCGGCCCGGACGTTGAAGCCCAGGACGATGACGTCGTCGGCCAGCGCGAGGTCGATGTCGCTCTTGGTGATGCCGCCGACACCGCGGTGGATGACCCGCAGCGAGATGTCGTCGTCGACCTCGATCTTCATCAGCGCCTCTTCGAGCGCCTCGACGGTGCCCGAGTTGTCGCCCTTGATGATCAGGTTGAGCTGACGGGTCTCCTTGAGAGCCGCATCGAGGTCCTCGAGGCTGATCCGCTTGCGCATGGAGGCGTTCTGCGCGTTGCGGATGCGGGCCTGGCGGCGGTCGGCGATCTGCCGGGCCACCCGGTCCTCCTCGACCACCAGGAACGTGTCGCCGGCACGGGGCACCGAGGTGAGGCCCACGACCTGCACGGGGCGAGCCGGCAGGGCCTCCTTCAGCTTGTTGCCGTGCTCGTCGAGCAGCGAGCGGACGCGACCGTAGGCGTCGCCGGCCACGATCGAGTCGCCCTGGCGCAGCGTTCCGCGCTGGACGAGCACCGTGGCGACGGGGCCGCGGCCCTTGTCCAGCTTGCCCTCGATGACCACGCCCTGGGGGTCCTGCTCGGTGTTCGCGCGCAGGTCCAGCGAGGCGTCGGCGGTCAGCAGGATGGCCGCGAGCAGGTCGTCGAGACCCTGGCGGGTGATGGCCGAGACGTCGACGAACATCGTCTCGCCGCCGTACTCCTCGGCCACCAGGCCGTACTCGGTGAGCTGCTGGCGGATCTTGGCGGGGTTGGCCCCCTCCTTGTCCACCTTGTTCACCGCGACCACGATCGGGACCTCGGCTGCCTGGGCGTGGTTGAGCGCCTCGACCGTCTGCGGCATGACGCCGTCGTCGGCCGCGACCACGAGGACGACGATGTCGGTGACCTTCGCGCCTCGGGCACGCATCGCGGTGAACGACTCGTGACCGGGGGTGTCGATGAAGGTGACCGGACGCTGGTTGCCGTCGAGCTCGGTGACGATCTGGTAGGCGCCGATGTGCTGGGTGATGCCGCCGGCCTCGCGCGCCACCACGTTGGCGTCACGGAGGGCATCGAGCAGCTTGGTCTTGCCGTGGTCGACGTGACCCATGACGGTGACGACCGGCGGGCGGGCCTCCCAGTCGCCCTCCTCGCCCTCTTCGTCTCCGAAGGTGAGGTCGAAGGTCTCGAGCAGCTCGCGGTCCTCGTCCTCGGGGCTGACGACCTGGATGACCCAGTCGATCTCGGCACCGAGGAGCTGGAGCGTCTCGTCGTTGACCGACTGCGTCGCGGTGACCATCTCGCCCAGGTGGAACAGGGCGGTGACCAGGGCGGCGGGCTGCGCGCCGATCTTCTCGGCGAGGTCGGTCAGGGACGCACCCCGGGGCAGCCGGACGGTCTGCCCGTTGCCGCGCGGCAGCGAGACGCCGCCCATGCTGGGCGCCGCCATCGAGTCGAATTCCTGACGCCGCTGCTTCTTGCTCTTGCGACCGCGGACGGGGCCGCGGCCACCGGGACGACCGAACGCACCGGCCGTGCCGGCACCCGAACCACCGCGGCCGCGGCCACGGCCACCGCCGCCACCGCGGAAGCCACCGCCCGCGGGGGCGCCGGCACCGGGCGCGCCGCCACCGCCGCCACCGCCGCCACCGGGACGGAAGCCGCCGCCGGCACCGGGACCGCCGGGGCGGCCACGGCCGCCGGGGCCACCGGGGCCGCCGCCGGGACGACCGGCCGCCGGACGCGGCGGCATCATGCCGGGCGAGGGACGCTGCGGCATCATGCCCGGGTTCGGGCGCGGCCCACCGGGACCGGCAGCCGGACGGGGACCACCGGCACCGAGCGCCGGGCGCGGACCACCGGGGCCGGGACGCGGACCGCCCGCACCGGGCGCCGGGCGGGGGCCGCCGGGGGCCGGGCGGGCACCGGGTGCACCGCCGGGACCGGCGGCCGGACCCGGACGCGGACCGGGAGCGCCGGGCGCCGCGGGGCGCGGTGCGCTGCTGAAGGGGTTGTTGCCGGGACGCGGTGCCGGTCGCGGACCGGGTCGCGGACCGGCGGGTGCCGCACCTCCGGCGGGACCGGGACGCGGCCCGGCGGGGCGTGGGGTGGCCGGCTGCGCCGGGGCACTCGCCGCGGGAGCCTGCGGAGCCGGCGCGGCCGGGGGTGCGGCCGGTGCGGGCGCGGGCGCCGCCGGCGGGGCGGCGGGTGCCGGAGCCGGAGTCGCGGGAGCTGAGGCCGCCGGGGCGGCCGGCTGGGCGCGCTGGGACGAGCGGCCGGCTTGGCGGCCGGGGCCGCTGCGCCGTTGCCGCCGGTCGAGCTGCCCAGCGCCTCACGGAGCCGCCGGGCCACGGGGGCCTCGACGGTGGAGGACGCGGACTTCACGAACTCGCCCTGCTCCTTGAGCTTGGCGAGCACGGTCTTGCTGTCGACACCGAACTCCTTGGCGAGTTCGTGTACGCGGGCTTTGCCTGGCACGGGTCTCCTCTGTGTGAGGCCGGCGGCTTGCCCGCTCGACCTCGTCGTTAGTGGCGCATGGTCATCGTGAGAACTTCACGGCTGAGTCATCCGACGGTGTCCTGTCGACGTGCGGACCGGCCTGGTGCCGTGTCCGACCGAGTACTGCTGTCGCCCGATCCGGTTCGCACCGCGCTGGCCTCCCGGGAGGCCGTGCGGATGTGGTCCCGGAGCGGACCGGCCTCCAGCGGCGCACCGCCACCTCCGGGGAGGCGCAGCGCCCGGGGAAGGCCCGGCGTCGCTCGGCTGCGTGCAGGCACTCCCGCGTGGGGTGCACCGATGCCCCCCTGCCGGGGAGCCGCCGCCGCGGATCGGGGACCAGGGCCCCCGAACGGACGACGACACGCAGTAGATCCGTGACCGGAGCGCGCTTCCGGCACCCCACACAGGTGCGGACCGGGATCGACGTTTCGGCCACCCTGCACTCTAGCGCGTGGCGGGACCGGGATGTTCCGCGCGTCGGGGTGGTGGCCGGTGGCCCGGCGGGCGCGCCCCCGTCGGAGGAGTCGGCGCGCCCGAGCGCAGCGGCGCCCGGCCGACTCCCGGCGAGGGCGTCGCGGCCGCGTCGTCGGGCTGCGCGTCGCTGCGGATGTCGATCCGGCAGCCGGTCAGCCGGGCGGCCAGCCGGGCGTTCTGCCCTTCCTTCCCGATCGCCAGCGAGAGCTGGTAGTCGGGAACGATCACGCGCACCGCCTTGGCCTGCGCGTCGACCACCCGGGCGCTGCTGACCCGGGCCGGGCTCAACGCCGAGGCGACGAAGGTCGCCGGGTCCTCGGACCAGTCGACGATGTCGATCTTCTCGCCGTGCAGTTCGCTCATGACGTTGCGCACCCGCTGGCCCATCGGGCCGATGCAGGAGCCCTTCGCGTTGAGTCCGGGCACCTTGGTGCGGACGGCGATCTTGGAGCGGTGCCCGGCCTCGCGCGCCACCGCGACGATCTCGACGCTGCCGTCGGCGATCTCGGGCACCTCCAGCGCGAAGAGCTTGCGCACCAGGTGCGGGTGCGTGCGGGACACGGTGACCTGCGGGCCGCGGAAGGTCCGGGCGACGGAGACCACGTAGGCCTTGATCCGGCTGCCGTGCGGATAACTCTCGCCGGGCACCTGCTCCGCCGGGGGAGGACCGCCTCGACCTTGCCGATGTCGATCAGCACGGTGCCCTGGACGTTACGGCGGTCGTGCGCCTGCACGATGCCGCTGACGATGTCGCCCTCCTTGCCGGCGTACTCGCCGAAGGTCTGCTCGTGCTCGGCGTCGCGCAGCCGCTGGACGATGACCTGCTTGGCGGTGCTGGCGGCGATCCGGCCGAAGTCGGTCGGGGTGTCGTCCCACTCCCGGACGACCTCGCCGTCCGGGCCCAGCTCCTGGGCGAGGACGGCCACCTCGCCGCTCTTGCGGTCGACGTGGACCCGCACGTGCTTGGCGGCGCCGTCGGCGTGCCGGTACGCGGTGACCAGCGCGGACTCGATCGCCTCGATCACCGTGTCCGCGGGGATGCCCTTCTCCCGCTCCACCGCCTTGAGCGCGGTGACGTCGATGTTCACTGTCCTCCTCCTCGCAGCGGCGGGACATCGTCCTCGGGCTCGTCGTCCTCGGGCTCGTCGTCCTCGGGCTCGTCGTCCTCGGGCTCGTCGTCCTCGGGCTCGTCGTCCTCGAACTCGTCGTCGTCCTCGTCACCAGCGACGGCGTCCGCCCGGCCGAACTCGACCTGCACCCGGCCGGCACCGAGCTGCGCCCAGGGCACCGTGCGGGCAGTCGGCGGCCGCTTCTTCGCGCCCGGCTTCCCTGGGGCCTCGACGGCGAGCTCCACACCCGCGTCGCCGACGGCGGTGATCCGGCCGGTGACCTGCTCGGTGGAGCCGACCGGTCCGACCGCGACCGCGACCAGGCGGCCGGTGTTCCGCCGCCAGTGCCGTGGCTCGGTGAGCGGCCGGTCGACCCCGGGGCTGGTGACCTCCAGGACGTACGGGGTCCGGCCCATGCCGTCGTCCTTCTCGTCGAGCACCTCGGACACCGCTCGGCTGACGTCGGCGATGTCGTCGAGGGTCACCCCCCGGTCGCGGTCGACCACCACCCGGACGACGCTGCGCCGCCCCGCGGGGGTCACCACCAGCTCCTCCAGGTCGTAACCGGCGGCGGTGACGACCGGTGCGATCCACTCGGTCAGCCGGGCGGTGGCGGGATCGCTGCGCTGGGTCCCGCGAGAGGCGGACACGCTTCCTCCTCGGGGACGGTGCGGCCGCACGGTGCGGAGCGCAGTGGACCTCCGAGCCGGCGACGTCCCGCACGGAGGTCCGTCGTGCTGCCTCCGGCGCTGGTCGGGGCCGGTTCGAGGGTGAGTGGTCAGGCTACCGCCCGGCGGAGGGCGAGCACCTGGGAGGACCGTGGGACGCGAGTGACCCACGGGGAGGGGCGGGCGGGCGCGGGACGCGCCTGGACGGTCAGCCGACTCCCCGCACCCGCGGCTGCGAGGATGGGAGGCGATGCTTCCCACTCCTCCCCCGCGGCCGGCAGGGTTCTCCCGGCGCACCCTGCTGGCGGCGTCCGCCGCGGGCCTGGCCGTCCTGGTCGCGGGGTGCTCGTCGCCGCCCGCGGACGAGCGGGAGAAGGTGACCAGCCAGCAGGCCGACGAGCTCGCCGCGCAGGTGGCTGTGCAGCAGGCACTGGTGGCGGCGTTCGCCGCGGCGGCCGCCGCCGACGCGGGCCTCGGCGCGGAGACGGCGGACCTGTCGGCCCAGGCCGACGAGCAGCTGGCGCGGCTGCGGGCGGCCGCGCCGGGCAGCACGGCGTCCGCCACCCCGGCCGGCGAGCCCGCGCCCCCGGCGCCGCAGACCCGCGCGTGGCTGCGGACGCAGGTCGGCGCGGCCGCCGCCTCGCATGCGAGCGCCTGCCTGGGCCAGTCGGGAGCCCGGGCGGCGCTGCTGGGCTCGATCGCCGCCGGTCTGCGCGGGCAGGAGACGCGACTGGCATGACGGGATCCGACGATGGCTGACGACACCGGCGGCGCGGGCACGCTCGACGAGGGCACCGAGAACGCCGCCCTGGCCGACGCCCTGGCGGCCGAGCACGCAGCGGTCTGGGGCTACGGGGTCGTCGGCGCGGCACTGGGCGTCGACGCCCAACCGGCCGCCGCGGCGTCCGAGACCGCCCACCGCGACGTGCGGGACCAGCTGGTCACCCTGCTGGCGGACCGGGACGCCGAGGCGCCGGGGGCCGAGGGCGGCTACGCCCTGCCCTTCCCGGTGCTGTCCGAGGTCGATGCCGCGGCGCTCGCCGTGGTCCTGGAGGACGGCGTCGCGGCCGCGTGGGTGCGGGTGCTCGACCAGGCGGTCGACCGGGCCGTCCGCGAGTTCGCGGTCGGCGCGCTCGTCGCGGCCGAGGTGCGGGCGGTGACCTGGCGGGCGACGGCCGGCCAGAACCCCGCCACGACCGCGTTCCCGGGGCTCCCGGCGGGCTGAGCTGCCGCCGCGTCGATCGCCTCCGCTTCCAGTGGATCTCAAGTCCCCCGCAAGGACGCGGCCGCACCCTGCCGACAGCGGAGCGACCGGTTCCGCGCCCGTCCGTCGGAAGGACAGTCCGATGAGCACGCCCAGCCGCACGGGGCTCGGTCACCTGCTGGACCTGCCCGGTCAGACCCGGGCCACGACGGGACGGCGTCGGCGCCCGTGGCTGCGCGGCGCCTGAGAGTCAGCCCAGTCCGGCGAGGAAGGCGTCGGTGACGCCGACGGCGACGCTGCTGGACTGACCGCCCTCGACCAGCACCGCGAAGGCGATGTCACCCTGCGGCCCGCCGAGCTGGTAGCCCACGAACCAGCCGTGCGCGTCGGGTGGCACGTTGCTGCCGTACTCCGCGGTGCCCGTCTTGCCGAAGACCTCGCCCCGGGGGCCAGCGCCTGCGCCGTTCCGGTGAGCACCACCTGGCGCATCATGGTCCGGAGCGCCTCGAGCACCGGCGCCGCGGGGCCCGACGGGGTCGGCCCGGCGGCCTCGGCGTCCAGGACCTCGACGGGGGCGGCCGGCGTGCCGCTCGCGATCGCACCGGCGACCAGCGCCATCTGCGCGGGGCTCATGAGGACCTCGCCCTGACCGATCGCGTTCGCGGCCCGCGTCGTGCCGGTGCTGTCTGCCGGGACGCTGCCGCTGAAGACGTCCACCGGCAACTGCCAGTCCGTGCCGACCCCGTAGGCCGCCGCCGTGTCGGCGAGCGCGCTGCCGGGCAGCGTGAGCGCCTGCTCGATGAAGGTGGTGTTGCACGACTGGGCGAAGGTCTCCCGGAACGGGACGACGCCCAGGTCGAAGCGGTCCTGGTTCTCGAACTCGCGCCCGTCCACGACGATCGTGCCCGGACAGGGCAGCGGGGTGTCGGGCGTGTAGTCGCCGGTGGCCAGCAGAGCGGTGGCGGTGATCATCTTCATGCTCGAGCCCGGCGGGAACCGACCGGCCAGCGCGAGGCTGGCGTCGGCCGCCTCGTTGGACGACACCGCGAGGATCTCGCCGGTGCCCGGGCGCACCACGACGACGTGCGTGGGCAGGGGCTGCGCGGCTGCCGCGTCGTCGGCCGCGGCCTGGACCGCCCGCACCAGGGGCGTCTGCAGGGGGTGCCCGGCTCCGGCGGCACCGATTCGAGCTGCACACCCTCGTCACCCGTGCTCTCGTCGCTGCTGACGACCGAGACGGTGAAGCCGGCGGTGCCTGCGAGCTGCTCCTGGTAGGCGCGCTGGAGGCCCGAGAGGCCCAGCCGGTCCCCGGCTGCGTACCGCGGCACGCCGTTCACCGTCGTCTCCTCGATGACCTCCGCCGTGGCCTCGCCGATGCGGCCGAGCAGGGCCGCGGCGAAGCGTGGCGTGGGAGCCAGCAGCCGGGTCTCGGTCGGGAACACCGCCCCCGGCAGCTCGAACACCTCGGCGCGGATCGCCTCGAACTGCGGCCGCCGCAGGGTGATGACCGGCACGAACTGACCGGCCGGCGCGGCCTGGACGTCGGCGACGATGTCCTCCGGCGCGATGCCGGTGGCCGAGCCCAGCGCCTGCGCCAGCGCGGGCAGGTCGGTGACCTGGGCCGGGTCGACGCCGACGTTGACCACCTCGGTCGGCGTGAACAGCGGAGCTCCGGCCGCGTCGGTGACCTGCGCCCGCTCCGGCAGGGTGCGGCTGAGCACCAGGTGCTGTCCGTCACCGAGCTCCGGGTGCACGAGTGTGGGTGCGGCGACGACCTGCCAGTCGTCGCCCTCCTCGCGCAGCTCCATGGTCGCTTCGTAGGTCCAGTCGGGGGCGGCGGCGAGGTCCCAGGTCGCCGTCCAGGTGACCGTCGCGGTGGCGTCGTCGACGGTCACCGCGCCGATCCCCGGGTTCAGGGCGGCACCGGGCAGGTCGGTCGCGGTCTGCTCGAGCAGGGCGGTGACCGCCTCGGGATCGGTCGTCGCCTGCGCGGCGCCCGCCTCGTCGCCGTCCGCCCAGGCGTCCAGGAAACCCTGGGCCACCGCGCGGACGTCGTCCTCGCTGCTGCCGGAACAGGCACTGACCACCGGCAGGCCGGCCAGGAGGGCTGTGGCCAGGGCTGCGCCGCGTCTCGTCCGCACGCCGACAGGGTGGCACGCCGGTCGCCCTGGTTCAGTAACCGTCCCTCAGAACAGCACGCTGGCGAAGCGGCCGACCTCCCGGAAGCCCACGCGGCGGTAGGCGGCGCGGGCCGGGGCGTTGAAGTCGTTGACGTAGAGGCTGACCACGGGGGCGATCGACCGGCGGGCGTACTCGACGACCGCGGCGGTGCCGACCGTGCCGATGCCACGGCCGCGGTGGGCCGGAGCCACCCAGACTCCCTGCACCTGGCACGCCGCGCGGGAGACCGCACCGATCTCGGCCTTGAAGAGCACCTCTCCGTTCTCGATCCAGGCGACGGAGTGACCGCCGCGGACGAGTTCCGACACGCGCGCCCGGTAGCCGGTGCCGCCGTCGACGCGCAGCGGGCTGACGCCCACCTCCTCGGTGAACATGGCCACGGCGGCGGGGAGCAGGATGTCGAGCTCGTCGAGGCGGACCGGGCGCACCCGGGGCTCGGGCGGCACGGCGGGGGGACCGTCGATGGCGAGCAGCGGCTGACGGGGGCGATGGTCACGGGCCGGGCCCCAGTACGGGGCCAGGAGCTCCCAGAGCGGCGCGACCGAAGCGGCCGGCCCGACGATCGTCGAGCAGCGCCGGCCGGCCCGGCGAGCCCGCTCGGCGAACGCGGCCGCGGCACGCCGTTCGGCGCCGGGGACGGCGAACGGGATGAGGTTCGCCCCCGCCAGGCAGACCGCGTCGAGCTGCCGGCCGCTGCCCACCCCCCACAGCGGGGCCCCCAGCGAGGAGGGGGCGGTGCCGGCGGCCTCGACCCGCCCGGCCAGCACGCACGCGCCCACCGGATCGGAGGCCAGCAGGCGGTGCACCGCCGGCTCGTCCGCCTCGTCGAGGACCCGGGCGGTGGGCGTCCGGAGCACGGGTGCGCGGGAGGTCAGCGAACGCTGACGACGGGCGCCCCGGAAGGTGCCCCGTTCGCTACCTGCTCGTCGGCGATGCGCATGGCCTCCTCGATGAGCGTCTCGACGATCTGCGACTCCGGAACCGTCTTGATCACCTCGCCGCGCACGAAGATCTGGCCCTTGCCGTTGCCCGAGGCGACCCCGAGGTCGGCCTCGCGGGCCTCGCCGGGACCGTTCACGACGCAGCCCATGACCGCCACCCGCAGCGGCACCTCCATGCCCTCCAGGCCGGCGGTGACCTCCTCGGCGAGCTTGTAGACGTCCACCTGCGCCCGGCCGCACGACGGGCAGCTGACGATCTCCAGGCCGCGCTGGCGGAGGTTGAGCGACTCGAGGATCTGCGTGCCGACCTTGACCTCCTCGACCGGAGGCGCCGACAGCGAGACGCGGATCGTGTCGCCGATGCCCTTGCTCAGCAGGGCACCGAAGGCGACGGCCGACTTGATGGTGCCCTGGAACGCGGGGCCGGCCTCGGTGACGCCGAGGTGCAGCGGGTAGTCGCACTGGGCGGCCAGCAGCTCGTAGGCCCGGACCATGACCACCGGGTCGTTGTGCTTGACCGAGATCTTGATGTCGCGGAAGTCGTGCTCCTCGAACAGGGAGCACTCCCACAGCGCCGACTCGACCAGCGCCTCCGGGGTGGCCTTGCCGTACTTGGCCAGCAGCCGCTTGTCCAGCGAGCCGGCGTTGACGCCGATGCGGATCGGGACGCCGGCGTCCCTGGCCGCCTTCGCGATGTCGCCGACCTTGTCGTCGAACTTCTTGATGTTGCCCGGGTTCACGCGCACGGCGGCGCATCCGGCGTCGATCGCGGCGAACACGTAGCGCGGCTGGAAGTGGATGTCGGCGATGACCGGGATCTGCGACTTCCTCGCGATGGCGGCAGCGCCTCGGCGTCGTCGGTGTCCGGGACGGCGACCCGCACGATCTGGCAGCCCGCGGCGGTCAGCTCGGCGATCTGCTGGAGCGTGGCGTTGATGTCGGCGGTCTTCGTCGTCGTCATCGACTGGACGCTCACCGGGAAGTCGCTGCCGACCCCCACACCGCCGACGTCCAGCTGGCGGGTCCTGCGCCGCGGGGCGAGCACGGGCGGGGGGCGGTGGGCATGCCGAGGCCGACGGGGATCGCCATGGCAGCCAGTATCCCCGCTCGCCGACGGCGATGCCGGTGACACGGGTGTGACGTGGCTGGTGAGGGACGCGGCGCGTCCGGCCCGGTCGGGTGAGCTCCTCCCGCCGCGCACCTACCCTCGCGGCCCGTGACCCTCGAATCGACCGGTGTCGGCCTCGCCGTCACCGCCGGCTACGTCGCCGCCGCCGCCCTGGTCCTCTACCTCGCCGGATGGAGCCGGCTGGGGAGTCTGCTGGGCGTCCGTCCGGAGCCGCCGATGCTCCTCCCGCCCGCGGCGGCCAGGCTCCTCGGGCTGGTCGTCGGCTACCTCGCCGTCCTGGTCGCGGTGGGCGGCCTCGTGCACGCCCGGATGGAGTCCCTGGACGTCGGTCGTCCGGTGCTGATCGCCGTCGGGGCGGCCGCGTTCTGGGCGGCGGGCACCGCGTCCCGTGTCGTCCGTCATGCCGGACGACTCGTGGGCTGGCACACCGGCGTGGACGGGATCGTGCAGCCCGACGACGTCGTGGCGGTGGACCCCGTCGGTGACGACGTGGACCTCCGCGCGGCCCTCGTCGCCGCTCGGGACGGCGACTGGCGCCCGGCCGCGGCGCTGCTGTCGGCGACGCGGGACGCCGACGTGCGGATGGATCGCATCCGGATCCTGACCGCGGAGTCGCTGGACGGCGCGCGGTGGGTCGACGAGTGGCATGCCGCGGGTCCCCACGACGCGCTGCCCACGGCGGTCGCTGCGGAGATGGCGATGCAGCGGGCCTGGGCGGCCCGGGGCTCCGCCCAGGCGCACGCCACGTCGGCGGAGCAGTTCGCGGCCTTCGCCGGCGGCCTGGACGAGGCCGAGCGCGTGGCGCGGCGCGCGGTGGAACTGGACCCCGGCGACCCGACGCCGTGGGTGACGATGGTGGAAATCGCCCGGGGCCAGGACGTTCCGCAGCAGGAGTTCGACCGACGGGTCGAGGGCCTGTTCGACCGCGCGCCGCACCACGTGCACGGCTCCTTCGCCGTCCTCCAGGCCTTGTGCCCGAAGTGGCGGGGCACCACGGAGACGATGTTCGAAGCCGCCCGCGAGCTGGCCGCGGCGGCGCCGGAGGGGTCGGGCACGTGCCTGCTGCCGCTCATGGCGCACGTCGAGCACCACGCGGAGCTGACCGACGGCCGCGGCGGACCGATCGCCGCCGCCCGGCACATGACCGCCGCGGCGACCCGCGCCGAACTGCGCACGGCCACCGACCGCTGGCTGGCCGGCGGCCCCCACCCGGCGGGACGGCTCTTCGGTCACAACCTCGCCGCGTACGTCTTCTGGCTGGCCGAGGACCGCGACGCCGCGCGGCCGCACCTCGAGGCGATCGGCCGCTCGGTCACCCGGCAGCCCTGGTCGTACTACTACGAGCCGGGGAGGCGCTCGGCGCCGTGCGCACGTGGGCCGGTCTGCCGGTCGTCGCCGCGATCGCTCCCGATCGAGAGCCGGAGCAGTTCAGCCCAGCGTGATGGGGTTGACGATGTCGGCGATCAACAGCAGCGCCGACAGGGCGATGAAGACACCCGCCACCAGGTAGGCGACCGGCATCAGGCGGGCGATGTCGAACGGACCGGGGTCGGGCCGTCCGCGCAGGCGCGCCACGGTCGACCGTGCCTTCTCGTACAGCGCACCGGCCACGTGCCCGCCGTCCAGCGGGTAGATCGGCAGCAGGTTGAACAGGAACAGCACGAGGTTGACGCTGGCCAGCATGCTCAGGAAGAAGCTGATCTTCTCCATGCCGGTGAGCTGCGGCAGCGCGAACGCCTCGCCGGAGATGCGGCCGACGCCGACCACCCCGATCGGGCCGTTCCGGTCCCGCTCCTCGCCGAGGAACGTGGCCCGGAAGAGCTGGGGGATCCGCTGCGGGATCTCGATCAGCCGCTCGACGGAGTTGGTCACGATCATCCCGAAGTAACCGGGGAGCGCGCCCACGTCCTGCCGCGCGAGGGTCGGGGACGGGCTGATGCCGAGGAAGCCGGCGGTCGTGGTCTCGTCGCTGCCGGGCTCGGCGTAGACGGTGTTGGGGATGGGCGTGACCGTCAGCTCACGGCGCTCGCCGTCCCGCTCGATCGTCAGGTCCAGCGGGGTGCCCGGGCTGCTGCGGATCGCCTCCTGCACCGCCGTCCAGCTGTCGTAGGCCGTCGGCTCCAGCGGCGCGCCGGCGATGGCGACGATCGTGTCCCCCGGCCGCAGGCCGGCCTCGGCGGCGGGGCTGCGCAGCGGGAGCGCGCAGCCGTCCGACCCGGGCGCGCAGACCTCGCCCGCCGGGGTGATCGGGATGGCGCAGGGGTCCCGCTCCTCGGTGGTCGCCGCGCCGGCCGGGAGCACGCACGCCGGGACGTCGTCGATCCGGGTGCTGAAGACGCTGGTGCCGACCGCGGTGAGGGTGATCGCGAAGAACAGGACCGCCAGCACCAGGTTGTGGAAGGGGCCGGCGAACATGACGATGACCCGCTGCCACCAGGGCTTGGCGTAGAACACCCGGCCCTCGTCGCCGGGGCGCACGTCGTTGAGCGCCTGGCCGCGCACCTCGGCGATGAAGCTGCGCATGCGGGTGGCGCGCTTGCTCTCGCCCTCCTCGGCCGGCGGGATCATGCCGACGATGCGGATGTAGCCGCCGAGCGGGATGGCCTTGAGGCCGTACTCGGTCTCGCCGCGGGTCCGGGAGAAGATCGTCGGCCCGAACCCGACCATGAACTGGGGCACCCGCATGCCGAACCTGCGGGCCCAGAAGAAGTGGCCGAGCTCGTGGAACGCGATGGAGAACAGCAGGCCGATCGCGAAGGCGATGATCCCGAGAACGGTCAGCAGGATCCCGCTCAGTGTCAGCCTCCCGCGATGACTCCCCGGGCGTGCTCCCGGGCCCACCTCTCCGCCGCGACGACGTCCTCGACGCAGGCGGGGACGCCGAGGTCCGGCGCGTCGTCGAGGGTACGCGCCACGGTGTCCACGATGCCCCGGAACGACAGGCGACCCGCCACGAAGGCGGCGACCGCCTCCTCGTTGGCGGCGTTGTAGAGGGCGGGCACGACGCCACCGGCCTCCCCCGCCGCCCGGGCGAGCCGAACGGCCGGGAAGGCGGCCTGGTCCAGCGGCAGGAACTCCCAGGTGCTGGCGGTCGACCAGTCGAGCGCGGGCTGCACGTTCGGCAGCCGGTCGGGCCAGGCCAGCGCCAGGGCGATGGGCAGCCGCATGTCCGGCGGGCTCGCCTGGGCCAGCGTGGCCCCGTCGGCGAAGGTGACCATCGAGTGCACGATGGACTGCGGATGCACCACGACGTCGATGTCGGCATAGGGGACGTCGAACAGCAGGTGGGCCTCGATCAGCTCGAGCCCCTTGTTGACCAGCGTCGCGGAGTTGATCGTGATGACCGGCCCCATGTCCCAGGTGGGGTGCGCCATGGCCTGCTCGACGGTGACGCCCGCCAGTTCCGCGGCGCTGCGGCCGCGGAACGGACCGCCGCTGGCGGTGAGCACCAGGCGGGCCACCTCGCCCCGGGTCCCGCCGCGCAGGCACTGGGCCAGCGCGGAGTGCTCGGAGTCGACCGGCACGAGCTGCCCCGGTTTCGCGGCGGCCAGGACCAGGTCGCCGCCGGCGATGAGCGACTCCTTGTTGGCCAGTGCCACGGTCCGCCCGGCGGCCAGCGCGGAGAGGGTGGGGCCGAGCCCGATGGAGCCGGTGATGCCGTTGAGCACGACGTCGGCGGGGCGGGCCGCGAGCTCCTCGGCCGCCCGGGGCCCGGCGAGGATCTCCGGCAGGGCGTACTCGCCCCTGGCCCAGCCGCGCGTGGAGGCCGCGGCGTAGAAGGCCAGCTGCAGGTCCTGCGCGGCGGTGGCGCGCGCGACCGCGACGGTGCGGACGCCGAGCATCAGCGCCTGGTCGGCGAGCCGGGCGACGTCCCCTCCCCCGGCCGCCAGTCCGGTGATGCGGATCCGCTCGGGGTTCTGCTGCGCGACCGCGATCGCCTGCCGTCCGATCGACCCGGTCGACCCCAGGACGACGACCTCGCGCGGAGCAGTCACGGGCAGATCCTGCCCGACGCCGCGCCGCGGCACCTCACGCGGTGTACCGGACGTCGAACTGCCAGAATGGCGCGGTGACCGACGTATCCCAGAGCACGCATCGGGTGAACCAGCCGGGCCGCGAGGAGGGCGTCGTCCGCCACGGCGAGCAGCCCATCGCGCACGAGCGCCCCGAGGAGTGGGGCTGGCACGGCGAGATGGGCAAGTGGGGGCGCCGTCTGGTGATCATCCCGATCCTCTTCAACACCGCGTACCTGGTGGGCAATCACGAGGGCCGCATGGAGGACATCTGGATCATCGCCATCACCGGCCTGATGGTGCTGATCCTGGTGTGGGACTACTTCCGCCGGAAGAACGCCTGGCGCAGTCGATGACGGTCAGGTGACCGCGACGCCGATCGCCGTCCCGATCAGATAGGTGAGGCCGGCGGCCGCGGCACCGAACAGCAGCTGCCGCGCGCCGGCGTACCACCACGGTCGCGGGGTGAAGCGCGAGGAGAGGGCGCCGGCCACGAGCAGCCCGAGGCCACCGCAGAGGAGCGCCGCCCACAGGAGCGGGACGCCGAACAGATAGGGCAGCAGCGGGATCGCCGCGCCGGTGGCGAAGGTGAGCAGCGAGCTGATCGCGGCCACCCGCGGCGAGGGCTTGTCCTCGGGGTTGAGCCCGAGCTCGGCGACCACGTGCAGCCGCAGTGCCGTCTCGGGGTCGCGGGACAGCTGGACGGCGACCTCCTGGGCGAGCCGGTCCTCCACCCCCCGCACCCGCAGCAGCTGGACCAGTTCGGCCAGCTCGCCGGCCGGGTTGCGCTCGAGCTCGGCGCGCTCCTTGTCGACCTCGAGGTCGAGCTGCTCGTTCTGCGTCTTCACCGACGTGTACTCGCCCAGGGCCATGGAGATCGCCCCGGCGACCAGGCTGGCGACCCCGGCCAGCACGATGGCACGGGGCGCGGCGCCCCCACCGCCGACGCCGGCGACCAGGGCGGTGTTGGTGACCAGACCGTCCATCGCGCCGAAGACCGCGGCACGCAGCCACCCGCCGGAGACGTCGCCGTGGTGGTGACCGTGCGCCTCGGCCTGCCTGGCCGTCACTGCTCGCTCTCGGCGCCCAGCTCGGTCGGCGGCTCCACCGAGGGCATGGGAAGGGCGACGGTCGGCGTGCTGACGCTGTCTGCCGCTGCCAGCTGCCCGCAGGCGCCGTCGATGTCCTGGCCGCGGGTGTCCCGGACCGTCGTGGGCACGCCGGCGGCCCGCAGTCGGGCGACGAACTCGCGCTGCGCGGGCAGCGGGCTGGCGTCCCACGGGCTGCCGGGCGTCGGGTTCAGCGGGATGAGGTTGACGTGCGCCAGCCGGCCGGCCAGCAGCTCGCCCAGGAGGTCGGCGCGGAACGGTTGGTCGTTCACGTCGCGGATGAGCGCGTACTCGACCGAGTACCGGCGACCGGTCCTCCTCGCGTAGGCGTCGGCGGCCTCGATGACCTCGCCGACCTTCCAGCGGGTGTTGATCGGCACCAGGGTGTCGCGCAGCTCGTCGTCCGGGGCGTGCAGGCTGACCGCCAGCGTCACGTTGCGGCCCTCGTCGGTGAGCCGGCGGATCGCCGGGACCAGGCCGACGGTGGAGACGGTCACCGAGCGCTGCGACAGACCCAGTCCGTGGGGCGCCGGCGCGAGCAGGGCGTCGAGCGTCCTGCGGACCCGCGCGTAGTTGGCCAGCGGCTCCCCCATGCCCATGAACACCACGTTCGACAGGCGCCCGGGCCCGCCGTGCAGCTCCCCGTCGGCCATGGCCGCCGCGGCGGCGACGGCCTGGCCGATGATCTCGGCGGCCGAGAGGTTGCGGGTCAGACCCTGCTGTCCGGTCGCGCAGAACGGGCAGGCCATGCCGCAGCCGGCCTGGCTGGAGATGCAGACCGTCGCCCGGTCGGGATAGCGCATGAGCACGCTCTCGACGAGCGCGCCGTCGTGCAGCCGCCACAGCGTCTTGCGGGTGCGGCCGTTGTCGGCGGTCTGGTGCCGGACGACGGTCAGCAGGCCGGGCAGCAGCGCCTCGGCGAGGGGCTGGCGGACGGCGGCGGGCAGGTCGGTCATCTGCGCCGGGTCGGTGACACCGCGGTAGAAGTGCCGGGCGAGCTGGTCGGCGCGGAACGCCGGCTGTCCGAGCTCGGCGACCGCCGCGCGGGCCTCCTCGCGGCTGAGATCGGCGAGGTGGCGCGGGGGCGTCCCCCGCCGGGGGGCGTCGAAGACGAGCGGAAGGGCAGTCATGGCGGCGTCCATGGTCCCACTACCGTGCCGGGCGTGACCGGCCGCGACGAGTTCCCCGAGGTGGTCCTCGACACCGTCGGGGTGGGCCCCTGGCCCGGACCGTGGCCCGACGACCCCTGGTACGACCCCGAACTGCTCGCGCACGGCGACCGGCGCAACGTCGTCGACCGGTACCGCTACTGGACCGTCGAGGCGATCGTCGCCGACCTCGACCGGCGCCGGCACCCCTTCCACGTCGCGATCGAGAACTGGCGGCACGACCTGAACATCGGAACCGTGGTGCGGACGGCGAACGCCTTCCTCGCCGAGGCCGTGCACATCGTGGGCCGCCGCCGCTGGAACCGTCGGGGAGCGATGGTGACCGACCGCTACCAGCACGTCCGGCACCACGAGGACGTCACCGCGCTGGCCGCCTGGGCTCGCGAGGCGGGGCTGCCGCTCCTGGCGGTCGACAACCTGCCGGGAGCCCGGCCGCTGGAGACGGCCGGGCTCCCGAGGGCGTGCGTGTTCCTGTTCGGGCAGGAGGGCTCCGGCCTGACGGCGGAGGCCCGCGAGGCCGCCGACGGCGTGCTGTCGATCGCGCAGTTCGGCTCGACCCGCTCGATCAACGCCGGCGTCGCGGCGGGCATCGCCATGCACGCCTGGATCAGGCAGCACGCCGCCGGTTGAGCAGTGCCAGCAGTCCGATGACCACGAGATCGACGGCCATGAAGAGCACGGCCTCCGGCTCGTCGTAGGCGGTCAGCTTCACCGCGCTGAACACCAGGTCGACCACCAGCACGGCGGCGAGCGCCGGCAGCACGCGCCGGTCGCGGCCCAGCCGGGCGGCGGCGACCAGGAAGGCCACGGCCAGCGCGGTGGACCACACGCCCACCGACCAGTCGACGAGGCCCTCGGGCTCGCCGCCCTGCTCGGCGGTGGCGAAGAAGAGGAAGTACGCGGTGCCGGCGAGCTTGACGGCACCGAAGAGGCCGAGCAGCACCCGGGTGCCGGTCAGCAGCGCGGTACGCCGGGTCGCGGGCCGGACGGCGGTCGTGGTCATGGGGTTCTCCTGGAACGGACGGGATCAGCGCCGGGAACGCTAGGAACCGCCGGCCACCGCCACATCGACCCCCGGGCTGGTTCAGCGGTCAGCCCCAGGGCTGATGTCGTCGCGCCCCCACCGCCCTACCCTTCGCGTTCGTGACCCCCTCGCTGCCTCGCCCGGCGGTGCCGCCCCGGGCCGACGTCGTCGTCGCGGCGGTGTTCCTGGGGTTGTCGCTCGCCCAGATCGCGATCGCGCCGATCGCGAGTCCGCCGGTGTCGGTGGCGGTGGCCCTCGGCTCCACGGTTCCGCTCGCGTTCCGCCGGGTGGCGCCGGCCACCGCGGCGCTGACCATGACCGCCGTGTGGGCGATCCCGACGCACGGTTTCCTGCTCCTGGGCTACGTGATGGCCGGCGTCGCCTTCTACTCGGTCGGGGCGTACGTCCCCTCCCTGTGGCGCGCCGGCCTCGTCACCACGACGGGAGTCGTCGCGGGCGTCGTCATCACCCTGCTCGGCCCGGAGATCTGGCAGGCCGCCATCGGCTCGGCGCTCGCCGTGGCGGGTCCCGCGGCGGCCGGGCGGCTGGTGGCCCACCAGCGGGCCCAGAACGAGCGGCTGCGCCAGCTCACGGGCGAGCTGCTCCGCGAGCGGCGCGTCGCCGAGCGGGTCGCCGTGGCCGAGGAGCGTTCCCGGATCGCCCGCGAGCTGCACGACGTCATCGGCCACGAGGTCACGGTCATCGCCCTGCAGGCCGACGCCGCCGCGGCCGCCCTGGCCAAGGCGCCCGAGCGGGCCGCGGCCCCCGTCGAGGCCATCCGCCGCTCGGCCGCCCAGGCGCTGGCCGAGATGCGCCGGGTGGTCGGTCTGCTCCGCGCCGCCGACGAGGAGGATCTGCACCCGCAGCCCGGCCTGGCCGACGTCCAGACGCTCGTCGAGCAGTCGCGTGCTGCCGGGGCCCGGGTGGACCTGACCTTCCGCCCGCCGGACGCGCCGGTGCCGCCCAGCGTCGAACTGGCCGCCTACCGGCTCGTGCAGGAGGCGCTGACCAACGCCCGTCGGCACGCGCCCGGCGCGCCGGTCGACGTCCGCGTCGAGGCCGACGGGCACCAGGTCCGGGTCGACGTGGTCAACGCGCGCCGGGGCGGCGTCCCGGCGCCGCGCGCGTCGTCGTCGGGCTTCGGGCTGGTGGGCATGCGGGAGCGGGTTCGGCTGCTGGGCGGCCGGCTGGACGCCGGCCCCACCCCCGACGGCGGATACGCCCTGACGGCGTCGCTGCCCGTGGGCGTCCGGTACGCGCCATGACATCGGCCGACCGGACGACCGTGGTGCTGGTCGACGACCAGCAGCTGGTGCGCGACGGGCTGCGGCTCATCCTCGAGCTGGCCGGCGTCGACGTGGTCGGCGAGGCCGCCGACGGCGACGAGGGCGTGCGGCTGGTGCTCGACCGGCGTCCGGACGTGGTCCTGATGGACCTGCGCATGCCGCACGTCGACGGGATCGAGGCGACCCGGCGGATCGTCGCCGCGGGCAGCCCGACGCGGGTGCTGGTGCTGACCACGTTCGAGGGCGAGGAGCTGACGTTCCGGGCACTGCGGGCGGCGCGGCCGGCTACCTGCTCAAGGACGCCGGCGGCGCCCGGCTGGTCGCGGCGGTGGAGGCGGCGGCCGCCGGCGAGATGCCGCTGGCGCCCGAGGTGGTCGCCCGGCTGGTCGAGTCCTACGTGCGCGCTCCCGCCCCCTCGGCGTCGAAGGCGGCGCGGCTGGCCCCGCTCAGCGACCGGGAGCGGGACGTGCTGGCGCTGGTGGGTGCGGGCCGCTCCAATGCGGAGATCGCCGCGGAGCTGTTCATCTCGCTGGCGACGGTCAAGAGCCACGTCCGGCACATCCTGGCCAAGCTGGACGTCCGTGACCGGCCGCAGGCGATCGTGCTCGCGCACGAGGCCGGCCTCGTCGCCGGTGCCGTCGACACCGCGCCGCACCGGGCCTGACCTGCGACCCTGGGCGCATGAGCCGGCTCGGTGACGTCGACCTCTCGCTCCGCCTGCCGAAGAAGGAGGCGGAGGCGCAGCTGAAGGAGGCCCAGGACCGCCTGGTGCACCTCCGGCTGCTGCTCGGCGGCCAGATCGGCCCGGGCGACCTGGGTCCACCCCTGCTGGTGCTGTTCGAGGGCTGGGACGCCTCGGGCAAGGGCGGGGCGATCAAGCGCCTGGTCGGCGAGCTCGACCCCCGGCACGTACGGGTGGCCCAGTTCGCCGCGCCGAGCTACGACGAGAAGCGACATCACTTCCTGTGGCGGTTCTGGCCCGTGCTGCCCGGCTGGGGCGGCATGGCCGTCCTGGACCGCACCTGGTACGGCCGCGTGCTCGTGGAGCGGGTGGAGGGCTTCGCCTCGGAGCAGGCCTGGCAGCGCGCCTACCAGGAGATCGTCGACCTGGAGACGACGTTGGCGGCCGAGGGCACGATCCTCGTGAAGTTCTGGATGCACCTCTCGCCGGAGGAGCAGCTGCGCCGGTTCGAGTCCCGCCGCGACGATCCGTACCGGGCGTGGAAGCTCACCGACGAGGACTGGCGGAACCGGGAGAAGCGGCCGGCCTACGAGGCGGCGGTCGAGGAGATGCTCGAGCGCACCGAGCACCCCGCCGGCCCCTGGACGGTGGTCGCCGGCGACGACAAGCGATGGGCGAGGGTCGCCGTGGTCCGCACGGTCAACGAGGCGATCGAGTCGGCGCTGGCGGCCCGGGGCATCGACGCCGACCCGCCGCTCGGCTGAGCTTCACCCCTCCGGCAGCCAGTCGATCCGCCCGCCGTGCGGCGCCGTGCGGGCCATCGGGCGGCCGTCCACCGACAGGACGAAGAACTCCGGCCCGGCCAGGTCGCGGGCGGTCCCGGGAACGATCCCCGCCGACTCCTGCGCGACCCACCGGACGCCGAGCGAGCGCACGAGGCCCGCGAACTCCTCCCGGCGCGCTCGCTCCAGGTAGACGAGGACGGCGGTGTGGAACACCACCGGCGTGCAGTCGGCGGGCAGCAGGTCCAGCGCCTCGGGGAGCCGGTCCACGAGGTCGCCGGTCAGCACGGTGGCCGGCTCCCGCGCCGCGATGCGGGCGGCGGCGTCGAGTCGCTCGAGCCGCGGCGCGGCGTTCGGTCCCGGCCACACCAGAGCGCGCAGCCACGCCCGGTCGTCCGGGTCGGCCGGGTCCAGCGGGTTCTGGTCGATGCCGACACGGGCGGTCACGTGCGGCAGCCGGTCGGGCACCGGGACCGGTCCGGTGGTCGCCGTCCTCAGGTGGACGGCGCTGCGCGACCCCAGGGGGCGGCCGTCGAACTCGTAGCTGTACCGGTCGGGATACAGGCACAGCCCCGCCGACGACCCGACCTCGATCAGGCCGACCGGCCCGGTGATGTCGCCGAGAGCGGTGACCAGCGCGGCGCAGCGGGCCGGCTCGTTGGTCTGGGTGAACCGGTCGAGCATCGTCGCGCGGACCCGGTCGCCGTCCCGCCGGATGCGGGCGCGCAGTTCCTCGGGGGCTGCTGGGGGCCCGCCGAGGAGGGCCAGCGCGCCGAAGAGCAGCATCGGCTGCTGCTTGGCCCGGGGAAGTGACAGCAGGAAGTCGAGGATCCGGTCGTCCTCCGCCACGGCGGCCGCCAGCTGCGCGTAGAGGGGGGAGCTCATGCCCGTCGCCGCCTCGACGAAGCTGCGGAACTCCTCCGCGATCCGGCTCCGGTCGTCGTTGCCCATGCGGGCAGGATCGCAGGGTGCCTCCCGCTCCCCTCGTGCACCTGATCGAGCCGGCGGAGTGGCGCCGTGCCCTGGCCGAGGGGGCGGTCCACCCGCCCTCCCTGACGTCCGTGGGTTTCGTGCACCTGTCGACACCGGACCAGGTGCACGTGCCGGCGCAGGCGCTCCACCCGGGCCGGCGCGACATGGTGCTGCTCGTTGTCGACCCGGCGCGGCTGACCGATCCGGTGCGCTACGAGCCGGGCACGCCGTCGGACCCGGCCGGCATGCGCTTCCCCCACCTGTACGGGCCGCTGCCGGTGACCGCCGTGGTCGCCGTCGTCCCGTACCGGCCGCCGACCGAGGCGCTGCTGCCCCGCCCCGGTGACGCCCTGGGTCGTGCTCTGGCGTTCGTCACGTCCTTGCCGGTCCGGCGGGCGGTGGGGGTGGGTGACGTGCCGGGCGGGGTCGCCGTGCTCGACCCGGACTTCCCGTACTCGCGCGACAACAACCGGCTGGTCCTGACCCGGCCGGTGGACGCGGCCACGATCGAGGCGACCGCCGCGGAGGTCGGCGGCAACGCCGGCTGGCCGCACCAGGCCGCGGGCCTGTTGTGGCCCGGTGCCGCGCAGGTCGCGGCCGAGCTGGCGGCGCGGGGCTGGGACGTCGAGGAGCTGCGGCTCATGGCCCGTCCGGGCACGCCGGTCGACGGCGGGGAGCGCGCCGAGGTCGTGCCCCAGCGCGAGGTGCACGACTTCTGGGCCGACTCCTGGCGGCGGGAGCTGACCTCGGAACGCCGGGCGGAGGCCGTCGTGGCGCAGCTGGTCGGGCGGGAGCACCTCAACGACCGCGTCGTGGCCGTGAGCGACGTCGTCGTCCGGGAGGAGGGGCGGGTGGTCGCGGCGGGGCAGCTGAGGATGGACGGCGCCACGGCGGCGGTGGACTCGGTGCTGACCGCTCCCGCGGCCCGCGGCCGGGGACACGCCGATGCGGTGCTCGCCCGCTGCCTGGACCTCGCGGCCGCCGCCGGCTGCGACCTCGTCGTGCTCGAGGCGGCCGCCGCCGGCTGGCCGCAGCACTGGTACGCCCGGCGCGGTTTCGAGGTGGTCGGATCCGTCTGGCAGGCCGATCGGCCGGCGTGAGCTACGCGGGCGCGAGGACCGAGAGCAGCAGGTAGGCCACCGCCGCCGAGGGCAGCAGCGAATCGAGGCGGTCCATGATGCCGCCGTGGCCCGGCAGCAGGTTGCCCATGTCCTTGATGCCCAGGTCCCGCTTGATCAGCGACTCGCCCAGGTCGCCGATGGTCGCCGTTCCCGCGAGGGCGGCACCGAAGACCAGACCGCTCCACCACGGACCGCCGAGCCCCCACCAGAGGAACGGAGTCGCGACCAGCATGCAGGCGAGGACCGACCCGGCCATGCCCTCCCAGGACTTCTTGGGGCTGATCGAGGGCGCCATCGGGTGCTTGCCGAACAGGACGCCGGCCGCGTAGCCGCCGACGTCGCTGGCGACCACCGTCGCGATGAAGGCCAGCACGCGGGTAGCGCCGTCCTCGGGGACCAGCAGCAGCACGGCGAACCCGGCCAGGAGCGGCACGTACAGCGCCACGAGCACGCCGGACGCGGCATCGTGCAGGTAGCCCTCGGGGCCGTCGGCCAGCCGCCAGAGGACGACGGCCAGGGCGGTGATCAGGAACCCGACCACCAGCCCGGTCGGGCCGCGGGTCCACGCCAGCCCTTCCATCACGAGCGTGCCGAGGAGCAGTGGCACCAGCGGGGGGCGGAAACGGCCGGCCTTGAGTGCGCCGGTCAGCTCGACGACCGCGACCAGGATCGCCGTCACGAGGACGACGAGGAACGCCGGTCGCCAGATCACCAGCGACGCGACGATCACCGCGACCAGCCCGACGCCCACGCCGATGGCGGCGGGCAGGTTGCGGCCGGCGCGACCCGTCGGCTGCTCGGTCACGGGCAGCTCCCCCGACGGAGCGTCCGTGAGCGCGTCGCCGGGCACCTCCACGACCGGTTGGGGGGCCGACGACGGCGGGGCGGGGCGTGAGCCGACGATCGGCACCGGGCCGGTGTCGGCGGCGCGCAACGGCGGCAGCGGGCCGGTGCCACGACCGGAGGAACCGGCGCGGTCGTCGGCGGAAGGCGGGGTCATGAGCGGGGCTGCGACATGGGCGGGGCTGCGTCGGGGGGCTCAGACCTCGAGGAGCTCGGACTCCTTGTTCTTCATCGCCTCGTCCACCTGGCTCACGTGCTGCTCGGTCAGGTGGTCGAGCTCCTTCTCCGCGCGGCGCACGTCGTCCTCGCCGGCCTCGCCGTCCTTGGCGATGCGGTCCAGCTCCTCCTTCGCGCGGCGACGGACGTTGCGGATGGCCACCTTGGCGTCCTCGCCCTTGGCCCGCGCCTGCTTCACCAGGTCGCGCCGACGCTCCTCGGTGAGCTGCGGGAACACCACACGGAGGATCTGACCGTCGTTGGTCGGGTTGACGCCGAGGTCGCTGTCCCGGATCGCCTTCTCGATCGCCGACAGCTGGCTCTGGTCGTAGGGCTTGATGACCGCCATGCGCGCCTCGGGCACGGTGATCGACGCCATCTGCGGGACCGGGGTGTACGCGCCGTAGTAGTCGACCATGATCTTGTTGAACATGGAGGGGGCCGCCCGGCCGGTGCGCACCGACCCGAGGTCCTCGCGCGCGACCGACAAGGCCTTGTCCATCCGCTCCTCGGCGTCGAGCAGGGTGTCGTCGATCACGGGTCTCACTCCTCCTGCCGGCGGCCGTCCGCCGGTCGTCGTCGTCTGCTGTCGCACCGCCCTGTCAGGTCGGCTGTCAGGACGGCTGGCTGATCAGCGTGCCGATCCTCTCACCTGCGGTCGCCCGCGCGATGTTGCCGTCGCGCAACAGGTTGAACACGACGATCGGCATCTGGTTGTCCATGCACAGGCTGATCGCCGTCGCGTCGGCGACCTTGAGCTGCTTGGCCAGCACGGTCCCGTAGTCCAGGTCGTCGTACATGACGGCGTCCGGGTTGGTCCGGGGGTCGTCGTCGTAGACCCCGTCGACGCCGTTCTTGCCCATCAGCAGCACCTGGCACTCGATCTCCAGCGCACGCTGGGCGGCCACGGTGTCGGTCGAGAAGTAAGGCATGCCGGCGCCGGCGCCGAAGATGACCAGCCGGCCCTTCTCCAGGTGCCGGATGGCCTTGCGCGGGATGTAGGGCTCGGCGACCTGGCCCATGGTGATGGCCGACTGCACGCGGGTCTCCAGCCCGGCCTTCTCGCAGAAGTCCTGCAGGGCCAGGCAGTTCATGACCGTGCCGAGCATGCCCATGTAGTCGGCCTTGGTGCGGTCCATGCCGGCCTGCGACAGCTCCGCCCCGCGGAAGAAGTTGCCGCCACCCATCACCACCGCGACCTGCGTGCCCTTGGCCACCACCTCGGCCAGCTGCTCGGCGATGCTGCGGACGATGGCGGCGTCGACGCCCACCGTGCCCCCGCCGAAGGTCTCGCCGGAGAGCTTGAGCAGCACCCGGTGGTAGCCGTTGCCGTCGGCCGGCTGGAAGGCGGTGGGCGCGGACAGCGGTGGGGTGGTGTCGGTCAAGGCGTCGTCCCTCGCTCGGTGTCGGTGGTGGCGATCCTGCCGCATGGGGCGGACAGACCGACGGCCCCGCTCCCACGAGGGGGAACGGGGCCGTCGGGCACTGCTGGGGCCTCGATCAGGCCTGGCCGACCTCGAAGCGGGCGAACCGCTCCACGGTCAGACCGGCCTCGTCGACGATCTGCTTGACGGTGCGCTTGGGCTCGGTGATCGACGGCTGCTCGAGCAGGACGAAGTCCTTGAAGTAGGCGTTGACCCGACCCTCGACGATCTTGGTGATCGCCTGCTCGGGCTTCCCCTCCTCCTTCGCGGTCTGCTCGGCGACACGGCGCTCGGTCTCGACGACCTCGGCCGGCACCTCCTCGCGGGTGAGGAACCTCGGCCGCGCGGCAGCGATGTGCATCGCCAGGCTGCGGGCCGCCTCCTCGCTGCCGCCGCTGTACTGCACCGCGACGCCGATGGCCGGGGGCAGGTCGGTGGCCCGCTTGTGCAGGTAGGTGGCCGTCTGCCCGTCGAAGGCGGCGAAGCGGGAGAGCACCAGCTTCTCGCCGATGCGGGCGGACTCGGCCTCGACCAGCGCGGCGACGGTCTGGCCGTCGACCTCGGTGGCCAGGAGGGCCTCGGCGTCGGCCGGCTTGCTCTGCAGCGCGATGTCGAGGAGACGGTCGGCGAGCTTGACGAAGTCGGCGTTCTTGGCGACGAAGTCGGTCTCGCAGTCCAGCTCGAGCAGCGCGCCGTCCTTGGAGACGACGATGCCGTTGGTCGTGGAGCGCTCGAGGCGCTTGCCCACGTCCTTGGCGCCCTTGACCCGGAGCAGCTCGACGGCCTTGTCGTAGTCGCCGTCGGCCTCGGTGAGCGCCTTCTTGCAGTCCATCATGCCGGCGCCGGTGGCGTCGCGAAGACGCTTGACGTCGGCCGCGGTGAAGTCAGCCATGTCTCTTCCTTGACGATTCGTTCGGGAGGGGGCGCGCGGTCCGGCCTCAGCCGTTCTGCGCGCCCTGGGTGCCGGTGGAGGTGTCGCCGGTCGCGGGGACCCCGGCGGTCGGGGCGACCTCCTCGGCGGTGACCGTCGGCGCCTCGGCCGGGGTCTCGGGCAGCGGGGTGGCCTCGGTGGACGCGCCCTCGGCACCTCCGGTCAGCAGCTCGCGCTCCCAGTCGGCCAGCGGCTCGTCGCCGCCGATGACCGGCTCCGCGGCCTCGCCCCGGCCGGCGTCGGCCTGCGCGGCCGAGCGGGCCATGAGGCCCTCGGCGACGGCGTCGGCGATCACGCGGGTCAGCACGGTGATGCTGCGGATCGCGTCGTCGTTGCCCGGGATCTTGTAGTCGACCTCGTCGGGGTCGCAGTTGGTGTCGAGGATCGCGACGACCGGGATGTTGAGCTTGCGGGCCTCGCCGACGGCGATGTGCTCCTTCTTGGTGTCCACGATCCAGATGGCGCTGGGCACCTTCTGCATGTCGCGGATACCGCCGAGGCTGCGCTCGAGCTTGGCCTTCTCGCGGCTGAGGACCAGCTGCTCCTTCTTCGACAGGCTGACCAGCGCGCCGGTCTGCTCGAGGTCCTCGAGCTCCTTGAGGCGCTGCAGCCGCTTGTGCACCGTGGAGAAGTTGGTGAGCATGCCGCCGAGCCAGCGCTGGTTGACGTAGGGCATGCCGACCCGCGTGGCCTGCTCGGCGACGACTTCCTGCGCCTGACGCTTGGTGCCGACGAACAGGATCGAGCCACCGTGGGCGACCGTCTGCTTGACGAACTCGTAGGCGTTGTCGATGTACCCGAGCGTCTGCTGCAGGTCGATGATGTAGATGCCGTTGCGCTCGGTGAAGATGAACCGCTTCATCTTCGGGTTCCAGCGACGGGTCTGGTGCCCGAAGTGGACGCCGCTGTCGAGCAGCTGCTTCATGCTGACGACTGCCATTGCAGCCTCTCTCGTTCCGCGCGCGTCCCTGGGGCCGCGCTCTCTCGGTTGTCGCGGGCACCGGGTGGTGCGCCGCCCTGGCGTCCCGCGGCGCCACACCCCCGGCGGTTGCCCGCTGGGACCGAGGTGGCGACTGCCCCGCCGAAGGGGCGGGAGGAAGGACGCGCGAAGTCAGCCCGTCGGAACGGGCCGCACCCGACAGCATACGCGAGTCCGGAGGCACTCTTCCCCAGCCGTCCGGTCGATCCACAGATGCGCCGGCGGCCCTCGCGCGGAGGCCGTCGGCACCGAGGGTGCCCGCATGCGCACCCGCCTGGTCGCCCTGCTGCTCCTGCTCCCGGTCGTCGTCCTCGCGCCACGTCCGGCGACCGCCGACCCCGCCCGCCCCACCCCTGCCGCCGGCAGCACGTGGTCCCTCCCCTGGCCGGCGAAGCGCCGGTCACGCGGCCCTTCGAGCCACCCCCGCACCCCTTCGCCGCCGGCCACCGGGGGTCGACCTGCGGGGGACGCCGTGGAGCCCGGTGCTGGCCGCGGGCGACGGCGTGGTGGTCTTCGCCGGCATGGTCGCGGGCCGACCCGTGGTGAGCATCGACCACCCGACCGGCCTGCGGACGACGTACGAGCCGGTCGACCCCTCGGTCGGTGCCGGCCAGCGGGTGTCGCGGGGCGCCGTCATCGGCACCCTCCGGGGCGGCCATGCGGGCTGTCCGGCGGCGGCCTGCCTGCACTGGGGGCTGCGCCGCGGCGACAGGTACCTGGACCCGCTGGACCTGCTGGACTCCCTCCGCGTGCGCCTGCTGCCGTGGAACCGAGAGGACGAGAATCTTGTGTCGGGTGCTTGACACAACGGGGGCGTCCCGCCACGCTCCCGTCTTGTCTCGAACACTTGATACAAGGAGTCCGGCATGAGCGCCGTCGTCCTGCTGCTGCTCGTCCTCGCCGGGGCGACGGTCGCCGTCGCGCGGCGCGCCGGGAGGCCGGGCGAGGAGCTGCGCGGCGCACCGGTGTCGGCATGGTTGCGGGCCACGGCCCGCAGGACGCGGCTGTGGCGTCTCGCCGGCCTGACCGCGGGCACGGCGGTCGGGATCACCGCGATGCAGTTCGACCCGCTCGGCCGGGGCCCGCTGCTGGCCGCGCCGCTGTGCGCGCTCCTCGTGCTGGCCGGTGTCGTCGTCGGCGAGCTGCAGGTGACGGCACCGCGGGACACCGTCCGTACCGCCGGGCTGGCCGTGCGCCGGGCGGGTGAGTACCTCCCGCGCCGGCTGACCGCGGCCGTCGCAACGGCGACCGGCCTGCTCGCCGTCGTCCTGGCGCTCACGACGGCGGCGGGCTCGCCGGACGACCTGGGCCGGGCCGGGCGGGCGCTGGCTCGCCGGTGCAGCGCCTTCGTGTCCGAGGCCGTCGGGCCCTGGCCGGGCTCCTTCTACGCGCTGCCGCTCGTCGCGGTCGTCGTACCCGGCCTCGTGCTGGCGGCGCTGGCCCTGCGACGGATCGTGCACCGCCCCCGATCGGCCGACGATGCCCGCCTCGACGACGCCCTGCGGCGCCAGGCGGCGGACTCGGTCGTCGCCGGCTGCGGCCTGCTCGTCGCGGTACCGCTGACCGGCGTGAGCTTCTTCGCCGCCCATGCGCTGTCGAACCTCGACTGCGCTCCTCCCACGTGGCGTGTGCTGGCCGGCGCGCTCGGCCTCCTCGTCCCGGCCGTCCTCGCGTTGAGCCTGTGGTGCGTCGTCGCGCTCACCGCGCCGGCGCCCTCCCGCGCCGGCGTCGCTCCGCGGGAACCGGCGGCGCTGTGACCGCCCGGCCGTCGGTGCGGGTGGTCACCACCGACCCCACGCCGCCCTACGAGCAGCTCCGCCGGCAGTTCGTCGACCTCATTTGGGCCGGCGTGCTGACCCCGGGCGACCGGCTGCCGCCGCTGCGACAGCTCGCGGCCGATCTGGGTCTCGCCGTCGGCACGGTGGGCCGCGCCTACCGCGAGCTGGAGGCGGCCGGGCTGGTCGCCTCCCGACGCGGCGGCGGCACCCGGGTGCTGGCCGCGAGGAACTCGGCGGTCGACCGCGACCGCACCCTGCGCCAGCACGCCGAGACCTTCGTCCGCCAGGCCCGCCTGCTCGGCGCCGATGACGACGACGTGCGCGCCGCGCTGTCGGCTGCCCTCGGCCAGCCGAGCGCGCGCCACTAGCCTGCGGCCATGGTGGCCGCGGACCCCGCGGCTGCGCGCCGGTCGTCGGTCCCGGCCGGGGCGCGGCGCGCGTCCTCGACGCCTGCTGGTGGTCCGCCGGCGGGGACCTCCTGCTCCGGGCGCCGTGCGGCGCACCCGGCTCAGGCGATGTCGGCCAGCTTGGTGCGCAGGTGCAGGACGGCCTTGGTGTGCAGCTGGCAGATGCGGCTCTCGGTGACGCCGAGGACGCGGCCGATGTCGGCCAGGGTGAGGCCCTCGAAGTAGTAGAGGCTGACGACGACCTTCTCGCGCTCGGGCAGCTGCTCGACGGCGCGGGCCAGGAGCTGGCGGGCCTCACCGTGCTCGGCCATGGCCTGCGGGTCGAGGGCGCTGGAGTCCTGGAGGGTGTCGCCGAGGCGCGGGGCGCCGCCGCCCTCGTCGTCGGTGAGCAGCTCGTCGAGAGCGACGACGTTGACCAGGGACAGCTGGCCGAGGAACTTGCGGACCTCCTCGACGTCCATGTCCATCTCGGCCGCGACCTCTTCGTCGGTCGGCGTGCGCTGCAGCCGGCCCTCGAGCTCGGCGACCGCGCGCTCGAACTGCCGGGCCTTCATGCGCACCGAGCGCGGGATCCAGTCGGTGTTGCGGAGCTCGTCGATGATCGCGCCCCGGATGCGGGCCATCGCGTAGCTCTCGAACTTGACCTCGCGGGTCGGTTCGAAGCGGGTGATGGCGTCGATGAGCCCGAACGTGCCGTAGGAGATGAGGTCGGCCTGCTCGACGTGCGCGGGCAGGCCGCTGCCGACCCGACCGGCGACATACTTCACCAGCGGCGCGTAGTGCAGGATCAGCCGGTCACGCAGACCCGGGTCCCGGTTGGCGACGTAGTCGTTCCACAGCTCCGCGAGCAGCGCGTCGGCGTCCTCCTGCGACTCGTCGTACTCGTCCAGCCGGTGGATGGTGGCCTCAGGCACGGTCGCGCTCCTCGGTGCTCGTGCTCGTTCTCGCTCGCTGGTCCTGCCCCGTCACGACAGCCGTCACCCTCTCAGCACCTGACCCGCCTCTCAGGCCCGGGGGTGGGCTTGCGCATGGACCGCACGGAGCCGCTCGACCGTCACGTGCGTGTAGATCTGGGTCGTCGCGAGGCTAGCGTGGCCGAGCAGCTCCTGGACGGAGCGCAGGTCCGCGCCGCCCTCCAGGACGTGGGTGGCCGCGGAGTGGCGCAGGCCGTGCGGGCCGAGGTCCGGCGCGCCGGGCGTGCGGGCCACCGCGGCGTGCACGGTGCGCCGCACCTCGCGGGGGTCGAGCCGGCGGCCGCGGGCCCCCAGCAGCAACGCCGGCCCGGAATCGGGCGTGGCGAGGGCCGGCCGGCCACGTGTCAGCCAGGCATCGAGCGCCTGCTCCGCGGGGACGCCGTAGGGGACGCTGCGCTCCTTGCGACCCTTCCCGAGCACGCGCAGCAGGCGCCGGCTCCGGTCGACGTCGTCGACGTCGAGGCCGACGAGCTCGCTGACCCGGATGCCGCTGGCATAGAGCAGCTCGAGGACGACGCCGTCGCGCAGCCCCACCGGCTCCTCTGCGCCGGCCGCCGACTCCACCACCGCCTTCGCCTGGTCGGGGGCGAGGACGTCGGGCAGCGTGCGCCGCGCCTTGGGGCTGACCAGCCGCAGGCCGACGTCGTCGGGCGTGAGCCCGGCCCGGCGCAGCCAGGCGGTGAACGAGCGCGCGCTCGCCGCGTGCCGGGCGGTGGTCGCCCGGCTGTGCCCGCGCGTGCGTCCCTGCGCGAGCCAGCTGCGCAGCGCGCCGAGGTCGAGCTCGTGCACCTGGGTGCCGCCGCGGCGGGCGAGGTGGTCGAGCAGACCGACGGCGTCCGTGACGTAGCCACGGACGGTGTGCGGGGACAGGTCGCGCTGGGTGCGCAGGTGGGCCTCGTACCCGTCCAGCGCCTCCGCCAGGGCAGGCGGCAGCACGGCGCGCACCTCTGGAGTCCCGGCGGTCACCGGGGAACCGTCCGATGGCGCTCCCGGACCGTCAAGCCGCCGCGCCGCGTCCGCCCCCTCCCTTCGGCGGTGGCGCCAACCGCCAGCCGGAGCCGGTCCACTGCACGAGCTCGGCCAGCTCGAGCGCGGGAAGCACGCGGAGCACCTCGAGCACCTCGCACCCCGCTACCGCGGCGAGCCGCTCGGGACCGACGCCGATGCGCACGGGGCAGGCGTCGAGGACGCGGACGGCGAGGTCGCTGAGTCCGTCACGGGGCCCGGTGGGCCGGGGCGAGGGCTCGGCCAGATCCGCGCCCACGGCGCCGACCTCTTCGAGCACGTGCGCCGCCGACGCGACCAGCCGCGCGACCGACTGCCCGTCCGCCGACTCCTCACGCAACAGCTCGTGGCAGCCCACCGACATCGCGGACGTCACCGGGCCCGGGACGACCATGACCCGTCTGCCCAGCTTCGCCGCCCGCTTGGCCGTCGCCGTCGCGCCCGAGCGGGCCGCCGCCTCGACGATCACGGTGCCGCGGGTGAGTCCGGCGATCAGCCGGTTGCGCACCAGGAACCGGTGCTGGTGCGGGGCGGCCCCGGGCGGCCACTCGCTGACCAGCAGGCCGGCGTCGGCGACGCGGTTGAGCAGTGCTCCGTTGCCGGCGGGATAGGGACGGTCAACGCCACACGCCAGGACGGCGACGGTCGGCGCCTCCGCCGCCAGGGCGCCGCGGTGCGCGGCCGCGTCGATGCCGTACGCCCCTCCCGACACCACGGTCCAGCCCCGCTCCCCCAGCTGGTGGCCGAGCTCCGCGGCGACGTGCTCGCCGTAGGCGCTCGACGCCCGAGAGCCGACTATCGCCACCGACCGGTCGACCAGCTCGTCCAGACGCGGTCCGCCCCGCACCCACAGCGCCACGGGCGGCACCAGCGCCGACGTGCGTTGCGACTGATGGCGGTGGTCGTCGGGTTCCTCCGCGGTGGCGAGGGTCAGCGCGTGCAGCGGGAAGGCGGGCCACTCGTCGTCCTCGGGCACCACCAGCCGGGCGCCGCAGCGCTCGGCACGTCGCAGATCCTCGAGGCTGTGGTCCGTGCCGGCCCGCGCACCCACGAGCGCTCGCAACCGCTCGGGAGCACGACCGGCGCGCAGCCGGCGGACGGCCTCGACCGGGCCCAGCCCGTCGACGTACCGCCAGAAGTCGATCGTGCCCGGCTCGCACGCCCGGCTCAGCCACGCACGCGCCCGCCGCAGGCCGGGATGACCCGGCCCCGCGACAGCGGCGTCCTCGAGGTCCTCGTCGAGCGTCATGCCGAGGCCCCCTGCCGACGCATGCCGGCGACGGCCGGACGGCGGCGCGACGTCAGGCGGTGCGCAGAGCTCGCAGCGCCGCGGGGAGCCGGAGACCGAACCCCATCAACAGGAACTCCGCCATCACGGGGAAGAGCGCACCCTCCGCGTCCCTCCAGGCATCCCCGCGCTGCACGCGCAGCCAGGCCAGCCCGAAGAGAACCGTGTTGCAGACGACCATGGTCACCAGCGCGACGATCACGCCATCGCTCGTGGTGGGGAGCACGCCGGCGACCACCCAGCTCAACACCCACCCGGCGAAGGCGACGACATACACGTGGCTGTGCGTCCGGGTCATGACCGGTCATCTTCGGCGAAGGCGCCGGCAGACCGCCAGAGCGCGGGGTCAGGATCCACCGTCGGGGCGTCATGCCGCCACCCGCTGCAGGCGCATGCCCAACGCTTCGGCGACCTCGTCGGCGCCCGGGGAGGTCCGTCCGGCGAGATCGGCCAGCGTCCAGGCGACCCGCAGCACGCGGTCGAAGCCGCGCGCCGACAGGGCGCCGCGTTCCAGCGCCCGCTCCGCCAGCCGCAGCGACGCCCGCGGCACCGGCCAGCGCTCGCGGAGCAACCGACCGGGCACCTGGCTGTTGACCGCCAGCCCGGTGCCCGCGAACCGCTCCTGCGCCGCCGCGCGCGCGATCTGGACGCGGCGCGCCACGTCCTCCGTCGACTCGGGTTCGGCCAGACCGTGCAGCCACTCCGCCCGAGGCACCGGCGGCAGGTCGATACGCAGGTCGATGCGGTCGAGCAGCGGACCCGAGAGCCGTGACCGGTAGCGGCGCCGCTCGAGCGGGCTGCAGGTGCACGCGGTGTCCCCCGCGGCGGAGGCGCACGGGCACGGGTTCGCGGCCAGCACCAGCTGCGCCCGGCAGGGGAACGCGACCGTCCCGGCGGCCCGCGAGATCGTCACCGACCCCCGCTCGAGCGGCTGGCGCAGCGTGTCGAGCACCGCGCGGGGGAACTCGGGCGCCTCGTCCAGGAAGAGGACCCCGCGGTGGGCGCGGCACAGCGCTCCCGGCCGGATCTGGCCGGAGCCGCCACCGATCAGCGCCGCCATCGACGCCGAGTGGTGCGGCGCCTCGAACGGAGGCCGGCTCACCAGCGGCGCGCCGCCGGGGAGGGTGCCGGCGATCGAGTGGATGGCGGTGACCTCCAGCGCCGCCTCCCGGTCCAGGGACGGAAGCAGACCGGGCAGGCGCTCGGCGAGCATCGTCTTGCCGGCCCCTGGCGGGCCGCTCAGGAAGAGGTGGTGACCACCGGCCGCGGCCACCTCGACCGCCCGCCGTCCCGAGGCCTGGCCGACGACGTCACGGAGGTCGGGCCCTGGGGGCTGCGGCGGCACCGCCCCACGCGTATGCACCGGAAGACGGGCACGACCGGTGAGGTGCTCGATCACCTCCCGCACGGTCGCGGCGGGGAGGACCTCGATCCCGTCGACCAGTGCCGCCTCGTCGGCGTTCACCCGGGGCACGACGACCTGCCGATGGCCGGCGCGCGCGGCCGCCAGCGCCGCCGGCAGCACCCCTCGGATGCTGCGCACCGACCCGTCCAGACCGAGTTCCCCGAGCAGCACGAGCCGGTCCACCGAGGATCCCGGAACCGTGTCCGCCGCCGCCAGCACCGCCGCGGCCAGCGCGAGGTCGAAGCCGCTCCCCTGCTTGGGCATCGACGCCGGGGACAGACCGATCGTGATCCGCCGGTTGGGGAACTCCGCGCCGGCATTGACGACGGCCGAGCGGACCCGGTCCACCGACTGGCGCACGACCGCGTCGGGCAGGCCGACCAGGGTCACCCCGGGCAGCCCGTTGGAGATGTCCACCTCCACCTCGACCATCGCGCCGCGCACGCCGACGAGGCCGACCGACCAGGTGCGGCCGAGCGTCACGAGAAGGCCCCGGGGAGGTGGGTCACCTTCGCCAGCCCGTCGGCTCGCAGCACGATGCCGATCACGTCGAAGCGCACCTCGGGCGCGTGCTCGTCGTGCGCCGCGAGCCATCGCTGCGCGAGGACCCGGAGCCGGCGCTGCTTGGCGTAGGTCACCGCCTCGACCGGGTCCCCGTAGCCGGTGCCACGCCGGGTCTTCACCTCGCAGAACACCAGCGTGGTGCGGTCTCGGGCGACGACGTCCAGCTCGCCCTCGCGACACCGCCAGTTGCGGTCGAGGACGGTCAGGCCCTCGTCGGTCAGGTAGGTGACGGCGAGGTCCTCGCCGTGGGAGCCGAGCTCAGCTGTGGTGGGCACGTCTCCACGGTCGGCCCGTCAAGGCTGCACGCCTATGGGCCCCTGCCAACTGTGGACGCAGCCCGGCCCTGTGGACGGGGCGCGGCCGTGCACTGCGAGGGCGACCCGGTCACGCCTCGATCGACGTGCTCACGTCGCAGTCCAGCCCGAGGTCGAACCCCGGCCCACCCTCGCAGATGTCCCGAGCCGGCCCCGGCAGCGGCACACCGGGCGGCGGCGGCGGCGAGTCGGGGGGAATCTCACCGAACAGCGCGTCGTCACCCGGCCCGCCCTGCACCACGTCGGCACCGAAGCCACCCGCGGCGAAGTCGTTCCCCGGACCGGCGTCGATCACGTCCCGCCCGAAGCCACCCTGGATGCCGTCCTCGCCCGGTCCACCGAATCCACGGTCGTCACCCACGGCGAGCGCCAGGAAGTCATCGCCGGCCTCCCCGTACACGATGTCGTTGCCGGGGCCAGGAAGCACCTCGTCATCCCCCGGACCTGCGTGGACGATGTCGTTGCCACCCGCGGCGTTGACGTTGCCGAAGAAGGTCGTCGTGTCGGCGAGGACGAGGTCGTTGCCGGCCCTCGCGTAGATCACGTCGTTGCCCAGCCGGCCGCAGAAGAAGTCCGGTCCACTCGTTCCGGTCAGCACATCGGAACGATCGGTACCGATGACGACGTTGAACTGGGTCAGATCGATGAACGGCGGAACGGCGCAGTCCTGCGGCAGGACCGGCGGTGCCGCGGCCGCCGGTACGGCGGACAGCACCGGAACGACCAGGACCGACAGGCCGAGCAAGACCTTCGTCGCACGCATGGCGTCTCCCCCTCGAGTACTTCCCGGAGCCGGGAGGCTAGACAGGGGGAGCCGGGCCTGACAGAGGGCCCGGACTCAGGGGCGAGCTTCCGCGGCGCCCTCGGGCGGTTTGCCACCGTCCGCGTCCGGCTCGTACCGGAACGCACTGGGCCCGGGATGTCAGGAGATGCGGGGGTTGTCCGGCAGCTCGAGGTCGGGCTTGTCCAGCTCCTCGACGTTGACGTCCTTGAACGTCAGCACGCGCACGTTGCGCACGAACCGCGCCGGCCGGTACATGTCCCAGACCCACGCGTCGGAGAGCTTCAGCTCGAAGTACACCTCGCCCCCGGCCTCGCGCACCTGCAGGTCGACGGAGTTGGCGAGGTAGAAGCGGCGCTCGGTCTCCACCACGTAGGTGAACTGCCGGACGATGTCGCGGTACTCGCGATAGAGCTGCAGCTCCATCTCGGTCTCGTACTTCTCGAGGTCCTCGGTGCTCATCGACGCTGCTCCGCAGGGGAACTGGACGCCTGCGGCGACCACCGTCGCTCTTCCAGCTCAGGGACCAGCACATCGGACATGCGCCCATCATCGACCATCCCGAGCGCCGCCGTGACCTCGGCTCCCTTGGCCGCGTGCGCATCGCGGGCGCTGCGCACGTTGACGAAGCGCATCCGGTGCTCCGGGCACGGCCCGTGCCGCTCCAGGGCGGCGGCGTGGACGTCGGTGATGTAGCCCTTGTGTCCGGCGAAGTCGTACTCCGGCCACTTCTCGTGCAGCTCGACCATGATGCGGTCCCGCGTCACCTTGGCCAGCACCGACGCCGCCGCGACGCAGGCCGCCACTCGGTCGCCCTTCCAGACCGCCAGCCCCGGCCGGGCGAGCCCGGCCACCGGGAAGCCGTCGGTGAGCACGTAGTCAGGAGCTGGGTCGAGGTTCCACACCGCGCGGCGCAGCGCCTCGATGTTGGTCACGTGCATGCCTCGGGCGTCGAGATCCGCCACCGGCATGACCACCACGGACCAGGCGACGGCGCGGTCGACGACCTCCTCGTACACCCGCTCCCGGGCTGCGGCGGTCAGCAGCTTGGAGTCCGCCAGCCCGGGCACACGTCCCCGCCGTCCCGGCGGCAGGACGCAGGCGGCGGCGACGAGCGGTCCGGCGCAGGCACCCCGACCGGCCTCGTCGGCGCCCGCGACGGCCGAGAAACCCCGGCGACGCAGCTTGAGCTCCATGTCCCAGAGCGCCTCCGGGCGGTCTGTGCGGTCGGGGCGGTCGACGATCGTCCGCCGGGCGCGCACGGCCGGGCTGGAGGCCGGGTGAGTGGTTCGCACTGCCATCGCGCACGACCCTACGACGCCGCCGGGCGCCCCCCGCGACGGACACCCGGACCGCGGAGAGCACTCGGGCCGGCCTCCGCGAGGGAGGCCGGCCCGGGGTGCCGGAGCGGGATGCGGTGGATCAGAGGTCGGCGTCGACGGCCTCAGCCGGGACCATCTCGGCGGCGGCCGCGTGGCCGCAGGTGCAGCCCGGCTGCCGGTTCGACAGCACCAGCGAGACCGCGTGCGCCCGGTCGCGGGCACCGAGCTTGCGCAGGATCGCCTTGACGTGGGACTTCACGGTGTCCTCGCTGATGAACAGGTTGCGGCCGATCTGCCGGTTGGACTGTCCCTGCAGGAGCTCGTCGAGCACGTCGGACTCGCGCCGGGTCAGCGGCACCTCCGGCGTGAACGGCTTGGCCGCCGGCACCGCCGAGGGCTCCACCCGGCGGATCTGCGGGTCGACCACGGTGCGACCGGCGCGCGCGGCCAGGATCGCCCAGCCGAGCAGGGTCGGCGAGGTGTTGATCATGAGGTAGCCGCGCACACCGGCCGCGAGCGCCTCGTTCACGACGGCCGGGTCTTCGGAGGTGGCCAGCGCGACGATCGCGACGCGGGGGAAACGGCGCCGCAGGTCGCGGCAGGCGTTGAGGGTCGCGGCGCGGCCGGAGCCGAGCTCGACGACGACCGCGTCGGGGCGGGCCGACTCGACCAGCGTGAGGGCGCGGCGCAGTTCGCCGGGCGTACCCACCGACTGCATGCCGGCCGTCTCGTTGATCATGCTGACCAGGCCGCGACGCAGGACGGGCGCGTCAGCGAGGAGAAGCACGCGGGTGACCCCGCGGGCATTGCTCGCCATGGGTGCAGACACAACTGACTCCGTTTCATCTCCGGGAACTTGCAATGTCTCCATCGGAAGGGTGAAACGGTTACTTGAATACTTTTCCAGCATTCTTGCGATTGCTATCGGTGCGCCCGCAATACACATCTGCTGATCCCATCCGCAACACACGTAAAGCACGCCGGGCGGTCGAGTGGGACCAACGCCCTGGTCGACGGGCGCATCCGGGAGCGGAGGAATGCGTCAGCGGTGGCGGGAGCGCCGCCGGAGCCGCCAGGCCGAGATGGGCGCGGCGCCCAGCAGACCGATCGCGTACGGCGCGACGAGCGCCGGCGCCACAGGCGAGGACGGCGCGGGCGCCCCCACCCCGCTGGCCTCGGTGCCCTGGATGTCGGGCGAATCGAGCAGGCCGAAACGGCTGACCGGCCACACGATGACCGCGGCCTTGCCGATGACGTCGTCCACACCGATGGTGCCGCTGTACTGGTCGCCCAGGTGCGCCTTCGAGTCGGCCGAGGCCGATCGGTGGTCACCCATGACCCACAGCCGGTCCTCCGGCACCGTCACCGGGCCGAAGCCCCGCGACTCCAGCGGGGTGTTCTCGAAGATGTAGGGCTCGTCGAGCGGGACGTCGTCGACCGTGACCCGGCCCTCGGGGTCGCAGCAGGCCACGGTCTGCCCCTCGGTCGCGATCACGCGCTTGACGAAGTCGTCCTCGCTGGGCGGTGCCACGCCGACGGCCCGGCCGAGCCACAGCAGCGCGCCGGAGAACCAGTTGGACGGCTCCTCCACGTTCACCTCCGGGGTCCAGGTGTCCGGCCCCTTGAAGACGACGATCTCGCCCGGCTCCGGTTCACCGAACCAGTACGGCACCTTGTTGACGAGGACGCGGTCACCCGTGCAGCCGGTGCAGCCGTGCAGCGTCTGCTCCATCGACCCCGAGGGGATGAAGAAGGCCTGCACGAAGAACGTCTTGACGACCAGCGCGAGCACGAAGGCGATCAGCAGGAGGACGGGAAGCTCGCGCAGCAGCGAGCCCTTCCGGGCCTGCTTGGCCCTCCGGCGGGCCGCGCGTCCACCGGCGGCGCTCCGCGCGGGGACGGGTGCGGTCGTCGGCTTGTCGTCATCGTCCCCGGGAACGACGTCGGCGGGCCCCCCGGGCCGTTGGCTGCTCATCGGGAGCCAGCCTACGGCGCGGGGAACCCGCCGCGGTTCAGCCGGTCGCGGCCGGCCGGGAAGCGTGTCAGCGAGAGACGGTCTCGCGCTTCTCCTTGATCTTGGCGGCCTTGCCGCGCAGCTCGCGGAGGTAGTACAGCTTCGCCCGGCGGACGTCACCGCGGGTAACGACCTCGATCTTCTCCACCACCGGGGTGTGCACGGGGAAGGTGCGCTCGACGCCCACGCCGAAGCTCACCTTGCGGACGGTGAAGGTCTCGCGGATGCCGCCGCCCTGACGACGGATGACCACACCCTGGAAGACCTGGATGCGGGAGCGGTTGCCCTCGACCACGCGCACGTGGACCTTGACGGTGTCCCCGGGGCGGAACTCGGGGATGTCGGCGCGCAACGAGTCGGCGTCGAGTGCGTCCAGGGTGTTCATCTCGGCAGTCCTCAGTCTCAGCAGTTCACAAGTCGCGGTGCGGACAGCGGTACGCCCCGGCCGTCCGTTCCGGGGAGCCACGGCTCCCGTTCCGGAGCCCCCGTCGGAGCGTCCCGACGGTCAGTGGCAGCTCTCTACTGTGCCACATCTTCAGGAGACGATGCGCGGCGGCCCCGACCACGGGCCCGTGAGCAGCTGCGGCAGGACCCCGGCCAGCTCGCGCGGGGCGAACGTCTCCCCGCTCGCGGCGATCTCCGCGACGCTCCACCAGCGGTGCGGCTGGTCCTCGTAGGCCTCCAGCTCGGTCTGCCGGCTCATGTCGACCCGGTGCACCACGTCGCGGAGCACGAAGTAGGTCTCTCTGGCGTCGATCGTCCGCTCACCCCAGGGTGAGAGGTGCCGGCGGAACCACACGGGGCCCTCCAGCAGCCGGCCGGGGACGACGAGCCCGATCTCCTCCACCAGCTCCCGGACGGCGGCCTCGCGCAGCGTCTCGCCGTCCTCCACGCCCCCGCCGGGGGTGTACCAGAACAGGACCTCGCGCGGGGTGGCCGTCGGACCGGTGAGCCGGGCGCCGAGCAGCAGGACCCGGCCGCCGGGATCGAGGACGACGACCCGCGCAGCAGGACGGACCCAGGGCCGGTCAGTCACCGTCGAGCAGCGCGCGGTCGGCGTCGGTCAGCGGAGTCGCGTCCAGCAGGTCCGGACGACGTTCGGCGGTCCGGCGCAGCGACTCGGCACGGCGCCACCGGGCGATCGCGGCGTGGTCGCCCGACAACAGCACCGGGGGGACGTCGTGCCCGCGCCATGACGCCGGCCGGGTGTACGACGGTCCTTCGAGCAGCCCGTCGGCGTGCGAGTCGAACTCGACCGACTCCTGGTTGCCGACCACGCCCGGCAGGAGCCGGGTCACGGCCTCGACCATCACCAGCACGGCCGATTCGCCGCCGGCCAGCACGTAGTCGCCCAGGGAGACCTCCGACACCGGCCCGGCCTCGGCGGCCCAGTCCGCGACGCGCTGGTCGATGCCCTCGTAGCGGCCGCAGGCGAAGACCAGCCCCGGCTCCTCCGCCCACGCCGCCGCGACGCGCTGCGTGAACGGCTCCCCGGCCGGCGTGGGCACGACCAGCCGCGTGCCGGGCGGGCGGACGGCGTCCAGCGCGCGGCCCCACGGTTCGGGCTTCATCACCATGCCGGCGCCGCCGCCGTACGGGGCGTCGTCCACCGTGCGGTGCACGTCGTCGGTCCACTGTCGCAGGTCGTGGACGGCAACCTCGACCAGGCCCTTCTCCGCGGCCTTGCCGAGCAGCGACTGACCCAGGGGCGCCAGGTACTCGGGGAAGATCGTGACTATGTCGATCCTGTAAGGGTCGATCCGGAAGCTCACAGCTCCAGGAGTCCTTCGGGCGGGTCGACCACCAGGAAGCCACCGTCGAGGTCCACGGTCGGCACGATGGCGGCGACGAACGGGATCAGGGCGTCGCCGCCCTCGCTGCGACGGACGACGAGCAGGTCCTGCGCCTCGTGGCGTACGCCGGTGACCTCCCCGAGCACCCTGCCGTCGGGCAGCCGGGCGCTCAGGCCGACCAGCTGGTGGTCGTAGTAGGACTCGGGGTCCTCGAGCTCGGGGAGGTCGGCGACCTCGACCAGGAGTTCGGTGTTGCGGACGGCCTCGGCCGCCTCGCGGCTGTCGACGCCCTCGAGGCCGAGCAGCAGCGTGGTGCCGTGCCAGTGCACGCGGGTGACGGTGATCGGCCCGCGGGCGGGCGGGTCGGTCCGGAACACCGCGCCGGGCACGAAGCGGAGGTCGGGGTCGTCGGTGCGGACCTCGACGGTCACCTCACCACGGACACCGTGGGGCCGGCCGATGCGGCCGACCACCACGGTGTCGATGGGGTTGTCGTGCGGGGAGCTCAAAGAACCCGGCGTTCAGCGCCCGTCGGTGTCGACGACGTCGACCCGGAGGCCGCGTCCGCCGACGCCGGTCATGACCTGGCGCAGCGCCTTGGCGGTGCGCCCGCCGCGGCCGATGACCTTGCCGAGGTCGTCGGGGTGCACCCGGATCTCGAGGGTCTTGCCGCGTCGGTTGGTGAGCAGGTCGACGGTCACCTCTTCGGGGTGGTCGACGATGCCCTTGACCAGGTGCTCCAGCGCCTCTTCGAGCACGTCTTACTCGGCGGGCGTCTCGGCCGGGGCCTCGGCGGCCTCGGCTGCGGGCGCCTCGGCGGCGGCCTCGTCGGCGGCCGGCGCCTCGGCGGCGGCCTTCTTCGGGGCGGCCTTCTTCTTGGCGGTGGTGGCCTCGGTGGTCGGCTCGTCCATGCCGGCGCGGACGGCGGCCTCGTACAGGGCCTTCTTGTCCGGCTTGGGCTCGGCGACCTTCATCGGCGCCGGGGCGGGCTCGCCCTTGAACTTCTGCCAGTCACCGGTCACCCGCAGGATCGCGGCGACGGCCTCGGTGGGCTGGGCGCCCACGCCGAGCCAGTACTGCGCCCGCTCGGAGTCGACCTCGATGAACGAGGGATCCTCCTTGGGGTGGTACTTGCCGATCGTCTCGATCGAGCGCCCGTCCCGCTTGGTGCGGGAGTCGGCGACGACGATGCGGTAGTACGGCGCGCGCATCTTGCCCAGGCGCATGAGCTTGATCTTGGTTGCCACGGTGGGTGGTGTACTCCTCGTACGCGTTCATCGGTTGCTCGCCGGAGCGACGTGTGGGGGTACGCCGGGGCGGAGCCAGGGACACGCCCGGAAACGGTGAGAGGGCCGCCCCCGTCGTGTTCGACCGCTCATTGTGCCAGAAGGCGCGTCAGCGCCGTCGGCCCCGTCCGGAGGCTCGTGCCGAACGTGCGAGGCATGAGGAGGACGGGGTCCTTCTACGTGCCGACGACCGCTCGGACTCGAGCTACGGCCTCGGCGACCGGAACCGACTCGCGCTCGTCGGTGCGCCGGTCGCGCAGCTCGATCACGCCCTCGGCGAGGCCGCGCCCGACCGTGACGATCGTCGGCATGCCGAGCAGTTCGGCGTCCTTGAACTTCACGCCGGGCGAGACCTTCGGCCGGTCGTCGAGCAGCACGTCCAGCCCCGCCGCCACCAGCTCGGCGGCGAGGGACTCGGCGGCCTCGAAGACGGCGGCGTCCTTGCCGGTCGCCACCACGTGGACGTCGGCCGGGGCGACCTCGCGGGGCCACACCAGGCCGAGGGCGTCGTGGGTCGACTCGGCGATCGCCGCGACCGCCCGGGACACCCCGATGCCGTAGGACCCCATCGTGACGGTGACCAGCTTGCCGTTCTCGTCGAGCACCTCCAGCCCGAGGGCCTCGGCGTACTTGCGGCCCAGCTGGAAGATGTGACCCAGCTCCACGCCGCGGGCCAGCTCGAGCGGACCCGAGCCGTCCGGCGCCGGGTCGCCGGGCAGCACCTCGGCGGCCTCGATGACGCCGTCCCAGGTGAAGTCGCGGCCGGCCACCAGGTCGAACACGTGCCTGCCCGGCTCGTTCGCGCCGGTGACCCACCGGCTGCCCCGCACGACGCGGGGGTCGACGAGGTAGCGGATCTTCGAGTCGCTCCCGCTGCCCAGGACCTGCGGGCCGATGTAGCCCTTGACCAGCACGGGGTGCTTGTCGAAATCGGTGAACGGCTCCACCTCGGCGGGCGCGACCTGCGCCTCCAGCCGCTTCGCGTCGACCTCGCGGTTGCCCGGGATGCCCACGACCAGCGGCTCGCGGGTGCCGTCGGGGTGCACCAGCGTGACGACGACGTTCTTGAGGGTGTCGGCCGCCGTGTAGCCGGCGTCCGGGAAGAGCTGCCTGGCCACCGCCACGAGCGTCTCGATGGTCGGCGTGTCCGGGGTGTCCTCGACGTGCGCCTCGGGCAGGCCCTCGATGGGCACCGGGTCGGGCGCGACGGTGGTGACGGCTTCGACGTTGGCCGCGTAGCCCCCGGGCGAGCGGACGAAGGTGTCCTCGCCGATCGGCGTCGGGTGCAGGAACTCCTCGCTCTTCGAGCCGCCCATCGCGCCCGACATCGCCGAGACGATCACGTACTCGAGCCCGAGGCGGTCGAAGACGTTGATGTAGGCGTCGCGGTGTGCGGCGTAGGACTTGTCCAGTCCGGCGTCGTCGACGTCGAAGGAGTAGCTGTCCTTCATCGTGAACTCGCGGCCGCGGAACAGCCCGGCGCGGGGCCGCGCCTCGTCGCGGAACTTGGTCTGGATCTGGTACAGGGAGAGCGGCAGGTCCTTGTACGACGAGTACAGGTCCTTCACCAGGAGCGTGAACATCTCCTCGTGCGTGGGGCCGAGGAGGAAGTCGTTGCCCCGGCGGTCCTTCAGCCGGAACAGGTTGGGCCCGTACTCGGTCCAGCGGTTGGTCGCCTCGTAGGGCTCGCGGGGCAGCAGCGCCGGGAAGTGGACCTCCTGGGCGCCCATCGCGTCCATCTCCTCGCGGATGATCCGCTCCACGTTCCGGAACACCCGGAAGCCCAGCGGGAGCCAGCTGAAGCCGCCCGGGGCGGCCCGCCGGATGTAGCCGGCGCGGACCAGCAGCCGGTGGCTGGGCACCTCGGCGTCGGCCGGGTCGTCGCGCAGGGTGCGCAGGAACAGGGAGGACATCCGCAACAACACGGAGGCAGTCTCCCAGGCGGCGCGAGCGAGTTCCCGCGCCGGGCGTCAGTCGTCCGAGCCGGACCCCGACCCGCTGTTGTCGTCGTCCCCACCCGAGTGCCCACCCGAGTCGTCCCGGCCGGAGTCGTCGGACCCGTGACCACCGCCGACCTGGCCGAGGAGTCGTCGTCCTCGTCCGGTCGTCGTCTCGTCCGGAGGACGGCGTCGTGGACGGCGAGGAGGACGACCCGCCACCACCCCGCTCGTCGGCGCGCGGGCCCTCGACCGTGAACCGCGGGCCGCCGTCGACGCAGACGGCGTGCGCCTCGACCTTCACGCTGCCGTTCCGGAACTCCACCTCGCCGGGCTCGGAGGAGTCGTCCACCCACCCCCGCCGCCGGACCGCGCTCGCCAGGTCGGCCGTACTCCCGACGCACGAGGCGAACACCGTGCCACCGACCGTGGACTGCTGTCCCGAGCTGGCCGGGGCTCCGGCCGAGGTCGGCGTCGCGGACGCCGAGGTGCCGGCGCCGCTGGCGGCCGGCTGGGTGGCCAGCGACGCCGAGGCGTCGACCAGCGAGACGGCCAGGAACCCGAGGCCGACGGCCGCGGCGGCCGAGCCGGTCCAGGCCGCACCGAGGGCGAGCGTGCGCTTCATGGGGACAAAGCTGCAGCCGAGCGGGTTAAGACGACCCCAAGGGCGGGTCGAGAACGCACTCCGCTCGGCCGCATCCGGTACTCCCGGCGCTAGCGTCGGCCCGTGGCCCAGCTCCTGGTGATCGAGGACCACGAGCGCATCCGTCCGCCCTCCTCCGCGCCGTCCGGGAGCGCGGGCACGCCGTCAGCTCCGCCGGCACCGCGCTCGCGTGGCTGAAGCAGGCCGTCGACGAGCGCCCCGACCTCGTCGTCCTCGACCTGGGACTGCCCGACCTCGACGGCAGCGAGCTGCTGCGCATGCTGCGCGGCGTCTCCACGGTGCCGGTCATCGTGGCCACGGCCCGGGAGTACGACGACAGCGTCGTCCAGGCGCTCGACGCCGGAGCCGACGACTACGTGCACAAGCCCTTCCGCGCCGACCAGCTGGAGGCTCGGATCCGGGCCGTGCTGCGCCGGGCCGCGGGCGTGGCCGACGCGGCGCAGGCGCCGGTGACCGTCGGCCAGCTGACGGTGGACCCGCGCAACCGGCGGGTCACCCACGCCGGTCAGTCGGTCGAGCTGTCGCCGAAGAAGTTCGACCTGCTGGCGTACCTCGCCGCACGAGCCGGCACTCTGGTGTCCAAGCGCGAGCTGCTCAGCGAGGTGTGGCAGCTGCCCTACGGCAGGTCCGACAAGACCGTCGACGTCCACATGTCGTGGCTGCGGCGCAAGCTGGGCGAGACCGGGGCCGAGCCCAAGATGCTGCAGACCGTCTGCGGGGTGGCGGTCCGACTCGCCGTGCCTGAGCCGTGAGGCGCCGGATCACCCTGCTGGTGGCAGCCACGACCTCCATCGTCCTGGTGGCGTTCCTGCTGCCGGCCGCCTCCCTGGTGGCGCGGGTCGCCGAGGCCCGCGCCTTGGACGCCGCCCAGGCGCAGCTGCAGTTCCTCACCCCGACCGTCGGGCTCAACGCCCGCGAGGACGTCGCCGCGGCCCTCCTGGGCACCGCCGGCGAGCTAGCGGTAGCCGTGCGCTGGGTGGACGGCACCTGGCTCGGCGACCACACGGGCCCGGACACCGGCGTCCCGACCACGTCGACGATCGAGGAGGAGGACGACGGAACACGGCTGCTCCAGCCTGTGCGGCGAGGCGACCAGACCGCGGTGATCGAGGTGTTCGTTCTACGGGACCAGCTGCGCGCCGGAGTGACACGCACCTGGCTCGTGCTGGCGGGACCGGCGTGCTCCTCCTCGCGCTGGCGCTGGTGGTGGCCGACCGGCTTGCTCGCGCTCGCTGACCCGGCCGGTCACCGACCTCGCCCGCACGGCGCACCGCCTGGGCAGCGGCGACATGTCCGCGCGCGCGACCCCGGACGGCCCGCCCGAGGTCCGCGAGGTCGCCACGGCGGTCAACCGCCTGGCCGACCGGATCGGCGAGCTGCTGGTCGCCGAGCGGGGGGCCGCCGCCGACCTCGCGCACCGGCTGCGCACCGCGCTGCGGCTGGACGTCGAGGCGCTGCCCGAGGTCGACCGCGAGCGGTTGCTCGATGACGTCGACGCGGTCAGCCGCGGCATCGACGAGGTGATCAGCGAGGCGCGCCGGCCCGTCCGGGAGGGTCTGGGCGAGGGCAGCGACGCGGTGGCCGTCGTCGCCGACCGGGCGCGGTTCTGGTCTGTGCTCGCCGAGGACGAGGGACGGCGCTTCGACGTCGACCTGTCCGCAGAACCGGTCCCCCTCCGGGTCGCGGCGGCGGACCTGGCCGCTGCCCTCGACGCCCTGCTCGGCAACGTCTGCGCCCACACCCCCGACGGAACACCGCTGGCCGTGCGCGTCGGCGCACGGCCGGACGGCGGCGCCGAGGTGGCGGTGCGCGACGCAGGACCCGGCATGCCCGTCGACGCCATCGACCGGGGGCGCAGCGGCGGCGGGTCGACCGGCCTGGGTCTCGACATCGCCCGCCGGACGGCCGAGGCGAGCGGCGGCGGCCTGCGGATCGACTCCTCCGGTCACGGCACGACCGTGCGGATGGACCTGGGCACGCCCTAGGCCGACGACCCGGTGCCGGCCGGGCTCACTTCTCGATGTTGCCTCTGCGCTCCACTTTCGCCTTGGAGTCCGCTGCGAGGTCCCATGGGCCACGCGTGTTGTCGCGGAGATCGTTGCTCTCGAAGACGCCGCCGCCGCCTTCGTACACCCACAGTGCTTCGTATCCGTTGCCGGTGATCCGATTACTCCGGACGGTGGGAGAGCCGCCGGACCGCACCGTCACGCCGGCCCTGGCATTGCCGTAGATCTCGTTCTCCTCGATGAGTCCCAGTCCGTCGTCGTGGACGTACACGCCGGATCCCTTGCCATCGTGGACTCGGTTCCGGCGCAGCGTCGGATTACCTCCTCTCGCGATGTCCACGCCGGCGTAGGCATTGCCATGGATGTCGTTGTCCTCCACCAGACCCGTGCCATTGGTATGGACGTAGACGCCACCGGCCTTGCCGTCGTAGATCTGATTACGGCGCAGGGTCGGGCTCCCACCGCTCTTGATCTCCACGCCGGCGTAGGCATTGCCATGGATGTCGTTGTCCTCCAAGAGCCCCAAGCCGTTGTCCATGATGATCACGCCACACCGAGCGCCGTCGTGGATGTGATTCCGGCGCAGGCGAGGGTCCGCGCCGCTGCGTACGGCGACGCAGGACCTGCCGCGGCTCGAGATGTCGCAGCCCTCGAGCTCGAGCCGTCCCTGGATGATGTCGACTCCGAACCCGGGGGCTCCTCGCCGAAGTTGCGGATGGTCAGATTCGCCACCCGACCGATGTTGGCGCGGAACATCAACGCCGTGCCGTTAGCAACCTGGATCACGATGTCGGAGACATCGCCGTCGCCGAGCAGCTCGAGCGGTTTGTCGATCACCAAAGCGTCCTCGTACAAGCCGGGCCGAACCAGGATGCGGTCACCCGGGCTGGCGGCCTCGATCGCGGCGCCGATGGTGGCGAAGTCACCGCGATGGAATGGGTCCACGACGTGCGTCGGGGGCTCCTTCTTGACCACGGGACGCCTGCCAGCGCCTGCCGGCCCTCCCGCCTCCGCTTCACCGCCGTCGGACGCCTTGCGGCCGCGCGGGGCCACAGCGACGCCGAGTCGGGACGCCGGCTCGCCGGACGTCTCCACTCGCCAGAAGCTGTCGCGAAGCCGCCCCGCCAGGTTTGCCAGCGCCCTGCGCACTGCCGGCGCGCTGAACGGCTCGAACCGCAGCTCCCGCCAGTCGCCGAACTGTCGCTCGGCGAGCACCCGGGCCAACGGATCGGCCTCGCGTTGGGTCGGATCGTCCAGCTCCGGCGCGGAGATGTAGTACACCGGCAGGATCAGGTCCGTCCGGTTCAGGCGACGCTCCCTTTCGAGGAACCGCGACACCTCCTCGCAACAGGCCGGGCTGCGGAAGAAGCTCGGCGTGATGATCGGGATCAGCAGGGTCGTCGAGTCGAGCGTCTCCTCGATCCGGCTTCGCCAGTTCTGCCCCCAGGCGATGTCGTTCCGGTCCTGGAAGATCGGGAAATCCTCACCGGTCTGCATCCGCACCTCGGCGCTCAGCCGTGCCCGGAACTGGCTCAGCTGGCCGCCTTCGTGCTCATCGTCGAGGTGCACGTAGCTCATGAACGCTGCCACCGTGCCCGTCATCGATCCCCCCCATCTGGCCGGGTCGGCCCCTAGGCGACGACCCGCCCGTTGCGCAGGAGCCGCTGCGGCCGGGCGAGGGTGTCCAGGTCGGCGCGTGGGTCGGCCTCGTAGACGACGACGTCGGCGGGTGCGCCCTCCTCGATGCCGGGCAGGCCGAGCCATGACCGGGCCCCCCACGACGCGGCGCCCAGCGCGGCCGCGGGCGGCAGCCCCGCCGACCGCAGCGCCCGGATCTCCTCGACGATCAGCCCGTGGGGCAGCTGCCCACCGGCATCGGTGCCGGCGAACACCGGCACGCCGGCGTCGAAGGCGGCCCGGACGACGGCACCGGCGTTCGCGTGCAGCCGCCGCATCGTCGACGCATAGCTCGGGAACTTCTTCTCCCCTGCCGCCGCGAAGCTCGGGAAGTTCTCGACGTTGACCAGGGTGGGGACGACGGCCGTCCCCCGCGCAGCCATCTCGCCGATCAGGTCCTCGGTGAGGCCCGTGCCGTGCTCGATGCAGTCGATGCCGGCCGCGATCAGGTCGGGCAGGGCGTCGGTGCCGAAGGTGTGCGCGGTGACCCGGGCACCCTCCTCGTGCGCGGCCGCGATGGCCGCCGCGACCGCCTCGCGCGGCCACTCGGGGCCGAGGTCGCCCTTGTCGCGGTCGATCCAGTCGCCGACGAGCTTCACCCAGCCGTCGCCGCGGCGGGCCTGCACCCGCACCTCGTCGGCGAGGTCGGCCGGCTCCCGCTCGACGGCGAGGTCGGGGATGTAGCGGCGGGTGCGGGCGATGTGCCGGCCGGCCCGGATGATCCGCGGCAGCTCGGGGTCGTCGTCCAGCACCCGGGTGTCGACCGGCGAGCCGCAGTCGCGCAGCGCCAGCACGCCCGCAGCGCGGTCGGTGAGCGCCTGCTCCCGCAGCTCGCCGAGGTCGGAGACGTGCCGGCCGCCGTGGGCGACTCCGACGTGGCAGTGCGCGTCGACCAGCCCGGGCAGCAGCCAGCCGCCGCGGCTGACGGTCTCCGCGCCGGCGACCGGGTCGAGGGTGAACCGGCCGTCGCGCACCCAGACGTCGCGGTGCTCCCCCTCGGGGAGGACCACACCGGAGAGGTGGAGGGCGGTCACCGGCCGGGCCGGTCGTCCTTGAACTGGTCGAAGTTCAGCTTGGTGAGGTCCGGGAGCCCCTGCCCCTGCGGAAAGCCCGGGGGCAGACCCGGCAGGCCACCGGGGAGTCCACCGCCCGGGGGCAGGCCCGGGGGGCCCATCGGACGCCGGGGTGCGCCACCCTTGGCCTTCCCCTTGCCCTTCTTGCCCTTCTTCGACTGGGCCTGCATCTGGCGGCCGCGGGCCTTCTTCGACATCGGGCCCATGCCCGGCAGGCCCATGCTGCCGGCCATCTGGCTCATCATCTTCTGGGCCTGGGCGAACCGCTCCAGCAGCTGGTTGACGTCGGTGACGCTGACGCCGGAACCATTGGCGATGCGCACCCGCCGCGACGCGTTGATGATCTTGGAGTTGACCCGCTCCTCCGGCGTCATCGAGCGGATGATCGCCGCGGTCCGGTCGAGGTCGCGGTCGTCGATGTTCTTGATCTGCTCCTTCATCGCCCCCGCGCCGGGCAGCATGCCCAGCAGGTTCGCGATGGGGCCCATCTTGCGGATGGCCATCATCTGCTCGAGGAAGTCCTCGAGCGTGAAGCCCTCGCGCGAGGCGAGCTTGCCGGCCATGCGCTCGGCCTGCTCGGCGTCGAAGGTCTGCTCGGCCTGCTCGATGAGGGTCAGCACGTCGCCCATGCCGAGGATCCGCGAGGCCATGCGCTCGGGGTGGAAGACGTCGAAGTCGGTGAGCTTCTCGCCGGTGGAGGCGAACATGATCGGCTGGCCGGTCACGTACCGGACCGACAGCGCGGCACCGCCGCGGGCGTCACCGTCGAGCTTGGTCAGGACGACGCCGGAGAAGCCGACACCCTCCTGGAACGCGGTCGCGGTGTTCACCGCGTCCTGGCCGATCATCGCGTCGACCACGAACAGCGTCTCGTCGGGCTGCACGGCGTCGCGGATGCCGGCGGCCTGCGCCATCAGCTCGGCGTCGATGCCCAGCCGGCCCGCGGTGTCGACGACGACGACGTCGTGCATCGTGCGGCGGGCGTGCTCGATGGAGTCCGCGGCGACCCGGATCGGGTCGCCCACGCCGTTGCCCGGTTCGGGCGCGAAGACGTCGACGCCGGCCTGCCCGGCGACGATCGAGAGCTGGTTGACGGCATTGGGCCGCTGGAGGTCAGCGGCCACCAGGAGCGGAGTGTGACCCTGACCCTTGAGCCATCGCCCGAGCTTGCCGGCGAGGGTCGTCTTGCCCGAGCCCTGCAGGCCGGCCAGCATGATCACCGTCGGGGCCTGCTTGGCCAGCCGGATGCGCCGCGTCTCGCCGCCGAGGATGCCGATCAGTTCCTCGTTGACGATCTTGATGACCTGCTGCGCCGGGTTCAGCGCCTGCGAGACCTCGGCGCCGCGGGCGCGCTCCTTGACGGAGTTGATGAAGGCCCGGACCACCGGCAGCGCCACGTCGGCCTCGAGCAGGGCGATCCGGATCTCGCGCGCGGTCGCGTCGATGTCGGCGTCGGTCAGCCGACCCTTGCCCCGCAGGCCGGCGAAGACCTTGTCCAGGCGGTCGGAGAGGGTCTCGAACACAGCACGTCCTCAGCAGTCACGGGCGCGAGCACGTCGCGCCGTCCGACCCCGAGGGTAGCTAGGCGGCCCGCTGCAGGCGCAGCACGTCGGCGACGACGGCCGCGTCGCCGATCACGAAGGCCGACCCGCACTCGGCACAGGCCCACTCGGGGCACTCGCCGCCCTCGTCGGTGTGACCGTCGGCGCACGGCGGCTGGACGAAAACGGTGACCTCGCCGCACGAGGGGCAGGGCCAGAGCCGGCTGTCCATGGACACTCCTCTCGCCAGGCGGACCGGTCCGTCCCGGTCCGCCTCGACGGTCGCACGCCCTACCGACGGTTCAGTGGAACTGACGCGGCGTGTCCGCGGTCCGGGATGTCCCCGCGTCGGTCGGCCCCCGGATGACCGCCACGAGGGCGGCCTCCACCCGCTCGCGCTGATCGGCGTCGACCGGTGAGCCGGACGGGTCGCAGACGTAGAAGCTGTCGACCGCGTCGCCACCGAGCGTCTCGATGCGCGCCGAGGTGACGTCGAGCCCTTCGGCGGCGATCGCCGCGGTGAGCCGGTAGAGCAGCCCGGCCCGGTCGGCGGCTCGGACCTCGACGATCCCGGTGGCCTCCCCGCTGGCCTCGGCATCGTGCCAGGAGATGCGCGGGGGCGCAGACCGGGCGCCGTCCTCCCGGTAGTCGGCCTCCCGCTGCCGGAGCCGCTCGGCGAGCGGAAGCGTGCCCTCCAGGGCAGCGCGGACGGCGTCGGCCAGTATCTCGGGCACGGGGGCGCGGCCGAACCGCGGGCGGACGGCGAACACACCGGTGCCGTAGCCGTCCTCGACGGTCATCTTCGCGGCCCGGACGTCGAGCTGGTTGAGGGCGAGTACGCCGGCACAGGTGCTCAGCAGCCCCGGACGGTCGGGCGCACGGACGGTGACCTGCTGCCCGTCGGCCACGTCGGCGATCCCCACCGTCACCGCCCCACTGGCATCGGGCGCATCGGGCAGCGGTGCGACGACCTGCGCGCCGCCCGGGTGCAGGACCGGCTCCGGCTCGACCACCTGCCCTCCGTCGAGCTTCGCCTGGACCCGCGCCACCAGGGCGGCGACCAGGTGCGCCTTCCACGGCGACCAGGCCGACGCGCTCGTCGCCGCGCCGTCGGCCTGCGCCAGCGCGTGCAGGAGCTGGAGCACCGCGGGGTCGTCGCCGATGGTCGCCGCCACGCGGTCGACCGTCGCGGGGTCGTCGATGTCGCGCCGGGTGGCGGTGTCGGGCAGCAGCAGGTGGTGACGGACCAGCGCGGCGAGCGTGGCGACGTCCGGTGGCGCGAAGCCCATGCGCGCGCCGATCCGCTCGGCGATGGGCTCGCCCACGACGCTGTGGTCCCCCGGCCAGCCCTTGCCGATGTCGTGCAGCAGTGCGGCGACCAGGAGCAGATCGGGGCGGTCGACGTCCCGCGTGAGCTCGGCGGCGGCCGCGGCGGCCTCCACCAGGTGACGGTCGACTGTGAACCGGTGCCACGGATGGCGCTGCGGCAGCGACCGGACGGCGTCCCACTCGGGCAGCAGCCGGGAGAGCAGGCCCTCCTGGTCGAGCTGCTCGAGCACCGGGACGGCGGAGCGGCCGCTGGCCAGCAGCCGGAGGAACGACCAGCGCAGTTCTGGCGGCCAGGGCTCGGGTGTCGGCGGGCTGTGCACCGCGAGCACCTTGAGCGTGTACGGCGAGAGCAGGAGGTCGGCGCGGGCGGCCGCGGCCGCGGCGCGCAGCAGGAGCCCCGGGTCCCCGGCGGGACGCGCGTCCCGGGCCAGCACGACCTCGTCGCCCTGCCGGACGACCCCCTCCGCGAGCGGCTCGCGACGCACCCGGCGGTAGCGCCCGCGCGGACGGCGGACCAGCGTCGACTCGACGCGCCGCCAGCTCTCGTCCGCGACGAACGCCAGCCGCCGGCCCGCGAGGCTCACCTCCCGCAGCAGCACGTCCTCGTCGGCCATGCCGAGGGCGACCGCCACCGGGCGCTGCTCCTGCCGGACCAGCACGTCCCCCGGGCGGCCGGTGCGCCGCCGCAGCTCGTCGCGGACGTCGAGCAGCAGGGCGTAGGCCGCCTCGATCTCGGCCGACGGCTCGTCGCCGAGCTGCGCGGCGGCGACGGCCCTCAGCACCTGTCCCTCGCGCAGGCCGCCGTACGCCTCCTTCAGGTCGGGCTCGAGCAGGAAGGCGAGCTCCCCCACCTGGCGGGCCCGGCCGCGGCGGAGGTCGCGCAGCTGCGGCAGCAGCCGGGACGCCGCCTGGCGCCAGGCTGCGAGCGTCGCCGCCCGCAGCCGGGCGGCCAGCTCGGCGTCGCCGGCGACGAGCCGGACGTCGAGCAGGCCGAGTCCGGCCTTGACGTCGGTGGCGGCCACGGAGGTCGCTTCGTCGATCGACCGGACCGAGTGGTCGAGGCGTACCCCGGCGTCCCAGATCGGGTACCACAGGGCGTCGGCGATGGCGGCGATCTCGGGACGGTTCTCGTGGACCAGGACCAGGTCCAGGTCACCGAAGGGCGGGATCTCCCGACGGCCCAGGCTGCCGACCGCCACCAGCGCGAGCCCCTCGGTGCCGGTGCGGGGTGGGGGCGCGCCGCGGCGGGGCCTGGGCGGCGGGGTGCCCGCGACGGCGTCGGCCAGCAGCACCGCCAGCCAGCCGTCGAGGGCCTCGACCCGCTCGGCGCGCGTCAGGCCGGCCAACACCTCGAGGTCGGGCACGGATCCCCCTCGAAGTGTCGACCGGCCTGACGGTGCCCTCGGATTACAGCGCGTCGTCGCCGCGCTCACCGGTGCGCACGCGGACGATCTCGTCGATCGTCGTCACCCACACCTTGCCGTCACCGATCTGCCCCGTCGAGGCGGCCTCCACGACGGCATCCACCACGCGAGCGGCGTCGAGCTCGCCGACCACGACCTCGATGCGGACCTTGGGCACGAAGTCCACCTGGTACTCGGCGCCGCGGTAGACCTCGGTGTGCCCGCGCTGACGGCCGAAGCCCTGGACCTCGCTGACGGTGAGCCCGGCGACGCCGATCAGCTCCAAGGCGTTCTTGACGTCGTCGAGCTTGAACGGCTTGACGATCGCGGTGACGAGCTTCATGCCCGGCTTCCTTCCGTGCTACGGGCCTCGGCGCGAGCCTGGCCGGCCAGTGGGGCAGTGGAACCGCTGCTCCCGAGCGAGGCGAAGTCGTATCCCGACTCCGCGTGGACGACGTTGTCGATGCCGGTCACCTCGTCCTCCTCCGTGATCCGGAAGCCCATCGTCTTCTGGATGACCGTGCCGATAATCCAGGTCACGATGAAGGAGAAGAGGAGCACCGCGAGGGCGCCGACGACCTGACGCCACAACTGGTCGACGCCACCACCGTAGAAGAGGCCGTCGACACCCGAGGGGGCGGCCGCCGTCCCGAGGAAGCCGATGGCGATGGTGCCCCACAGGCCGCCCACCAGGTGGACGCCGACGACGTCGAGTGAGTCGTCGTAGCCGAGCGTGTACTTCAGGCCCACGGCCAGGGCGCACAGCGCACCGGCGATCACACCGATGATGATCGCCCCGATCGGCGAGACCGCGTTGCAGGCCGGGGTGATCGCAACCAGGCCGGCGACGACACCCGAGGCCGCGCCCAGCGAGGTCGAGTGGCCGTCACGCATCTTCTCCACGAGCAGCCAGCCGAGGATGGCGGCGGCCGTGGCGGCGAGCGTGTTGACCCAGGCGACCGACGCGGTGTTGTTCGCGGCCAGCGCGGAACCGGCGTTGAAGCCGAACCAGCCGAACCACAGGAGGCCGGCGCCGATCATGACCAGGGGCAGGTTGTGCGGCCGCATGGCCTCACGCCCGAACCCGCGGCGCTTGCCGAGCACGAAGGCCAGCGCGAGGCCGGCCGCCCCGGCGTTGATGTGGACGGCGGTGCCGCCGGCGAAGTCGAGGGCCAGCAGGTCGTTGGCGATCCAGCCGCCGACGACGTCGTCACCGTCGAACGCGAACACCCAGTGCGCCACCGGGAAGTAGACGATCGTGGCCCAGATCCCGGCGAAGACCATCCACGCGCCGAACTTGGCGCGGTCGGCGATGGCTCCGCTGATGAGCGCGACGGTGATGATGGCGAAGACGGCCTGGAAGCCGACGAACGCCATGACCGGCAGGCCGCCCTCCTCGCTGGTGGTGTCCTCCATCAGGCCCTCGAGGCCGAAGAACTCACCCGGGTTCCCGAGCAGGCCGAGGCCGACGTCGTTCCCGAAGGCGATCGAGTAGCCGTAGAGCACCCACAGGACGCTGATCAGCGCCAGCGCCCCGAAGCTCATCATCATCATGTTGAGGACGCTCTTGGCGCGGACCATGCCGCCGTAGAAGAGCGCGAGGCCTGGGGTCATCAGCAGCACGAGCGCCGCGCTGGTGAGGATCCAGGCGGTGTCGCCGGTGTTGACCACGGCAACCTCCTGAAAGAGTCAGGGTCGAGGGGACCCGGCGGATCTGGTGGTCGTCACGGTGCCGTCGGCGTGTTTCTGCCGCGGTCCACGTCGCGTTTCGGGACGGTGAACTCCCGCCCGCGTGTCCAGCCGTTGCGTTCCGGTCGTGTTGCGCAGCCACCCGTCTGGCTTGTTGCAAACTGTTCGCAGTAAGGTCGCCGACGTGCACGTCCCCGATGGTTTCCTCGACGCACCCACGTCCGTCGCCACCGGCGTCCTCGCCGCGGGCACCGTGGCGCTGGCCCTGCGCAGGGCCCAGGACGAGCTCGACGAGCGGACCGCTCCGCTGGCCGGCCTGACCGCCGCCTTCGTCTTCGCCGCGCAGATGATCAACTTCCCGGTCGCGGCGGGCACCAGCGGTCACCTCATCGGTGCGGTCCTCCTGGCCGTGCTCGTGGGTCCGTGGACCGCTGTCCTGTGCATGACCGTCGTCCTCATGGTGCAGGCGCTGCTGTTCGCCGACGGAGGGCTGCTGGCACTCGGGACCAACGTGACGCTCATGGCCGTGGTCGCCGTCGGACTGGGCTACGGCACCTTCCGCCTCCTGCGGGCGGTTCTGCCGGCCAGCCGTCCGGGCGTGCTGGCGGCGACGTTCGCCGGGGCGTTCCTCTCCGTCCCGGCGGCGGCTCTGGCCTTCGTGGGCCTCTTCTCCGTCGGCGGCACCGACGTGCCGCTCGGACCGGTGTTCGCCGCGATGGGCGGCGTCCACCTGCTCATCGGGCTCGGCGAGGCGGCAATCACCGTCGTCGTCGTGGGCTCCGTGCTGGCCGTCCGGCCCGATCTGGTGCACGGCGGGCAGCACCTCCGGACGGCGACCTCCCTGCAGGACCGCCGCGTCGAGCCGTCGGCGGTCACCCGATGACCCGCAGCAACCGCGCGCTGTGGATCGCCGGCCTCGTGCTCGCCCTGCTCGTCGCCGGCGTGGGCAGCTGGTACGCCAGCTCCTCCCCCGACGGGCTCGAGTGGTCGGCCGAGGAGAGCGGCTTCGCCCACACCGCCGAGGACAGCGCCACGGCGAATTCCCCGCTGGCCGACTACCAGCTGGGCGGCGAGGAGAGCCGGCTGTCGGGCGGGGCCGCCGGAGTGATCGGGGTCGTGGCGGTGCTGGGCGTTGCGGGCGGCCTCACCTGGGTGCTGCGCGGCCGACGTCCCGCCGAGACCCGCGAGTGACGTGACCGCGGTCCCGGCGGGCGCGCTCGGCGCCCGCTTCCTCGCCGGTTCCAGCGCGGTCCACCGCCTGCCGGCGCACGTCAAGGTCGTCGCGGTCCTCGGGTTCGCGCTGGCCGTCGTGGCGACGCCCGTGCACGCCTCCTGGGCGCCCGCCGCTTACGCGGGACACCTGCTCGCCGTGCTGACCGCTGCCGCCGTCGCCGGCGTGACGCCCGGCCGGCTGGCGCGGGGGCTGGTGGTCGAGCTGCCCTTCGTCGGGTTCGCCCTGCTGATGCCCTTCCTCGCGGCGGGACCCCGGATCGAGCTCCTCGGGCTGTCGCTGTCGCGGCCGGGGCTCGAGTCGGGCGGCGGGCTGCTGGCCAAGGCCACGCTGTCGGTGCTGGCCGCGACCGTGCTGGCGGCCACCACCGAGCCGCGGGAACTGGTCCGGGGACTGGAGCGCCTGCGGCTCCCCCGCGTCATGGTGCAGATCCTGCTGTTCATGGTCCGCTACGTCGACGTCGTCGGGGGCGAGCTGCACCGCATGCGGGTGGCCCGGGAGTCCCGCGGCTTCCGCGGCGGACGGCTCGGCGCGCTGCGGGTGCTGGGCCCCGCCGTCGGGTCACTGTTCGTCCGCACGTACGAGCGCGGCGAGCGGGTGCACCTCGCGATGCTGTCCCGCGGCTACACCGGCCGGCTGCCGGCCGGGCCCGCCGCGCCCGTCGCGCCGTCGGCGTGGGCGACCGCCCTGGCCCTGCCGCTCGCGGCCGTCGCCGTCCTCGCCACCGGCATCGTGCTGGGGTGAGCGCTCCCCCGCCGTCCCTCCTGGTCGAGGACGTCGCCTTCGCCTATCCCGACGGCCACCAGGCCCTCTTCGGTGTCGATCTCCGGATCGAGCGGGGCGAGCGCGTGGCGCTCCTCGGCCCCAACGGGGCGGGCAAGACGACGCTGGTCCTCCACCTCAACGGCATCCTGACCCCCGGCCGGGGCCGGGTCGGTGTGGCCGGGCTCCCGGTGGCGAAGAGCTCGCTGCAGGAGATCCGCCGCCGGGTCGGCATCGTCTTCCAGGACCCCGACGACCAGCTGTTCATGCCCACGGTCGGCGAGGACGTCGCCTTCGGCCCGCGCAACCTCGGCCTATCCGAGCCCGAGGTCGCCGAGCGGGTGGCCGCGGCGCTGGAGCAGGTCGGCATGTCCGGCTACGCCGACCGCCCCCCGCACCACCTGTCGTTCGGGCAGCGGCGCCGCGTCGCCGTGGCCACGGTGCTCTCCATGCACCCGGAGATCCTGGTGCTGGACGAGCCGTCGTCGAACCTGGACCCGGCCGGGCGCCGGGAGCTGGCCGAGGTGCTGCAGGCGCTGCCCGTGACGCTGCTGATGGTCACCCACGACCTGCCCTACGCACTCCAGCTGTGCCCGCGCTCCGTCGTGCTCGACGGCGGGGTGATCGTCGCCGACGGACCGACCCGGGAGCTGCTGGCCGACCCGGGCCTCCTCGCCCGCCACCGCCTGGAGCTGCCCTACGGGTTCGACCCCAGTAGCGCTTGAGAGGTGGCCTCCTCCAGGGCACCGCCCCGAGCGTGCGAGGGGTGGGGAGGAGGGGGTCCTTCTGCTAATCGGCGCCGCCGACCAGGGCCTCGGCGAAGGCCCGGGGCTCGAACGGCGCCAGGTCGTCGGCGCCCTCCCCGAGCCCGATCAGCTTCACGGGGATACCGAGCTCCCGCTGCACCGAGACGACGATGCCGCCCTTGGCGGTGCCGTCGAGCTTGGTGAGGACGACGCCGGTGACGGTCACCGCCTCGGTGAAGACCCGGGCCTGCACGATCCCGTTCTGGCCGGTGGTGGCGTCGAGCACCAGCAGCACCTCGGTGACCGGCGACTGCTTCTCGACGACCCGCTTGATCTTGCCCAGCTCGTCCATCAGCCCGGACTTGGTGTGCAGCCGGCCGGCGGTGTCGACGAGGACGACGTCGACCTCGCCCTCCGTGCCGGTGCGCACCGCCTCGAACGCCACGGAGGCCGGGTCGCCGCCCTCGCGGCCGCGCACGGTCAGCACCCCGACCCGCTCGCCCCAGGTCTCGAGCTGATCGGCGGCCGCCGCACGGAAGGTGTCGGCCGCCCCGAGGACGACGCTCTTCCCGTCGCCGACGAGCACACGGGCGATCTTGCCGACCGTGGTCGTCTTGCCCGCGCCGTTGACGCCGACGACGAGGACGACACCCGGACGCCCCTCGTGCCGGTCGGTGCCGAGGGAGCGATCGAGATCGGGCCCGAGGACGGCGGTCAGCTCGTCCACGAGCAGCTCGCGCAGCTCCGGACCGGACGCGGTCGCCAGCACCATCGACTTGGTCCGCAGCCGCTCGACGATCTGCTGGGTGGCGGCCACGCCGATGTCGGCGGAGAGCAGGGTCTCCTCGACCTCCTCCCAGTCGTCCTCGGTCAGCTTCTCGCGCGCCAGGACCGTGAGCAGGCCGCGGCCGAGCGAGGACTGCGAGCGCGCCAGCCGCGAGCGGAGACGGACCAGGCGGCCGGCCGACGGAGGGGGCGTCTCGAAGACCAGTCCCGGTTCGGGCTCGGCCGGCGGCAGCTCGACGGCGGGCGGCGCGTCGGGCGTGACCGCGTCGGGCTGGTCGAGGGGCCGCTCGACGGGAGGCACCCCGAGCCCCGAGGCGGTGGCCCCGCTCGGCCGGGTGAGCGTCGTGCCGGCGGCCGCGTCGTCGTCCAGCCGGGTGGTCCGCCGTCCGCGGCCGACGAGCAGAGCCACCCCCGCGACGAGGGCGACGACGAGGATGGCGATCGCGACGATCACGAATTCCATGCGGCCAGTCTCCCAGGCAGCTCCCAGGCCGGTGCGCCAGTCTGGGTGTATGTCCCTCCCCGGCCACCACCCGCCGACGCAGGACGGCCCGACCCTGCTCCTCGGTCCGTTGCTGCGGCACGTCGATCCCGTCTCCGCCACCGTGTGGGTGGAGACGGACCGGGCGTGCGAGGTCGAGGTGCTCGGCCGCACGGCACGGACCTTCCGCGTCGGTGGTCACCACTACGCCCTGGTCCTGGTCGAGGACCTCGAGCCGGGCAGCGCCACGCCCTACGACGTCTGGCTGGACGGCGTGCCGGTCTGGCCGGAGCCGGACTCCGCGTTCCCACCCAGCCGGATCCGCACCCCGGGCGGGACCGCCTCCTTCCGGCTCGCGTTCGGGTCCTGCCGCTACGCCAGCCCGCGCACCGTCGGGCGCTCCGCGGGGATCCCGCCGGACGCGCTCGATCTCTACGCCCAGCAGGTGGCGGCCCAGCCGCAGGAGCAGTGGCCCGACGCACTGGTGCTGCTCGGCGACCAGGTCTACGCCGACGAGCTGACCCACGAGACGAAGTCCCTGCTGCACCGTCGCCGGCACGGCCGGCAGGAGAGGTCGGGAGCGCCGCGCGACCAGGTCGCCGACTTCGAGGAGTACACCCGGCTCTACTTCGAGTCCTGGCGCGACCCGCAGGTGCGCTGGCTGCTCTCGACGATCCCCTCGTCGATGATCTTCGACGACCACGAGATGATCGACGACTGGAACACCTCGGCCGCCTGGCGCGAGAAGATGACCCGCGAGCCGTGGTGGCAGGGGCGGATCACCGGCGGCCTGATGAGCTACTGGATCTACCAGCACCTGGGCAACCTCAGCCCGCAGGAGCTGGCCGAGAACAAGACCTGGCAGGCCATCCAGGGCCTGTCGGCGGACCCCCGGACGCCGACCGGGACGCCGAGCCGGTGCTGCGGGAGATGGCGCAGCGCGCCGACGAGGACCCGACCAGCATCCGGTGGAGCTTCGTACGGCACTGGGGCGAGGCCCGGCTGCTCATGGTCGACACCCGCGCCGGCCGGGTGCTCGAGGAATCGGACCGCCGGATGCTCGACGACGCGGAGTTCGACTGGGTCGAGGCCGCGATGGCCCGGGCGGTCGAGGAGGGCGTCGAGCACCTGATCGTGGGCACGTCGCTGCCCTGGCTGCTGCCGCACGCGATCCACAACCTCGAGCGCTGGAACGAGACGCTCAACGTGCGGCACCACGGACGGCTGCGCGGCCGGCTCGCCGAGGCGCTGCGCCAGGCCTCCGACCTCGAGCACTGGGCGGCCTTCGGGCACTCCTTCGAGCGACTGGGCGCCGCGCTGACGGCCGTGGCCCGTGGCGCCCACGGCCGGGCGCCGTCGACGGCGCTGGTGCTCTCCGGCGACGTCCACCACGCCTACGCGGCTGAACTGGTGGCGCCGGACGACCTGACCGGCCGCGTGCACCAGCTGACGGTGTCCCCGCTGCACAACCAGGCGCCGCACCCGATCCGGGTCGGGTTCACGATCGGCTGGAGCCGGCGGGCGCGCCGGCTCACCGAGCGGCTGGTGCGGTTGGCTCGCGCCGAGCCCACGCTGCTGGCGTGGGAGAAGCAGGCCGGCCCCTACTTCGGCAACCAGATCGGTGAGCTGGTGCTGACCGGCCGCGAGGCGCGGTTCCGGCTGTCGGTCAGCGAGAAGGGAGCCACCGAACTCGCCGAGGTGCTCGACCTCTCCCTCGCGGGGGCCTGACAAGCTGGAGCCATGACCAAACCGGCGCCGGGGCCCGACCAGCCACCGATCCCGGTGCGCCTGATCACGTTCAACACCCACCACGGCGTGGGCGAGGACGCGCGCCACGACCTGCCGCGACTGGCCAAGGTGCTGCACTCGGTCGAGGCCGACGTCATCTGCCTGCAGGAGGTCGACCGCTACTTCGGCGACCGCAGCGAGGACGTCGACCAGGCACTGCTGCTCTCCCGCGCGCTGGACATGCAACTCGCCTGGGGCCCCGCCATCGACGAGCCCCGGGCCGACGGCCGGCCACGTCAGTACGGCAACGCGCTGCTCTCGCGGCTGCCCATCCTGGTCAGCGACGTCCACCGGCTCCCCGGGACAGGCGAGCCGCGCAGCGCGCTGCGCACCATGCTGGAGCTGGACGGCGGAACGCTGTGGGTGACCAACACGCACCTGAGCACCGGCGACCCGGCGCGGCGGGCCGAGCAGGTGGGCACGCTGGCCGCCCTGCACACCGACTCGATGGCGGCCGGCGTCCTGGTCGGCGACTTCAACGCCCGGCCCGACGCCCCGGAGCTGGCCGCCCTGCAGGGCCGCTTCGACGACGCCTGGGAGCTGGCAGAGGACCGCGACGACCAGGCCGGCTGGCGGTTCTGGCAGCGCGACGAGGGCCTCACCCACCCGGCGCACAGCCCCCACCGCCGCATCGACCAGGTGTGGGTCACCCACGGCGTCACCGTGGCCTCGGCACAGGTGCTGGACTCCGAAGGAGCCTCCGACCACCTGCCGCTGCTGGTCGACCTGCTCGTGCCAAGCGGGGTCTAGCGGTCCCCCGTCACGCGCTCTCGAGCTCCCGCAGACGCTGGCTGATCACGCCGGTGATGCCGTCGCCGCGCATGCTCACTCCGTAGAGCGCGTCGGCGATCTCCATCGTCCGCTTCTGGTGGGTGATGACGATCAACTGCGAGGTCGAGCGGAGCTGCTCCACCAGCGTGAGCAGCCGGCCCAGGTTGACGTCGTCGAGCGCGGCCTCGACCTCGTCGAGGACGTAGAAGGGCGACGGCCGGGCCCGGAAGATCGCCACCAGCAGGGCCACCGCGGTGAGGGACCGCTCGCCGCCGGAGAGCAGCGAGAGCCGCTTGACCTTCTTGCCGGGCGGCCGGGCCTCGACCTCGATACCGGTGGTGAGCAGGTCCTCGGGGTCGGTGAGCACGAGCTTCCCCGAGCCACCCGGGAACAGCGTCGCGAAGACCTGCTCGAACTCCTTCGCGACGTCGGTGAAGGCCGAGGCGAAGACGTCGTGGATGCGCTCGTCCACCTCCCGGACGACGGTCAGCAGGTCGCGGCGGGTGGACTTGAGGTCCTCGAGCTGGGTGGCGAGGAAGCCGTGCCGCTCCTCGAGCGCCGCGAACTCCTCCAGGGCGAGGGGATTGACCTTGCCGAGCGTGGCGAGGTCCCGCTCGGCCTGGGCCGCCCGGCGCTCCTGCCGCGCGCGGTCGTAGGGCACGGGCTCGGGCCCGGGCTCCCCCGCCGCCTCGGCGGCCGCCACCTGCGCCGGGGTCGGCGGGACGGGGGCGGCGGGGCCGTACTCGGCGAGGAGGGTCGGCAGGTCGACGCCGTACTCCTCGGCCGCCCGACCCTCGAGCGCCTCGATGCGGTACCGCTGCTCGGCGCGGGCGACCTCGTCGCGGTGCACCTCGTCGGTGAGCCGGTCGAGCTCGGCGGTGGCCGCCCGCACCCTCGTGCGCACCTCCAGCAGCTCGGCCTCGGAGGAGCTGCGGGCCGAGGCCAGCTCGTCCCGTTCCCGGGCGGCCCGCGTCAGGGAGGTGGCGAGCGCAGCCAGCGCCGATTCCGCATCCGCACGGACCCGCGCAGCGACCCCCGCGCCCCGCTCCCGGGCCGCGCGGGCCCTCGCCGCACGCTCTCTGGCCTCGCGCTCCTGGCGGGCCTGCCGGCGCAGCGACTCGGCGCGGCCGTGCAGCGCACGGGCGCGCTCCTCGGCGGTCCGGACGGCGAGCCGTGCCTCGGTCTCCGACTGGCGGGCGGCGGCCACCTCGGCGCGCAGCCGGTCCCGGAGCTCGGTGGAGGGCTCCTCCTCGACCGGCGCCGCCTCGGCCTCCGCGAGCCGCCGCTCGAGCGCGCCGAGCGCGGCCAGCCGCTGCTCCAGGTCCCCCTCGGCCCGGACCCGGGCGGCCAGCGACCGCTCGGCCTCGGCGGCGGCCGACCGGGCGGCGGCCCCGAGCTCGGCGAGCTCCGCCGCGACCGCCGACCGCGACCGGTCGGACGCCTGACGGGCGGCGAGCGCGGCGTCGACGTCGGCCGACCGCAGAGCTGCCGCGTCCCGGGCCGCGGCCAGCCGCTCGACGAGGGCCGCGGCACGGGCCTCGGCGGACCGGAACTGCTCCTCCGCCTCGGCCACCCGGGCCTTGACGACCAGTTGCGCCGGCGCGTCGCTCTGCCCGCCGACCGCCCAGTCGGCGCCGATGAGGTCGCCGACGGCGGTCACGGCGCGCACGCGGGGATGGGTGCCGACGAGGGCGACCGCGGCGTCGAGGTCGGGCACGACGGCGACGCGCTCGAGGGCACGGGCGAGGGCGGGCTGCAGTTCGGCCGGGGCGGTGACGGCGTCGAGCGCCCACCGGGCGCCGTCCGGGAGCTCCGGCCAGCCGTCCCGCGGCACCGGCGGCAGGCCGCCGGTCACCAGGAGGCGGCGCGGCCGCCCTCGGTGTCCTTGAGGTGGGCCAGCGCCGCGGCCGCCTCGGCGATCCCCGCGACGACGACGGCGTCGGCCATGCCGCCCAGCGCCGCCGCGATCGCGACCTCGTCACCGGGCCGCACCGAGAGCCGTTGGGCGACCGGTCCCAACACGCCGGCGAGGGCGGAGCCGAGCACCGCGGCCGCGCCGTCGACCGGCGTCAGGCCCTGGGCGAGCGCGTCCCGTCGCGCCTGCCAGGAGGCGCGGTCTCGTTCGGCGCCCCGCTCCGCCTCGGTCAGTTCGGCGACCACCCGGGCCGCCTCCGCGTGGGCGGCCACGGCGTCCTCGTGCGCGGAGATCAGCGCGACGTCGTCGTCCTCCCGGCCCGCGAGCTGGCCGCGGCGGTCGGCCAGCCGGTCGGCGGCCACCTCGGCGCGGTCGGCGGCCTCGCCGGCGGCGAGGGCCAGCCGCTCGATCTCGGCCTCGCCGGCGGTGACGCGGGAGCGGGCGGCAGCGACCTCGCCGGAGAGGCGGGCGAGGCCTTCCCGGCGGTCGGCCAGCGCTCGGGCGGCGGCCACCCAGGCACGCTCGGCCTCGGCGAGCTCCGCCTCGAGGTCGGCGCGCGCCGAGACGACGGACCCCAGCCGCTCGCGTTCGGCGGTCAGGCCGGCGGCCAGCTCGGTCTCGGTCGCGGCGACGCGATCGGCCTCGGCCTCGAGCTGGTCGGGGTCGCGCCCGGCCGAGGCGGCCGGCGCGGCGGCCGCCAGGTGGCGGTGCCGCTCGGCGGCGAGCTGGCCGACCCCGCGGAAGCGCTCGGACAGCGCCGAGAGCCGGTACCAGGTCTCCGATGCGTTCTGGAGCCGCGGCGCGGAGGCGGCGAGCTCCCGCTCCAGGCTGGCCTCGCGCTGCGTTGCCGCCGCCAGCTCGGCCTCGACCTCGGCTCGCCGGGCACGCGCCGCCGTCTCGTCGGCGACGTCCCGGTCGAGGGCCTCCCGCAGCTGGACCAGGTCGTCGGCGAGCAGCCGCAGCCGCGCGTCACGCAGGTCGGCCTGCACCCCCGCGGCACGCCGGGCCACCTCGGCCTGTCGGCCCAGCGGCTTGAGCTGGCGACGCAGCTCGGCGGTGAGGTCGGCGAGCCGGTCGAGGTTGTGCTGCATCCCGTCGAGCTTGCGGAGCGCCTTCTCCTTGCGCTTGCGGTGCTTGAGGACGCCGGCCGCCTCCTCGATGAAGGCGCGGCGGTCCTCCGGCCGGCCCGACAGGACGGCGTCGAGCTGGCCCTGGCCGACGATGACGTGCATCTCGCGGCCGATGCCGGAGTCGCTGAGCAGCTCCTGGACGTCGAGCAGGCGCACCTTGTCGCCGTTGATCTCGTACTCGCTCTCACCGGAGCGGTACATGCGGCGGGTGATCGACACCTCGGTGTACTCGATCGGCAGCGCGCCGTCGGCGTTGTCGATCGTGAGCGTCACCTCGGCCCGGCCGAGGGCGGGGCGGCGGCGGTGCCGGCGAAGATGACGTCCTCCATCTTGCCGCCGCGCAGGCTCTTCGCACCCTGCTCCCCGAGGACCCAGGCGATGGCGTCGACGACGTTGGACTTGCCCGACCCGTTGGGACCCACGACGGCGGTGATCCCCGGCTCCAGCCGCAGGGTGGTGGCGGACGCGAAGGACTTGAAGCCCTTGAGCGTCAGGCTGGAGAGGTGCACAGAACGGCAACCTAACGGAGCGAAGGCTCCGAGCCGCGCATATCAGCGGCCTGTGCTACGTGTGTGACGGAAAGGTTCGGCTGTTCAGGCGAGCGCGGGCTCGGCGTTGTCGCCGGCCATCGAGAGCAGTTCGTGGGCGATCGCGGCGTCCCGCTGCGCGCGGAGCTCGGCGAGCTCCTGCTCCAGGCGGCGCACCTTGGCGCGCAGGACCGCGTTCTCCTCGGCTACTCGCAGCTCCGCGGGTGCGACGACGTGACCGAACAGGGCCTTGGCCATGACTGAAGCGGCCTTTCCGAGCGAGGAGGTGAGCCCGGCGCCCCGGATGTCGGTCGGCGCGAGCTGTGGTATCCCCAGGGTGACAGGCCCGGAGACGCTGGTCAACGCGAGACCTGCCTACTCCCCGTGGCGGAGGAGTGTCGTCTTCGTCACGCTGTGGTGAACCCGCGCATGCCCTGCACCGGTTCCAGCCGGCGGTCGACCCGGCGCACCGCCCCTGGCGCCCGCGGGCCGTCCAGGGCGTCCAGCAGCGCCTCGACGTCGTCGGCCGGTCCCTCGACCACGACCTCCACGCGCCCGTCGGGCAGGTTGGTCGCCGACCCGCTGAGACCGGCGGCGGTGGCCAGCTCGCGGACGAACCAGCGGTAGCCCACGCCCTGCACGTGGCCGGAGACGACGGCGACCGCGCGCCGGTTCACGACCGGCGCCCTCTCGGACGCGGCTGGCAGGTCGGGCAGCTGTAGCTGGAGCGGTTCATGAACGACTCGCGGCGGATGGCGCTCCCGCACCGCGGGCACGGCCGGTCCGCCTGGCCGTAGACCGCCAGGAAGCGGGAGAAGTAGCCGCTCTGCCCGTTGACGTCGACGTACAGGGAGTCGAAGGAGGTGCCGCCCTGCGCCAGCGCCTCCCCCAGCACGTCGCGGACGCCGTCGAGCAGGTCGGCCACCTGGGCGCGGGTCAGCTTCCCGGTCGGCCGCGCCCCGTGCAGGCGGGCCCGCCACAGGGCCTCGTCCGCGTAGATGTTGCCCACGCCTCCGATGAGGGTCTGGTCCAGCAGCGCCCGCTTGACCTCCGTGCGCCGTCGGCGCAGCGCAGCCGAGAAGGCGTCGACGTCGAACGCGTCGTCCAGGGGGTCGATCGCGATGTGCGCGAGCCGGGCCGGGACCTCGTCTCCGTCGGCCTCCTCGACGACCAGCCCGCCGAAGGTGCGCTGGTCGACGAAGCGGAGCTCGCGTCCGCCGTCGGTGAAGGTGAACCGGGCCCGCAGGTGGGTCTCGTCGGGCTGGGACGGCTTCTCGACCAGCAGCTGACCGCTCATGCCGAGGTGGCCGACCAGGGCGCGGCCGGACGGCGTCCCGTCGGGCTCGGCCAGCGGGAGCCAGAGGTACTTGCCGCGCCGGTGGGCGGCGGTGAGCGTGCGGCCGGTCAGCTGGGCGACGAAGGAGTCGGCGCCCTCGAGGTGGCGGCGGACGGCGCGGGGGTGGCGGACCTCGACCGACGCGACCGTCCGGCCGGCGACCCACTGCTCCAGGCCGCGCCGGACGACCTCGACCTCCGGTAGCTCGGGCACGGGTCTACACCTCGGAGAGCGCGCGCCAGGCCGCCTCTGCGGCCTCCTGCTCGGCCGCCTTCTTGGTGCGGCCGGCGCCGCGGCCGTAGACCGTGTCGGCCAGCCTGACCGCCGCGGTGAACGTCTTCGCGTGGTCGGGGCCGTCGTCCTCGACCTCGTAGTTGGGGGCGCCGAGGCCACGGGCCGCGCCGAGCTCCTGGAGGCTGGTCTTCCAGTCCAGGCCGGCGCCGCGGGTGGCCGCCTCGACCAGGAGCGGGTCGAACAGCCGGTGCACCAGGGCGCCGGCCGCCTCGAGGCCGCAGCCCAGGTGCACGGCTCCGATGAGCGCCTCGAGGGCGTCGGCGAGGATCGAGTCCTTGTCGCGCCCGCCGGTGGTCTCCTCCCCGCGGCCGAGCAGCAGGTGCGGGCCGATGCCCCCGTCGCCGAGCCGCCGGGCGACGCGCGCCAGCGAGGTCATGTTGACGACCGACGCCCGCAGCTTGGCCAGCTGCCCCTCGGGCAGGTCGGGCTGGCTGCGGTAGAGCTCGTCGGTGACGACGAGGCCGAGCACCGAGTCGCCCAGGAACTCCAGGCGCTCGTTGGTCGGCAGCCCGCCGTTCTCGTAGGCGAACGACCGGTGGGTCAGCGCCAGGCCGAGGAGCCCGTCGGGCAGCTCGACGCCGAGCGCGTCCCGGAGCCACTGGGCAGCCCGCTCGGCGTGCTTCTCACCACCAGGCGCGACCCGGTCGTCCTCCGCCACGAACGATCGACTCAGCGGTCAGTTCAGACCGAGAGGACCTGGCGGCCGTCGTACTGGCCGCAGGTGGGGCACGCCTGGTGCGGGGGCTTGAGGGCGCCGCAGGCCCGGTTCGGGCACGGCGACAGGGTCGGCGCGGAGGCCTTCCACATCGACCGGCGCGAACGGGTGTTGGCGCGGGACATCTTCCGCTTCGGGACAGCCACGGTCAGTTCTCCTTGTGGGTCTGCTCGTCGGGGATGCCCGACGAGGAAGTGAATCTCTGGGCCAGACCGGCCCAGCGGGGGTCGACCACCTCGTGCGTGTGGTCGGCCGGGAGGTCGTCGAGGCGCTGACCGCAGTCGGCGCACAGGCCCTGGCAGTCGTCGCTGCACACGGGCGCGAGCGGCAGGTTCAGCACGATGGTGTCGCGGGCCAGCGGCTCCAGGTCGAGGAAGTCGCCCTCGATGTGGCGGACCTCGTCCTCCTCGCTGGTCGTCTCGGTCGTGCTGCCGGGGTAGGCGAAGAGCTCCTGGACGTCGAGGGCGAGCGAGTCCTCGACCGGCTCGAGGCAGCGGGCGCAGGAACCGGCCACGGGGACCTCGATCTCGCCGGAGACGAGAACGCCTTCCATGACCGACTCGAGCCGGAAGACCATGTGCACGCCCGCCCCCTCGGGTACGCCGATCAGCTCGACCCGCCAGTCGGCCGGCGCCGGCGCCGTCCGGTCCAGCTCCTGGAGCGACCCGGCGCGGCGACCGAGCTCGCGCAGGTCGACCTTCCAGGGGTTGGCTGCGGGACGCCGGTCCTGGACGGGCGGAGAGCCCGGGGACGCAGCGCCGGAGCGGTGCGGAGCAGCAGCAGACATGTCGGTACTCGCGGTAGGCAGCGGGAGGACGGCCGACCGGGATCACCCGACGGTCGGACCGGACGCCCAGACTACCCGATCGCGCTCAGGGCTCCCGAAGCGTCGTCCGGGCCTTCTCCACGGAGGTCAGCATGCGCTCGAGCGTCGTGCCGAAGTCGGCCAGCCGGCTGTCCACGTACTGGTCGACCTCGGCCCGCATGCGGGCGACGTCCGCCGCCGTCTGGGCGCCGAGCTCGTCGGCCCGGGCGACGGCGCTGCGGTAGACCTCGGTCTCGGTGATCAGACGCTCGTGCTCGGCCACGGCATCGGCGATGAGCGCCTCCCGGTGGGCCTGCCCCTCAGCGATGATCCGGTCGGCCTCGGCCTCGGCGTCGGCGAGCAGCTGCTCTGCCTCGACCTGCGCCTGGGCGAGCAGCTCGTCGCGCTGGCGGCGGGCGGTGCCGAGCAGCTCCTCGCGCTGGCGACGGGCGGCGCTCAGCAGTTGCTCGCTCTCGCCGCGGGTGCGGCCGGTGAGCCGCTCGGCCTCGGCCTGCGCCTGCTGCAGGATCTCGGTGCGCTGCTCGACGATCGCCCCGGCGGCCCGCACGTCCTCGGGAAGGGACTCGCGGAGGTCGTCGAGGAGGTCGAGGAGGTGGTCCCGCGGCACCATGCAGGAGCTGGACATCGGCACGCTGCGGGCGTTCTCGATGACGGTCGTGAGCTCGTCGACGGTCTCGTAGAGCCGGTAGACGACCTCGGTCACGGCCGGCGCTCCCGTCCGGCGCGTTCGACCAGGCGGTCGTTGACCGCCTTCGGGACCAGCCGGGAGACGTCGCCGCCGAAGTTCGCGATCTGCTTGACCAGACTCGACGAGAGGTGCCCCACCTGCGGCGCGGTCGGCACGAACAGAGTCTCGACGCCGGCGAGCTCGCGATTCATCTGCGCCATCTGCAGCTCGTACTCGAAGTCGCTGACCGCGCGCAGCCCCTTGACGATCACCGGGAGCTGGTGGCTGCGGCAGTAGTCGACGAGGAGCCCCTCGAAGCTGTCGACGGTGACGTTGGGCAGCTCGGCGACGGCGTCCCGGAGCAGCTCCATGCGCTCGTCCACGCTGAACAGGCCGGCCTTGCCCGGGTTCACCAGCACCGCGACGACGAGCTCGTCGTAGAGCCCGGCCGCCCGGTTGATGACGTCGACATGACCGTTGGTGACCGGATCGAAGGACCCGGGGCAGACGGCACGCCTCACGGGGACTGACCGTACCGGAGCAGGGCCTCCCCGTATCGCCGGTCGCGCAGACCGGCCAGGGGTGTCGGCCACTCGAAGGGTTCGTCCCTGCTGGACCGCTCCACGACCACGACGGCGCCCGGACCGAGCCACCCGTTCGAGGCGAGCCGCTCGAGCACGGTCACCACCTCCGTCGCGGTCGTCGCGTACGGCGGGTCGGCGAGCACGAGGTCGAACCGGTGCGGGGCAGCGCCCGCGACGACCGTGGGCACGGAACCCGCGACGACCCGCCCGCCGGGGAGGCCGATCGCGGCGAGGTTCTCCCGCAGGACCGCGAGGACGGCGGGCGCCGACTCGACGAAGACCGCCTGCTCCGCGCCGCGGGAGAGCGCCTCGATGCCGAGCGCGCCGGAGCCCGCGTACAGATCGAGGACGGCCGCGCCCCGCACCTCGAGCAGATGACCCAGCGCGTTGAACAGCGCCTCGCGCGCCCGGTCGCCGGTGGGGCGGACGCCGGACCGAGGCACCTTCAGCCGACGCCCGCCCGCGACGCCGGAGATGACCCGGGTCATGCCTTCTCCAGCCACTCCGCGCGGTCGTCGGTCGCGAGAGCGGCCACCTCCGCGGCCAGCCCGGGGTGGTCGGCGAGCCCGCGCTCGGTGTCGAGCAGGGCGGTCGCCTCGGCGCGCGCCGCGGCGATGAGCTGCTCGTCCTCGAGGAGGGACAGCATCCGGACCCCGGACCTGCGGCCGGACTGGGCCGCACCGAGGATGTCACCCTCGCGCCGGGTCTCGAGGTCGAGGCGGGCCAGCTCGAAACCGTCGGAGGTCGCGGCCACCGCGGCGAGCCGCTGCCCCGTGGACGACGCCAGCGACACCTCGGTGACCAGCAGGCACAGTCCCTGGTGCCTGCCACGAGCGACGCGACCGCGCAGCTGGTGCAGCTGGCTCACGCCGAACCGGTCGGCGTCCATGACGACCATGACTGTCGCGTTGGGGACGTCGACACCGACCTCGACGACGGTCGTGGCGACGAGGACGTCGGTCTCCCCCGCGGCGAACGCCTGCATGGCGGCGTCCTTCTCCTCCGGCGTCATGCGGCCGTGCAGGAGGTCGAGCCGCAGCCCGGCGAGGGGGCCCGCGCGCAGCATCTCCGCGACATCGAGGACGGCCAGCGGCGGCCGGCGGTCGGCACCGCGGTCGTCCGGCGCGCCGTCGGCGTCCTCGGGCTCGTCGTCCGGCCCGGTCTCGTCACCGATCCGCGGGCACACGACGTAGGCCTGGCGGCCGGCGGCGACCTCCTCGCGCAGCCGCGCCCAGGCGCGATCGAGCCAGGCCGGCTTGTCCTGGATGGGCACGACGGAGCTGGCCACGCCGCCGCGCCCGCTGGGCAGCTGGCGCAGCGTGGAGATCTCCAGGTCGCCGTACACGGTCATCGCGACGGTGCGGGGGATGGGCGTCGCCGTCATGACGAGGACGTGCGGCGGCCGGCTGCCCTTCGCGCGGAGCGCGTCGCGCTGCTCGACACCGAAGCGGTGCTGCTCGTCGATGACCACCAGGCCGAGGTCGGCGAAGGCGACGGTCTCCTGGAGGAGGGCGTGCGTGCCGATGACGATGCCGGCGCTGCCGTCGGCGACCTCGGCGAGGGCGGCCCGCCGGGCAGCTGCCTTGAGGGACCCGGTGAGCAGCGTGACCCGCGTGCCGTCCGGGTCGCCGTCGAGCTCTCCGGCCCGCCCGAGCGGGCCGAGGAGCTGGCGGATACCGCGGGCGTGCTGCGCCGCCAGGACCTCCGTCGGGGCGAGCAGCGCGGCCTGGCCTCCTGCGTCCACGACCTGGGCCATGGCCCTCAGGGCGACGACCGTCTTGCCGGAGCCGACCTCCCCCTGGAGCAGGCGGTGCATGGGCTGGTCGCGGTCGAGCTCGGCGGCGAGCTCCTCCCCCACGGCGCGCTGGCCCTCCGTGAGCTCGAACGGCAGCGCCGCGTCGACCGCGTCGAGGAGGCCGCCGGGCCGGCGCGGCCGGGCGGTGCCGGGCTCCAGGGCGGCGGCGCGACGGCGGGCGGCCAGGGTCAGCTGGAGGATCAGCGCCTCGTCCCACTTGAGCCGGTGGCGGGCGCGTTCGACGTCCTCGGGCGAGGTCGGCCGGTGGATGTCGAGCAGCGCCGCGTGCAGCCAGGGCAGGCCATGGCGGGTGCGCATCTCCTCGGGGAGCGGGTCCTCGACCAGTTCGCTCAGGCCGCCCGATGCACCGAGCAGCAGCTTCACCGATTTCTGGATCACCCAGCTGGAGACGTCCTTGGTCGCCGGGTAGATCGGCACCATCTCGCGCGCCCAGTCGTCGTCGCTGTCGTCGCCGCCCGTGAGGAGGTGCATGTCGGGGTGGGTGAACTGGAGCTGCCCCTGGTACTTGCCGACCGTTCCGGCGAACAGGCCCCAGACGCCCGGCTCGAGGCGGGCGTGCTTGTGGTTGAAGAAGACCAGCTTCATCGAGCCGGCGCCGTCGCCCACGGTGACCTCGGTGATCGTGCCGTGCCGCTGGCGCATGCGGCGGCTGCTCACGTTCCTCACCTGGGCCAGGATCGTGACGCGGTCGCCCTGCTGGAGGTCGTCGAGGCGGGCCATCTCGCCACGGCGGGCATAGCGCCGCGGGTAGTGCCGGAGCAGGTGGCGCACCGTGTGCAGGTTGAGCGACTCGGCCATGCCCTTCGCGGTCCGGGCGCCGAGCACACGGGCCAGCGGGGTCTCGAGGGTCACCGCCACGGCGTCACCTCACTCCACCCCCACCTGGAGCGGGACGCCGCTCGGGCCACCGCCGTAGCGGATCACCTCGATGGTCGGGTGTGCCGTCGACAGGTGACGGCACACCCGGTCCCCCAGGTCGTCGTCGGGGCCCACCACGAGGGTCGCCATCTCGCCGCCGGCCGAGAGCAGCCGGTCGAGGAGCTCGCAGGCGACGGCTCCGAGGTCATCGCCGATGACGACGACGTCGCCCTCGGCCGACCCCAGGGCGTCGCCCTGCTGGCAGCGGCCGGCGGAGGTGAGTGCCTCCTGCTCGGCGACCGTCACCTCGGCCCACCGGGTGGCTGCGGCCGCCTCGGCCATCGCGATCACGTCGTCGCCGAAGCGGCGGGCGGGGTCGGCCACGGCGATGGCGGCCAGCCCCTGCACCGGGGACCGGGTGGGGACGACGCCGACGTCGCGGCCGGCCTCGCGGGCGCGCGCCGCGGCGCGGTTGGCCGTGGGGGTGAGTTCCGCGTCGTTCGGGAGGACGACGACCTCGTGCGCCGCCGAGGCGATGATCTCGTCGAGGATCGCCTCCTCCGTCACGCCGTCGGGGCTCACCGCGACGACGCGGACGCCCTCTCCGGCGAACAACTGGGCGAGGCCGTCGCTCGGAGCCACCGCGACGACGGCGCGGCTGCCCGGGACCGGCGCCGGCGGGAGGACAGGTGCCAGCGGCGTGACCGAGATCCGGTACGGCCGACCGGCCTCGATGCCGGCTTCGATGGCGGCGCCCACGTCGGTGACGTGGACGTGGACGTTCCACTCCCGCCCGGTCGGGGTGTCGACGCCGACGACGACGAGGCTGTCGCCCAGGGCAGCCAGGCGCTCGTGGAGCCGCGCGACCGCGCTCTCGTCGGTGTCGGCGAGGAGGTACTGGACCTCGCTCCCGGGGCCCGCCGGCGGTTGGTGCGGTCGATGGTCGGCCGGGTGCCGGTGGCCGTGCCCGGTGGAGTGGTCGCGGGGCGCGAGTGGCGGGCGGGCGGGTTCGACTCCGGTGACCGTGCTCACCAGGGCGTCCAGCACCAGGCACAGACCCGCGCCACCGGCGTCGACGACGCCGGCGTCGCGGAGTGCCGCCAGTTGTTCCGGTGTCGCGTCCAGGGCGACCCGGGCGCCGTCGGCGGCCGCGCGGACGACATCGGCCAGGTCGGTGCGCCCGCCGTCGACCGACGCGACGGCCGCTTCGGCGCCCGCGCGAGCGACCGTGAGGAACGTCCCCTCCTCGGGGTCGGCCACCGCGGTGTACGCCGTGTCGGCGGCCTTCTGCAGCGCGGCGGCGAAGGTCGGGCCGTCGGCCGGTGCCTGGCCGGCGAGGTGGTCGGCGAGGCCGCGGAGCAGCTGCGCGAGGATCGTGCCCGAGTTGCCGCGGGCACCGAGGACCGCGCCGCGGGCGAGCACCGACCAGGCCGACTCGGTGGTCCGCGGCCCCTCGCGTTCGAGAGCGGCGACGGCGGCCTGGGCGGTGAGCAGCAGGTTCGTCCCCGTGTCGCCGTCGGGCACCGGGAAGACGTTGAGGTCGTCGAGTTGGCTGCTGGACTCGGACAGGACGGCGACCACGGCCCGGTACCACTGACCGACCGCGGCTTCGTCCAGCGCCTGCAGCACGGGCGGAGGGTACCCATGGCCGGCGACAAGGCCGGTCGTCGTCGGGCGGTCGCGGGCGTTCCAGGGCCGCGGCGACGTTCCGGTGCGGGAACGGTTAGACTGCTGGACGGTCTTGACGCGGGTGCGCCTTCGCCCCGCCCGTATGAACGAATCCCTGGGAGTGATCAACCGTGGCTGCCAACTGCGATGTCTGTGGCAAGGGCCCCGGTTTCGGTATGTCGGTGTCGCACTCGCACCGCCGCACGCCGCGCCGTTGGAACCCGAACATCCAGTCCGTGCGGGCGCTGATCGCCCCCGGCAACCGTCGCCGGATCAACGCGTGCACCTCGTGCATCCGCGCGGGCAAGGTCGTGCGCGCCTGATCGAGGCGTGACGCAGCAGAACCCCGGTGGCCTGTGCCGCCGGGGTTCTTCGTTTGCGGAGGGTTGAACCAGGCGATGCCGGAACGCGCTGCGTCGTGGCACCGCCCGGTTCAATGCCCGCCCGCGCCGATCCCCCGAGCTCGCGCCGCCGTGACGACGAGGTCGACCACGGCATCCACCGGGATCGCCGTGCTGTCCACGACCAGGTGGTAGTGCCTGGCCGCCGCGGGATCGCACCGGTAGAAGTGGCGGACGTAGGCCTCGCGCGTCCGGTCGTTGACCTCCATCTCGCGGCGGATCTCCTCGACCGGGCGGCCCGACCGCAGGACCGCCGACTGGAGCCGGGCCTCCCGGGGGCCGTCCAAGCGCACGTGCAGGACGTCGGGCCGGTCCTTGAGCACCAGCGCCCCGGCCCGGCCGAGCACCACTCCGCCGGGGCCGGCCGCGATCTCCTCCAGCAACCGCTCGGTCTGCTGGCGGTAGGCGCGGGCGTCGGGCAGCGGCGACGTCGGGAGCACCCCTCCGACCGGGTCGGGCATGGTGCCCAGTGACGCGACCAGCCGCCAGAGTCCGCGCACGACGGTCTCGTCGTTGGCCTCCGCCTCGGCGACCGGGACGCCGAGCCGCCCGGCGACCTGTGCCGGGATGGCGCGGTCGTGGAAGGGCAGACCGAGCCGTTCGGCCACGGCCGGTGCCACCTCCGCGCCCGCCGCGCCGTAGGCCGCCGAGAAGGTCACGACGCCCACGGTGGCTCCTCGTCGCCGAGCGCCAGTTCCTTGCCCAGGAAGACCGCGCCCGGCGAGCACGCGTAGATGCCGTACCCCGGCACCGATCGGTATCCGAGCCGTTCGTACAGCGCGATCGCCTCGGGTTGCTGGTCGCCGGTGTTGAGGATCACCGACGCATGGCCCGCGGCCGCCGCGCCGTCCTCCAGCGCCGCGACGATCAGCGCGGCCAGTCCGCGGCGGCGGAATGCCGGCGCCACGTAGACGCGCTTGATCTCCGCCTCACCGGTCGGCAGGGCGCGCCAGGCCCCGCACCCGGCGGGGACGCCGTCGACCTCGGCCACCAGGAAGATCCCGGACGGTGGCCGGAACTCCGCCGGATCGACGACAGCCTCGTCGGGGCCGCCGTAGCGGGTGACGTACTCCTGCTGCACCTGCGCGACGAGGTGCTGCGCCAGCGGGTCGTCATAGGGCAGCGGCCGCAGCCTGGCCACCCCGCCGCCGCTCATCGCTGCCGTCCGCTCAGCCGAAGTGGACATGTCCCGACCTCTCCGCCCCGATCGCCCGCACGACGTCGGCAGCAGGCTCGCCGCTCACCAGCACCCCCGGATTCTTCCCGCCCGAGCGGACCTCCCCGACCGGGGTCCAGCCGACGGGCAGGGGGACCCGCTTCGGGAAGGTGGCGACGAGGGCGTGGTCCTCCCCGCCCGTGAGCACCCAGGACAGCGGGTCGACGCCCAGTGCGGAGGCGACCTGGTGCAGCGGGCCCACGGGTTCGAGGCAGCTCCGCACGAGCGCGGTCCGGTCGAGGTCGACCACGACCCGGCTGTCGGCCGCGACGTGCCCCAGGTCGGCCAGCAGGCCGTCACTGACGTCGCACATCGCCGTCGCACCGGCCTCCGCCGCTCCAGGCCCTGCCGCGTACGGCGGAGAGGGACGACGGTGCGCCGACACCACTGCGATCGGACTGCTGAACCCGCGCCGCAGCACGGCGAGTCCGCACGCCGCCCAGCCCAGACGTCCGGCCAGCGCCACCACGTCGCCGGGGCGGGCTCCGGAGCGGAGCACGGGGGCCCGCCCACCGAGGTCCCCCAGCGCCGTCACCGACAGCACCACGGAGGCGCTGTCCGCGGCCGAGGCCACCAGGTCGCCACCGACGACGGCGGCGCCGAGCGGTGCGCACTCGGCCGCGAGTCCGGCGGCGACCCCCTCCAGCCACGCGGTCTGCGTCGACGGCGGGCAGGCGAGACCGACCAGCAGCGCCGTCGCGACACCGCCCATCGCCGCGACGTCGGCGAGGTTGGCGGCCGCGGCCTTGTGGCCGATGTCCTCGGGCGAGGACCAGTCCCGGCGGAAGTGCCGTCCCTCGACCAGGACGTCGGTGGTCGCGACCACCCGCCCGTCCGGGGTGCGCAGCACCGCCGCGTCGTCCCCGGGACCCACGTCGGTGACCCGCGCGGAGCCGGCCTTCGCCAGCACGCGGCCGATCACGCCGAACTCGCCGACCACCTTCACGGTGTCCGCGGCATCGCCGCGCGGGACCAGCGGACGGGGGCGCGTCACCGGTCACACTCCGTTGCTGCGGTAGGTTGCCGAACTGACCGCCACCCGGCGGGGACGACGTACCGGCAGTGCTGCCCGAGGAAAGGTCTCCCGTGGTCCACGCCTACATCCTGATCCAGACCGAGGTCGGCAAGGCCGCCCAGGTAGCCGCGACCATCAGCGAGATCGACGGCGTGGCCAAGGCCGAGGACGTCACCGGCCCCTACGACGTCATCGTCCGTGCCGAGGCCGAGACGATCGACGAGCTCGGCCGGCTGGTCGTCGCGCGCGTGCAGTCGGTCGACGGCATCACCCGCACGCTGACGTGCCCGGTCGTCAACATCTGAGCACCCCCTGAGCGACGACACGACCCGCGAGACGGCGGACCCCGCCCCCCCACCGGTCGGGCGATCAGACGACCCGCTGCGGCGGATCTCGATCATCGCCGCGGCCGTCCTGGTGCCGCTGGTCGTCGTCCTCGCGGTGCTGGTCAACGTCGTCGGCGACGACGGGGGGCGACCGATCACACGGGCCACAGCGATCCGGCCGACGTCGAGGCCGGCGGGTCCGGCCCGCGCGCCGACCTCCCGCCGCTGCCCGTCGAGGTCCCGGCGGTCACGCCCGAAGCCGAAGCGAACTGCCCCGCGTTGATGCGGCTGCTCCCCCTCGAGCTCGCCGGAGAGCAGTCGCGCCCCGTGCGATCGGACTCGCTGTTCGCCTATGCCTGGGGCGACCCGCCGATCGTGCTGGTCTGCGGGGTCGACCGGCCGGCCGGGTTCGTCGCGGGGGTCGGACTCATCCAGATCGAGGGCGTCCAGTGGTACGTGGACACCAGCGATCCGGACACGACCGTCTGGACGGCGGTCGACCGGGCGGTCTACCTCGAGATGTCGCTGCCGGCGTCGGTGGACAGCGCCCCGGTGACCCAGCTCGCCGCCGAGATCGCCGAGGCGCTGCCCTATCGCGAGCCCACCCCCGGGTCCTAGCGCCGCGGCAGCAGGCCCAGTTGCTCCTCGAGCACCAGTCGGACCTCCTGCTCGGCGGCGCCGATCGAGTCGGCGATCGAGGTCACCGAGACGCTGAAGTCCCCGTGTCCGCACCACGCGAAGGCGGCCGGACCACTCAGGTCCGAGTCCGGTGCGGCCTCGTCCACGGTCAGGAGGCGGCAGTTCCCGGGAAGGCCGGGCGGGTCCTCCCACAGCATGCCGCTGTACTGCTCGGCCTCGTTGCGCGCGAGGTCCTCGACGTAGGCCCCGGCACCGGCCCGCGTCTCGAACAGGTCCACGAAGACGCCGGTGACCGGCCCCGCCCCGGCGCCCCAGAACCGCTCCCATCCGTAGCGGTAGCCGAACTCCTGGAGGACCTCCCGCTCGCGCGCGGGGTCGTCGGCGTACTCCGCGACGTCCTCCACGCGCTTCGGGCCGGCGGGCGGATCGAGTTCGTCGTCGGCCAGCCGCGGCAGGCCGGAGGGCACCTCCGTGACGATGAGCGCCTCGAGGTCCTCCGGTCCCCTCAGCGCGTCCTCGGTCGGCCTGGCGTGCGGCTCGCCGTCCACCGAGCGGCCGCACCCTCCGACGAGGAGCGCCACCGGCAACGCGGCGGCCACCACGGCGACCAGGGCGGCGCGACCACGCCGCCGGGGCAGCCGCCCGGAGGTCACCGAGCGGTCCGCGGGCCGCCGTCCAGGGCGCTGGCGACCAGCCGGTCCACGAGCTCGGCGTAACCGACCCCCGACGCCGCCCACATGCGCGGGAACATCGAGATGGGGGTGAACCCCGGCATGGTGTTCACCTCGTTGATCACCAGCCGGTCGTTGCCGTCCGGCCCCGTGCCGAGGAAGAAGTCGACGCGGGCCAGGCCACGGCAGTCCAGCGCCAGGTAGGCCCGGCGGGAGGCCTCCTGCACGGCCGCCGTCTGCTCGGGGGTCAGGTCGGCGGGCACGTCGAAGTCGACCGAGTCGTCGAGGTACTTGGCCGAGAAGTCGTACCAGTCGACCCCCGGGCGCAGCCGGATCTCGGCCGGCAGGCTCGCGTCGGGCGGTCCCCCGCCGCGGGCCGCCAGGACCCCGCACTCGATCTCCCGGCCGGGGACCGACGCCTCCACGACGACCTTCGGGTCGACGGCGGCGGCGGTGGCCACCGCCTCGGGGAACTGCGACCAGTCGGTCACCTTGGTGATGCCGATGCTCGAGCCGGCGCGGGAGGGCTTCACGAACACGGGCAGGCCCAGCCGCTCGCGGGCCGCCTCGTCCAGCAGCGAGGGGTCGGCGCACACCGCACCTGCGGCATCCCGCAGCACCACGTGGTCGCCCTGGGGCAGCCCGGCCGCGGCCAGCAGCTTCTTGGTGAACTCCTTGTCCATCGAGGCCGCGCTGGCGAACACACCGGACCCCACGTAGGGCAGGCCCGCCATCTCCAGCAGGCCCTGGATCGTGCCGTCCTCGCCGTAGGCACCGTGCAGGACCGGGAAGACGACGTCCACCTCGGTCAGCGCGGGCCCGATGGCCGCGCCCGGCTCGAGGACGGCCAGGCCCCGGCCGGCCGGGTCGCCGACGAGCGACACCGCCGTTCCGCCGGCGACCTCGGGCAGCTCTCCGCCGCTGATGGCCAGGCGCTGGCCGGGGTCGGCGAGCACCCACCGCCCGTCGGGGGTGATGCCCACTCTGACGACGTCGTAGCGGTCGGGATCGAGCGCGGAGATCACGCTCCCCGCGGAGACGCAGGAGATGGCGTGCTCGGCGCTGCGGCCCCCGAACACCACTGCGACGCGCACCTTGCCCCCGGTTCCGCTCATCGAGCCGACCCTAGTCGAGCCGGTGTGACAACCTCTTCGCGTGCGGACGGACGGCGGAACGCGGGCGGCCCCCGAGGTGTTCTCGCCGGCCTTCCGCCTCGCCGGGGCCGCGGTGCACCTCTACACGGCCAGCGGCTCGGTCCTGGGCCTGCTGACCGTGCTCGCCGCCATCGAGGGCGCGGTCGAGACGGCGCTGTGGCTCGGTCTGGCCACGCTCTTCATCGACGGCACCGACGGCATGCTGGCCCGTCACTTCCGGGTCAAGGAGACGATCCCCTGGTTCGACGGCGCCCTGCTCGACAACATCGTCGACTACCTGACCTACGTCTTCGCGCCGATCGTGCTGCTGTGGACCACGGGCCACCTGCCCGACGGCGCGGCCGGCTGGGCGCTGGCGGCGGTTCCGCTGCTGGCTTCCTGCTACCAGTTCTGCCGGGTGGACGCGAAGACCTCGGACCACTTCTTCCTGGGTTTCCCGAGCTACTGGAACGTGGTCGCCTTCTACGTGATCGTGCTCGACACCAGCGAAGCGGTGACCGCGGTGGCGCTGCTGGTCTTCGCGGTGCTCGTCTTCGTGCCGATCCGCTACCTCTACCCGTCGCGGATGCGGGCTCTGCGGGGCCTGACCCTCGCCTTCACCCTCGTCTGGCTGGTGACCTACGCGGTGCTGGTCGTCCAGCTGCCCGATCCGGCCCCGTGGCTGGTCGCGGTCTCCCTGTCCTACGTCGTCTACTACTGGGGGCTGAGTTTCTGGATGACCGCCCGCGGCGCCGGCGCGCGGCGTGCGGCCCGCTCACTCCAGGGCAGCCAGGGCGACTGACAGGTCGCCGACCAGGTCGGCGGTGTCCTCGATACCGCACGAGAGCCGGATGAAGCCGGGCGGCACGTCGTCGCCGCCCCACTGCGCCCGGCGGTCGATCGTGCTGTGCACGCCACCGAAGCTCGTCGCCGCCGTCCAGAGCCGGGTACGCGCGAGCAGCTCGGCCACCGCGGCCTCGTCGGCCAGCTCCGCCGACACCACCCCGTTGGGCCGCAGCATCTGCCGCGAGGCCAGCGGGAACGACGGGTCCTGCGCCCGCCACGGCCACCGCACGCCGGTGACCGCCGGCGATCCGGCCAGCACCTCGGCGACCGCCGCGGCGGTCGCCGCCTGGCGGGCCAGCCGGAGGTCGAGAGTGCTCATGGACCGGTGGCCGAGCCACGCCTCGAACGGCCCCGGGGTGCTCCCGGTGCGGTCGCGGAAGCCCCTGAGCCGGGCGAGCAGGTCGTCGTCCGCGGTGGTCACGTGGCCCAGCAGCAGGTCGCTGTGCCCGGTGAGCGCCTTGGTGTCGCTGCCGACGGTCATGTGGGCGCCCAGGGCGAGCGGGCGCTGGCCGAGGGGGGTCGCGGTGGTGTTGTCGACGGCGACGAGCGCGCCCGCGGCCCGGGCGGCCCGGGCGACTGCCGCGATGTCGCAGACGTCGAGCTGCGGATTGCTCGGCGTCTCGAGGAGGACGAGGCGGACGCCGTCCAGCCCGCCGTCGGCGGCGAAGGAGGCCACCTCCGGCGTCGCGACGTAAGTGACCCGGATGCCGAACCGCACCAGCTCCTCGGCCGCGAGCAGGCGCGTCGTGTAGTAGCCGTCCGAGGGCAGGACGACGGAGTCGCCGGAGCCCGCGCAGGCGAGCACGGCCGCGGTCAGCGCCGCCATGCCGGTCGAGAAGGACAGGCACCGGCCGCCGTCGAGTTCGCCGACGGCCGCCTCGAAGTCGCGGAGGGTGGGCTGCTCGGTGCGTGCATACGCGTCGGCGCCGCCCGCCCGCGGCGGCTGGTCGCCGAGGTGGAACGGTGCGGCGAACACCGGGGAGGGCCGCAGCGGGGCGCCGGGGACGGCGGAGGTCTCCCCCGCCCGCACCGACCGGGTGCCGTCCCCCCAGGCCGCCGGCGTCACTGCCTCTGGTTCACTCCCGCGGGACGCTCCGCTCCTCGCTCGTTCCTCGCTGCGATGCTCACGTCCCTGTCCGCTCACTCCGGCTTCGCCTCGCGGGACATGATCTCCTTCACCATCTGCGCGGGCGCCTCGCCCTCGTGGCAGACCCGGACCACGGCCTCGGTGAGCGGCACGTAGACGTCGTGCGCGCGGGCCAGGTCCAGCACCGAGCGGCAGCTCTTGACGCCCTCGGCGGTCTGCCGGGTGCTCTGCTGCACCTCCTCGACCGACATGCCCTGGCCCAGCTTCTCCCCGAAGGTGCGGTTCCGGGACAGCGGCGAGCTGCAGGTGGCGACCAGGTCGCCCATGCCCGCCAGGCCCGCGAACGTGGTCAGCTCCGCGCCGAGCACCATGCCGAGGCGCGCGGTCTCGGCCAGCCCGCGGGTGATCAGCGAGGCCCGCGTGTTGTCACCGAACCCGAGTCCCTCCGCGATGCCGCAGGCCAGCGCGATCACGTTCTTGATCGCGCCGCCGAGCTCGCAGCCGACGATGTCGGGGTTCGTGTAGGGCCGGAAGTACGGCGTGTGGCAGGCCGCCTGCAGCGTGGCGGCCCGGCCGCTGTCCGAGCAGGCGATGACCGTGGCCGCCGGCTGTTCCTCGGCGATCTCGCGGGCGAGGTTGGGTCCCGACAGCGCCGCGACCCGTTCCGGTCGCGCGCCGGTCACCTCGCAGATGACCTCGCTCATGCGCTTCGTGGTGCCGAGCTCGATGCCCTTCATCAGCGAGAGCAGCGTCGCGTCGCCGGGCAGCAGCGGGGTCCACCCGGTGAGGTTCTCGCGCAGCGACTGCGACGGCACGGCCAGCACCACGATCTCGGCGTCGAGCAGCGCCTCGCCGGCGTCGGCGGTCGCGTGCAGCGCCTCGGGCAGCCGGACTCCCGGCAGGTAGTCCCTGTTCTCGCCGTCCTCGGTGATGGCCTTGGCCAGCTCGGGCCGCCGCGCGTGCAGCGTCACGTCGCAGCCGGCGTCGGCCAGGACCTTCGCGAACGTCGTCCCCCAGGAGCCGGCCCCCAGGACCGCGGCGCGCGTCACGCGGCGCTCCCGGACAGGTCACCGGGCAGCTCCCGCCCGGGCCGCGGATGGAAGGCCAGGGGGCCGGCAGGCCCCGGATCTCGGCCAGCTGCTCGCGCACGCGCACCATGATCACGTCGGTCGTCTCCCGGAGCAGCTCGGCGGACAGAGCCCGCCCGGCGCGGACCTCGGCCCGCACGGCGGACAGGTCGACGGGCTCGCCGACCAGGTACTCGGCCGGGGCGCGGAATCGCAGCCGCAGCTTCTTGCGGTGGTAGTCGTGCACCTCCTGCGGGCCCCACTGGGCCACGGGGAGGACGACGGCGTCGGTGGTCAGCGCCAGGCGGGCGACGCCCGTGCGCGCCTGCATGGGCCACCAGTCCGGATCGCGGGTGACCGAACCCTCCGGATAGATGACCACGACGTTGCCCGCGTCGAGGTCGGCCTTGGCCGCCGCCAGGGCCTCGTGCGCGTCGGCGGAGAAGCGGGCCACCGGGATCTGCCCGGCACTGCGCAGCAGCGTGCCGGCGTACCCCTTGAAGACCGACTGCTTGGCCAGGAAGTGCGGGAGCCGGCCGTTGTCGAAGACCAGCCGCGCGCAGGCCAGCGGATCGAGCACCGAGACGTGATTGGCCACCAGCAGCACCGGTCCGGTCGGCGGGATGCGGTCCCCGTGCCGGTAGCGCAGCCGGAACATCAGCGCCGAGACGGGGTAGATGACGACGATCGCCGCGACCATCCCGTAGGTGAGCCGGCCGCGAGTGCGCCACTTGGACGGACGGCGCAGGGTCCTCCCGCTGGACGTCTGCTGCGTCACTGGCCCACCTCCCCTCGTCGTTGTGATCCTGCCCATGATCGACCCCGACCACCCTGTCATCCCGCACCGGGTCCCCTCCCCGCGCCGCGCCCTTCCCCCGATGTGCTGACATGGGAGGGTGCGCAGCTGGTCGGTCGTCGTCCCGGCGAAGCGGCTCGCCGTCGCCAAGACGCGGCTGCGGCCGGCGACGCGCACGAGCGAGGAGCACGCGGCGCTGGTCCTGGCACTGCTGGCCGACACCGTCGCCGCGGCCCTCGACTGCCCGGCCGTCGCGGAGGTCGTCGTCGTCACCGACGAGCCGGTGGCGGCAGACCTGGTGCGGTCGCTCGGTGCCCGCACCGTCGCCGACACGCCCGACGGGGGCTGAACCCGGCCCTCGCGCACGGCGCCCGGGAGGCCGGCACGTCCGCCGTCGCGGCGCTCTCCTCCGACCTCCCGGCGCTGCGGTCGGCGGAGCTGGCCGCCGCACTCCGCGCGGTCGGCGGCGGCCGGGCGTTCGTCGCCGACGCCGCCGGCAGCGGGACGACATTGCTGGCCGCGGTCGGCACGGAGCTGCGGCCGATGTTCGGGGCGGGGTCGGCCGCGGCGCACCTCGCCAGCGGTGCCGCGGCACTGGCCGGCGACTGGCCGGGGTTGGCACGCGACGTCGACACCGAGGACGACCTCCGCGCCGCGATCGCCCTCGGCGCCGGTCCCCGCACGACGGCCGTGGCGCAGGGCCTGCGGGTCGCTCGCTGAGCCACTCACCGTTCACCCGGGTACGGCACGATGGCCCCGTGCCTTCGTCCCGCATGTCCCAGCTGCCAGGCGACCGGTTCCTGAACCGCGAACTGTCCTGGCTGGACTTCAACGCGCGCGTCCTCGAGCTCGCCGAGGACGAGACACTGCCGCTGCTCGAGCGCGTGAAGTTCCTGTCGATCTTCGCGAGCAACCTCGACGAGTTCTACATGGTGCGCATCGCGGGCCTCAAGCGCCGGCAGAGCACGGGGCTCACCGTCCGCTCCCCCGACGGGCTCACCATCCGCGAGCAGCTGACCCTGATCACCGAACGCACCCAGGACCTCGTGCACCGGCACGCCGACGTGTTCATCAAGGACGTCGCGCCGCGGCTGGAGGACTGCGGCATCCGGATCCTGCACTGGGAGGAACTGGCCGACGACGACGCGCGCCGGCTGCGCGAGTACTTCCGCGACCAGGTCTTCCCCGTCCTCACACCACTGGCCGTCGACCCGGCGCACCCGTTCCCCTACATCAGCGGGCTCTCGCTCAACCTGGCCGTCTCCGTGCGCGACCCGGACACCGGCCTGGCGCACTTCGCCCGGGTCAAGGTGCCCAACAACGTGCCGCGGTTCGTCACCGTCGGGGCGGCCGGGGCGCAGGACGTCGCCGGGCAGGCGACCTTCCTGCCGCTCGAGGACCTCATCGCCGCGCACCTGCCCCAGCTCTTCCCGGGTCTCGACGTCGTCTCCCACCACCTGTTCCGGGTGACCCGCAACGCCGACCTGGAGGTGGAGGAGGACCGCGACGAGGACCTGCTGCAGGCGCTGGAACGCGAACTGGCGCGGCGCCGGTTCGGGCCGGCCGTCCGGCTCGAGGTCACGGGGTCGATGGATCCGCAGATCCTCGAGGTGCTGCTGTCGGAGATGGAGATGCAGCCCGAGGACGTGCTCCACGTGCCCGGCCTGCTGGACCTGGCGTCGCTGATGGCCCTCTACGACGTGGACCGGCCCGAGCTCAAGGACGAGCCGTTCGTGCCCGCCACCCACCCGCGGCTGTCGGAGGGCGAGACCCCGAAGAGCGTCTTCGCCACCCTGCGCGAGGGCGACGTGCTGGTCCACCACCCGTACCACTCGTTCGCGACCAGCGTGCAGCGGTTCATCGAGCAGGCCGCGGTCGACCCGAACGTGCTGGCGATCAAGCAGACGCTCTACCGCACCTCCGGGGACTCCCCGATCGTCAACGCGCTCATCGACGCCGCCGAGGCCGGCAAGCAGGTCGTCGTCCTCGTCGAGATCAAGGCGCGGTTCGACGAGGAGGCCAACATCGAGTGGGCCCGCTCGCTGGAGCGTGCCGGCTGCCACGTGGTGTACGGCCTGGTCGGCCTGAAGACGCACTGCAAGACGGCCCTGGTGGTGCGCCGGGAGCACGGGGTGCTGCGCCGGTACTGCCACATCGGCACGGGCAACTACAACCCGAAGACCGCGCGCATCTACGAGGACCTCGGGATCCTCACCGCCGACCCGCGGGTGGGCGCGGACCTCACCGACCTGTTCAACACGCTCACCGGGTACTCGAGGCAGACGAACTACCGGATGCTCATGGTCGCCCCGCACGGCATCCGCGCCGGGTTGATCGAGAAGATCCGCCGCGAGGCCCGCAACGCCGCCGACGGCCGCAGCTCCGGCATCCGGTTCAAGCTGAACTCACTGGTGGACGAGCGGATCATCGACGCGCTCTACGAGGCGTCGCTGGCCGGCGTCCCCGTGGAGCTGTTCATCCGAGGGATCTGCGCGCTGCGGCCTGGTGTCCCGGGGCTGTCGGAGACCATCCGGGTCCGGTCGGTGGTGGGCCGCTTCCTCGAGCACTCGCGGATCATGTCGTTCGCCAACGACGGCGAGCCCGAGTGGTGGCTGGGCAGCGCGGACCTCATGCACCGCAACCTCGACCGCCGGGTCGAGGTGCTCCTGCGGGTGTGCGACGAGAGCGCCAGCCGGGAGCTGTCGCGGATCTTCGACGCGGCCATGGCCCCGGACATCACGTGCTGGCAGCTGGGCGGGGACGGCCGGTGGAGCCGGAGCGGCGAGCGTGACTACCAGGGCGAGCTGCTGCGCCGGGTCGGTGAGCACGCTGACTGAGCCGGGCCCGATGATCCGGGCCGCCGGCTGCGCCGTGTGGCGGCACACCGAGGCAGGTGGGCTGGAGACGGCGGTGGTGCACCGCCCGAAGTACGACGACTGGTCGCTGCCGAAGGGCAAGCCGGAGGCCGGGGAGCACCTCCTGCAGACCGCCCGGCGCGAGGTCGCGGAGGAGACCGGGCTGGCCGTCGTCCTGGGACGGCGCAGCGTGCGGACCCGCTACGAGGTGCACCTCCCCGACGGCCGACCGGCGGCCAAGGAGGTCGACTACTGGACGGGCCAGTGGGCGGGCGGGTCGTTCGCGGCCAACGACGAGGTCGACGAGTTGCGGTGGCTGCCCCCCGCCGAGGCCGCCGACCTGTGCAGCCACGCCCACGACCGCGCCGTCCTCGACGACCTGGCGCGCACCGACGTCCCGCTCATGCCGACGTTGGTGCTCGTCCGCCACGGCCGGGCGGGCAGCCGGTCGGAGTGGGAGGGCCCCGACGACCTGCGCCCCCTCGACGCGAAGGGCCTGCGCCAGGCGCAGCGGATGGCCGAGGTGCTGCCCGTCCTCGCGCCGACCGCCGTCCTCTCCGCGCGCCGCACCCGCTGCGAGGAGACCGTGGCGCCGCTGGCCGAGCGGCTCGGACTGGACGTCCAGCCGCTGCCCGAGCTCGGCGAGGAGGAGTTCGCCGCCGACCCGGAGGCGGGTGTGTCGGTGCTGGAGAAGCTGCTCCAGCCGCGGACCACGCCCGGCGTGACGGTGGTCTGCAGCCAGGGTGGCGCGATCCCGGCGGCGCTGATGGCCCTCGGCGTCCGGTACGAGGGCATCCGGATGCACCCGCCGGCGGCCAAGGGCAGCGTGTGGGTGCTGGGTGGCGAGCCGGGGTCGCTGAGCGCGGACTACTACCGCGACGTGGACCCCGTGCTCACCTGACCGGGAGCGCCCGCGGCAACCAGGACGGCCGCTTCGCCTCGAAGGCCTCGATGTCGGCGACGTTGCGCTCGGTGAGGCCCACGTCGTCCAGACCCTCGAGCAGCCGCCACCGGGTGTAGTCGTCGATGTCGAACGCAACCGTGGTCCCGCCGTAGGTCACCTGCTTGGCCTGGAGGTCGACGGTCACCTGCGTGGTCGGGTCGGCCTCGATGGCGGCCCACAGCGCCTCGACGTCCGCCTGCGGGAGGACGACGGTCAGCAGGCCGGCCTTCGTCGAGTTGTTCTTGAAGATGTCGGCGAACCGCGAGCTGATCACCGCGCGGAAGCCGCCGTCCATCAGCGCCCAGACCGCGTGCTCGCGCGACGAGCCGGTGCCGAAGTCGGGACCGGCCACGAGGATCGAGGCGGCGGCGTACTGCGGCTGGTTGAGCACGAAGTCCGGCTCGTTCTTCCGCCAGGCGACGAACAGGCCGTCCTCGAAACCGGTGCGGGTGATCCGCTTGAGGTACTCGGCCGGGATGATCTGGTCGGTGTCGACGGCGCTGCGGCGCAGGGGCGCAGCGGTGCCGGTGTGCGTGGTGAAGGCGTCCATCGGGTTCAGACTCCAGCCATCTCGAGGTCGGCGGGGGCGGTCAGGCGGCCGGTGAGCGCCGTCGCGGCGGCCACGGACGGCGACACCAGGTGGGTGCGCCCGCCCTTGCCCTGCCGGCCCTGGAAGTTGCGGTTGCTGGTGGACGCCGAGCGCTCGCCCGGCTGGAGCTGGTCGGGGTTCATGCCCAGGCACATCGAGCACCCGGCGCCGCGCCACTCGGCGCCCGCCTCGACGAAGACCTTGTCCAGGCCCTCCTGCTCGGCCTGCAGCTTCACGCCCACCGACCCGGGGACGACGAGCATCCGGGTGTCGGGGTCGACGTGCTTGCCGCGCAGCAGCTCCGCCGCGACGCGCAGGTCCTCGATCCGGCCGTTCGTGCAGGAGCCGAGGAAGACGGTGTCCACCTTGATCTCGCGCAACGGCGTCCCGGGCTCGAGGCCCATGTAGGCCAGCGCCTGCTCGGCGGCGCGGCGCTCGTTCTCGTCGGCGAAGTCGGCCGGGTCGGGCACCCGCTCGGTGAGCGGCAGGCCCTGGCCGGGGTTCGTGCCCCAGGTGACGAAGGGGCTGAGCTCCGCGGCGTCGAGGACGACCTCGGTGTCGAACGAGGCGCCCTCGTCGGTGCGCAGGGTGGACCAGTACTCGACCGCGGCGTCCCAGTCGGCACCCTGCGGGGCGTGCGGGCGGCCCCGCAGGAAGTCGAAGGTCGTCCGGTCGGGGGCGATCAGGCCGGCGCGGGCGCCGGCCTCGATCGACATGTTGCAGATCGTCATCCGCGCCTCCATGGACAGCGCCTCGATGGCGCTGCCGCGGTACTCGATGACGTGCCCCGCGGCGCCGTTGGTGCCGATCTTCGCGATGACGGCCAGGATGACGTCCTTCGCCGACACGCCCTCGGGCAGCTCCCCGTCGACCGTGACGGCCATCTGCTTCGGCCGGTACTGGGGCAGCGTCTGGGTGGCCAGCACGTGCTCCACCTCGCTGGTGCCGATGCCGAAGGCCAGCGCGCCGAACGCGCCGTGGGTCGAGGTGTGGCTGTCTCCGCAGACGATCGTCATGCCCGGCTGCGTCAGCCCCAACTGCGGGCCGATCACGTGCACGATGCCCTGGTCGCGGTCGCCCATCGGGGCCAGCCGGATGCCGAACTCCGCGGCGTTCGTGCGCAGCGCCTCGACCTGGGCACGGCTGACCGGGTCGGCGATCGGCTTCAGGATGTCCAGCGTCGGGACGTTGTGGTCCTCGGTCGCCATCGTGAGGTCGGGACGGCGCACCGTACGACCGGCGGCGCGCAGACCGTCGAACGCCTGGGGGCTCGTCACCTCGTGCACGAGGTGCAGGTCGATGTAGAGCAGGTCGGGCTCACCCGCGGTGCTGCGCACCACGTGGGCGTCGTAGACCTTCTCCGCCAGGGTCTTCGGCACGGTTCGTCCTCTCACCGGGCATCTCAGTGGTGTTCTCAGCCAGTGGGATGCAAGTATTGCTGTGTGGGACAGCCTAACCCGGTCGCGGTTCTGGACAAAGCGGTCACGATCCTGCGGGCCGTCGCCGACGAGCCGGCCACGCTCGCCGAGCTGGTCGCTCGGACCGGCCTGCCCCGGGCGACCGCGCACCGGCTGGCCGTGGCGCTCGAGGGCCACCGGCTGGTCCGTCGGACGGCGGAGGGCGCCTGGGCGCCCGGGCCCGCGCTCGGCGAACTCAGCCGCAGCGGCGCCGACATCGCCGACCTCGCCGCACGGCACCTCGTCGCGCTGCGCGACGCGAGCGGGGAGAGCGCGCAGTTCTACGTGCGCGACGGTGCCACGCGTGTCTGCGTCGCGGCCGCCGAGCGGACGAGCGGCCTGCGGGACACCGTGCCGGTGGGCGCCCGGCTGCCGATGACCGCCGGGTCGGCCGCCCACGCGCTGCTGGCCTTCACGCCGCCGAGGAGGTCACCCGCCTGCTGCCGGCGGCCAGCTTCACCGCGCGGACGCTGCTCGAGGTCCGCCGCCGCGGCTGGGCGCACAGCGTCGCCGAGCGCGAGCCGGGCGTCGCCTCACTGTCCGCGCCCGTCCGCGACGGCTCCGGCGCGGTGCTCGGTGCGGTGTCGATCTCCGGTCCGGTGGAGCGGCTCGGCCGCCGTCCCAGCCCGGAGATCATCGGGGCCGTCCTCGACGCGGCCGCCGCGATATCGCGCGCGGCCCGCTGAGGCCTTCCCTCCCTACCAGCACCGGCGAACACTCGGTGCATGACCACCACGGAGATCACCTCGGGGAGGGCCCGCATCGCCGAGCCGGGCGAGGGCATCGGGCTGGACGAGCTCCAGCTCGCCACCCGCAACCACGGCATGCCGCTCGAGGCGCTGCGCTACGACGTCACCCCGCCGGGGCTGCACTACGTGCTGACCCACTACGACATCCCGGCCGTCGACACGTCGACATGGCGACTCCTCGTCGGTGGCGCCGTGGACCGGCCGCTCCGCCTGTCCCTCGAGGAGCTCCAGCGGCGTCCGGCCGTGACGGCCCGCGTGCTGCTCGAGTGCGCCGGCAACGGCCGTGCCCGCTACCAGCCGCGGCCGGTCAGCCAGCCGTGGCTGCTCGAGGCGGTCGGCACCGCCGAATGGACGGGCACGCCGCTGGCGCCGCTGCTGGAGGATGCCGGTCTCTCCCCCGAGGCGGTCGACGTCGCCTTCACCGGGGCCGACCACGGCCTCGAGCGCGGGGTCGAGCAGGACTACGCCCGCGGGCTGTCCCTGGCCGAGGCGTTGCGGCCCGACGTCCTGCTGGTGTGGGCGATGAACGGCGCGCCGCTGCCGCCACAGCACGGCGCTCCCCTGCGGCTGCTGGTGCCCGGCTGGTACGGCATGGCGCAGGTCAAGTGGCTCACCCGCGTCGACGTGCTGACCGAGCCGTTCACCGGCTTCCAGAACGCCACTGCGTACCGGCTCAAGGTCGACGCGCACGAGGACGGCGAGCCGGTGACCCGGATCCGCCCGCGGGCCCTGCTCGCCCCACCCGGGTGGCCGGACTTCATGACCCGCGAGCGCTTCGTCCGCGCGGGCACGGTGCCGCTCACGGGCCGCGCGTGGTCGGGCCGCGCGCCCGTCACCCGGGTCGAGGTCAGCACCGACGGCGGCGCGACCTGGGGGGACGCGAGGCTGGCGCCGGCCGACCCGGCGCACCCGTACGCCTGGCGGGCCTGGAGCCACGACTGGACGGCCCGGCCCGGGCGCACCGAGCTGCTGGCCCGGGCGACCGACGAGCGCGGCAGTCAGCCGGTCGAGCAGGAGTGGAACCGGCAGGGCATGGCGAACAACCTGGTCCAGCGGGTGCCGGTCACCGTGCTCGGCTGATCAGGCGAGCCGCCGGGCGCCCGGGGAGGGCACGACGTCGAACGTCCGCGGCTCGGCGTAGCCCTCGCGGGCGAACCGGTCGCGGACCGCCTCGGCCACCGCGCCGGCGCGGTCGCGGTCCACCAGCACCACCACGCTGCCGCCGAACCCGCCGCCGACCATCCGGGCGCCGTGCGCGCCGGACTCCAGCGCAGCGTCGACGCACGCGTCGAGCTCGACGGTGGAGATCTGGAAGTCGTCGCGCAGCGAGACGTGCCCCTCGGTCAGCACCGGCCCGATGGCGCGCGGGTCGTCGGCGTCGCGCAGGATCCCGACCACCTGCAGCACGCGGGCGTTCTCGGTGACGATGTGCCGGGCGCGGCGCAGCAGCACGTCGTCGTGCTCGAGCGCGGCGAGACCGGACACGTCGGCCACGTCACGCAGCGCCGGCACCCCGAGCCTCGCCGCGGCCTGCTCGCACTCCCGGCGCCGGTCGCCGTAGCCGCCGTCGGCGTGCGTGTGCGACGTGCCGGTGTCGACGACCAGCAGCTCGAGGCCCGAGGCGGTGAGGTCCAGCGGCACCTGCTCGGTGCGCAGCTCGCGGGTGTCCAGGAACAGCGCGTGCCCGGCGGTGCACAGCAGCGACGCGGACTGGTCGAGGATGCCGGTGGGCGCGCCCACGAAGTCGTTCTCCGATCGGCGGGCGAGGTCGACCAGATCGGTGCGGCTCAGCTCCGGGGCGACGAGGTCGTGCAGCGCCAGCGCGACCGAGCAGGTCAGCGCCGCCGAGGAGGACAGACCGGCCCCCACCGGCACGTCGGTGTCGACGAGCACGCTGATCCCGCCGGCGAGCCGGTCGCGGAGGCCGTGGACGACCCCGGCCGGATAGCCGGCCCAGCCCCCCGGGCGGCCGGGGGCCAGCTCGTCGACGGCCAGCTCCACGACCTCCCCGGCGCCCTGCAGCGAGGCCAGGGCGAGCCGGCCGTCCGTACGGCGGCCCACCGCCGCCCGGGTGGTGTGCGGCAGCGCCACCGGCAGGACGTAGCCGTCGTTGTAGTCGGTGTGCTCGCCGATGACGTTCACCCGGCCCGGCGCCGCCCACACGCCCTCCGGCGCGGCGTCGTACCGCTGGGTGAACGCCTCGCGTGCCCGGTGTGCGGCCGCCTGGTCGTCGGTCAGGTCGCTGGTCATGCGGTGACGACCGCGCGCAGCGCCGCCGCGACATCCTCGGGATTCGTGTCGGTGATGAAGGCCCCCTGGCCGGACTCGGAGCCGGCCAGGTACTTCAGCTTGCCCGGCGCGCGGCGCAGCGAGAACAGCTGCAGGTGCAGCCACCACTCGTCGCGACCGCTGCGGGGGGCCTGGTTCCACGAGGCGATGTAGGGCATGGGGGTGTCGAACCGGCGCGCGAACCGGCCCAGGACGTCGAGGTACACGTCGACGAAGGCGTCGCGGTCGGCGTCGTCGAGCTCCGGCACGTCGGCCACCCTGCGCAGCGGGAAGAACTGCACCTCGTACGGCCACCGCGCGGCGGCCGGGACGAACGCCGTCCACCGGTCGTTGGCGGCCACGACACGGGGGCCCGTCGACTCGGCCTCGACCACGTCGGCGAACAGGTCCCGGCCGGTCGCCTCGCGATGCCGCCGGACCGAGGCGAGCACCTTGCCCACCCGCGGCGTCAGGAAGGGGTAGGCGTAGATCTGCCCGTGCGGGTGGGAGAGGGTCACCCCGATCTCCTCGCCGTGGTTCTCGAAGCAGAAGACCTGCTCGACGCCGTCGACCGCCGAGAGCTCCGCCGTCCGCTCCGCCCAGACGTCGACCACCAGCCGCGCCCGGTCGGCGCCCAGCCGGGCGAACGAGCCGTCGTGCTCGCTGGTGAAGCAGACCACCTCGCACCGGCCGAACCCGGGGCGGACCTCGGCCAGCGGCGCGCCCTCGACGTGTGCGGGCACGTCGCGCTCGACGCCCGTGGCCAGCGAGGGGAACCGGTTCTCGAAGACGACCACCTGGTAGTCGGCCTCGGGGATCTCGGTCGGCCGGCCCGGCGTCGAGGGGCAGAGCGGACACTCGTCGGCCGGCGGCAGGAACGTGCGCGTCTGGCGGTGGGACGCGACGACCACCCACTCGTCGAGCAGGGCGTCGTACCGGAGCTGGGAGCGGGTGGCGACGGCGGGCAGGTCCCGGGTGTCGGAGGCCTCACGCGGCACCGGCTGGGCGTCGAAATAGAGGATCTCCCGGCCGTCGGCCAGGCGACGACTGGTCCTGATCACGAGGGCGACGCTATCCCCCGCGCTGATCCCGGGGCCACTCGGACCGCGGACGCCGAGAGCCCCCGACCGGAAGGTCAGGGGCTCTCGCGCGATGTAGCCCCGAAGGGATTCGAACCCTCGCTACCGCCGTGAGAGGGCGGCGTCCTAGGCCGCTAGACGACGGGGCCGTGCCGCTCCAGTCTGCCATGACGCACGAGGACCCCCGACCCGGGGGTCGGGGGTCCTCGATTGCGTAGCCCCGAAGGGATTCGAACCCTCGCTACCGCCGTGAGAGGGCGGCGTCCTGGGCCGCTAGACGACGGGGCCGTGCGGGTGGTGCGGAGAGGAACAGCGCTGCCAGGACGTCAGCTTCCTCGCTGGGGTACCAGGACTCGAACCTAGACTAACGGAACCAGAAACCGTCGGGCTGCCAATTACCCCATACCCCATGGGCGGCACCTCGCGGCGCCGCGCACGACCATACCTGACCGCTTCGCCGCCCGGAGGAACCCCCGGGCGAGAGCCGGGTCACCTCACCGGTGCGGGCGCGGCCGGGAGCACCGGTCGCAAGTCCTGGGCGGCGGTGTGCGTCTCGGGGCGCAGCCGCCGCGCGGCCCGCCGGACCAGCAGCACGTACGCGGCCATCGCCACCAGGCTGAGTGCCAGGTACAGCAGGCCGGTGCCCTCGGGGAGCTCGTCGGTGGCCACCCCGTCCCCGAGCGAGCCGGCCAGGACGAAGACGAGGACGTTGTTGACCGCGTGCAGCACGATCGCCGCCTCGAGACCACCGGTCAGCCAGACCACCGCCGAGGCGGCCAGGCCGAAGGCGAAGCGGTCCAGGAACGTGGGCCAGTCCGCCGGCACGTGCGCGACCGAGAACACCGCCGCGGTGACCAGCCCGGCGACCACGGCGCCGGCGCCCGGCCGCCGGAACCAGCCGGTGATCGCCTGGCTGAGGTAGCCGCGGAACAGGTACTCCTCGGCGGCCGACTGCAGGGGGTGGTGAACACGACCACGACCAGCAGCCAGCCGAAGGACTCCACCGGGCCGGTGAGTGCCCCGTCCCCCGCCAGGAAGGCGATGAGGACCGACAGCCCGATGCCGACGCCGATCGTCCCCAGCGCCACGAGGGTGAACGGCAGCATCAGCCGCCAGCGCAGCCGCGCCAGGACCGACGACGACCAGCCGGGGCGCAGTCCGTGGGCCACCGACCAGGCGAGCCACACCACCGGGACGGCGACGATGAGCGAGAGGTTGGTGACCAGCAGGACGGCGGGATCGACCAGGTCGAGCAGCTGCAGGTCCGGCGCGATGCCGGTCACGACGGCGAGCAGGACGACCACGGCGGCCGCGACCAGGTAGACGACCGCGATCAGCAGCAGCCCGAGGAGCGGTCGCCACCACGCCCAGTCGCGGGTGCGCATGGCGCGCAGGAACGGCTGGGGGACGTCGTGCGGCGGCGTCCCCGGTGGAGGCGCCCAGCGCACGGCAGGGAGCGGGGGTGGGGGCGACAGCCAGGTCGGTGGCGGTGGCTGCCACATCGGCTGCCACGCGGGCCGCGCCGGCACGTGCTGCGGCCGCAGCATCGGCGGCGGACCGGCGTACGGCTCGTCCTCGGGGGGTGTCCCCCACGGTCGGGTCATCCGGCCGCCGGCTGCCCGGCCACCGCGCGCGCGGCGTCGAGGCGCGCCAAGGTCTGCTCTCGGCCGAGCAGCTCGATCGACTCGTACAGCGGGGGCGACACCGTCCGGCCGCTGACCGCGACCCGCACCGGACCGAAGGCCTGCCGCGGCTTGCGGCCCAGGCCCTCGACCAGCGCGGTCCTCAGCGCCTCCTCGATCGACGCCGTCGACCAGTCGTCCAGGTCCTCGAGCGCGGCCGTCGCCGCCGTGAGCACCTCGGCGGCATCGGCGCCGGCGAGCTGCTTGTCCGCGGCCGCGGGGTCGATCGCGACGTCGTCCACGAAGAGGAACCCGAGCAGGGTGACGGCGTCGGAGAGGACGATCATGCGCTCCTGGGCCAGCGGCGCGATCGCACGGAGCACCCGGTCCTGCTCGGGGGTCGGCGGGTCGCTGACCAGCCCCGCGCCCGCCAGGAAGGGCACCACGCGGGCGACGAAGTCGTCGACCGGCAGCGCCCGCAGGTGCGCGGCGTTGATCGCCTCGGCCTTCTTCAGGTCGAAGCGGGCGGGGTTCGCGCTGACGCGCGTCACGTCGAAGGCCTCGACCATCTCCTGCACGGAGAAGACGTCCCGGTCCTCGGCGATCGACCAGCCGAGCAGCGCCAGGTAGTTGACCAGGCCCTCGGGGAGGAAACCGCGCTCGCGGTAGACGTCGAAGTTCGACTGCGGATCGCGCTTGGACAGCTTCTTGTTGCCCTCGCCGTTGACCAGCGGCAGGTGGCCGAACCGCGGCGTGCCGGCGGCGACGCCGATGTCGGTGAGCGCCGCGTACAGCGCGAGTTGGCGCGGCGTCGAAGGCAGCAGGTCCTCGCCGCGCAGCACGTCGGTGACCCCCATCAGGGCGTCGTCCACCGGGTTCACGAACGGGTACAGCGGCACTCCGTTGCCCCGCACCAGCACGAAGTCCGGCACCGAGCCGGAGGCGAAGCGCACCTCGCCGCGCACGAGGTCGGTCCAGACCAGGTCCTCGTCCGGCATGCGCAGCCGCAGCACCGGCTGGCGTCCCTCGGCGCGGAACGCCGCCTTCTGCGCCTCGGTCAGGTGGCGGTCGTGGTTGTCGTAGCCGAGCTTCGGGTCCTGGCCGGCCGCGAGACGGCGGGCGTCGACCTCCTCGTTGGTCGAGAACGACTCGTAGGCGTGGCCGGCGGCGAGCAGCTTCGCGGCGACCTCGCGGTAGACGTCGTGCCGCTCCGACTGCCGGTACGGGCCGTTCGGCCCGCCCACCTCCGGGCCCTCGTCCCAGTCGAGGCCGAGCCAGCGCAGGCAGTCCAGCAGGTGCCGGTAGGACTCCTCCGAGTCCCGCGCGGCGTCGGTGTCCTCGATCCGGAGGAGGAACGCGCCGCCGGTGTGCCGCGCGTGGGCCCAGTTGAACAGCGCGGCGCGCATGACGCCGACGTGCACCAGCCCCGTCGGCGAGGGGCAGAAGCGGGTCTTGACGGTCATCGCAGGCCGCCGGCGGTCGAGACGGGCTCTGCGGCGGTGACCGAGTTGGACAGCGTGCCGAGGCCCTGGATCGTCACGTCCACCCGCTGCCCCGGCCGGATCGGCCCGACGCCGGACGGCGTCCCGGTCAGGACGACGTCGCCGGGCAGCAGGGTCATGACCCGGGAGATGTAGGAGATCAGCGTCGGGACGTCGAAGATCAGCTGGCTGGTGCGGCCCTGCTGGCGCCGCTCCCCGTCGACGTCGCAGGTCACCTCGAGGTCCGCCGGGTCCAGGCCGAGGGCCGACAGGTCGGTCTCGATCCACGGCCCGATCGGGCAGAACGAGTCGAAGCCCTTCGCGCGGGTCCACTGCCCGTCGCTCTTCTGCATGTCCCGTTCGGTCACGTCGTTGCCGATCGTGTAGCCGAAGATGCTGGCCGGCACCTGCTCCGGGGTGACGTTCCGCGCGCCGCGGGCGCCGATGACCACCGCGAGCTCGGCCTCGTGGTGCACGTTGGTGCTGCCCGGGGGGATGCGGATCGCGTCGCCGGGACCGATCACCGACGTGGACGGCTTGAGGAACAGCAGCGGCTCCTTGGGGGCCTCCCCGGTGTTCATCTCCGCGATGTGCGCGGCGTAGTTCTTCCCGACGCACACCACCTTGCTGGGCAGGATCGGCGAGAGCAGGCGGATGTCGGCCTGGGCGTACCGGGCGCCGGTGAAGGAGATCTGGCCGAACGGGTGCCCCTCGATCTGGGCCACCTGGCCGTCCCCGTCGAGAACGCCGAAGGACATGCCCTGAGGTGAGGCGAAACGGACGATGCGCACGACGCGAGGTTAGTCGCCGGGCGGGGCCGCCCCCTCCGCCCTACCGTGACGATCATGGCCTGCCGGTTCAGCGAAGTCGTCGTCGACTGCCGCGACCCCGACGCGCTCGCCGCGTTCTGGTCCGCCGTCCTCGACTACCGCGTCCTCTCCCGCGACGACGGCGAGGTCGAGATCGGCCCGGAGGCCGGCTTCGGCGGCGCCGCCCCGACGATCGTCTTCGGCAGGGTGCCCGACCCGATGCCCGGCAAGCTCCGCTGGCACATCGACGTCAACCCGACCGACCGCGACCAGGACGCCGAACTGCGACGACTGCTCGACCTGGGCGCAGTGCCCGCCGACGTCGGCCAGACCGGCGAGGAGAGCTGGCACGTGCTTGCCGACCCGGAGGGCAACGAGTTCTGCCTGCTGCGCCGCAGGCTCGATCCACTCTGAAGGAGCTGCTGTGATCCTGATCGTCGTCAAGTTCCCCGTCCGCCCGGACAAGGCCGGTGAGTGGGAGCAACTGTCCGCGGACTACGCCCGCGCGGTGAACTCCGAGGAGGGCAGCCTCTTCTTCGAGTGGTCGCGCAGCGTCGAGGACCCCGACACCTGGGTCTGCATCGAGGGGTTCCGCGACGCGGACGCCGGCGGTGCGCACGTGCAGACCCAGGCGTTCAAGGACTTCGTGGACACGGCGCCCGACATCGTGTCGGCGCAACCGCAGATCATCTACGTCGACGCCCCCGACGTCAGTGGCTTCGGCCCCATGGGCGAGATCCAGCCGCGCAGCTGAGTCACGGAGCGGGGCGGCGCAGGACGGCGTAGGTCAGGGCGTCGACCAGGGCGTGCCAGGACGCCTCGACGATGTTGTCGTGGACGCCCACGGTGGTCCACTCGCCCACACCGTCCGTGGTGGTGATGAGCACGCGGGTGGTGGCGCTCGTGCCGCCCTTCCAGCCCAGGATGCGGACCTTGTAGTCGGCCAGCGCGACGTCGGCCAACTGCGGGTGACGCTCGACCAGCGCCTGCCGCAGCGCGTTGTCCAGCGCGTTGACCGGACCGTTGCCCTCGGCGGTGCAGATGATCCGCTCGCCGTCGACGTGGACCTTCACGGTCGCCTCGCTGACGACGACGCCGTTGCCCCAGTGCTCGACGGAGGTCTTGTAGCTCTCCAGCTCGAACAGCGGCGGCGGGGAGCCGGGCAGCTCGGCGCGCAGCAGCAGCTCGAACGACGCGTCCGCGGCCTCGAACGACCAGCCGTCGGCCTCCAGCACCTTCACCTGGTCGACCACGCGGCTGATCGCGTCGGGGTGGCCGTCCAGGTCCACGCCCAGCTCGCGGCCCTTGAGCTCGACCGACGCGCGGCCGGCCATCTCGGTGACGAGGATGCGCATGTCGTTGCCGACGACGGCGGGGTCGAGGTGGTTGTACAGCTCCGGGCTCACCTTGATGGCGCTGGCGTGCAGCCCGGCCTTGTGCGCGAACGCCGAGGCGCCGACGAACGGCTGGTGGTCGTCGGGCGCGATGTTGGCCAGCTCGGCGATGGCGTGGCTGACCCGCTGGAGCTCGGGCAGGCACTCGGGCGGCACGACCGGCAGGCCCATCTTGGTCACGAGGTTGCCGATGAGCGCGAAGGTGTCGGCGTTGCCCGCCCGCTCGCCGTAGCCGTTGGCGGTGCCCTGCACGTGGGTGACGCCGGCCTCGACCGCGGCGAGGGAGTTGGCGACCGCGCAGCCGGTGTCGTCCTGGCAGTGGATGCCGAGCCTGCCGCTGGTGCGCGCCCGCACGTCGGCGACCACGCGGCCGACGCCCATCGGCAGCATGCCGCCGTTGGTGTCGCACATGACCCCGACCTCGGCACCCGCGGCGAACGCCGTCTCCAGGACCTGCACGCCGTAGTCGGGATCGTGGGCGTAGCCGTCGAAGAAGTGCTCGCAGTCGAGGAACACCCGCCGCCGTGGCGGACGAAGAACTCCACGGTGTCGCGCACCATGGCGAGGTTCTCCTCCAGGGTCGTCCGCAGGGCCTCGCGGACGTGCCGGACGTCGGACTTCGCGACCAGGCAGACCACGGGCGTCTCGGCGTCGAGGAGGGCACGCACCTGGGCGTCGTCCTCGACGCGGACGCCGGCCTTGCGCGTGGCGCCGAAGGCGACCAGCTGGGCGTGGCGCAGCTTGAGCTCGGTGCGGGCCCGGGCGAAGAACTCGGTGTCCTTCGGCAGCGCGCCCGGCCAGCCGCCCTCGATGAACCCGACCCCGATCTCGTCCAGCAGGCGCGCGACCGCGAGCTTGTCGGCGACGGAGTAGCTGACGCCCTCGCGCTGCGCGCCGTCGCGCAGGGTGGTGTCGAAGACGTGGAAGTCGAGATCAGTGGCGAGGTCGGTGGACACGCGGTGCTCCTGGGTGGACGAGGTGCTCCCGGCAAACAAAAAGACCCCCGGGAACGGGAGGTCTGCGCGCAGTCGGGAACGGACTGCGCGCTAGGCGATAATGATCGAGGTCGAGGCGGCCATCGCTGTCAGTAAAGCACGGACCGCGGAATCCGTGGGACAACCACCGCCGTGCCGTCCCGGTCGGCGACCTGCTGCGGACCGGACCGGCGGCCTGAGCCTCAGCCGGAGGCGAGAGCGGCGAGCCGGTCGCCGACGTCCGAGGTCTTGACCGGCCCCTGCGGAGCACGGGTGGACAGGTCGAACGATACCGCGGCGTTCACCTTCTTCGCCTGGTCGCTGCGACCCAGGTGGTCGAGCAGCAGGCCGACGGAGAGGACGGCGGCCGTCGGGTCGGCGATCCCCTGACCGGCGATGTCGGGCGCCGACCCGTGCACCGGCTCGAACATGCTCGGGTTGGTTCCCGACACGTCCAGGTTGCCGCTGGCCGCCAGGCCGATCCCGCCGGTCACCGCGGCGGCGATGTCGGTGACGATGTCGCCGAACAGGTTGTCGGTGACGATGACGTCGTACCGGCCCGGGTCGGTGATGAAGAACATCGAGGCGGCGTCGACGTGCTGGTAGGCGACGGTGACCTCGGGGAACTCCGCCCCGACCTCCTCGACCGTGCGCGACCACAGCCCGCCGGCATGGGTGAGCACGTTGGTCTTGTGGATGAGCGTGAGGTGCTTGCGGGGCCGCGCGACGGCCCGCTCGAAGGCGTACCGGACGACCCGTTCCACGCCGAAGGCGGTGTTCAGCGAGACCTCGGTCGCGACCTCCTGCGGGGTGTCCTTGCGCAGCACCCCGCCGTTGCCGACGTAGGGCCCCTCGGTGCCCTCGCGGACGCAGAGCATGTCGACGGTGCCGGGATCGGCCAGCGGGCTGGCGACGCCGTCGAACAGCCGCGCCGGACGCAGGTTGACGTGGTGGTCGAGCTCGAACCGCAGCCGCAGCAGCAGCCCGCGCTCGAGGATGCCCGGCGGCACCCCGGGGTCGCCGACGGCGCCGAGGAGGATCGCGTCGTGCCCGCGGAGCTCGTCGAGCACCGTGTCGGGCAGCAGCTCGCCGGTGCGCTGCCAGCGGGCGGCGCCCAGGTCGTACTCGGTGCTCTCGACGTCGGGAGCCACCTCGCGGAGGACCTTCAGGGCCTCCGCGACGACCTCGGGGCCGATGCCGTCTCCAGGGATCACTGCCAGGCGCATGGGTTCGAACCCTAGGTCAGAGCAGGTTGAGGTCGGCGGCGCGGGCCTCGCGCGCGCCGATCCGGCCGGCGATCTCGCCCAGCAGTTCGGCCGGCACCCGGCTGTCCACGGTGACCGCCATCAGTGCCTCGCCACCGCGCGTCGTGCGGCTGACCTGCGCCCCGGCGATGTTGATGCCCGCCTCGCCGAGCGCCGCACCGACCGCGCCGACCACGCCGGGCCGGTCGGTGTAGACGAAGAAGAGCAGGTAGCCCGACAGGTCCAGGTCGATGTCGAACCCGTTGACCTCGGTCAGCTTGGGCACCTGGTTCTTGCCGAACAGCGTGCCCGACACGGTCACCTGGGTGCCGTCGGCCATGGCGCCGCGCACGGCGATGAGGTTGCGGTAGTCGGGGCTCTCGACGTCGCTGGACAGCGTGGCCTCCAGCCCGCGCTGCTCGGCGAGCAGCGGGGCGTTGACGTAGGTCACCTGCTCCTCGACCACGTCGGAGAAGACGCCCTTGAGGACGGCGAGCTGCACGACCGACACGTCGTACTCGGCGATCTTGCCGCGGGCCTCGACGTTGACCGACTGGGCGAGCCCGCCGGCGACCGCGGTGAAGACCAGGCCCAGCTTCTCGGCCAGCGGCAGCCCGGGCCGGACGTCCTCGGCCACCACACCACCGGCCTGGACGTTGACCGCGTCGGGCACGAACTCGCCCTGCAGGGCCAGCCGCACCGACTGCGCCACCGCGGTGCCGGCCTTGTCCTGCGCCTCGGTGGTGCTGGCGCCCAGGTGCGGCGTCACGACGGTGTTGGGCAGGCCGAACAGCGGGCTGTCGGTGCACGGCTCCTTGGCGTACACGTCGATGCCCGCCGCACCGACCTGACCGGACTTGAGGGCGTCGGCCAGCGCCGCCTCGTCGATCAGGCCGCCCCGGGCGGCGTTGACGACGATCACTCCGCGCTTGGTCATCGCCAGCTGCTCGGCGCCGATCAGGCCCACGGTCTCCGGCGTCTTCGGCAGGTGGATGGAGATGAAGTCCGCCTCGCGGAGCAGCTCCTCGAGCGAGACCAGGCGGACGCCGAGCTGCGCGGCGCGGCCGGGCTGGATGTAGGGGTCGTAGGCGATGAGCGTGACCCCGAAGGCGGCCAGCCGCTGGGCGAACAGCACACCGATGCGGCCGAGGCCCACCACGCCGACGGTCTTGTCGGTGACCTCGACGCCCATGAACTTCGACCGCTTCCACTGCCCCTCGCGCAGGGTCGCGTCGGCGGCGGGGATCTGGCGCGCAGCGGCGAGCAGCAGCGCGACGGCGTGCTCCGCGGCGCTGGTGATGTTGGAGGTCGGCGCGTTGACGACCATGACGCCGCGCTCGGTGGCGGCGGCGACGTCCACGTTGTCCAGGCCGATGCCCGCCCGGGCGACCACCTTGAGGTTGGGGGCCGCGGCCAGCGCCTCGGCGTCGATCTGGGTGGCGCTGCGGATCATCACGGCCGCCGCGTCGGCCAGCGCCGGCAGGAGCGCGGCGCGGTCCGCACCGTCCACGTGCCGGATCTCGACGTCGGACCCGAGCACCTCCAGGACGCTGGGAGCGAGCTCTTCGGCGATGAGGACGACGGGCATGGTTCCCGGCAGGGTGGCGGTCACAGGCGCACAGCCTAGGAGCGTCCGCACAGTGGGACGACACCGCACCGGGCGCCGTGTCCCCGTCAGGGGTGCTTGTGCGGGCTGAGCTGCCTCGACATCCTGAGCGCCACGAGGGTCGGATCCACCGGCGCCGACGGAGGAGATCATGAGCCAGTCCGACGACCAGGGTCGTTCCGAGTCCAACCCCTATGGTCAGCCCCAGTACGGCTCCTCGCCGGAGCCGCAGAGCCAGCAGTACGGCCAGCAGCAGTACGGGCAGCAGCCCTACGGCCAGCAGTACGGCCAGCCCCAGCAGTACGGCCAGCAGTACGGCCAGACGGAGCAGTACGGTCAGCAGCAGTACGGGCAGCAGCAGTACGGGCAGCAGCAGTACGGGCAGCAGCAGTACGGGCAGCCCCAGCAGTACGCGCAGGGCTACGGGCAGGGCTACGGGCAGTACGGCACGTCGGCGGCGCCGGCGCGCCCCGGGCACGTCATCACGGCCGCCGTCCTCGGGTTCGTCTTCGGCGCCCTGGGGGTTCTCGGCTCCCTTGTCCTGATCATCGGCGGCGCGGCGGCGTCGGGTGCCGGCGACAGCATCGACGACGAGCTCCCGGGCTTCGGCGCGGTGTCGGGCGCCATCGGCGGCGCGCTGATCGTCTTCGGTCTCATCGTGCTGGCCTGGACCGTGGTCATGATCTGGGGCTCGATCTGGGCGCTGTCCGGGCGCAGCCGGGTGCTGCTGCTCGTCGGCGGCTCCGTCGGCCTGGCGCTCACCCTGATCGGGTTCCTCGGCAGCCTCGGCGACGACGCCACCGGCGGCGGCAGCATCGTGGTCAACCTGCTCTTCCTGCTCGCCGCCCTGGCGATCGTCGTGCTGCTGTCGCTGAAGCCGTCGGCGGACTTCTTCGCCGCCCACCGGGCGCGGCGCGGTCGCTGACCCGGGCGGCGGGACGTCCCTCGTCCGCGTGGCGCGTACCCCGATCCGCGCGGAGAAGCTCCCAGACGGGTGGAACGGGTCCTAAACTCCGCCACCGGTCCGCCACGTCGGCGGGAGGACGACCAGGAGGATGCGCATGTCCAGCCCCACCCCCGGTTCCGACCCGAACGCTCCTCAGGGAGGTGCTCCGCAGGGGCAGCCCGCATGGGGCGCTCCCCCGCCGCCGCCCGCACCGGGTCACGGCTCGCAGGGCTACAACCCGGCGCCGGCCTACAGCGGCCCCAGCGGCCCGCCGGCCGGGCAGAAGCCCGGGATGGTGACCGCCGCCGGGATCATCGGCATCGTGTGGGGTGCCCTGGGGCTCCTCTTCGGGCTGCTGGCGCTGAGCGTCGCCTTCTCGCTGCTGGGCGCCGTCTACGGCCTGCTGGTGCTGATCTCGGTCGTGCTCTCCGGCGCCCTGCTCTACGCCGGCATCCTCGTCGTCCAGGGCAAGTCGCCGCGGCTGCTGCTCCTGCTCAGCTACGTGTCCATCGGGATCAACCTGCTGGTCATGATCTGGGGCGCGACGCAGGGCGCGTCGGTCTTCAGCAGCCTGCTCGGCTTCATCGTGCCGGGCGTCATCGTGTTCCTGCTGCTCAACGCGCAGACCAAGCAGTACTACGCGTCGCAGGGCATCTCCTACTGAGCACGCAGAACGGCCCCCGCTGCTCGTGGCGGCGGGGGCCGTTCGCGTTCCCGGCTCAGCTCCGGGCGGCGGTCCCGGTGTAGTCGTCGGACGCCGACACCCAGCTCATCAGCCCGCGCAGCTTGCGCCCGGTCTCCTCGATCGGGTGCGCCTCGGCCTCGGCGCGACGGCGCTTGAAGTCCGGCGCCCCGGCGTCCTGGTCGGCGATGAACGCCGCGGCCCAGGAACCGTCCTTGATCGCCGCGAGCACCTCGCCCATCGACTGCTTCACGCGCGCGTCGATGATCTTCGGACCGGACGTGTAGTCGCCGTACTCGGCGGTGTCCGAGACCGACCAGCGCTGCTTGGCGATGCCGCCCTCGTACATGAGGTCGACGATCAGCTTGAGCTCGTGCAGGCACTCGAAGTAGGCGACCTCGGGCTGGTAGCCGGCCTCGGTCAGGGTCTCGAACCCGGCGGTGATCAGCGCGCTGGCGCCACCGCAGAGCACGGCCTGCTCGCCGAACAGGTCGGTCTCGGTCTCCTCGGCGAAGGTCGTCCGGATGACGCCGGCGCGGGTGCCGCCGATCGCCTTCGCGTAGGACAGCGCGAGCTGCAGGGCCGAGCCGCTGGCGTCCTGCTCGACGGCCACGAGGCACGGCACGCCCTTGCCGTTCTCGAACTCGCGGCGGACGAGGTGGCCGGGGCCCTTGGGCGCGACCATGGCGACGTCGACGCCCGCCGGGGGCTTGATGTAGCCGAACCGGATGTTGAAGCCGTGGCCGAAGAAGAGCGCGTCGCCGTCCTGGAGGTTCGGCTCGACCGATTCCGCGTACAGCGTCCGCTGCACGTGGTCGGGAGCGAGGATCATGATCAGGTCGGCCTCGGCCGCCGCCTCGGCCGGGGTCACGACGCGCAGGCCCTCGGCCTCGGCCTTGGGCCGGCTCTTCGAGCCCTCCGGGAGGCCGACGCGGACGTCGACCCCCGAGTCGCGCAGCGAGAGGGCGTGCGCGTGCCCCTGGCTGCCGTAGCCCAGGACGGCGACGGTGCGCCCCTGGATGATCGAGAGGTCGGCGTCGTCGTCGTAGAAGATCTCGGCGGCCATGCTTCGGGTACTCCTTCGGTGGGTTCTTCTCAGGTCTTTCAGGCGGTGCGCTCGACCGGGCGCAACGTACCGGCGCCGGACATCGAGCGCGGACCCCGCCCCAGGGCGACGGTGCCCGACTGCGCCATCTCCTTGATGCCCAGGGGCGCCAGGAGGGCCAGCAGCGCCTGCAGCTTGTCCGGCGTGCCGGTCGCCTCGAGGGTGACGGTGTCGGCGTTGACGTCGATCACGCGGGCGCGGAAGAGCTCCGCGGTCTGCAGCACCTGGGTCCGCTCTGCCATGGGCGCGCGGACCTTGACCAGGAGCAGTTCGCGCTGGACGGCGGAGCTGGACTCCAGCTCGACGATCTTGATGACTTCGATCAGCTTGTTCAGCTGCTTGGTGATCTGCTCGAGCGGCTGGCTCTCCGCGTCGACGACGATCGTCATCCGGGAGAGGTCGGGGTTCTCCGTCGGCCCGACGGCGAGGGACTCGATGTTGAACCCGCGGCGGCTGAACAACGCCGAGACACGGGCGAGCACACCCGACTTGTTCTCGACCAGCACCGACAACGTGTGACGGCTCATGTAGCAACGATCCTTTCGAAGTTCGGTGGGGCCCGGCGGCCCCGTCCAGAGGCTCGCCCCGAGCCTGCGAGGGGTGAGGGGGACGGGGTCCTTCTCCTACACCTGTCCGTCGCCGAAGACCGGGCGCACGTCGCGCGCGGCCAGGATGTCGTCGTTGCTGGCGCCCGCGGCGACCATCGGCCAGACCTGGGCGTCGTGGCCCACCACGAAGTCGATCACCACCGGCGCGTCGGTGATCGCCATGGCCTTCTGGATGACCGTGTCGACGTCGTCCTTGGTCTCGCACCGCAGACCGACGCAGCCCAGCGCCTCGGCGAGGGTGACGAAGTCCGGGATCCGGACGGGCTTGGGCTTGCCGTCCGCGTCGAGCGGGTGCAGCTTCGTGTTCGAGTAGCGGCCCTCGTAGAAGAGGGTCTGCCACTGCCGCACCATGCCGAGGTTGCCGTTGTTGATGACGGCGACCTTGATGGGGATGCCCTCGATCGCGCAGGTGGCCAGCTCCTGGTTGGTCATCTGGAAGCAGCCGTCACCGTCGATCGCCCAGACCGTGGCCTCGGGGCGGCCGTACTTGGCGCCCATGGCGGCCGGGACGGCGTAGCCCATCGTCCCGAGGCCGCCGCTGTTGAGCCAGGTGCCCGGCTTCTCGTAGGAGATGAACTGGGCGGCCCACATCTGGTGCTGCCCGACGCCCGCGGCGTAGATCGCGTCGGGACCGGCGATGGCGCCCAGCCGTTCGATGACGTACTGCGGCGACAGGGAACCGTCCTCGGGCCAGTCGTACCCCAGCGGGTAGCGCGCCCGCCAGTCGTCGAGCTGCGCCCACCACGCCGACAGGTCCGGCGCACCCGAGGACCCGCGCTCGGCACGGAGCACCTCGACGAGCTGGGCGATGGTTTCCCGGGCGTCACCCACGATCGGGACGTCGGCCTTGCGGTTCTTGCCGATCTCGGCCGGGTCGATGTCGGCGTGGATCACCTGCGCGTGGGGCGCGAAGCTGGCCAGCGCGCCGGTCACCCGGTCGTCGAAGCGTGCGCCGAGGGCGACCAGGACGTCGGCCTTCTGCAGCGCCGTCACCGCGGTGACGTTGCCGTGCATGCCCGGCATGCCGAGGTTCTGCCGGTGGCTGTCGGGGAAGGCACCGCGGGCCATGAGCGTGGTGACGACCGGCGCGCCGGTGAGCTCGGCGAGTTCGGCGAGCTCCGCCGTCGCCCCGGCCTTGAGCACGCCGCCGCCGACGTAGAGGACCGGGCGCCTCGCGCCGGCGATCAGCGCGGCGGCCTCACGGACCTGCTTGCCGTGCGGCCGGGTGGTCGGCTTGTAGCCGGGCAGGTCGAGCCGCGGCGGCCAGCTGAAGTCGGTCGTCGCCTGCAGCACGTCCTTGGGGATGTCGACGAGGACCGGACCGGGGCGGCCCGTGGCGGCGAGGTGGAAGGCCTCCGCGATGCGCTGCGGGATCTCCGCGGCGTCGGTGACCAGGAAGTTGTGCTTCGTCACCGGCATGGTGATGCCGCGGATGTCCGCCTCCTGGAAGGCGTCGGTGCCGATGGCGTGGCTCGGCACCTGACCGGTGATGGCGACGATCGGCACGGAGTCCATGTGCGCGTCGGCCAGCGGGGTCACCAGGTTGGTCGCGCCCGGACCGGACGTGGCCATGCAGACGCCGACCTTGCCGGTGGCCTGCGCGTAGCCGGTCGCCGCGTGACCGGCGCCCTGCTCGTGGCGGACGAGGACGTGGCGCACCCTGGAGTCGAACAACGGGTCGTAGGCCGGCAGGATCGCCCCGCCCGGGATGCCGAAGATGACCTCGACGCCGACGGCCTCGAGCGAGCGCACGAGGCTCTGCGCGCCCGTGATGCCGGTCGCCGGTTCGGCGGCGGCCTCGGCGACCGTGCGCGCGGTGGTCTCGACACCGGCGAGGGACGCGGCGGCTTCCCGGGTGGCGTGCTCGCTCGGGGTGGTGGTCATCTCGGCGTTCTCCTGGGGCCTTGCGTCTTGGGCAACAGCGTTTCTCGGGCAACAAAAAACCCCTCGTGCCACAGGCACGGAGGGGTCAGCGCGTCGGTCGGGGACCGACGCGCTAGGCGATTACGAGGCTGAGCGGGCAGCCGTCGACGGGCGGGCAGGCGCGTGGCACCTGCACACTGTGCGCCTCGGCCGCCGCAGCGTCAACCACCGCGTCCCACTCTATGGACAGGTGTGTCCATTTCCACCCGATGATGCGGGTGGACCGCTCACACCCGGCTCACGAAGCTCGGCAGGAGCGCTCCGGCACCCGCCGCGAGCAGCGGCTCGACCTGGGCCGGCGGGATGGGCCGGGAGATCAGGAACCCCTGTGCGAAGCCGCACCCGAAGCCGGCCAGCGCCGCGAGCTGAGCCGGCGTCTCGACTCCCTCGGCCACGACGTCGAGACCCAGCGCTCGGGCGATGCCGGCGATGGACTCGCAGAGCGCCCGGCTCTGCGGGTCGCGGTCGATGCGGGTGATCAGCGAGCGGTCGAGCCGGACGATGTCGATCGGCAGCTGGGTGAGGTGCGCCAGGGCCGACGAGCCGCTGCCGAAGCCGTCCAGCGCCACGTGGACGCCCATCAGGCGCAGCGAGGTGATGTCCAGACCGGTGCGGTCGTCACCGGTCGTGGCGGTCTCGCTGGTCACCTGGAGCACCAGCCGCTCCGGAGCCAGACCGGACGTGGTGAGGGCGTGCTCGACATCGGCGACCAGCGTGCCGGTCGCGGCGTAGCCCGCCGGCACCTTGAAGCCGATCCGCAGCGGAGCGCCGTAGGCCGGCAGGGCGGCCGCGACGGAGGTGGCCTCCGCCAGTGCCCAGCGGACGACATCGGCGAGCAGGCCGTTGCGCTCGGCGAGCGCGAGGAACTCGGCGGGCGCGATCTCGCCGAGGTCGGGGTGTCGCCAGTGCAGCTGGGCCTCGAGCCCGGTGATGCGCTCCTCCGAGAGGGACACGATGGGTTGGGTCAGCAGGAACATCTCGCCCCGCGCGCTGGCGCCCTGCAGGTCGGTCCGCAGCCGTTCCTGCCGCGCCGCCGCCTCGCCGATGGCCGGTGAGTACCGCGCGACGCAACCCTCGCCCCGGGCGTGCGCCGCGCGGACGGCGAGGTCGGCGCGGGCCAGCAGCTCGTCGACGCCCACGCCGGGCTCCAGCGGCGCCAGGCCGACGCCGGCGGTGAGCTCGACCAGTCCGTTCGGGGTCATGATCGGCTGCTCGACCACCGACAGGCAGCGGGCCGCCAGCCGGTCGGCGTCGGCGTCGGCGCCGTCGGTCAGGACGGCGAAGGCGCCGCCGCCCATGCGGGCAACGGTGTCCTCGCCGCGCACGGTGGCGCGCAGCCGACGACCGATCTCGGCCACGACCCTGGTGACGTTCTCGCGGCCGGCGTTCTCGCGGGCCGAGGCCAGGCCGTCGAGCGCGATGAGCAGCAGCGTCGACGCCCCGGACCCGGCCTGGGCGAGCTCGGCCTCGAGGGTCTTGAGGACGCCGGCACGGTTGGGCAGCCCGGTCATGGGGTCGGTGTAGGCGATGCCCTGCAGGGCGAGCTCGCGAGCATGCCGCTCCGTCATGTCGCGGCAGTGCAGGACGACGGCACCGACGTCGGGGTCGTCCCGCAGGTCGGAGATGCCGGCCTCCAGGTAGCGCCACACGCCCGCCGCGTCCTGCAGGCGCAGCAGCAGCAGGCCGGCGTGGTCGACGTGCGCGTCGGGCGTCTCGGCGCGCGGCGCCTCGGTTCGCGGCGCCTCGGTTCGCGGTGCGGCGACGGGCAGGGCGCCGGTCAGCGGGGCGACGTCCTCGGGGTGGACGACGTCGAGCAGCGGACGGCCGACCAGGTCGGCCGCGGCCGTACCGAGCGCCCGGTCGAGGGCGGGCGAGGCCCACGTGATCCGCAGCGCGTCGTCGAGGATGACGATCGCGTCGCCGCTCGAGCGCACGAGCGAGCGGAAGTAGGCCTCGCTCCGCCGCAGCCGCAGGGCCATGCGGCCGGCGTCCCGGACGGTCACCCACCGGTGCACGGCCGTGAGGAGGATGCAGACGGAGCCACCGACGACGCTCACGAGCGTCGGCGTGTAGCCGGCCGCGGCCACGAACCCGATGATCACGAGGGCGACGACCATCGCGAAGTGCGGCAGGAGCTGGCCCAGCGCGGTCGACCGGCCAGGCACCGGGACGGTCGTCGAGTCGGGGTCGGGGCCCGGGTCGACGAGCACCGCGGCCGCCAGGAGGCCCAGGCCGGCCGCGACGAGGAAGCGGCTGAGGTCGACGGCACCCGCCATGTCGGTGAGCAGCGCCCGGGTGGCCAGGCCGCGACCGGTCGTGAGCAGCACCGCGCCGGTCAGCAGGACCAGCGCCATCCGCTGGCGGCGGACCTCGATGACGCCCAGCAGGGTGAGGGCGGCGGCCATCGTCGCCGAGGTGGCCACCACGGCGGCACCGAGGACCAGCTGCTCGGCCAGGGCCAGGTGCGTCCAGCTGCCCGACGGGCCGATGACCAGCAGCTGCACCGCGACCACGCAGGCCGTGAGGAACAGGCAGAGCTCGACGGCGAGCCGCAGGCCGCCGCTCCGGAGCCGCTGCCGGTCGACCAGCGACAGGATGGCGACGACCGCGAGGACGTAGCCGGGCACCGTCGGCACCCAGCGCAGGACCACGAGCTCCAGCGCGTCGGCCGGGTCCAGTGCGGCGGACAGCACCGTCCCGGCGGCCGGGAGGAGGGGTGCGACCGCCAGGAGGCGCCAGTTCCGCCGCTGCGAGCGGCGGCCACCGACGATCCAGAGGACGGCCGAGGCGATCAGGCCGGCGAGCACCACGCCCAGGTCACCGACAAGGCGCAGGGCAGGGTCGCCGACGGCCACCGCGCAGGCGACGGCCACCGGCGCGACGGCCGCGAGCAGCCACCATCGACGAGGATCCACACCGGCTAACTCGGCATGCTCACCGAGCGTGACAAGCCGACCGGGTTGCTCCTCACCCCTTCGGGGGTGCGCCACGGAAGGGGTCACTCGCAGATGGCACCCCGGGCCGCGGAGCCCACGAGCTTGGCGTACTTGGCCAGGACTCCTCGGGTGTAGCGGGGCTCGGGGGCGGTCCAGCCCGCGCGGCGGCGGGCCAGCTCGTCCTCGTCGACCAGCAGGTCGAGGGTGCGGGAGCCGAGGTCGAGGCGGATGCGGTCGCCGTCCCGGACGAAGGCGATCGGGCCGCCGTCGGTGGCCTCCGGCGCGACGTGCCCGATGCACAGGCCCGTCGTCCCCCCGGAGAACCGGCCGTCGGTGAGCAGCAGGACGTCCTTGCCCAGACCCGCCCCCTTGATGGCGCCGGTGACGGCCAGCATCTCCCGCATCCCGGGGCCGCCCTTGGGCCCCTCGTAGCGGATGACGACGACGTCGCCGGGCTTGAGGGTTCCCTCCGTGACGGCGTCCATCGCGCCCTGCTCGCCGTCGAAGACGCGGGCGGTGCCCTCGAAGACGTCGGTGTCGAAACCGGCGGACTTGACCACGGCGCCATCCGGGGAGAGCGAGCCGCGCAGGATCGTCAGGCCGCCGGTCCGGTGGATCGGCTGGTCCATCGCGTGGATGATCGCGCCGTCGGGGTCCGGCGGGGCGATCTCGGCGAGGTTCTCGGCCATGGTCCTGCCGGTGACGGTGAGCACGTCCCCGTGCAGCAGGCCGGCATCGAGCAGCGCCCGCAGCACGACCGGGACCCCGCCGATGCGGTCGATGTCGGTCATGACGAACCGGCCGAACGGCTTCACGTCCGCCAGGTGCGGTGTGCGGTCGCCGATGCGGTTGAAGTCCTCCAGCGTCAGGTCCACATCGGCCTCGTGCGCGATCGCCATCAGGTGCAGGACGGCGTTCGTCGAGCCACCCAGGGCCATGACGACGGTGATCGCGTTCTCGAAGGCCTCGCGGGTCATGATCTGCCGCGCGGTGATCCCCTTGCGCAACAGGTTGACCACCGCCTCGCCGGAGGCGACGGCGACCGCGTCGCGTCGGCTGTCGGGAGCCGGCGGCGCCGCGCTCCCGGGCAGCGCCATCCCGAGCGCCTCGGCGACGCTGGCCATGGTGTTCGCGGTGTACATGCCGCCGCAGGAACCCTCGCTGGGGCAGGCCGCCTTCTCGATGGCGTCGAGCTCCTCGCGGGTGATCAGGCCGCGGGCGCAGGCGCCGACACCCTCGAAGACGTCGATGATCGTCAGGTTGTCGCGGTCGCCGAGCCTGCCCGGGAGGATCGACCCGGAGTAGACGAACACGCTGGCGAGGTCGAGCCGGGCGGCGGCCATCAGCATCCCGGGCAGCGACTTGTCGCAGCCGGCCAGCAGCACCGAGCCGTCGAGCCGCTCGGCGAACATCACCGTCTCGACGGAGTCGGCGATGACCTCGCGGGACACGAGCGAGGCGCGCATGCCCTCGTGACCCATGGCGATGCCGTCGGAGACCGAGATGGTGCCGAACTCGAGGGGGTAGCCGCCGGCGGCGTGGACGCCCTCCTTGGCGCGCTTGGCGAGCCGGTCGAGGGAGAGGTTGCACGGGGTGATCTCGTTCCAGGACGAGGCCACGCCGATCTGCGGCTTCTCCCAGTCGTCGTCGCCCATGCCGACTGCTCGCAGCATCGCGCGCATCGGCGCCTTGGTGAGGCCGTCGGTGACGTCGCGGCTGCGCGGCTTGACGTCGGCGGTCTGCTGGCCGGTGGGGCGATCTTCGACGGTCGTCACGAGGGGCGATGGTAGGCCGACGCGGCCGACCGGCCGAGTTGGCGGTGATACTGGTACCGGTACCACCACTTGCGGACCGAGGAGGGCCAGGTGGCTCAGGCCGCGCGCCACGAGCTGGGCGAGTTCCTGCGCTCCCGGCGCCGCCAGCTCGACCCTCCCGCGGTCGGTCTGCCCGGGGGCGGGAACCGGCGGACCCCCGGGCTGCGCCGGGAGGAGGTGGCCCTCCTGGCCGGCGTCAGCCACACCTGGTACACGTGGCTCGAACAGGGCCGCGACATCCGGCCATCGCGTCAGGTCGTCGACGCTCTGGCCCGGACCCTGCGCCTCACCCCCGCCGAGCACGAGTATGTGCTCCGTCTGGCGGGGCACGGGAGCGCCACGTCCCCTGGCGGCGACGAGATGCCGTCCCATCTTCAGCGACTGCTCGACGCGCTGGGCGCCTCGCCGTCCTACGTCATCACGGCGAGCTGGTCGATCGTCGGCTGGAACGAGGCGTACGAACGTCTCTACCCGGGGGTCGCGGCCGTGTCGCCCGCCGAGCGGAACCTGCTCTGGCTGGTGTTCACCGACCCCGCCGTCCGCGAGCTGCTCGGCGACTGGGACACCGACAGCCGGCGTTTCCTGACCCAGTTCCGCGCCGAGGTGGGTCCTCGCCTGGCCGATCCCATGGTCGGGGACCTGGTCCGCCGGCTGGAGGAGGTCAGCCCCGACTTCCGCGCCGGGTGGGCCAGCCACGACGTGGACCGGTTCAGCTCGGGCGAGCGGCGCTTCGAGCACCCCGCCGTCGGAACGCTGCACCTCGAGCACCACCAGCTCACGCCTGCCGACGCGTCGGGCCTGCAGTTGATCGCCTACACGGCCGTGGAGGGCACCGGCACGGCGGACAAGCTGGCCCGGCTGGCCGGCGAGCCCGTCTGGGAGCATCGACGGTCGTGAACGCCCCTGCCCGTCTGCGCATGAGCCGGACCGCGCTGCTGCCCGTCCTCATCCTCGTCTTCTGCGTCGTCCCCCTGGCCCTGGCCTCGGCCTGGACGCTGGTCCTCCTGCTCATCCCGGTCGCGGTCGCCGCCTGGGTCCTGCGGGTGGGCGTGGACATCGGCGACGACGGCATCACGGCGCGCTCGCTGGCGGGCTCGCGGACCGTCTCCTGGACGGAGCTGGCCGGGATCCGGATCGACGAGCGCAACGCGCTCTGGCTGGTGACGACGGCGGGGACCGAGGTGCGGCTGCCGGTCGTGCGCACCCGCGACCTCCCCCGCCTGGCCGCGCTCTCCGGTGGCCGGGTCGACGTGCCGGCGCCGCCCGCTCAGTAGCCGTCGACCACGTCGGCCAGCGGCTGGCCGGCCAGGATCCGCGTCACCTGCGTCGCGACGGCGGCCGCCGCGCGCTGGCCGGACCGCGGCACGGCGCCGCCGACGTGCGGGGTGAGCAGCAGGTTCGGTGCCGCCCACAGCGGGTGCCCCTCGGGCAGGGGCTCGGGGTCCGTGACGTCCAGCGCGGCCCGCAGCCGGCCCTCGCGCAGCTCGGCCAGCAGTGCGTCGGTGTCGACGACCACGCCGCGCGCGGCGTTGACCAGCAGGGCGCCGTCGGCCATCGCGGCGAGGAAGCCGGCGTCGACCAGTCCCGTCGTCTCGGGCGTGACGGGGACGACGACGATGACGACGTCGGCGTGCGGCAGCAGCTCCGGAAGGTCCGCCGCGGATCGGACGCCCCCGCGCGCGGTGCGGGCGACGTAGGTCAGCTCGACGTGGAACGGGTCGAGCATCCGCCCGATCGCCCGCCCGATGTCGCCGGCACCGACGACGAGCACGCGCGCGCCGACCAGTGACGAGTGGACGCCGAACGACCAGCGCCCCGCGGCCTGCTCCCGGACGAAGAAGGGGATGCCGCGCAGCGCGGCGAGCGTCGCGGCCAGCACCCACTCCGCGGTCGCAGGGGTGTGCGCGCCGCGCGCGTTGCACAGCAGCACGCCGTCGGGCAGCCGGCCGACGAACTGCTCGGCGCCGGCACTGAGCAGCTGCACCAGGCGCAGCCGCGGCAGCGCCTCGAGGAAGCCGTTGTCCGGCGGCGGGACGCCGCCCGCCCCGGGCACCCACACCTGGGCGTCCACCGCCTCGCCCGACGGCGGTCCGTCGGAGGCCTCGACCCGGTGCGCGCGCACGCGCGGTGAGACCGCCTCGACCGCCTCGGCGACCGACCGCGAGGGCACCAGCACGTGCAGGGTCTCGTCGGGGTCGAGCGGCAGCCGCGGCACGGACGCCGACTCTAGGCGGGCTCCGGGCGGGCGCACGTACTGTGTTCCGGGTGGGGCGGCTGGCAGGCGCGGGCAGCTGGCTGGCCGGTGTCCTGATCGCCTCGACCGTGCTCAGCGGCTGCGGCAGCGACGGTTACGAGCCGGCCGGCCCCTTCCGCCCGCTGCCCGAGGGCGCACCGCCCGAGGTCGGCCCGCCGTCGTCGCGGGCCCCGGTGCCCGGCCGGCCGGCCGAGCCGGGATCCGGTGAGGAGGAGGGCGACCCCAACGTCGTCGCCTCGGGGCTGACCGTCCCGACCGGGCTCGCGCTGCTCCCCGACGGCAGCGCGCTGGTCGGCGAGCGTGACACCGGCCGCATCCTCCAGGTCTTCCCCGACCGCGCGCCGGCCAAGGAGCTGATGACCGTTCCCGGGATCGACACGTCAGGCGACGGCGGCCTGCTCGGCCTGGCGGTCTCCCCCACCTATCTCGAGGACGGGCTGGTCTATGCGTACATGACCACCCCGACCGACAACCGGGTGGTCCGCTTCCCGCTCGGCGGCGCGCCCAACCCGGTCTTCACCGGCATCCCCGCGGCGCGGTGCACAACGGCGGCGCGCTGGTGTTCGGCGTCGACGGTCATCTGCTCGTGGGCACCGGTGACGCCGGAAACCCCGCGCTGGCGGCCGATCCGGACTCCACCGCGGGCAAGGTGCTCCGCATCGACGTCTTCGGCCGGCCGGTGGGCGCCGGCCCCGTGTTCACCCGCGGGCACCGCGACGTCACCGCCCTCTGCCTGGCCGGCGAGACGGCGATCTACGCGACCGACGCGACCGACGCACCCGCCCCGGACGAGGTGAACCTGCTGACGCCCGGAGCCGACTACGCGGTCGCGCCGCCGCTCAGCGAGGTCCCCGACGAGGAGGCCGGCCTCGGCGGGTGCGCGGCGGGCGGGAGCGTGCTGTTCCTCGGGGCGCTGCAGGGCGAGCGCATCCACGCCCTGTCCCTCGACGAGCGCGGCGCCGTCGTGGGCGATCCGGAGGAGTTCCTCGGCGGCGAGTACGGCCGGCTGCGCACCGTCGTCCTCGACGCCGAGGGCGCGCTGTGGATCACCACGTCGAACAAGGACGGCGTCGGATCCCCGGCCGAGGACGACGACAAGGTACTGCGCATCCTCCCGCCGACGTCGGCCAGCGACTCGCCGTTGTAGTCATCGCCGGAAGCGGTGGACCACGCACGGGCAGAGGTCCCGCTCGACCGCCTCCAGGCCGGTCTCGTCATCCCGGCCGAGGTCAGGAGCCGATCAGGCGTTCCTCGAGCATCCGCTTGACGGTGGCCGCGTCGGCCTTGCCCCGCGTGGTCTTCATGACCGCGCCGACCAGCGCGCCGATCGCCTGGACCTTGCCGCCGCGGACCTTCTCGGCGACGTCCGGATTGCCCTCGATCGCCGCCTCCACCGCTGTGACGAGCTCGTCGGACTCGCCGAGCACGGCCAGACCCCGGCTCTCGACCACGGCGGCCGGGTCGCCCTCGCCGGCGAGCACGCCGTCGAGCGCCTGGCGGGCGAGCTGGTCGTTGACGGTGCCTGCCTGCACCAGACCGGCGAGCTCGGCGACCTGACGCGGGGTGACGGAGAGCTCGGCCAGCTCGACACCGGCGTCGTTGGCCCGGCGGGCCAGCTCACCGAGCCACCACTTGCGCGCGTCGGCCGGGGTCGCGCCGGCGGCGACGGTCTCGGCCACGAGGTCCAGCGCCCCGGCGTTGGCCACCCAGGCCATCTCGGTGGGCGAGAGCCCCCACTCCTCGCGGAGCCGGGTACGACGCGCGGCGGGCAGTTCCGGTAGCGCGGCGGCGAGCTCGGCGACCCATTCCTCGTCGGGGGCGACCGGCACGAGGTCCGGTTCGGGGAAGTACCGGTAGTCGGTCGCCTCCTCCTTGCTCCGCCCCGGCGACGTGGTGCCGGTGTCCTCGTGGAAGTGGCGGGTCTCCTGCAGGATCCGCTCCCCCGCGTCCAGGAGTGCGGCCTGGCGGCGCATCTCGAACCGGACGGCTCGCTCCACGGAGCGCAGCGAGTTCACGTTCTTGGTCTCGGTGCGGGTACCCCACTCGAGGCTGCCGATCGGGGCGAGCGAGGTGTTGACGTCCGAGCGCAGGTTGCCCTGCTCCATGCGGACCTCGGACACGCCGAGCGCGAGCAGGATCTCGCGCAGCTCGGTGACGTAGGCCTTGGCCACCTCGGGAGCCTTGGCGCCGGCGCCGGGGATCGGCCGCGTGACGATCTCGACCAGCGGGATGCCGGCGCGGTTGTAGTCGATGAGCGAGTGGTCGGCGCCGTGGATGCGGCCACTGGCGCCCCCGACGTGGAGATTCTTGCCGGTGTCCTCCTCGAGGTGCACCCGCTCGATCTCGACGCGGTAGGTCTCCCCGTCGACCTCGACGTCGAGGTGTCCCGCCGTGCACAGCGGCTCGTCGTACTGCGTGGTCTGGAAGCCCTTGGGGATGTCGGGGTAGAAGTAATTCTTGCGGGCGAACCGGGACCAGGTGGCGATGCGGCAGCCCAGCGCCAGCCCGATGCGGATCGTCGACTCGATGGCCGCCTCGTTGGCCACCGGCAGCGAGCCGGGCAGGCCGAGGCAGACGGGACAGGTCTGGGTGTTGGGCTCGGCGCCGAAGGTGGTCGAGCAGCCGCAGAACATCTTCGAGGCGGTGCCGAGCTCGACGTGGGTCTCCAGGCCGATGACCGGCTCGTAGCGGGTCAGGACCTCGTCGAAGTCGACCAGCCGGTCGGCGGTTGCGGTGCTCACGGGGTGGTGTCCTTCGCGGATGGGTCGTTGCGGCCGGGGGCGTTCGTCCAGTGAGCACGGCGCCGCCGCGGTGAGCAGGCCGAGCACGATGAAGACGGCGAAGACGGCTCGGTCGGTGAGGATCCAGCCGATGATCCCGGCGACCACGACGAACGCGGTCAGCGCCCAGGCGGCCTTGAGTGCGCCGTTCACGCCGCTCCTCCCGTGGTGCGCCCCAGCTGGTCGAGGAAGCGGGAACCGCGGGCGGCGTCCTGTGCTGCCTCGAGCGCGGCGGCGACGCGGTAGCAGCGGTCGTCGGCCAGCGCGGGGGCCATGATCTGGAACCCGACCGGCAGCCCGTCGGACAGACCGCACGGCACCGAGATGGCGGGGACGCCGGCCAGACTGGCCGGCAGCGTGCACAGGTCGGCGGCGTACATCGCGACCGGGTCGTCGACCCGGGCGCCCAGCGGGAACGCGACGGTCGGCGTGGTGGGGCTGACCAGCACGTCGACCTCGTCGAAGCCGGCCGAGAAGTCGCGGCTGATCAGCGTGCGCACCTTCTGCGCCTGGCCGTAGTAGGCCTCGTAGTAGCCGCTGGACAGGGCGTAGGTGCCGAGGATGATCCGGCGCTTCACCTCGGGCCCGAACCCGGCCTCGCGGGTGAGCGCCATGACCTCGTCGAGGTCGCGCTCGCCGTCGTCGCCCACGCGCAGGCCGTACCGGACACCGTCGAAGCGCGCCAGGTTGGACGACGCCTCGCTGGGGGCGATCAGGTAGTAGGCCGGCAGCGCCAGGTCGAAGGCCGGGCAGGAGATCTCGCGGACCTCCGCGCCCATGCTCTCCAGGAGCGCGACCGCCTCGGCGACGCGGGCCAGCACCCCGGGCTCGTAGCCGTCGGCGTGCCCGTCGCCGCCGAGCTCGCGCACGACACCGACCTTCAGCCCCGACAGGTCGCCGTCGGCGCCCCGTCGGGCGCACTCGGCCAGCGGCGGCAGCGGCGCGTCGATGCTGGTGGAGTCCAGCGGGTCGTGGCCACCGATGGCCTCGTGCAGCAGGGCAGCGTCCAGGACCGTCCGGGCCATCGGGCCGGCCTGGTCGAGGCTCGAGGAGAAGGCGATCAGCCCGAAGCGGGACACCGAGCCGTAGGTCGGCTTGTGACCGACGAGCCCGGTGAGGGCAGCCGGCTGGCGGATCGAGCCACCGGTGTCGGTCCCGATCGCCCACGGGGCGAGCCCGCCGGCCACGGCCGCGGACGACCCGCCCGAGGAGCCGCCGGGGATCCGCTCGGGGTCCCAGGGGTTGCGGGCCGGGCGGTACGCGGAGTTCTCGGTGGAGGAGCCCATCGCGAACTCGTCCATGTTGGTCTTGCCGAGGAGGACCGTGCCGGCAGCCTTGAGCCGGGCCGCGACCGTCGCGTCGTAGGGCGGCCGCCAGTCCTCGAGGATCTTCGAGCCGCTGGTCGTGGGGACGCCCTCGGTGACGACGACGTCCTTGAGCGCGATGGGCACGCCGGTCAACGGGTTCCGGTCGCCGACGGCGTCGGCCCGCTCGGCGGCGGCCTGCGCAGCCTCCGGGTCGACGTGCAGGTAGGCGCCGAGCCGGTCGTCCTCGGCGGCGATCCGGTCGAGATAGGCGCGCGTGACCTCCGCGGAGGTCAGGTCACCGGCCCCGATCGCCCGGGCCAGCTCGGCCGCGTCGGTGGTGGTGAGGTCGGTCGTCGGCCGCGTGGTCGAGTGCGTCACTCCTCCTCCCCCAGGATGCGCGGTACGCGGAAGCGGTCGTCCTCGGCCGCGGGCGCACCGGCGAGGACGACGTCGCGCGGCAGGCTGGGCCGGACCACGTCGGCCCGCATGACGTTGGTCATCGGGACGGCGTGGGTGGTCGGCGGCACGTCGTCGACCGGCGCCTTCTGCACCTGCGCCACCGCGTCCAGGACCGCCGACAGCTGCCCGGCGTACAGGTCGAGCTCCTCGTCGGTCACCGCCAGCCGGGACAGCCGCGCCAGGTGCGCGACATCCTTGCGGGAGAGCGTGCTCATGCTGGGAGGAACTCCACTTCGGTGCCTGCTCGGCGGCTCGCTGTTCGGCCGCCCGGGTGACCCGGACACTCTACGTGGGGGCGGTTGAGGCCCCTTCCGGCGTGAGAAGCTGGTCCCGACACGATCGACGGAGATCGAACAAGGACCTCGCCGACCCGGAGGAACCGTGTCCTATCTCCTGCGCCTGGTGGTTCCGGACCGCCCGGGCATCCTGGGCGCCGTCGCCACGGCGCTCGGTGACGCCGACGTCGACATCGTCTCCCTGGACGTGCTCGAGCGGGGCAACGGCGTCGCGGTGGACGACATCGTGGTGGACCTGCCCCGCGACCGGCTGCCGGACACCCTGATCACCGCGGCCCAGGCGGTGCCGGGCGTGACCGTGGAGTCGCTGCGGCCCTTCGCCGGCCCGCTCGACACCCACCGCGAACTCGAGCTGCTGGAGTCGCTGGCGCGCGCGGGCGAGGGCGCGGCCGTCAAGCTGCTCGCCGCCGAGCTGCCCCGGGTGTTCCACAGTGGCTGGGCGGTGCTGCTCACCTGCGGTGCGGGTTCCTACGACGTGGTCGCCGCGTCGGACGCCGCACCTGACCTCGAGGGTGTCGAGCTGCCGTGGATGCCGTTGACCGGCCCCCTCCTGCTGCCCAGCGAGGCGGCATGGCTGCCGCCGCGGTGGCGGGACATGGCCATCGAGATGATGGCCGCGCCCTACGGCGGCGACGCCTGCGCCGTCGTGCTGGGGCGTTCGGGCGGGCCGCCGTTCCGCCGTTCGGAGCTGATGCGGCTGGTGCACCTCACCGGGATCGCGTCGACGGTGGTCGAGCTGCCCCCCGCGTGACGCTCATGCGGAGCCGTCGCCGATCGTGGCCACCTCGCGGGCGGCGTCAGGCCCCTCGTCCAGGAGCACCTGGAGACCGTCGTCGTCCAGGATCGGCGCCCTGACCTGCACGGCCTTGTCGTACTTGCTGCCGGGGTCGGCGCCGACGACGACGAAGCCGGTCTTCTTCGACACCGAACCGGTCACCTTGCCGCCGCGCTCCTGGATGGCCGCCGTCGCCTGGTCGCGGCTGTAGTCGCGCAGCGATCCGGTGACCACGACGGTCACGCCGGTGAGGGGACCGGGGCCGGCTTGCTCGCCCGCGTCGGCCATGCGGACACCGGCCTGCCGCCACTTCTCCACCACCTCGCGGTGCCAGTCGACGGCGAACCACTCGCGGATCGAGCGGGCGATCGTCGGACCGACACCGTCGGCCGCCGCGAGTTCCTCCTCCGAGGCGCCGACGATCCGGTCGAGCGACCGGAAGTCGCGGGCGAGGGCCTGGGCCGCCGTCGGGCCGACGTGCCGGATCGACAGCGCGACCAGGACCCGCCAGAGGGGCACGTCCTTGCGGGTCCGGAGATTGGCGAGCAGCTTCGCGCCGTTGGCGGAGAGGGCGCCGTCCTTCCTCGTGAAGAACGGCGCGCGTGCCAGCCGCTCCTCGTCGAGGAAGAAGAGGTCGCCCTCGTCCTGGAGGAGGCCGGAGGTCAGCAGGGCGACGGCGGCCTCGTAGCCGAGGTTCTCGATGTCGAAGGCGCCCCGGCCCGCGACGTGGAAGACCCGCTCCCGCAGCTGGGCGGGGCAGGACCGGGCGTTCGGGCACCGGATGTCGGCGTCGCCCTCCTTCTCCGGTCGCAGCTCCGTGCCGCACTCGGGGCAGTGGCTGGGCATGACGAACTCGCGCTCGTCGCCGGTCCGCGCCGCCACCACCGGCCCGAGGACCTCGGGGATCACGTCGCCGGCCTTGCGGATGACCACCGTGTCGCCGATCAGGACGCCCTTGCGCTTGACCTCGCCGGCGTTGTGCAGCGTCGCCAGCTGGACCGTGGAGCCGGCGACCTTCACCGGCTCCATGTAGGCGAACGGCGTGACGCGGCCGGTGCGGCCGACGTTGACCCTGATGTCGAGCAACGTCGTCGTCGCTTCCTCCGGTGGGTACTTGAACGCGATGGCCCATCGGGGAGCGCGCGAGGTCGAGCCGAGCCGCCGCTGCAGGGCGACCTGGTCGACCTTGACGACGACGCCGTCGATCTCGTGCTCCACCGAGTGCCGCTGCTCGCGATAGCGCTCGATGTAGGCCCACACGCCCTCGAGGTCGCCGGCCACCTCGTAGCGCTCGCTGGTGGGCAGGCCGAGTTCGCGGAGCCGGCCGTAGGCCTGCGACTGGCGCTCGGGCTGCCAGCCGTCGTGGGCGCCGAGGCCGTGCACGATCATGCGCAGCGGCCGGGAGGCCGTGACCCGGGCGTCCTTCTGCCGCAGCGACCCGGCTGCGGCGTTGCGCGGATTGGCGAAGGGCGCCTTGCCCTGCTCGACCATCGCGGCGTTGAGGTCGGCGAAGGCGGCCACCGGGAAGTAGATCTCACCGCGCACCTCGAGCCGGTCCGGGACGTCGTCACCGGAGAGCTGGTGCGGGATGTCGCGCATCGTGAGGACGTTGGCGGTGACGTCCTCGCCGGTGACGCCGTCGCCACGGGTGGCCGCACGGACCAGCCGGCCCTTCTCGTACAGCAGCGCGACGGCCAGCCCGTCGATCTTCAGCTCGCACAGGTAGCTCGACCCGGTGCCGACCTCGCGCTCGACGCGCTGCGCCCACGCCGACAACTCGTCGCCGGAGAACGCGTTGTCGAGGCTCTGCATGCGCTCGAGGTGCTGGACCGGCGCGAAGGTGGCGGTGAAGCCGCCGTTGACCTTCTGGCTCGGGGAGTCGGGCGTGACCAGTGCCGGGTGCGCGGCCTCGATGGCCTTGAGCTCGGCCATGAGCTCGTCGTACTGGCCGTCGCTGACCAGCGGCTCGTCGCGGACGTAGTAGGCCAACGCGTACCGGTCGAGCTCCTCGGACAGGTCGCGGTGCCGGGTGCGCGCGTCGTCGGGGACCTCGGTGACGTCCTCCCGGTCGGTCGCCGCCGCGACCGCCGGCGCGTCCAGCTCCGCGTCAGTGCTCACGGGCAGACGTTATCCGCCGGGTACGACACCGAACCCGCGTTCCCCCGGCCGGTGGACCGGTCAGTACGGCGGCGGACACGTCGACGCCGCCACGCCTGTCGGCGTCGACACCGTGAGGACGCCGTCCGGCGACATGTCGTAGGACCAGCCTGGCGCCTGGTGCTTTCCGCGATGGTGCCCCGTGCAGAAGCCCGTGAGGTTGCCGGCGGCCGTCGGTCCGTCGGGCCACGAGAGATGGTGGTCGAGTTCGCCGCCGAGCGGCACCCGCCGACGGCAACCCGGGAACCGGCAGCGCCGGTCACGAGCCCGGAGAAACCGGTCGAGCGCGACACCGGGTCGGTAGGTCGACGACGGGCCCGGTGGTCCGAGTCCCGGGCGGTCCCTCAGGTCGTGGGTGCATGCGACCGCCCCCCGGCGACATCGGGACCGCCCGCACGTGCCGGCCTCGCGGAGACCTCGAGCGTCGGACAGGGCGAGCAGCACACCGGTGAGCGCGTCCGTCACGGCGATCCTCGGCCTGTCGACCAGCCCTCCCCCGCCAGTCGACTCGAGGAGGTGGCCGAGCTGGGCCCGTCGTTCCTCGGTGACGCGCGCGAGCGCGGCGAGGGCGTCGGCCGCTGGACCCGGTCGACCGGCTGATGACTGCTGCCATTCCTCCTCGTCTGCTTGGTCGGCGCTCTCCGCCATGCGGACTGCACTGCGTGCCCGCCCCAGCTGCCGCTCGAGGTCGAGCAGTGTCGCGCCGGCCTCCTCGACCGCCTGGTCAGCGGCGGTCCACCACCCGGGCGACGGCTCCTCCTCCCCCTCCGGCTCCGGCCCCGGCGGCGGTCCGGGGGTAGACCATCGGGCCTCGAGCGCCCACCACCGTTCGAGTTCGTCGAGTGGCGGTTCGTCCTCCCCGCGCCAGTCGCCGTCCAGCGCCCGCGCCTCGACGTCGGCCCACCAGATCTCCAGCGCTCGCTGCTGCGCCTCGTCCAGGACGTCGTCCTCCTGGTGATGCGTGCCGGGCGCGAGGGACACGTCGGGCGCGTCGTCCGGTGCCGGCACGTCGGGCAGCAGACCCAGCGCACGCGCGAGCGCCCGCACCATCTCGGCCGGGACCGGCTGACCGCCGATCTCTCCCGGCTGCTCCCCGCCGACCATCGTGGCCACTGGCGCCACGACCGTGAGCCGCGCCTGGACTGGCGCCAGGTCGTTCTCCCCGGGGCGCAGGACGAGATCCATCAGGCAGTCGAGCATCTTCTGCCCACGGCTGCGGGGTGGCCCCTCGTCGTCGAGCGCGTCGGCGTACCGACCGAGGGCGTCGAGCACCGCGTCCGCCTCGGGCACGGTCATCAGCGCCGAGAGCACGGCCATCCCGTCCGTCCGGTCCGGGCGCGCGAACACCCCACGCCGACGGAGAGCCGACTCCAGGTCCCGCGCGGCGGCACGGAGATCCCGCGCGAGCAGTTCGCGGGCGATCTTGTCGCTCAGCTGCGCCGGCGTGGTGACCTCCCGGCGCCTCATCCAGCGGAGGAGGTCCCGCTCGAGCACGGCGCGTACGCGCGGGTCCGCCACAGGAGCGACCTTGTCGAGGAGCGACCAAAGATGCCCGGCGTGCAGCACGCCGCTCTCCAGGGCGTCGAGGGTCCGCGGCAACCGGTGCACCAGGGTCAGCGAGCGGGTGAGGAGTTCGTCGGCCGCCTTCTGGCTGATCGACAGCGCCACAACCAGTTCCTGCGCCGCCCATTCGCTGACGTCCGCCATGGCAGCGGCACGGGCTGCACGCCGGTCGGGACTCATGGAACCGGGCCGGCCGGGCGGCCGGTCAGCGGAAGCTGGCCGGGTGGCGGCGAATTCCGCGACGGCCCGCGCGCGGATGGCGGTCTGGCGGGCGATCTCCCTGTCCGCTGCCTGGACCGCCCGCAGCGGCCCCGCCGCCCACCCCACGGTGGGGGCCTGCGCTTCGACGTCGTCCATGTGTTCGATCATATGTTCGACAACCGACAGAACCGTGAGTTACGCGGTCACTCTGGTTGCAGGAACTTGGCCGCCTCACGGACATGGGCCATGGACGCGCGCGCGTAGCCGGGAGTGGCCCCCGCGAGCCCGCAGGCCGGTGTCAACGTGACGGCCGGAGTCAGGCCGTCCGCCGGGAACCCGAGCTCCCGCCACCAGGCCTGCACGCGGGACGCCGTCGACTTCGGCGTGCCGAGGGTGGTGTCCGTGCCGGGGATCACCCCCGGGAACAGGTGGGTGCCCGCCTCGACCGCGCTGCCCACGGTGTCGAGGTCCTGGACCAGCCCGAGGTCGAAGGAGAGGGCCGCGGCGCCGGCGGCGCGGAAGAGCGCCAGCGGCGCCCGCGGCGCGCAGCAGTGCACCACGACGGGCGGCGTGACGGCATCGATCAGGGCGCCGAGCTCCTGCTCCACCACCGTCGCCTCGACCGCCGGGAGCTTGCCGAAGCCGCTGACGGTCGGCAGACCGCCCTGGAGGACGGCGGGCACCGACGGCTCGTCCAGCTGGACGACGACCTGGGCGCCGGGGACGCGCGCGGCGACGGCCGAGACGTGGGCGCTGATGCCCTCGGCGAGCGACTGGGCCAGGTCGCGCCGCGCGCCGGGGTCGACCACCGCCCGGTCACCGCGGGTGCGCTCGAGTCCGGCTGCGAGGGTCCAGGGACCGGCCGCCTGCACCTTGAGCGGACCGGTCCACCGTTCGGCGACGTCGTGGAGCGCGTCGAGGTCGCGGGCGAGGAACTCCCGCGCCCGCCGCTGGTCGACCCCGGACCGCGGCACCAGCCGCCACCCGGCCGGCGTCAGGTCGACGGCGAGGTCCACGAGCAGGGCGGCGGTGCGGCCGATCATGTCCGCCCCCGCACCTCGGCCGGGCAGCTCGGGCAGGTGCGCGAAGTCCGGCAGCTCGCCGACGACGAGGCGCATCGCCTCGGCCGGGTCGATCCCGGGCAGTGACCCGACGCCGGAGGCCGGCCCCCACGGCGTGGGGTTCACGTGGGCAGCCGGACGGCTGCCTGCCCGAGCACCCGGTCGCCGAGGGAGGCGTCGGGCTCGTAGAGCACCGCGGACTGCCCCGGCGCCACTCCGCGCTGCTCGTCCGCGAGCCGGATCCGCAGTCCGCCGTCGTCGGCCACGTCCACCTCGCAGGCGACCGGCGCCGCGTGCGCCCGCAGCTGCACCTCGGCACGGAACGGGAAGGCCGGTGCGGCGCCGGACCAGGTCGGCATGCCGGTCAGGACCTCGGAGACACCGGCCAGGTCGCGGGTGCCGATGGTGACCGTCCGCGAGACCGGCTCGATCCCCAGGACGTACCGCGGGCGCTGGTCGCCGATCGTGAGCCCGAGCCCCTTGCGCTGCCCGACGGTGAAGCCGTACGTCCCGTCGTGCTCCCCCACCGTCGTCCCCGTCGCCGCGTCGACCACTGGACCGGGCCGGCTGCCGAGCCGGCGAGCCAGGAATCCGCGGGTGTCGCCGTCGGGGATGAAGCAGATGTCGTGGGAGTCGGGCTTGGCTGCGACGGCGAACCCGCGCTCGGCCGCGAGCTGCCGCACCCGCTCCTTGGTCATCGAGCCGAGCGGGAACATCGCGGCCGACAACTGGTCGCCGGTCAGCACGCCCAGCACGTACGACTGGTCCTTGGCGGCGTCGACCGAGCGCCGGAGCACACCGTCGGTCAGCCGCGCGTGGTGGCCCGTGACGACGGCGTCGAAGCCCAGTGCCCGCGCCCTGTCGAGCACGGCCGAGAACTTGATCTTCTCGTTGCAGCGCAGGCACGGGTTGGGCGTGCGGCCCGCCGCGTACTCGGCGACGAAGTCCTCGACGACGTCCTCGGTGAATCGCTCGGCGAGGTCCCAGACGTAGAACGGGATGCCCAGCTCGTCGGCGACCCGACGGGCGTCGTGCGCGTCCTCGACGCTGCAGCACCCCCGCGAGCCACTACGCATCACCTGCCGGTCGGGCGACAGCGCCAGGTGCACACCCGTGACGTCGTGCCCGGCGTCCACGGCCAGGGCCGCGGCCACCGCCGAGTCCACGCCGCCGCTCATCGCGGCCAGGACCCTCACCGGACGCCCAGCCCGGCCCGCCGGGCCCGTTCCACGACGGGGCCGATCACCTCGAGGACGGCGTCCACGTCGTGGTCGGTCGACGTGTGCCCGAGGCTGAACCGCAGGGAGCTGCGCGCCCGCTCCGGATCCGCGCCGGTGGCGAGCAGGACGTGACTGGGCCGCGCGACCCCCGCGCTGCAGGCCGACCCGGTCGAGCACTCGATCCCCCGGGCGTCCAGCAGCATGAGCAGCGCGTCGCCCTCGGCGCCGGGGAACGACAGGTGGGCGTTGCCGGGGAGCCGGCCCGGTCCCGTCGGCACGCGGTCGTCCAGCGGCGCGCCGTTGAGCTGCGCGTCCGGCACCTGGGCGACGACGCCGTCCACCAGCCGCCGGCGCAGGGCGGCCAGCCGTCCGGCTCGCTCCTCACGGGTGTCCACCGCCGCGACCGTCGCGACGGCCAGCCCCACGATCGCGGCCACGTCCAGCGTGCCCGACCGGACGTCGCGCTCCTGCCCGCCGCCGTGCAGCAGAGGGGTGCACTCGGCGTCGCGGCGCAGCAGCAGGACGCCGGCGCCCATCGGCCCGCCGAGCTTGTGGCCGGTCATGGTCAGCGCGTCGACACCCGAGGCGCCGAAGTCGACCGGCACCTGGCCGACCGCCTGCACCGCGTCGGTGTGCAGCGGCACGCCGGCCGCGCGCGCGACGGCGGCCAGGGCGGGGATGTCGCTGACCGTCCCGATCTCGTTGTTCGCCCACATGACGCTCGCGACCGCGACGTCCGACCCGTCGCCGACCGCTTCGGCGAAGGCGTCGGGCAGCACCCGACCGGTGGGCTCCACCGGCAGCCAGGTCACGTCGGCCCCGTCGTGCTTGGCCAGCCACTCGACGCTGTCGAGCACGGCGTGGTGCTCGGCCGGGCTGACCACGATCCGGCGCTTGCGCGAGTCGGCCCGCCGGCGGGCCCAGAACAGCCCCTTGACCGCCAGGTTGTCGCTCTCGGTGCCGCCGCCGGTGAACAGCACCTCCGACGGCCGGGCGCCGACGGCCTCGGCGAGCCGTTCCCGGGACTGCTCGGCGGCCCTGCGGGCCGCGCGACCGCTGGCGTGCAGCGACGAGGCGTTGCCCACCCGCCCGAGCTGCTCGGTCATGGCCGCCAGCACCTCGGGGAGCACCGGCGTGGTGGCCGCGTGATCCAAGTAGGTCACGCCCTACCTCCGCGCATCACGTCGCCAGGGTAGACGCGGGCTCGGGGGCGGCCGGGGCCGCGGCCGGGGCGCCTGCCCGCGGCGCCAGCAGGGAGCCGAGGACGGCGAGTGCGGTGAGGACGGCGACCGCGACGAGGACCGCGCTCGACAGCGCCAGCAGCCCGGCGGCGGTCGCGGCGATCAGCACTCCGACGACGCCGACGCAGAGCGCGGAGCCCGTGACGTCGGCGATCTGGAACGCGGCGGAGTCGGCACCGCGCCGGTGCTCGGGTGACTGGTCGAGCAGCAGCACCCCGACGCTCGGCATCCCCAGCCCCATCCCCAGGCCGGCGACGGCCCAGCTGAGGTAGGCGGGCCACCCGCCGACTCCGGGCACCGCGACGACGGCCGTCGCCGCGAGTCCGACGGCGAGCAGGACGAAGCCGGCGCGGAGCATGACCACCCGCGGCACGCCCGGCCGCCGCCCCTGCAGCTGCGAGGCGGTCGCCCAGCCGAGCGCCCCGGCGGTGAGCGGGATGCCGGCGGTGGTCGGGCTGTACCCGTGCAGCTGGGTGAGGGCCAGGGGGAGGAGGGCGTCCATGCCGAAGAACGCACCCGCCAGCAGGCCGCGCGCACCGACGACGGCCGGCAGGCCCGGGCGGGCGCGCACCGTGCCGGCGGGCAGCAGGTGCCGCAGGCCGGTCACCAGCGCGGCGACCCCGGCGGCGGCCACGGCGATCGCGAGGAGGTCCAGCCGCTGCCCGGCGTACTGCAGCGCCCCGATGCCCAGACCGGCGAGCAGTGCCCACCACCGACGGGCGGGCTGCGGCGCGGCCGCCTCCCGGGGCACGCCGAGACCGTGGATGGCGGGCAGCACGAGGGCCAGACCGACCCCGATGAGCGGCAGCAGTCCGAGGAAGACCAGCCGCCAGGTGAGGTGCGTGGTGATCAGGCCGGCGACCAGCGGCCCGATCAGCGCCGGCAGCACCCACGCGGCCGAGATGGCACCGAAGAGCTTCGGCCGCAGCGCCGGCTCGTAGGCCTGCCCGGCGACGACGTAGAGCGACACGGCGATGGCGCCACCGCCGATGCCCTGCACGGCCCGCGCGGCGACGAAGAGGCTCATGTGCGCGGCGACGCCGGCGACGAGCAGTCCGACGGAGAAGACGCCGACGCCGAACAGCAACGCCACCCGGGGGCCGCGACGGTCGCCGGTCTCGCCGCCGACCACCATGCCGATCACCGAGGCGACGAGGAAGGCGCTGAAGGGCCAGCCGTACCAGGCGAGGCCGTCGAGCTCGGTCACCGCCGTCGGCATCGCCGTGGCGACCGCCATCGACTCGAAGGCCACGAACGTGACCAGCATGAGCAGCCCGGCGGTGGTCAGGCGGTGCGCCCGGTCGAAGACCGACCTCCGCCCGCTCTGCCCCACGTCCTCGCCCAACAGCGCGGCTGTGCCGGGGCTTCCCGGCACAGCCCCGCGTTGCTACTTGCGGGCGGTGATCTGCTCGGTGGCGACGGGGACGACGGTGTTCAGGTCGCCGACGACGCCGAAGTCGGCGAGTTCGAAGATCGGCGCCTCGGGGTCCTTGTTGATCGCGACGATGGTCTTCGAGGTCTGCATGCCGGCGCGGTGCTGGATGGCTCCGGAGATGCCCACGGCGACGTAGAGCTGCGGGGAGACGGTCTTGCCGGTCTGCCCGACCTGGAAGGTGTGCGGGTAGAAGCCGGAGTCCACCGCGGCCCGCGAGGCCCCCACGGCCGCGCCCAGGGAGTCGGCTAGGGCCTCGATGATCGCGAAGTTCTCCGCGCTGGCCACCCCGCGCCCGCCGGAGACCACGATCGAGGCCTCGGTCAGCTCCGGGCGGCTGCTCTTCTGCTCGACCACGCGGTCGGTGACCCGGGCGGCCTTGGCCGCCTCGGAGACCGACACCTGCACCTGCTGCTCGGCGCCCGCGGCCGGCGCGGGCTCGGGGGTGACCGAGTTGCCCCGCAGCGTGTAGATCGGCGTACCGGTCGTGACCTGGGAGTGCACGATCGTCTGCCCGGCGAACGCCACCTGGGTGGCGGTGCCGTCGGGCGCGATCTCGGTGACGTCGGTCAGGAAGCCGCTGCCGGTCTTGATCGCCAGCCGGCCGGCGATCTCCTTGCCCTCCGGAGAGGACGGGATCACCACCGCCGCCGGCGACTTCTCGGCCACCAGCTGCGCCAGCACCTCGGCCTTGGGCGCCACCAGGTACTCATCGACCTCGGGAGCCTCGGCCACGTACACCGTGTCCGCGCCGTACTCGGCCAGCTGCTCCCGCACACTCGCGGCGGCGCCGGGGGCACCGAGGACGACGGCCGAGGGCTCACCGAGCGCACGGGCGGCCGTCAGGGCCTCGAGCGTGGTCTTGCGCACGCCACCGCCGGCCGGGTTGAGCTCGGCCAGGACCAGGACCTCTGCCATCTCAGGGTTCTCCTTCTCGCTTCGATCCGGGTCAGACGATCTTCTGGGCGGCGAGGAACTCGACGAACTTCTGGGCGCCGTCGCCCTCGTCGGTGACCTTCACGCCCTCGCCCTTGGGCGGGCGGCCGGCGAAGTCCAGCACCCGGCTGGTGGCATTGGCCAGGCCCACGCTCGAGGGGTCCAGGCCCAGGTCGGCCAGCGACCTGGTCTCGACCGGCTTCTTCTTCGCCGCCATGATCCCCTTGAACGAGGGGTAGCGCGGCTCGTTGATCGTGTCCCAGGTCGACACGATCGCCGGCAGCGGCGCCTCCACCGCCCAGTAGCCGCCGTCGGTCTGCCGCTCGATCCTGGCCATGCCGCCCTCGATCGTGAGCTTGCGGGCGCCCGACAGCTGCGGGATCCCGAGGCGCTCGGCCAGCAGCGCCGGCATCACCGACAGCTGCGCGTCGGTCGCCTCCGCGCCGCAGAGGATCAGGTCGTACTCCAGCTGCTGCAGCGCCGCGGCGATCACCGCCGAGGTCTGCACGGCGCAGGAGCCGTGGATCGCGTCGTCCACCACGTGCACGGCCTTGTCCGCACCCATCGACAGCGCCTTGCGGATCGCGTCGGTCGCCGACTCGGGGCCCACGGTCAGGACGGTGACCTCACCACCCTCGCGGTCGCGGACCAGCAGCGCCTCCTCGATGGCGTACTCGTCCATCTCGTTGATCACGTTGTCCGCCGAAGCGCGGGCGACGGTGTTGTCCGACGGATCCAGCTTCCGCTCACTGCCCGAGTCCGGGACCTGCTTCACAAGAACGACGATGTTCATCGCGCTGACCTTCCTCAGGACGCGTTCAGGATGCGGGCACGCCGGCCCGCCTGGCTCCGATCATGGAGGTTACCGGCCAGTAACGCGGAGGCCCGTCCTGGGGCGGGTGACGAGCGTCACCTCGTCGTCGGCCACTCCCCCGTCGCGGCGAATGCCCGCAGCGTGCGGGCGTGCGGCCTCAGGTCGAGCCCCTGGGCGGCCACCCACTCGTCGGAGTAGTAGGTGTGCGCGTAGCGCTCGCCGCCGTCGCACAGCAGGGTGACCACGCTCCCCCGGCGCCCGGCCGCCAGCATCTCGGCGATGAGACCGAAGGCCCCCCACAGGTTGGTGCCGGTCGAGCCGCCCGCCCGGCGACCGGTCACCCGTTCCAGCTCACGCATCGCGGCGAGCGAGGCGGCATCGGGGACGCCGATCATCCGGTCGACGATCGTCGGCACGAACGACGGCTCGACCCGTGGCCGGCCGATGCCCTCGATGCGGGAGGGCGCGCCCGTCGTGGTCCCGAGGTCACCGGAGACGTAGGCCGGCAGGAACGCGGAGTTCTCGGGGTCGACGACGGCCAGCCGGGTGGGATGCCGCCGGTAGCGCAGGTAGCGCCCGATCGTGGCGCTCGTCCCGCCGGTGCCGGCGCCGACCACGATCCACTCCGGCAGCGGGTGCCGCTCCAGGGCCAGCTGCTCGAAGATCGACTCGGCGATGTTGTTGTTGCCCCGCCAGTCGGTGGCTCGCTCGGCGAAGGTGAACTGGTCGAGATAGTGGCCGCCGCAGTCGGCGGCCAGCCGGCGGGCCTCCTCGTACATGTCCGGCGCCCGCTGCACGAGTGGCAGCGGCCGCCGTGGAACTCGATCAACGCGACCTTCTCGGGGCTCGTGGTCGCGGGCATCACCGCGACGAACGGCAGTCCGAGCATGCGGGCGAAGTAGGCCTCGCTCACCGCGGTCGACCCGCTCGAGGCCTCGACCACCGTGCTGCCCTCGGTGATCTGGCCGGAGCAGAGCCCGTAGAGGAACAGCGACCGCGCCAGCCGGTGCTTGAGGCTGCCGGTCGGGTGGGTCGACTCGTCCTTGAGGTACAGGTCGATCCCCCACCCGGGCGGCAGCGGGTAGGCCAGCAGGTGGGTGTCGGCGCTGCGCCGCGCGTCGGCCTCGACCGTCGCGACAGCGCGGTCCAGCCACTCGCGGCACGCGGGGGCGGAGTGGTCGACGTCCGTCATGCCGCCGGACCGGCGTCGGTCGCCGTCACCAGCACCGGCCGCTCCGCGGGGACGACGGCGACCGCGGCGCCGGGGACCAGATCCGCGCTGACCGCGCTGGCGACGTCCACGCGAACCTCCACCCCGTCGCCGAGCGCGACGAGCACGCGGGTGGACGCGCCCGAGAAGGTCCGTGTCACCACCCGCCCGGTGCCGGTCGGGTCGGCGGTGACCACGAGGGACTCGGGGCGCACCAGCGCGACCACCGGGCCGCCCGCCGGGGCGGTGCCGGCCGCCGGGCGACGCACACCGAGCAGCTCGACGTCGGTCCCGCGCAGGACCGCGGGGATCCGGTTCATCGTGCCCACGAACTCGGCGACGAACGCCGTCGCGGGCCGCTCGTAGAGCTCGTCGGGGGTGTCCACCTGCTCGAGCCGGCCGCTGCGCATGACACCGACCCGGTCGGCGACCGAGAGCGCCTCGGCCTGGTCGTGGGTCACGAACAGGGTGGTGATGCCGAGCTCGAGCTGGATGCGCCGGATCTCCTCCCGCAGCTGCACGCGCACCTGGGCGTCCAGCGCCGACAGGGGTTCGTCGAGCAGCAGGACCTGCGGCGCGACGGCCAGCGCGCGGGCCAGCGCCACCCGCTGCTGCTGCCCGCCCGAGAGCTGGTGCGGATAGCGCCCGCCCCGGTCGGCCAGACCCACGAGTTCCAGCAGCTCGGCGGCCCGGTTCTGCTGCTCCGACCTGCCGCGGCGGCGCACCCGGAGACCGAAGGCGACGTTCTCCGCGACGGTCAGGTTCGGGAACAGGCTGTAGGCCTGGAACACCATGCCCATGTCCCGCTTGCTGGCCGGCCGGTCGGTGATGTCGTGCCCGTCGAGGAGCACCCGCCCCTCGTCGGGACGGTCGAAACCGGCGATCGCCCGCAGCGCCGTCGTCTTGCCGCAGCCCGACGGCCCGAGGAGGGCGAGGAACTCCCCGCCGCGGATCTCGAGGTCGAGCCCGTCCAGGGCCACGACGGCGCCGTACCGGCGGGTCAGCCCGTCGAGGCGGACGGCGACCCCCGGCCGCTGGCGGAGGTCCGTGGCGCCCTCGGTCCGGGCGGGGGCGGCGGTCATGCGCTCTCCTTCGTGCCACGCCGGCGGTCCAGCGCGGAGATCAGCAGCAGCAGTGCCCAGGTCATGAGCAGGGAGAGCACCGACACGGCGACGGACAGCCGGGGCTCGGAGCCGGAGATCCGCACGATCCACGTCGGGAAGGTCTCGAAGCCCAGGATGACCGCGACCGTGTACTCCCCCATCACCAGGGCCACGGTCAGGAACGACGCGTTCAGGACGGAGGTGCGCAGCACCGGCAGCACGACCGACACCAGCACCCGCGGCCAGGAGGCACCGAGGTTGCGCGCGGCCTCGGTCAGCGTGCGCAGGTCGGCCCCGCGCACGCCGGCGTCGAGCGCGCGGTACACGAACGGCAGCGCGAGGACGACGTAGACCAGCACCAGGATCCAGGGCAGCGCCGGGTCCTGGAGCGCGAACATCGCCTCGGCCACCGGTGTGCCGTAGAAGTAGTCCGGCGCCCACGCGAGCACGCTGCGCACGCCGACCACCAGGGCGATGGGCGGCAGCACCAGCGGCAGGAGCGTGAGGAGCTCGACCGTCGTCCGCAGCCGCGGCAGCCGCAGGTTCACCAGCACGACGGTCGGCACCATGAGCGCCAGGGCGATCAGCGCGGTGAGGGCGGCCAGCGCGAGCGAACGGCCGAACGCCTCCGCGAACCCCTCCGCGCTCGGGATGCCGGCGTAGACGTCCGCTGTCACGCCGTCCCGGCTGCGGACGGTGAACCACACCGACGCCGCGATCGGCGCCAGGAAGTACAGCCCGAGCACGCCGAGGACGGCGAACCGCCAGGTGCCCCGGCCGCGACGTCCGGCGCGGACCGGCGTGGGCGGGGTGACGCCGCCGGCACCGGCCACTTCCGCCGGCAGCAGCGCGGTCACGTCAGCCACCGCGACGCACGCCGCTGCACCCACGCGTAGAAGAGCATCACCAGGCCGACGACCAGGACCATGCCCAGGGCCAGTGCCTTGCCGAGGTTCTCGGCGCCGACGATGACGTTGGTCGACAGCGCGTCGGCGATCTGCAGGGTGACCAGCGGCACGCTGCTGCCGACCAGGGCATCGGCGGTGGCGTAGGCCGCGAAGGCCGAGGCGAACAGCAGCATGGTGGCGCCGATGACCGGCGGCGCGAGGACCGGACCGCCGACGTAGCGCCAGTACTGCCACCCGCTGGCCCCGAGGTTGTCGGCCGCCTCCCGCCACTGGGGGCGCAACGCCTCCAGCGCGGGCGTGATCGTGAGGACCATCAGCGGGATCAGGAAGTACAGGTACACCACGGCCAGACCCGCCATCGAGACGAGCGAGAACCCCTCGAGGCCGAGGCGTTCGCGGATGAACGCGGTCAGCAGACCGGCGTTGCCGATGGTGGCCAGGAAGGCGAAGGCCAGCGGGATGCCGCCGAAGTTGGCCAGCACGCCCGATGCGGTGAGCACGAGCCGGCGCAGCAGCGCCCCCCGCCGGGCGCGCAGGACGGCCACCGCCAGGGCCAGGCCGAGGACCGCCCCCAGCACCGCCGTGATCGCCGACAACTGGAGGCTGCCCAGGTAGGCCCGCCGGTAGGCGCCCTCGGTGATCGCACCCAGGTTCGCGGCCGACCAGCTCTCCTCGAAGGTGGCCGGGTCGGTCACCCGGAACGACTCGACCGCGAGCACGACGATCGGCAGCACGAGGACGACGACGTAGAGGAAGAACGGCACCGCCCCGAGCACGGACAGCACGCGACCGCGCCGGCCCCTGGTGCGGGGGGCCGGCGCGGTTCCCGTCGAGCTCGGAGCGCTCAGCCGGACATCTCCTCGTTCCACCGTTGCGCGACGACCTGCTGGGCGGCGGTCTCCTGCTCCTGGGTGGGGAACTCCGCCGTCCCCTCGACCTCGGGAAGCACCGAGAGCGCGTCGGAGTCGGCGGTGCCGGCCTCCTCCATCGCCGGCAGCCGGACCGGGCGGGCGCCGCCCTTGAGCCAGATGTTCTGCCCCTCGTCGCTGTAGAGGAACTCCTGCCACAGCCGCGCGGCGGCCGGGTGCGGCGCGAACTTGCTGATCGCCTGGCTGTAGTAGCCGCCGAAGAGCCCGTCGCTGGGCACGTGCACCTGCCACTCGACGCCGTCCGCGGCGAAGGTCTCCGTCTGGGCGGCGTTCAGGTAGTCCCAGTCGATCGACAGCGGCGTCTCGCCGCTCTGGATCGTCGCCGGCGTGATCTCGACCGGGTTGAAGTTGCCGGCCGCCTTGATGTCGGCGAAGAAGTCGATGCCGGGGCCGATGTCGTCCAGGCTGCCGCCGTTGGCCAGCGAGGCCGCCCAGACACCGGCGAACGCCGCGGCCGCCTGCGTGGGGTTGCCGTTGAGGGCGACCTGTCCCCGGTACTGCGGGTCGAGCAGCTGCTCGAACGAGGTCGGGCACTCGGCGATCACCGTGGCGTTGCAGCCGATCGAGATGTAGCCGCCGTAGTCGTTGTACCAGTGGCCGTCGGGGTCCTTCTGACCCTCGGGGATGTCGTCCCAGGTCTCCACCTGGTAGGGCGCCAGCAGGTCCTGCGCCTGGGCCTGGCGGGCGAACGCCGTCCCGAGGTCGAGGACGTCGGGAGCGCGGTCCTGGCCGCGCTGGCTCTCGACGGCGTTCAGCTCGTCCTGACTGGAGCCGGTCGGGTTGGCCTCGTTGATCGTGATGCCGTACTTCTCGCTGAAGGTGTCGAGCATCTCGCCGTAGTTGGCCCAGTCCCGGGGCAGCGCGATGACGTTGAGCTCGCCCTCCTCCTGCGCCGCCTCGATCAGGGCGTCCATGCCGCCGAAGTCCTCGGCGGAGGTCGCCGTGGCGGCGTCCGTGCCGCCGCCGTTCCCCCCCGCCCGAGCCTCCGCCGTCGTCCGAACCACCGCACGCGGTGAGGGTGAGCCCGGCCGTGACGACCGCGGCAGCGGTCCGCAGGGTGGCGCTTCGTCGCACGTGTCCTCCTGAGTTGGCGCCGTACCTGGTCGGCGTCCCCGTGACGCCGACCGGCCGGCTCCGCGATTGTGGCGGAACCGACCGGGTCAGGGGCGGTTACGGCACACGAACGTGTGGTGAAGAGTCACCGGCCCGCGAAGGTCGCCTTGCCCGGACCGCTCTCCAGGAACGACCGCATGCCGGTCTTCTGGTCCTCGGTGTCGAACAGCTCGGCGAACAGCCGGCTCTCGAGGTCCAGGCCCTGGTCCAGCGGCAGGTCGAGCCCCTCGTCGACGGCCCGCTTCGCGGCGGCGAGGGCCAGCGGCGGTCCGGCGGCGAACTTGCGCGCCATGGCGACAGCTGTGGCGTGCACCTCGTCGTCCGGGACGACGGCGTCGGCCAGGCCGATCTCGAGGGCCTCCTCGGCGCCGACGTGCCGCCCGGTGAACACCAGGTCCTTCGCCTTGGCCGGGCCGACCAGGCGGGCCAGGCGCTGGGTCCCGCCGGCACCGGGGATCACGCCGAGCAGGATCTCGGGCTGACCGATCTTGGCCGAGGCGCCCAGCACGCGGAAGTCGGCGCACAGCGCCAGTTCGTAGCCGCCGCCGAGCGCGTAGCCGGTGACCGCGGCGATGACCGGCTTCGGCACACGGGCCACGGCGCGGAACGAGTCCTGCAGCTCCCGCCCCCACGTGACCATCGAGGTGCCGTCCAGCTGCGACATGGCCTTGATGTCCGCTCCGGCGGCGAACACCCGCTCCCCGCCGTAGATGACCACCGCGCGGACGTCGTCCCGCTGCCCGGCCTCCGTCGCGGCGGCCCGCACCTCCATGTGGAGCTGCTCGTCGATCGCGTTCATCTTCGGCCGGTCGAGGCGGATCGTGCCCACCCCGTCCTCCACCTGCAGGGTCACGAACTCGGGCATGTCCGGAGCTTATCCACGGTCTACTTCACGGCACCGCGCCGAGCGGTTCCGCTAGTCGGCGCGCCGGGCGCGACGGGCGGTGTACCGGCCGTCGGTGCGGGTCAGGTCCAGCTGCACGCCGAACGTGTCGGAGAGATTGGCCGCGGTGAGGACGTCGTCGGCCGCACCGGCCGCCACCACGTCGCCGGCGCGCAGCAGCAGCGCGTGCGTGTAGCCCGGCGGGATCTCCTCGACGTGATGGGTGACCAGCACCTGGGCGGGCGCGTAGTGGTACTTCGCCAGGTCGGTGAGCCGCGACACCAGGTCCTCGCGGCCGCCGAGGTCCAGACCCGCACCCGGCTCGTCGAGCAGCAGCAGCTCGGGGTCGGGCATCAGCGCGCGGGCGATCTGCGTGCGCTTGCGCTCGCCCTCGCTGAGCGTGCCGAACGGCCGGTGGGCGAACTGGGCCACTCCCCACTGCTCCATGAGCATGCCGGCGCGGGTCAGGTCGTGGACGTCGTAGCGCTCACGCCACCGGCCCACGACGGCGTACCCGGCCGAGACGACGACGTCGCCGGTGGCCTCCGCCGCGCCGATCCGCTGGGCCAGGGCGGCGCTGGTCAGCCCGATGCGCGGGCGCAGCTCGAAGACGTCGACCGCGCCGAGGGTCTCGCCCAGCAGCCGCACCTCGCCGCGCGTCGGGTGCATGTGGGCCGACGCCAGCTGCAGCAGCGTAGTCTTGCCCGCCCCGTTGGGGCCCAGCACCACCCAGCGGTGGTCCGCCTCGACCACCCAGTCGACGCCACGCAGCAGATGGGTGTCCCCTCGCACCACGTCGACGCCGGACATCCGGACGACCGCTCCATCGGCGGGGGGCTCGACACCCGCCCATCCAATCAACACCGGAGTACCCGCCTGCGCCCCCATGCCTCGCGAACTTGGCACGATCACACCGTGACCGACCGCCGGAGGACCCCCGCTCCGTACCGCGCCGCCGGTGGACCGACCGCCTGGTGCCCGGCCCGGCGCCGGAGGTGCTGCCCGGCTCGCCGGTGCCGCTGGGCTCGCACTGGGACGGGACCGGCACCAACTTCGCCCTCTGGTCGGCCGCCGCGCAGGCCGTCGACCTGTGCCTGTTCGACGAGGACGGCACCGAGCACCGGCACCGGCTCGAGGAGACCACCCACCAGGTCTGGCACGGCCGGCTGCTCGGCGTGGGCCCGGGCCAGCGCTACGGCTACCGGGTGCACGGCCCCTACGACCCGCAGGCCGGCCTCCGGCACAACCCGGCGAAGCTGCTGCTCGACCCGTACACGCGCGCGGTGGACGGCGACCTGTCGCTGCACCCGTCGCTGTTCGGATACGCCGGCGACTCGGTGGACGGCGGAGCGCGCGACGACCAGGACTCGGCGCCGTACGTGCCGCGCGGTGTCGTCGTCCACGACCCCTTCCCCTGGGACGGCGACCGTCCGCTGCGCACGTCGTGGTCGGACACCGTCATCTACGAGGTGCACGTCAAGGGCGCGACCGCGGAGCACCCCGACGTGCCGCCGCAGCTGCGCGGCACCTACGCCGGGCTCGCCCATCCGGCGTTCGTCGAGCACCTGCAGGCCCTCGGCGTCACCGCCGTCGAGCTGCTGCCCGTGCACCACTTCGTCAGCGAGCCGCACCTGCTGCGGCGCGGCCTGACCAACTACTGGGGCTACAACACGCTGGCCTACTTCGCGCCGCACGCCGCCTACAGCTCCGCCGGCAGCGACGGCGGCCAGGTGACGGAGTTCAAGACGATGGTCAAGCAGCTGCACGCGGCGGCATCGAGGTCATCCTCGACGTGGTCTACAACCACACCGCCGAGGGCGACCACACCGGCCCGACGCTGTCGTTCAAGGGCATCGACAACCCCGGCTACTACCGGCTCGACGGCGGCAACCGGGCCCGGTACACCGACTACACCGGCTGCGGGAACACCCTCGACGTCCGCCGTCCTCCCGTTCTGGCGCTGCTGATGGACTCGCTGCGCTACTGGGTCACCGAGATGCACGTCGACGGCTTCCGGTTCGACCTCGCCTCGGCGCTGGCCAGGTCCATGCACGACGTGGACCGGCTGTCGGCGTTCTTCGACGTCGTCCACCAGGACCCGGTGGTCAGCAACGTGAAGCTGATCGCCGAACCCTGGGACGTGGGGCCCGGCGGCTACCAGGTCGGCAACTTCCCGCCGCCCTGGACCGAGTGGAACGGCAAGTACCGCGACACGGTGCGCGACGTCTGGTCGGGGGCGCACGTCGGCGTCCGCGACCTCGCCTACCGGCTCACCGGGTCGTCGGACCTGTACCGCTCGGACGGCCGGCGCCCGTTCGCCTCGATCAACTTCGTGACGGCGCACGACGGCTTCTCCATGGCCGACCTGGTCACCTACGAGCAGAAGCGCAACGAGGCGAACGGCGAGGACAACCGCGACGGCGAGAGCCACAACCGCAACTGGAACTGCGGTGTGGAGGGCCCGAGCGACGACCCCCGCATCGTCGAGCTGCGCGCCCGGCAGGTGCGCAACCACCTCGCGACGCTCCTGCTGTCGACCGGCGTGCCGATGCTCACCGCCGGCGACGAGCTCGGCCGCACCCAGCAGGGGAACAACAACGCCTACTGCCAGGACAGCGAGCTCTCCTGGATCGACTGGAAGGCCCTGGACGACGACCTGTTCGCCTTCGTCGCCCGCCTGATCCGGCTGCGCCGCTCCTCACCGGTGCTGCGGCAGGAGGCGTTCTTCGAGGGGCACGAGATCCCCGGTACCGGCGGCACCCGCGACCTGGCGTGGTTCGCGCCGGACGGCGGCCAGCTGAGCACCGGCGACTGGTTCGACACCGGCCTGCAGACCCTCGGCATGTACCTCGACGGGCGCGGCATCCGGCACCGCGACGAGGCGGGGCGCCGGATGGTGGACGACTCCTACCTGGTACAGCTGCACGCCGGTCCGGACCCGCTGACGGTGCAACTCCCCGGCCCGCCCTGGGCCGACGGCTACGAGCTGGTCGTGTCGACCGAGTACCCGACCGGAGAGCCGCCGTCCCGCACCGTCGTGGCGCCGGGCCCCGTGGAGCTCCCCGGCCGCTGCGTCTGGCTGCTGCGCATCCTTCGACGGCCCTGAATGTCCCGAAAGCCGGAGCAGTAGGCGACGGAGTGCGCTGAGGCGCCATTCCAGAGTTCGGAAGGGCGCCTCAGCGCACTTCATCGGTCGGTTGCTACTCCTGGGGCTGCTCGAAGGTGATGACCGTCCAGCCGAGGAGGAGTCGGTCGCCGTCGGACAGCGGGTGGGCGACGCCGGGCTCGAGCTGGGTCCACTCCGTGGCCTCGGGGCCGGCGACGTGGGTGCCGTTGAGCGAGCCCAGGTCGACGAGCGAGACCTCGCGGCCGGACCGCTGCAGGGCCGCGTGCGCCGACGACAGCACGTTCTGGGTGTCGGCGATGGGGACCGGCCGAGCGCCGCCGCTGGTGACCAGCTCGTGGTTGTCAGGCCGGCGACCCAGCACGAGGTCCTCGTCCACGGTGACGACGAGGCCGTCGTCGAACCGCAGGACCGGTGCGGGCGAGGACTCGGGCCGCCAGAACGCGGTCTGCTCGCCGGACTCCGGCGCAGCGCTGGACGCACGGCTGGCACCGGCGCCGGAGCCGAAGCCCGCGTCGGAGCCCGCCGTGAACGACGACGGCGCCGAGGTGGCCGGCGGCGTCGCGGACGCGTGCGCCCGGGCGGCCAGCTGGAGCATCGCGCCGGAGCCGGGCACCGTGCCCTCGACGAGGTCGAAGGAGACCCCCGGCGGCATCTGCGGCGCGGCCTGGCCCGGGCCCACGTACAGGGTCTGGCCGAGCTGGAAGCCGGAGGCGAGCGTGCAGCCCTCCACCGACGACCCCGAGACCGGCACCCCGTCGACGGCCGGCTGCCCCTTGCCCGACCAGAGCGCGACCCCGGTACCGGCGCCGCCCGCCGTGTCGGCCAGCACGAGCGCGAAGGACGCGGCGCCGTGGGCGAGCGAGCTCACCTGGCCCGCGACGGCGGCCAGCACGCGGTCGGCCCCAGGACCCGCGACCCCGAGGCAGGCGTGCAGCGCCGCGACGAGAGCGGGCGAGCCGGGCGCGTCGACCCACAGCAGCCCACCGCCGCGGCGAGCGACGACGGAGTCTCCGGGGAGGACTTCACAGCGGTCAGGCATGGCCTCCAGCCTAGTGATCCGCGGGCAGTCTGGCTGACCGCGTCGCACCGCCACGCCGGGCGTTCACCAGGTCACACGGGGTGCATGGGACCGGCGTGGTCGAAGTGTCACGAGAGCCCTCGGCGAGCATCAGGTCACGCACTGGTGACCACTCCGAGCTCGGCGGGATCGGCCATGCGCGCCGAGTGCGGCAGCACGCGCACGGTGTAACCGAAGGCTCCGGTGCGGTTCAGCGGCAGCGTGGTCGTGAACCAGTGCCGGGAGCCCTCGGTGTGCTCATGCTCCATGGGCACCGTCGTGACGTCGTGCAGCCCGTCGGCGTCGTCCACCCGGCCGTAGGCCGCCTGCACCTCGACGTCGGACGGGGCCAGCCCCGGCAGCTCCACCTCGGCGCGCAGGTCGAGGGTCGAGCCGATCTGCGGGGTGTCGCTGCCACCGGTCGCCTCGACGTGCGCCACCCGCACGCTGGGCCAGTTGTGCAGCAGGTGCGACCGCCACGCGGCCTCCTCGCGGGCCGGCGAGTAGCCGTCGACCGCCATGGCCCGCGCCGAACCCGCGGCGGGCACGTACAGCTGCTGCACGTAGTCGCGCACCATGCGGGTCGCCAGCACCTTGGGGCCGGTCTCGCGCAGCGTGTGCCGCACCATCTCGATCCAGCGGGCGGGGACGCCGTCCCGACCGGACTCGTAGAAACGCGGCGCCACCTGCGTGCCGAGCAGGTCGTAGATCGCGCGGGCCTCGACCTCGTCGCGCCGGTCGGAATCGGTCACGCCGTCGGCCGTCGGGATCGCCCAGCCGTTCTGGCCGTCGAACCACTCGTCCCACCAGCCGTCGCGGATCGACAGGTTCAGCCCACCGTTCAGCGCAGCCTTCATGCCCGAGGTCCCGCAGGCCTCGAGGGGCCGCAGCGGGTTGTTCAGCCAGACGTCGCAGCCCCAGTAGAGGTACCGGGCCATCCCGATGTCGTAGCCGGGGAGGAACGCGATCCGGTGCCGGAGCTCCGGATCGTCGGCGAACGTCACCATCTGCTGGATCAGCTGCTTGCCGCCGTCGTCGGCCGGGTGGCTCTTGCCGGCGATGACGAGCTGGATCGGCCGCTCCGGGTCGAGCAGGAGGGCCCGGAGCCGCTCCGGGTCCTTGAGCATGAGGGTCAGCCGCTTGTAGGACGGCACCCGCCGGGCGAACCCGATGGTCAGGACGTCGGGGTCGAACGCCTTCGCCGTCCAGCCGACCTCCGCCTCCGTGGCGCCACGGGAGAGCGCCGTCTCGCGGATGCGGCGGCGGACCTCCTCGACCAGGCGGGAGCGCAGCGTGCGACGGATGGCCCACAGGTCGGCGGATGCGATCTTGTCCACGCCGTCGAACTGGACGTCGCCGTCGATGCCCGACCCGTCGCCCTTGCTGGTGCTCTGCGTGCCCATCTCGACCAGCTCGCGCGCGGTCCAGGTGGGGGCGTGCACGCCGTTGGTGATCGAGCTGATCGGCACGTCCCGCTCGTCGAAGCCGGGCCACAGCTCCTTGAACATGCCGCGGCTCACGTGGCCGTGGAGCTGGCTGACGCCGTTGGCCCGCTGACCGAGCCGCAGGCCCATGTGCGCCATGTTGAACTTGGTCGGGTCGTCCTCGGCGCCGAGCGCGAGCAGCTCCTGCAGCGGGACGCCGAAGCCGGCGAAGTAGCGCTCGATGAGCGCCTTCGGGAACCGGTCGATGCCGGCAGGGACCGGGGTGTGGGTGGTGAACACGGTGCCGGCCCGCACCGCCTGCAGCGCCTCGGGGAAGTTCAGCCCATGGGCCTCGCTGAGCTCGCGGATGCGCTCGATGCCCTGGAAGCCGGCGTGGCCCTCGTTGGCGTGGAACACCTCGGGCAGCGGGGTGCCGGACAGCCCGCACCACGCGCGCACCGCGCGGACGCCACCGATGCCGAGCAGCATCTCCTGACGCAGTCGGTGGTCCTCGTCGCCGCCGTACAGCCGGTCGGTGACCCCGCGCTCGGTGGGCGAGTTCTCCTCGATGTCGCTGTCGAGCAGCAGCAGCGAGACGCGGCCGACCTGGGCACGCCAGACGTGCGCGTGCAGGGTGCGCCCCTCGGGCAGCGGCACGGTGATGACCACCGCCGAGCCGTCGGGCTGGCGCAGCAGCTTCAGCGGCAGGCCGTGCGGGTCCAGCGACGGGTAGTGCTCGAGCTGCCAGCCGTCGCCGGAGAGGCCCTGGGCGAAGTAGCCGGCGCGGTAGAGGAGGCCCACGCCGATCAGCGGGACACCCAGGTCGGAGGCCGCCTTCAGGTGGTCGCCGGCGAGGATCCCGAGACCGCCGGAGTACTGCGGCAGCACCTCGGTGATGCCGAACTCCGCGGAGAAGTAGGCGATGCTCGTCGCGGCCTCGTCGCCGAGGGACTGGTACCAGCTCGGCGCCCGCAGGTACTCCTCCAGGTCGTCGACGACGTCCTGCAGCCGGCGGAGGAACCGGCGGTCCTTGGCCAGCTGGGCCAGCCGCTCGGCCGAGACCTCGCCGAGCACCTTGACCGGGTCGCCGCCGCACCGCTGCCACAGATCCGGGTCCAGGGCCTCGAAGAGGTCCCGCGTCTCGGGGTGCCAGGACCACCGGAGGTTCATCACCAGCTGGGACAGGGGCGTCAGCGGCTCCGGGAGGGCCGCCCGAACCGTGAATCGACGGAGTGCGCGCACCGGGCGAGACTAACCGCACACCGCCGAGCGCAGCGGCCCCGCGGAAACAGATGGAGTCAGCAGCCCCATGGCCCCCAAGCGTTCCCCGATCCCGCCCGTCCCTCCCCGCGGCGGTCGGCGGACATCCGCCGACGTGCTGGCCAGCGGCGACCTCGATAGCGTGGCCGCGATGACTGGCCGCCCTGACCTCCGCCTCGGCATCTCCGATGTCGCCCCCGTCGTGTCGTGCGGGTCCTTCTCGGCCCGCGCCGTCGTCGGTGAGCACGTGCCCATCACCGCGACCGTCTTCCGCGAGGGCCACGACGCCGTCGCGGCGAACGTCGTCTGGCAACCGCCCGGCGAGGACGGCACTCCCCCTCTCCGCCGAATGGCGAAGTTCGGGCAGGAGCCCGACCGCTGGCTGGCCACCGTCGTGCCGGACCGGGAGGGCCGCTGGTCCTTCTGCATCGAGGCGTGGAGCGACCCGCTGGCGACGTGGCACCACGCCGTCGACGTCAAGGTCGCGGCCGGGCAGGGCCCGGAGGAGCTGGCCAACGACCTCGAGGAGGGCGCCCGGCTGCTCGACCGGGTCGCCGCCGAGGCCGACGACCAGCACCGCGACGCGGTCACCGCGGCCGCTGCCGCGCTCCGGAGCACCGACCTCGAACTGACCGCTCGCATCGCGCCCTCCTTCTCGGCGTCGCTGCAGGAGTACCTGCACCAGCACCCCGTGCGCGAGCTGATCACCCGCTCGCCGCGGTACGAGGTGTGGGTCGACCGCCCCCGGGCCCTCTACGGCTCGTGGTACGAGTTCTTCCCGCGCTCGACCGGGCCGGTCGTGGGCGGCACCCCGACGCACGGCACGTTCGCCACCGCGCAGGAGCGGCTGCCGGCGGTCGCCGACATGGGCTTCGACGTCGTCTACCTGCCGCCGATCCACCCGATCGGCAAGGTGAACCGCAAGGGCCGCAACAACACGCTGACCCCGGACCCGGACGACGTCGGCTCACCCTGGGCGATCGGCAGCGACGAGGGCGGGCACGACGCCGTCCACCCGCAGCTGGGCACGATGGACGACTTCAGGGCGTTCGTCGCGCGGACCCGTGAGCTGGGCATGGAGGTGGCGCTGGACTTCGCGCTGCAGGCCGCGCCGGACCACCCGTGGGTCAAGGAGCACCCGGAGTGGTTCACCACCAAGCCCGACGGCACGATCGCGTACGCGGAGAACCCGCCGAAGAAGTACCAGGACATCTACCCGATCAACTTCGACAACGACCCCGAGGGCATCTACGCCGAGTGCCTGCGGGTGCTCAGGGTCTGGATCGACGCGGGTGTGCGCATCTTCCGCGTCGACAACCCGCACACCAAGCCGCTGAACTTCTGGCACTGGCTGATCTGGGAGGTCAAGAAGACCGACCCGGACGTGCTGTTCCTCGCCGAGGCCTTCACGCGGCCGGCGATGATGCACCAGCTGGCGCGGCTGGGGTACACGCAGTCGTACACGTACTTCACCTGGCGGACCGAGCGCGGAGAGCTCGAGGACTACGGCCGCGAGCTGGCCGCCAACAGCCACTACATGCGGCCGAACTTCTTCGTCAACACCCCGGACATCCTCCACGAGTCGCTCCAGTTCGGCGGCCCGCCGATGTTCAAGATCCGGGCGGTCCTCGCCTCGATGATGAGCCCGACGTGGGGCGTGTACTCGGGCTTCGAGCTGTTCGAGCACGTCGCGGTCAAGCCGGGCAGCGAGGAGTACCTCGACAGCGAGAAGTACCAGCTGCGGCCGCGCGACTGGGCCGCCGCGGAGGCCTCCGGGCGGAGCCTCGCGCCGTACCTGACGCGGCTCAACGAGATCCGCCGGGCCCACCCGGCGCTGCAGCAGCTACGGACGCTGCACTTCCACCCGGTCGACAACCCGAACCTGATCTGCTTCTCGAAGACCGACCCCGGTTCAGCCGACGCCGTGATCGTGGTCGTCAACCTGTCCAGCCACCACACCCAGATCGGGACGACGGCGCTCGACCTCCCGGTGCTCGGACTGGACTGGCACGAGCGGTTCGGGGTCACCGACGAGCTCTCCGGCGCGCACTACGACTGGGGCCAGTTCAACTACCTGGAGCTGGACCCCTACCGGGAACCCGCGCACGTCTTCGCGGTCACCTTCCAGCGACCGGTGACCTTTCCGCCACCGGTCGTCTGAACAAGTCCCGGCCACCACCGCACCCCCTCGAACCGAACGAGGTCTGTCCCGCCGATGAGCGTTCCCGTCCCCGACTTCCCCAGCAGCAACTCGGCACTGCCGCCGCCCGGCACCGACCCCGAGTGGTACAAGCGCGCCGTCTTCTACGAGGTCCTCGTGCGCGGCTTCGCCGACAGCAACGCCGACGGCGTGGGCGACCTGCGCGGCATGATCGACAAGCTGGACTACCTGCAGTGGCTCGGCGTCGACTGCCTGTGGCTGCCACCGTTCTTCGCCTCGCCCCTCCGCGACGGCGGGTACGACGTGTCCGACTACACCGCCGTCCTGCCCGAGTTCGGCGACATCCAGGACTTCCACGACTTCCTCGACGCCGCTCACTCCCGCGGCATGCGCGTGATCATCGACTTCGTCATGAACCACACCTCGGACCAGCACCCCTGGTTCCAGGCCAGCCGCAGCGATCCCGACGGCCCGTACGGCGACTTCTACGTGTGGTCCGACGACGACACCCGGTACGCCGACGCCCGGATCATCTTCGTCGACACCGAGACCTCGAACTGGACGTTCGACCCGGTGCGCAAGCAGTACTTCTGGCACCGGTTCTTCAGCCACCAGCCCGACCTCAACTTCGAGAACCCGGCCGTCCAGGAGGCGATCCTCGACGCGCTGCGCTTCTGGCTGGACCTCGGCATCGACGGGTTCCGGCTCGACGCCGTCCCCTACCTGTTCGAGGAGGAGGGGACCAACTGCGAGAACCTCCCGCGCACCCACGAGTTCCTCAAGCAGGTGCGCAAGGTCGTCGACGCCGAGTACCCGGACCGGGTACTGCTGTGCGAGGCGAACCAGTGGCCGGCCGACGTCGTCGAGTACTTCGGCGAGAACGGCGACGAGTGCCAGATGGCCTTCCACTTCCCCGTCATGCCGCGCCTGTTCATGGCCGTGCGCCGGGAGCAGCGCTTCCCGATCTCGGAGATCATGGCGCAGACGCCGGACATCCCCGACAACTGCCAGTGGGGCGTCTTCCTCCGCAACCACGACGAGCTCACCCTCGAGATGGTCACCGACGAGGAACGCGACTACATGTGGGCGGAGTACGCCAAGGACCCCCGCATGAAGGCCAACATCGGCATCCGCCGGCGGCTGGCCCCGCTGCTCGACAACGACGTCAACACCCTCGAGCTGTTCAACGCGCTGCTGTTCTCGCTGCCCGGGTCGCCGGTCCTCTACTACGGGGACGAGATCGGCATGGGCGACAACATCTGGCTCGGTGACCGCGACGGCGTCCGCACGCCCATGCAGTGGACGCCGGACCGCAACGGCGGGTTCTCCACCGCCGACCCCCAGCGCATGTACCTGCCGTTGAACCAGGACCCGGTATACGGCTACCAGGTCACCAACGTCGAGTCCCAGCTGCGCAACACCACGTCGCTGCTGCACTGGATCCGCCGGATGATCCAGGTCCGCAACGAGCACCCCACGTTCGGGCTCGGGACCTTCGCCGAGATCGGGTCACGCAACCCGACCGTGCTCTCGTTCGTGCGCGAGTTCGGCGACGACGTCGTCCTCTGCGTGAACAACCTGTCCCGGTTCCCGCAGCCGGTGGAACTCGACCTGCGCCGGTTCGAGGGCTACACGCCCATCGAGCTGACCGGGCGGGTGGAGTTCCCGCGGATCGGCGTCCTGCCCTACATGCTCACGCTGGCCGGACACGGCTTCTACTGGTTCGAGCTGGCCAAGCCGGCACCCGAGGCCACCGTCGACGAGCACGAGGACTGGGAAGCGGCCACCTCCAGCTCGGTCGCCGACACCCTGCTCGCCGCGGGCGTGGTGAGCGCCGCCGAGGAGACGTCGGGTGGCACCGAGGGGAGCCAGGCATGACGGCACTGACCGACCTCTTCGCGGAGTGGATGCCGCACCAGCGGTGGTTCGGCGGCAAGGGCAGGGAGTGGGCCGAGGTCACCGAGGACGGCTTCCTGCTCGACCGGGCACACCCCGTGCTGTCGGTCCACCGGGTGCGCGTCACCTACGCCGACGGCGTCAGGGAGACCTACCTGGTGCCCCTGTCGTGGCGGGACCACCCGGCCGACGAGCTGTCCAGCGCGCTGGTCGGGGCCGTGGCCAACGACGGCAAGGAGACCTACGCCTACGACGCGATGCGCGACCGCGACGCGACGCCGCCCTGGCTGATCCACCTCGTCAACGCCTCGACCATCGGGCCCATGCACTTCCACCCGGCCGGCGTGGCCTACATCCCCGAAGGGCTGCCGGGGGACGTCGTCTCCGGCGAGCAGAGCAACACGTCGCTGATCTACGGCCAGGAGGCGATCCTCAAGCTCTTCCGCCGGCTCGAGCCGGGGCTGAACCCGGACGTGGAGATCCACGCGGCGCTGCGCAGCGCCGACAACGAGCACATCGCCCCCTGCTGGGCCACATCGAGATCGACGACCCGGCCGGCGGCGAGCCCGCGACCGTCGCGATGCTGCAGACCTTCGTGCCCAACGCCAGCGACGGCTGGCGGCTGGCCACGGCGAGCGTCCGGGACCTCTACGCCGAGGGCGACCTGCACGCCGACGAGGTCGGCGGCGACTTCGCCGCCGACAGCGAGCGGCTCGGCGCGGCGACCGCCTCGGTGCACGCCGACATGGCCAAGGTCCTCCCGACGGAACCGGCCGGCGAGGACTGGTACGCGGCCGTCGCCACGCAGATGACCGAGCGGCTGACCGCCGCGACGGAGGTCGTGCCCCAGCTCGCCGAACACGCCGAGGGTCTGCGGCGGCTCTACGCCGCGGTCGCCGACAGCCGCGAGCCCGTCGTCCGCCAGCGGGTGCACGGCGACCTGCACCTCGGTCAGGTGCTGCGCACGGCCACCGGCTGGATCCTGCTCGACTTCGAGGGCGAACCGGCGCGCCCGCTCAGCGAGCGGCGGACGCTGGACAGTCCCCTCCGGGACGTGGCCGGCATGCTGCGCAGCTTCGACTACGCGGCGCGGCACATGCTCGTGGAGCAGCCGGACGACGCCCAGCGCGCCTACCGCGCCCAGGAGTGGGCGGCCCGCAACCGGGCGGCCTTCTGCACGGGGTACTCCGAGGCCAGCGGTCTCGACCCGTGTGGTGAATCACCACTCCTCCGGGCGTTCGAAGCGGACAAGGCGGTTTACGAGTGCGTCTACGAGGCACGCAATCGTCCGCACTGGCTGATGATCCCGCTGAACTCCCTCGCCCGGCTCGCCGGGCGCGACTGAGCCAGACCACGCACAAGGCACCCCAGAGGACGGCGACACGATGAGCACCGACGACCGAGGCGAGGAGCGCGTCCCCGACAAGGACGAGCTCACGCGCGCCGTGGAGGAGAAGGTGGCGGCGGCCGAGGCGGCCGCCGGTGCCGAGCCGATCGTGAACGCCGAGCCGGCGCGCGCGCGGTCGGCCGCGAAGAAGGCCCCCGCGAAGAAGGCGGCGCCCGCGAAGAAGGCGGCGCCCGCGAAGAAGGCGGCGCCCGCGAAGAAGGCGACGCCGGCCAAGAAGGCGGCCAAGAAGGCGGCCCCGGTCACGTCACCGGCCAAGCGGGCCGCCGCCAGGAAGGCCACCCCCACGCCCGGCACCGAGCACAACCCGGTCACCGCCGACCCCGTGGTCGCACCGGCCCCGATCGCCGAGCCGGGCGACGGCACGGGTGCACCGGCGCCTGGGCCCGGCGCCGAGGAGACCGGCCACTCGACGCCCTCCGCCGAGGCACGCGAGGTCAGCGGTGACCAGCTGCGCGCCGTCGTCGAGGGGTGGTCGCACGATCCGCACTCCGTGCTCGGGACCCACCACACCGGCGCCGGCTGGGTGGTGCGGACCCTCCGGCCCGACGCGGTGTCCGTCGCCGTCGTCGACGAGGACGGCACCCGCTACCCGGCGCGGCAGCTGCACGGCGGGGGCATCTACGAGGCGCAGCTGCCCCAGCAGCCGGGGGACTACCGGATCGAGGTGGCCTACGGCGACGGCGAGGGCGGCACCAGCACCTACACCGTCGACGACCCCTACCGGTGGCTGCCCACCCTCGGCGAGCTCGACCAGCACCTCATCCGCGAGGGCCGGCACGAGCAGCTGTGGGAGGTGCTCGGCGCGCACGTGCGGCGCTACGACACCCCGCGCGGCTCGGTCGAGGGCGTCTCGTTCGCCGTCTGGGCGCCCAACGCCCGTGGCGTCAAGGTCACCGGCGACTTCGACTACTGGCAGGCCCGCGCGTACCCGATGCGGTCGCTGGGGTCGTCCGGCGTCTGGGAGATCTTCATCCCGGACGTGCAGGTCGGCAGCCGGTACCGCTACCACGTGCTCGGCGCCGACGGGACCTGGCGGGAGAAGTCCGACCCGCTCGCCTTCGCCACCGAGGTGCCGCCCCTCAACGCCTCGGTCGTCACCGAGTCGACCTACGAGTGGACCGACGACGCGTGGCTCGCCGAGCGGGCCCAGGGCGGCTGGCACGAGCGGCCGATGAGCATCTACGAGGTGCACGTCGGTTCGTGGCGGCAGGGGCTGTCCTACCGGCAGCTGGCCGACGAGCTCGTCGACTACGTCGTCGCGGCCGGCTTCACCCACATCGAGTTCATGCCGCTGGCCGAGCACCCGTTCGGCGGGTCCTGGGGCTACCAGGTCACCTCCTACTACGCCCCCTCTTCCCGCTACGGCAGCCCCGATGACCTGCGGTACCTGATCGACAGGGCGCACCAGGCCGGCATCGGCGTCATCGTCGACTGGGTGCCGGCGCACTTCCCGAAGGACGACTGGGCGCTGGCCCGTTTCGACGGCACGCCGCTCTACGAGCACGCCGACCCCCGCCGCGGGGAGCAGCTGGACTGGGGCACGTACGTCTTCGACTTCGGCCGTTCCGAGGTGCGCAACTTCCTCGTCGCCAATGCCCTGTATTGGGCCAAGGAGTTCCACATCGACGGCATCCGCGTCGACGCGGTCGCCTCGATGCTCTACCTCGACTACTCCCGCGAGGAGTGGGTGCCCAACGTCCACGGTGGCCGGGAGAACCTCGAGGCGGTGGCGTTCCTGCAGGAGATGAACGCGACGGTGTACCGGGAGGTCCCCGGTGTGGTCACCATCGCCGAGGAGTCGACCGCCTGGCCGGGGGTCACCCGCCCCACGCACCTGGGCGGCCTCGGGTTCGGCTTCAAGTGGAACATGGGCTGGATGCACGACTCGCTGCAGTACATGAGCAAGCAGCCCGTGCACCGCAGCTACCACCACGGACAGCTGACGTTCTCGATGATCTACGCCTACTCCGAGAACTACGTCCTGCCGATCAGCCACGACGAGGTCGTCTACGGCAAGGGCTCGATGCTGCGGAAGATGCCGGGCGACCGGTGGCAGCAGCTGGCCAACCTGCGCGCGTACCTCGCCTACATGTGGGCGCACCCGGGCAAGCAGCTGCTGTTCATGGGGTCGGAGTTCGCCCAGGACTCCGAGTGGGCGGAGAGCCGCTCGCTGGACTGGTGGCACCTGGAGGACCCCGCGCACCGCGGCATCCTGCAGCTGGTCACCGACCTCAACGGCCGCTACCGGGAGGTGGACGCCCTGTGGAGCCTGGACATCGACCCCTCCGGCTTCCAGTGGATCGACGCCAACGACGCGTCGGGCAACGTGCTCTCCTTCCTCCGCTACGGCCGCGGTCCGAAGGGGCCGGACGAGGGCGGCAGCGGGACGGCGCTGGCGTGCGTGACCAACTTCTCGGGCTCGCCGCACGAGGGCTATCGCATCGGGCTGCCACGGGGCGGCCACTGGCGTGAGGTGCTCAACACCGACGCCGAGGGCTACGGCGGTTCGGGCGTCGGCAACTTCGGCGGCATCCACGCCGTCGAGGAGCCCTGGCACGGCCAGCCCTTCTCCGCCACCATCGCCGCTCCCCCGCTCGGCACCGTCTGGTTCCTGCACGAGTAGCAGGGCCACCACCCTTCGCGACTCGCGGGCTCGACGCGGGCCGTGAAGGGTGGCCGTTCCATGCCCGGCCAGGCATGCTGTCCCCTCCCGATCTCGCCGGTACCGCGACCGCGCCGGCCTTCCCGGAGGAGGGTGACGAGGCCGATGAGGCAGGTCCTGCGCCGCGCCGTTCCCGCTGCCGTCGTGCTCACGCTGCTGACCGGCTGTTCCGCCGAGATGGTGACCGGCCAAGCCTCACCCGGTCCCGGCGAGCCGGTGGACGTCGCCCCCGAGAGCTTCCCCATCACCGGGGTCAGCGACAGCGACATCGACCGGCTGGCCCGCAACGCGCTCGCCGATCTCGACACCTTCTGGTCCGAGGCCTATCCGGAGTTCTACGGCGAGGAGTACACGCCGCTGGAGAACGGGTTCTTCTCCGTCGACTCCGAGGCGATCGACACCGGCGCCTACCCGGAGACCGGCATCGGCTGCGAGGGGTCGCCCACCTCGCCGGACTCCGTGGCCGGCAACGCGTTCTACGACCCGTCGTGCGACCTCATCGCCTACGACCGGGCGCTGCTGGACGAGCTGTCCACCCAGTATGGCCGCTTCCTCGTGCCGGTGGTCATGGCGCACGAGTTCGGGCACGCCATGCAGGGCCGTTTCGGCTTCGCCGAGTCCGGCCGCGGCATCCAGGACGAGACCCAGGCCGACTGCCTGGCGGGGGCCTGGACGGCGTGGGTGGCGGCCGGCGAGGCCGAGCACGTCTCGCTGCGCGAACCGGAGCTCGACGACGTCATCCGCGGCTTCCTGCTGCTCCGGGACGACGTGGGCAGCGACCCCGACGACACCCAGGCCCACGGCTCGTACTTCGACCGGGTGTCGGCCTTCTACGAGGGCTTCGACGGCGGCGTCGCGCCCTGCCGCGACGACTTCGGCGAGGACCGGCTCTTCACCGCGGCGGCGTTCACCAGCGACGAGGAGTACCAGTCGGGCGGCAACGCCGAGTTCGACCTCATCGTCCAGTGGATCGCGGCCACGCTGCCGGAGTTCTGGAGCGAAGTCTTCCCGGCCGCATACGGCGAGGAGTTCACCCCGCCCGCGATCGACAGCTTCCAGGGCACCCCACCGGACTGCGAGGGGCTCGAGGACCGGGACCTCGGCTACTGCGCCGCCGAGGAGACGGTGTACCTGGACGACACCGACCTGGCGACACCCGCCTACTCCGACATCGGCGATTTCGCGCTGGCCACCGCCATCGCGCTGCCCTACTCGCTCGCCGTCCGCGACCAGGCGGGGCTGTCGATCGACGACGGTGCGGCCACGATGTCGGCCGTCTGCCTCACCGGGTGGTACGAGGCCCAGTGGTACAACGGCGCGTTCGCCGACTCGATCGACGCCGTCATCAGCCCCGGGGACATCGACGAGGCCGTCCAGTTCCTGCTCGAGTACGGCGTCCGCGACGAGGTGTTCCCGAACGTCGATGCTTCCGGCTTCGAGCTGGTCGGGGCCTTCCGCACCGGCTTCCTCGAAGGCGGCGCGGCGTGCGAGCTGGAGCGCTGAGCCCCACGACGCGGCCGGTGGGGGTTTGCGCGGCCGTCGCCGGGGCGATGCAGGAGGCATGCAGCGCCGGGGCAGGTCTCGCGCACTCCCCGCCGTCCTGGCGGTGCTCGGCGGTCTGGTCCTGAGCGGCTGCGCCACCATCGTCATCGGCCAGCCGAGAGCCCCGGAGCCGGCCCGCCCGGGCGGCGGCGGTGGCGGGAGCGGCGAGGTGACCGTCATCGGCGCCGAGGAGGGCACCGTCGACGACCGGGCGCGCGACGCCCTCGCCGACCTCGAGCTCTTCTGGGGGCAGACCTTCCCGGAGGTGTACGGCGAGCAGTTCCCGCCGCTGCAGGGCGGCTACTTCAGCGTCGATCCGGACGACGTGGACCCGCGCGAGTACCCGAACGGCGTCGTCGGCTGCGGCGCGCAGCCCCTCGAGGTGGAGAGCAACGCCTTCTACTGCCTGGCGGGCGCGGCCCCCAACTCGGACTCGATCACCTACGACCGCCAGTTCCTCGCCGAGCTGGCCGACGGCTACGGCGAGTTCATCCCGGCCCTGGTGATGGCGCACGAGTTCGGGCACGCCGTCCAGGGGCGGGTGGGGCAACCCGGGCCGTCGATCGCCACCGAGACCCAGGCCGACTGCTTCGCCGGGGCGTGGACCCGCTGGGTCGCCGACGGTGAGGCCCCGAACTCGCGACTGCGGGGCCCGGAGCTCGACGAACTGCTGCGCGGCTACCTGCTGCTGCGCGACCCGGTCGGCACGAGCACCGCCGCGGAGTCGGCGCACGGCTCCTACTTCGACCGGGTGTCGGCGTTCCAGGAGGGCTTCGACAGCGGCGTCGAGGCCTGCCGCGACAACTTCGGCCCCGACCGCATCTACACGCAGGGCAGCTTCTCGGACCAGGACGAGGCACTCTCCGGCGGGAACGCCGAGTACGACGTCCTTCTCGAGATCGTCGCGGAGTCACTGCCCACGGTCTGGGGCCAGGCCTTCCGCGACGTCTTCGAGGAGGAGTTCGACGCACCGGACATCGGGGTCTTCGACGGCGACGCCCCCGACTGCGCGCGCGATGCCGACCTCGAGCTCGTCCACTGCGCAGAGGAGGACCTCGTCGCGTTCGACGAGCCCGACCTGGGCCGGCCCGCGTACTCCGAGATCGGCGACTTCGCGCTCGCCACCGCCGTGGCGATCCCCTACAGCCTCGAGGTCCGCGAGCAGCTGGGCCTCTCGACCGACGACGAGGACGCCGTCCGCTCGGCCCTCTGCCTGACCGGCTGGTACGCGGCCAAAATCTTCAACGGGCAGGCGGGCGCCGCCGTGGTCATCTCGCCCGGCGACCTCGACGAGAGCGTCCAGTTCCTGCTGACCTACGGCAACGACCCGGCGGTGCTGCCGGACGTCGACCTGAGCGGCTTCCAGCAGGTGGACCTGTTCCGGGCCGGCTTCGTGCAGGGCCTGGCGGCCTGCGACGTGGGCGCTTAGAAGAGCGCGAGGGTGAGCTGACGGCGGGCGGCGCCCACTCGCGGGTCGTCGTCCCCGACGACCGCGAACAGCTCGACCAGGTGCCTGCGCGCCCGGTCGCGGTCCTCGCCTCCGGTGCGGCGGACGACGTCGAGCAGCCGGTCGAAGGCGGCCTCGATGTTTCCGGTGCCCAGGAGGAAGTCCGCCGCCCGGGTCTGCGCCGCGACGTCGTCGGGCGCGGCGTCGGCCACGGCCAGCGCGTCGGGGCCGGCCTCCTCGGCCCGCCGGAACAGCTGCACCTGCCGAAGGGCCAGTGCCGCCTCCGGGTGGTCGGGCTCGGCATCGAGGATCGCCTGGTACGCGGCCTCGGCGGCGGCCAGGTCACCTCGCTCGAGCGCCGCCTCGGCGGCGTCGAGGCGCGGGTCCTCGGCGCCCTCGGCGGTCTCGGCGCCGGCGCCCGGCACCGCGCCCCCGGTGGTGGCGCGCACCAGCTCGGTCACGAACTGGCGGGCCTGCTCCTCGGGGATGGCGCCGCTGAACTCGGCGACGAGCTGCCCCTGCCAGACCGCCTTGACGGCCGGGATGCCCTGGACCCGGAGGCCCTGGGCGAGCGCCGGGTTGGCGTCGACGTCGACCTTGGCGAGCACCCAGGACCCGCCGCCCTCGGCGGCCAGCCGCTCGAGGACCGGCGACAGCTGCTTGCACGGACCGCACCACTCGGCCCACAGGTCGAGGACCACGGGCACCTGGAAGGACCGGTCGAGGACCTCGGACTGGAAGGTCGCCTCCGTGACGTCGACGACCGCGGCACCGGGGCTGCCGGCCGGGGCGGTGGCGCTCGGCGGCGGCGCGCTCTGCGCGCGCGCCGCGGCCTCGGAGCGGGCCTTGACGGCGGCGAGGTCGACGGCGCCGGACATGGTGGCCGCCATCCGGGCCTGCTGTGCCTGCGCCCTGGGGTCGGGGCGTCCGGGACGGGTGGGCTGCATGGATCCGATCATCCCACCCGCCGCGGACGGGCTACCGCCCGCTGGTGAAGGCGACGACCTGCTGGAACGTCGGGCGGTTCTGCCAGTCGATGTCCCGGACCCCGACCACGCCCGCCGTCGTCGCACGGATGTCGTCGATGTGCTTGTCGTAGGTCAGCTGCGAGACAGACGCGACACCCTGCTCGGCGAGCACCTCGTCCACCGCTGCGGCCAGCGACGCCCGGAGGTCGGCCCGGCAGGCGGCGAGGTCCCCACCGCCGCAGTACGCCCGCGACCAGGCACCCGGGTCCGTGCCGCGGACGCGGTCGAGGTCCTTCACCACGTAGCCGTACCAGGCGACGCCGTTCCAGGCCGAGCCGAGGCCCTGCCGCGGGTGGTCGTCGAGGCGCTGCGGCAGCTGTGACACCAGGTCGCCCAGGGTGCCGCGGAGGAGGTGCTGCGCCACGCCCTCGGTGTCGGCGCCCCACCAGGCGTCGAACAGGGCGATGGCGGCCTGGTCCTCGTAGGCGCCGTCCCGGTCCTGGTCGAGCCGGTGGGCGTCGCGCTCCACCCAGCCCCGCAGCAGTGTGGTGGCCTCGGTCAGCTCCGGGTCCTCGCCGATCACGTCGAGCAGCGAGGGCAGCGTGTAGAAGGCGCGGGAGTCGACGGTGGCGGCGTCCTGCACGGCGGCCACCAGGTCGGTGGTCGTCACGCCGCCGTCGGCGGCCAGCTCGGTGAGCCGGTCGGACAGCGCCTGGCTCCGGTGGACCGGCCCGTAACCCCACTGGTCGTCGGCGGCGCCGAAGCCGGGTGCCTGCTTGTTGTTCCACGAGACGAGGAAGCCGGTCTCGGGGTTCACCTGCTGCGGGTGGTCCTCGACGGCCAACCAGCCCTGCCAGTCGTACTTCGTGTCCCCCCAGCGTGGCAGGTGCTGGTCGACGCCCTCGGCCCGGACCGGCAGCCGGCCGGACGAGTAGTAGGCGATGTCGCTGTCGTCGACGTAGAACCAGTTGAACGTGTAGTCGATGGCCGCGACGGCGTCCCGGAAGCCGTCGGCGTCCGCGACGTGGTCGGGGTTGCCCAGGCGCTCGAAACCGAGGGCGGAGTCGAGCTCGCGGCCGTACGTGCTCCGCTGGGTCACGATGGCGACGGGCTCGCCGTCCACGGTCGTGCGCAGCTGGACGATGCCGTGCTCGGTGCGCAGCACGAGGAACCGGTAGGTCTGCGGGAGTCCCGGGCCGGCCGGGTTGGGCAGCGCCGTCTCCTCGTGCACGTCGACGTCCATGGGACGGCACTCGCCGTCCACCAGGTAGGCCTCGGACGCGACCGTCGCCTCCCCGCCGCCCGGCTCGCACAGCTTCACGACGACCGTGTCGACCAGGTCGCTGCCGGCGCTGGTGGCCGACCACGCGTAGTCGACGCCACGGCCCAGCTGCACGACGAGGCTGGTGCCGGCGAACGAGACCCCGCGGGCGCGGATGCCCGGGGCGACGACCGCCTGCTCGGTGAGCAGCTGCGGGGCGAAGTAGCCGGTCTGCGGGCCGAACACGACCCGCGGGTGGCCGTCGACGGTGCGGTCACCGGCGACCAGGGCGGCGTTGCTCATGCCGCCGGGAACGGCCCCGAGGTCGATGGGGCCGAACGGGCCGTCGACGACCATCGGCCGCTCGCCGAGGCTGCCCAGCAGCGCCGCCTCGCCCGGCAGCGGGATGCCGCCGGAGCCGGCGTCGGCCCCGGTGCCCGGCGCCGATGGACCGTCGAGGTCGGGCAGTGCCACACCGGGTCGCGTCGGGTCGACCGGGCCGCCGGCGTACGGCGCGGACGTGGTCGCCGTCGTCGGCGCCTGCGGGTCGTCGGCGAGGCGGAGGTCGTCGAAGATGCGACGCGCCTCCTCGGGCCCGAACCGGGCCTCGAGCTGCTGCAGCCAGCGGGCGTTGGCGAACTCCGCTCCCCCGCCCTTGCCGAAGATGCCGCCGACGAGGGACGCGACGTAGACGACGTCGGCCCGGTCCCACGGCTCGGGGGTCTTCTGCAGCGCGGCGTACTCCACCGGGCAGTCAGGGCCGGTGACGACCGCGGGGCACATCTCGGCCTGCGCGGCGTTGATGCCGGCGATGTAGGCGTCGAGTGCGGCGACGAGGCGCCGCCCTCCTCGCCGAAGCGCACTGCGGCCTCCTCGATCTGCGCCGCCGCCTCCTCCTCGGTGTAGTAGGCCGCCCGCAGCTGCTCCTGATCCATGGCGACGTTGGCCTCGGTGGGGCCGAGGAACTCCGCCGCCCGCGCCGCGCCGACATGACGCAGCAGGTCCATCAGGAACATCCGGTCCTTCGTGCCGGCGTAGCCGGAACCGAAGGCGGCGTCCTCGCGGGTCTTCCCCTCGATGTAGGGGACGCCGAAGCTGTCCCACTTGATCGTCACGCCAGGCCTGGGCTTGTCGACGGAAACGGCGTCGGAGTTCTTCAGCGTGAGCGGGGCGTCCTTGTAGTAGCTGCCGAGGTCGCCCTCGGTGAGCGCGCCGAGGTCGGCGTGGTTGAGCGCGTCGTACATCTCGAGCTGGTCGGCGAAGTTGCGCGGCAGGGTGCCGGACTGGGCCGCCGCGGCCTCGACCGCGGTGATCGATCCGGACTGCCCGGGCGGGAGGATGTTCAGGACGCCGGGGTGGTCGCCGTGCGCCTTGCCACCGTGACCGGGCTTGGCAGCGGCCGGCGCCGCCAGCCCCCGACCACCATCGCGCTCGCCACCAGGACCGGAACGCACCGCCGCACGACGACCTCCACCGGGGCACTCGGAGTGTTGCCGTGGTGAACGACCTGCGGATCGGACGGTTACGCGTCAGTAACTTGCGTCAGAAGCGGGCGGGTTCCGTGTAGCTCCCCCACTCGCCCCGCAGGGCGTCGCAGATCTCGCCGAGGGTGGCCTCGGCGCGGACGGCGTCCAGCATCGCCGGGACCATGTTGGCGTCGGTCCGGCCGACCTCGACCAGGCGCTGCACGGCGGTGCGGGCGGCGGCGTCGTCGCGCCGCTGCCGGCGGGCGGCGAGCTCGGCCTTCTGCTCCCGTTCCACGTCGTGGCTGACCCGCAGGATCTCCAGCGGCTCCTCGCCCGGGACCGTGCCGGTGAGCGTGTTGACGCCGACGACCTTCTTGTCACCCTTCTCCAGGGCGCGCTGGTAGACGAACGCCGCCTCGGCGATCTCCCCGGTGAACCAGCCGTCCTCGATGCCGCGCAGGATGCCCGAGGTGATCGTGCCGTCGGTGCCCATGTCCGTGATGCGGGCGAAGATCTCCTCGGCCTGCCGCTCCAGTTCGTCGGTGAGCGCCTCGACGTACCAGGAACCACCGAGCGGGTCGGCGACGTTCATGACGCCGGTCTCCTCCATGATCACCTGCTGGGTCCGCAGGGCGATCTGCGCGGCCTTCGCGCTGGGCAGCGCCAGGACCTCGTCGAGGGCGTTGGTGTGCAGCGACTGGGTGGACCCGAACACCGCCGCCAAGGCTTCGATCGTCGTCCGGACGATGTTGTTGTCCGGCTGCTGGGCGGTGAGGCTCACCCCGGCCGTCTGGGTGTGGAAGCGCAGCTGCTGGGCTTTCCCGGTCTGCGCGCCGTAGACGTCGCGCAACCAGCGGGCCCAGATGCGGCGCGCGGCGCGGAACTTGGCGATCTCCTCGAAGAAGTCGATGTGCGCGTCGAAGAAGAAGGACAGGCCGGGCGCGAACTTCTCGATGTCGAGGCCGCGGGACAGGCCGAGCTCCACGTACGCGAAGCCGTCGGCCAGCGTGTAGGCGAGCTCCTGCGCGGCGGTCGAGCCGGCCTCGCGGATGTGGTAGCCCGAGACGCTGATCGGCTTGTACGCGGGGATGTGCTCGGCGCAGTACTCCATCAGGTCGCCGATGAGGCGCAAGTGCGGCTCCGGGGCGAACAGCCACTCCTTCTGCGCGATGTACTCCTTGAAGATGTCGGTCTGCAGCGTGCCGTTGAGCGACTCGACTGCCGCACCCTGCCTCTCGGCGGCGACCAGGTACATGCAGAACACCGGGACGGCGGGTCCGCTGATGGTCATCGACGTCGTCGTGCCGGCCAGGTCGATGCCGTCGAAGAGGACGTCCATGTCGGCGGCGCTGTCGATCGCGACGCCGCAGTGCCCCACCTCGCCGAGGCTGCGGGGGTCGTCGGAGTCGCGGCCCATCAGGGTGGGCATGTCGAACGCGACGGACAGCCCGCCACCGCCCTCGGCCAGGATCATCTTGTAGCGCTCGTTGGTCTGCTGCGCGTTGCCGAAGCCGGCGAACTGCCGGATGGTCCACGCCCGGCCGCGGTAGCCGGTGGCGTGCAGGCCGCGGGTGAACGGGAACTCCCCCGGATAGCCGATCCGCTCGAAGTTCTCGACCGCGCTCTCGTCCGCTGGCCCGTAGACCGGCTCGACCTCGACACCCGACAGCGTGGTGAAGTCGGCGTCGCGAACCTTGCCGGCCTCGATCGCCGCGTCGTACCGCTGCTGCCACCGCTGCCGTGCGTCCTGGGTCATGCAGAAATACTAGGACGTCCAACTATCTCGCGTCGACATCTCCTGCGCCGAGCCGCACCTGACGGAGGATGCCGAACAGCGTCTCGCGGTCGTCCTCGGAGAGGTCGGCGAGGCCGAAGTCGAGGTCGGTGAGCGCCTTCGTGCCGATCTCGACGACCGCGCGCCCTTCGTCGGTGATGCCGGCCAGCACGCCGCGCCCGTCGTCCGGGTTGGGACGGCGCCGCACGTATCCGGCGGCCACCAGGCGGTCGATGGCGTTGGTGACGCTGGTCGGGTGCACCATCAGGCGGCTGCCGATGACCTTGAGGGGCAGCTCGCCGGCGCGGCTGAACGTGAGCAGGACGAGCACCTCGTAGCGGGCGAACGTCAGCTCGTGCGGCTTGAGCGCCTCGTCGAAGCGGGCGAGCAGGATCTGCTGCACGCGGAACACGCTCGTCGCGGCGCGCATCGCCGAGGCCGGGCCGAACCGCTGCTCCCACGTCTCGCCGGCGCGCTGGATGGGGTCGAACGGCAGCCCCAGCGGTCGCACCATGCGGTGATTCTCGCCGAGATGCGCTCCAGACCGGCATCGGGGTGGGCGGATGCCGGCCTGGAGCGCATGTCGGCGCGGACCTGTGGATCACGACCGCGGCCGGCGACCGGCTCGGGTCAAGCTTGCCCGTGCCTCCCCGTCCCGCGCGGCCACGCGAACTCGTCGGCACGGTCTTCCGCGGATCGGCGGCCATTCGTTCCGGCCGGTTGACCCGACATCAACTGCAGAGCTCGGCGTGGCAGCGTCTCTTCCCCGACGTCTACGCCTGCGCCGGCTTGCCCGTCACCCATGAGCTGCGCACCCTTGCCGCGACGCGGTTCCTGCTGCCGGGTGCCGTCGCGTCGGGACGCAGCGCCGCGGTGCTCTGGGGCGTCGAGCTGGCCGGCCCTGACGACCCGGTCGAGCTCACCGTGGCACCGGTCTGCCGCGGCGGCTCCGTGCGCGGCGTCCTGGTGTCGCGACGAGCCCTGCTCGAGGAGCACGTCTTCGGCCGGAGAGGCGTCCCGACCACGACCGCGATGCGCACGGCCCTGGACCTGGCATCCATCCGGCCGCTCGACGAGGCGGTGGTCGCACTCGACCAGTTCCTCGCCCCCGGCCTCGTCTTCCTCGACGAGGTACGAGCGGCCGCCGCTGGGCTTCTGGGGCGGGACTGCCGCTGGGTGCGACGCGTGGTGCAGCTCGCCGACGGCCTCGCCGCGTCGCCTCAGGAGACCCGCCTGCGCCTGCTACTGATGCGTGCCGGACTACCGGCACCTGTCGCCCAGTACCGCGTCCGGACCGCGACTCGCCTGGTCGCCCGCGTGGATTTCGCCTGGCCGGAGCACCGCATCGCTCTGGAGTACGAGGGGAAGTGGCACGGCGAACCACAGAACGTGGAGAAGGACCGCCGGCGGCTCAACGACCTCAGCGCGATGGGGTGGCAGGTGATCTTCGTGACGGCGGCCGATCTTCGTGACCCGACCCGGCTCCTCACCCGACTGGCATCGCTCCTGGGATCACCGAGATCCGCCTGACGCCGGTATCACCGGCCCCGGTCACCGGCCTGAGCCGCATCTCGACATGTCGGCTTGTCGAGATGTCGGTCAGCGGAGGGGCGGGCGGAGCGGCGGGGCGTGCTTCACGCCGAACACCTCGCGCAGGGCCACCCTCGCGGCGTTGTCCCCGCAGGTGCCGTGCACGGCCGGACCGGGAGGCGTGGCCGCCGAGGCCAGGTAGACCCCCTCGACCGGGGTCTTGTACGTGTTCCACCTGGGCACGGGTCGCGCCAGCATCTGCCGCAGCGTCGCCTGGCCGTTGGAGATGTCGCCGCCGACGTAGCTGGGGTTCCACCGCTCCATCTCGACGGCGTTCTTCGTGTACCGCTCCACGACCGTGTCGCGGAAGCCGGGCGCGAACCGCTCGATCTGGTTCTCGATGGCCTCGGTCATGTCCACGTCCGCCCCGTGCGGCACGTGCACGTAGGCCCAGAGGATGTGCCCTCCCTCGGGCGCCCGTGACGGGTCGGGCACGGTGGGCTGGACCGCGAGCACGTAGGGCCGGTCGGTCAGCCGGCCCTGGTTGGGCGCCCGCTCGCCGGCGATGGTCTCGTCCAGGTTGCCGGCGACGTGGATGGTGCCGGCCCGCCGGACGTCGGGATTGGCCCACGGCACCGGCTCGGACAGGATCCAGTCGATCTTGAAGACGCCGGCCCCGTGCTTGTACCGCGACACCCAGCGTCGGTAGCCCTCGTGCACCCGGTCACCGGCCATCGCGACGAACGCCTCGGGGGTCGTGTTGAGCAGCACCGCCGGCACGCCCTCGAACTCCCGCAGGTCGGTGACGTGGTGGCCGGTGACGACCTCGCCGCCCTGCTCCTCGAGCGCGGTCACCATCGCGTCGGCGAGCTTCTGCGACCCGCCCTCGATCAGCGGCCAGCCGGCGTGGTGGCCGAGCATGACCAGCAGCATCCCGAGCGCCGAGGTCAGCGGCTGGGAGAGGTCGAGCATCCCGTGCGCCGCCGCCCCGCCCAGCAGCGCCCGCCCCTCCTCCGTGTCGAAGTACCGGTGCGCCAGCCAGCTCACGTTCGGCAGCCCGGTCAGCCCGAACTTCGCTATCTGCGGGACGCTCCGCGTCGGCAGGCTGCGCAGCCGGCTGGTGAGGAAGAAGTCGACGACGTCGGTGCCGCGGGCCACGAGCGGGCCGAACAGCCGCCGGTAGGCATCGGCGTCCGCCCCCAGCCCGGCAGCGGTCTCCTCCAGGGAGTGGTGGGCCAGCGCGGCCCGGCCGCCGTCCAGCGGATGGGCGAAGTTGATCTCCGGCTGCACGAGCCGGACCCCCCGGCTCTGCGGGTCGAACTCCCGGAAGAACGGCGCCGCCGCGGCCATCGGCTGGACGATCGAGCAGACGTCGTGCAGGTAGCCCGGACGCATCAGTTCCTCGGTACGCATGCCGCCGCCGGGTCGCTCGGCGGCCTCGACGACGCGCACCCGGAGCCCCGCGGCCGACAACCGCAGCGCGGCGGCCAGCCCGTTCGGCCCGGCTCCGACGACGACGGCGTCCGGTTGTCCGTTCACCCGTCCATGGTCACGGGCCGGGCCCCTGGCCGCAGGTCAGAGCTGCGCGAGCAGCTCGTCGGCGGCCCGGTACGGGTCGGTTCCCCCGGCCACCACCTGGTCGGCGAGAGCGCCGAGCGCCGCGGACCCGTGCACGTCACCCATCCGTTCGCGGAGCGAGGCCAGCGCGATCGCCTCGATCTCCCGCGCCGCACGCTCGGTGCGCCGGCGCTGCCCCTCCCCGGTGGAGTCCAGCCACTGCCGGTGCTCCTCCACCCTCGCGACGACCTCGTCGATGCCGTTGTCGCTCTCCCGCGACGCCACGGTCCGCACGATCGGCGGCCGCCAGTGGCCGGCCTCGGAGTGCCGCCCGCCCAGCGACAGCATGTAGCGCAGGTCGCGCACCGTCTGGTCGGCGCCGTCCCGGTCGGCCTTGTTGACGACGAAGACGTCGGCGACCTCGAGGATCCCGGCCTTCGCGGCCTGGATCCCGTCACCCATGCCCGGCGCGACGAGGACCAGGGTCGTGTCGGCCAGGGAGGCGATCTCCAGCTCCGACTGCCCCACGCCCACGGTCTCGATCAGCACCACGTCGCACCCGGCGGCGTCGAGCACCCGCAGCGCCTGCGGCGTGGCCCAGGCAAGCCCGCCGAGCTGCCCGCGCGAGGCCATCGAGCGGATGTAGACCCCCGGGTCGCCGGCGTGGTCCTGCATCCGCACCCGGTCGCCGAGCAGCGCTCCCCGGAGAACGGCGACGACGGGTCGACGGCGAGCACCCCGACCCGCTTGCCCGCCTGCCGGAACGCCCGCACCAGCGCCGTGGTCGACGTCGACTTGCCGACCCCGGGCGACCCGGTCAGGCCGAGCACCTGCGCGTGCCCCGTGTGCGGGGCCAGGGCTGCGGCGACCTCCCGCAGGGCCGGACTGGCGTCCTCGACCAGTGAGATCAGGCGGGCCACCGACCGGGCGTCGCCCTCGCGGGCGCGCGCCACGAGGGTGGGGACGTCGGCAGCGCGGCGCCCCCGCCTGCCCCGTGGGGTGGTGGGGGCCTCCGTCTGGACCGCCAGACCGTCCGAGGTCACGCCTTGGCGGGCACGTGCAGGATCAGCGCGTCACCCTGGCCGCCGCCGCCGCACAGCGCGGCGGCGCCGACGCCACCGCCGCGGCGGCGCAGCTCGAGCGCCAGGTCGAGCACGATGCGTGCGCCGCTCATGCCCACCGGGTGCCCGAGGGCGATGGCGCCGCCATTGGGGTTCACCTTCTCCGGATCGATGCCGAGCTCGCGGGTCGACACGATCCCGACGGCGGCGAACGCCTCGTTGAGCTCGACCAGGTCGAGGTCCTTCGGGTCGATGCCCTCGCGCTCGCACGCCTTCTGGATGGCCCGCGACGGCTGGCTCTGGAGCGTGGCGTCGGGTCCGGCGACGACGCCGTGGGCGCCGATCTCCGCGATCACGGTGCAGCCGAGCTCGGCGGCCTTCTCCGCGCTCATGACCACGACCGCGCACGCGCCGTCCGAGATCTGCGAGGCGGTGCCGGCGGTGATCGTGCCGTCCTTGGCGAAGGCCGGCTTGAGCTTGGAGAGGCTCTCGACGGTCGTGTCGGCCCGGACGCCCTCGTCCTCGCGGAACTCGATGGGGTCGCCCTTGCGCTGCGGGATGAGGACCGGGGTGATCTCCTCGTCGAAGATCCCGTCCTTGGCCGCCCGCGCCGCCTTCTGGTGGCTGGCGGCGGCGAAGGCGTCCTGCTCCTCGCGGGTCAGGTCGTACCGGCCGTTGGCCTGCTCGGTGAGCACGCCCATGGCGACCTGGTCGAAGGTGTCGGACAGCCCGTCGTGCGCCATCGAGTCGATGAGCTTCGTGTCGCCGTACTTGGTGCCGGTGCGCGAGTTCGCCAGGAGGTGGGGGGCCTGGGTCATCGACTCCATGCCGCCGGCCACGACGACGTCGAACTCGCCGGCGCGGATGAGCTGGTCGGCCATGGCGATCGCGTTGATGCCGGACAGGCAGACCTTGTTGATCGTGATCGACGGCACCGTCATCGGGATGCCGGCGGCGACCGCGGCGGGGCGCGCCGGGTTCTGGCCGGCGCCGGCCTGGATGACCTGACCCATGATCACGTAGTCGACCTGGTCGCCGGAGATGCCGGCCCGCTCCAGCGCGGCCTTGATCGCGAAGCCGCCGAGGTCGGCTGCGGAGAAGTCCTTCAGCGAGCCGAGCAGTCGCCCCATCGGGGTGCGGGCGCCGCTGACGATGACCGAGCGGGACATGCTGCCTCCAGTGCCGGGCCGCCGCCGTTGGCGGCCGTGTCGTGTGCAGATCTCGTGGTCCGAGGATAGGGCGCCCTGATCAACGAGCGACCCGGCGTGGCGGCCCTCTTCCCGTGCGTGAACCCTGCCACATCGATGTGACGTCTCAGACGTCTGCAGGCAGGATGCCCGCGTGACCACCGAGACGCAGGCCGGCCTGCCCGGCGAGCTGTTCACCACCATCGACCACGTCGGCATCGCCGTGCCGGACCTCGACGAGGCGATCGCCTTCTACGCCCAGGCCTTCGGCGTGCAGTCGGTGCACGAGGAGACCAACGAGGAACAGGGCGTCCGCGAGGCCATGCTGGCGGTCGGCGACGGCGACACGCGTATCCAGCTGCTGGCCCCGCTCACGCCCGAGTCCACGATCGCGAAGTTCATCGGGCGCTCCGGCCCCGGCCTGCAGCAGCTGGCCTTCCGCGTGGACGACGTCGAGGCCGCCAGCGCCACCCTCCGCGAGCGCGGGCTGCGACTGCTCTACGACGTCCCCAAGCGCGGGACGGCGGGCAGCCGCGTGAACTTCGTCCACCCCAAGGACGCCGGCGGCGTCCTCGTCGAGCTGGTCGAGCCCGCGACTGGCCACTGAATCTACTGACCAGTAACATCCCCTCACCGCACCGAGCCATCGACGACCCGGGAGCACGCGTGAACGAGATCAGGGACGCCATCCTCGCCGACCAGCTGGACGCGATCGGCGGTCTGGCCGTGCCGGAGTCCTACCGCGCGGTGGTGGTGCGCAAGGACGAGCAGGACATGTTCGAGGGCATGGCCACCAAGGAGAAGGACCCGCGCAAGTCGCTGCACGTCCAGGAGGTCGCAACGCCGGAGCTCGGCCCGGGCGAGGCGATCGTGGCCGTCATGGCGTCGTCGGTCAACTACAACACCGTCTGGACGTCGATCTTCGAGCCGGTGTCGACGTTCGGGTTCCTCGAGCGCTACGGCCGGGTCTCGGAGCTGACGAAGCGGCACGACCTGCCGTACCACGTGGTCGGCTCCGACCTGGCCGGAGTCGTGCTGAAGGTCGGTCCGGGCGTGAACAAGTGGAAGCCCGGCGACGAGGTCGTGGCGCACTGCCTGTCGGTGGAGCTCGAGGACCCCGCCGGCCATGACGACACCATGATGGACCCCCAGCAGCGCATCTGGGGCTTCGAGACGAACTTCGGTGGCCTGGCCGAGCTGGCGCTGGTCAAGAGCAACCAGCTGATGCCGAAGCCGCCCACCTCTCCTGGGAGGAGGCGGCCGCGCCGGGGCTGGTCAACTCCACGGCCTACCGGCAGCTGGTCAGCCGCAACGGCGCCAACATGAAGCAGGGCGACACCGTTCTGATCTGGGGTGCCTCCGGCGGCCTGGGCTCCTACGCCACCCAGATGGCGCTCAACGGCGGCGCGATCCCCGTCTGCGTGGTGAGCAGCCCGGAGAAGGCCGAGATCGTCCGCAGGATGGGCGCCGAGCTGATCATCGACCGCTCCGCCGAGCAGTACGCGTTCTGGAAGGACGAGAACACCCAGGACCCCAAGGAGTGGCAGCGCCTGGGCAAGAAGATCCGCGAGCTCACCGGTGGCGAGGACGTCGACATCGTCTTCGAGCATCCCGGTCGGGAGACCTTCGGCGCCAGCGTCTACGTCGCCAAGAAGGGCGGCACGGTCATCACCTGCGCGTCGACCACCGGGTACATGCACCAGTACGACAACCGGTACCTCTGGATGAACCTGAAGAAGATCCTCAGCTCGCACTTCGCCAACTACAAGGAGGCGTGGGAGGCCAACCGGCTCATCGACAAGGGCCTCATCCACCCGACCCTGTCCAAGGTCTACCCGATGGAGGAGGTCGGCCAGGCCGCCCTCGACGTCCACAAGAACGCTCACCAGGGCAAGGTCGGCGTGCTCACCCTCGCCCCCGAGGAGGGCCTCGGCGTCAAGGACGGCGAGAAGCGCGAGAAGCACCTCGAGGCGATCAACCGCTTCCGCGGGGTGTGATGAGGGACCCCCTGCCCCCCACCACTCGCAAGCTCGCGGCGGGACCCTGCAGGGGACCTCGCAGAACAGTTGCCACAGGAGCACCGCTCTCGCCCCGACACGCTGACGCGACGTTTCGGCGTCTGCGAGGATGAGGACATGACCGATCCCCGCCACGATCCGCTGCAGATGCACGAGGCTCAGCACTCGTTCGACGTCGTGCTGCGGGGCTACGACCGCAATCAGGTCGCCGAGACGATCGAGCGGCTCGAGGCCGACTTCCGGATCGCACTGGCCGACCGCGACGCGGCCGTGGCCCGGTCGGCCGACATGGCCAGCCAACTGTCGGCGCTGCACGGGGAGATCGAGTCGCTGCGCCGCAAGGCCGCCACTGCCGCGGCTCCGACGTTCGAGAACATCAGCGAGCGGATCCAGCACATGCTGACCCTCGCCGAGGAGGAGGCCGCGGAGATCCGCCGGGCCGCCGAGCTCGACGCCCAGGCCGTCCGCGAGCAGACCGCCGCCGAGGAGCGTGCGCTGCTCGAGCGGCACGCCGCCGGCCAGGCGGAGGTCGAGCGCATGCTCGCCGAGGCCCGCCAGAACGCCGAGCAGATCGCCCAGAAGGCACAGATCCGCGCCGACGAGCTCGTCGGCAAGGCCCAGGAGCGGGTGGCCCGGCTCGACGCCGAGTCGCAGGCCCGCCGCGCCAAGGTCGAGGAGGACTTCGACATCGCGCAGCGCTCCCGCCGCGCCGAGGCCGCCCGGGTCGAGGAGGAGCGCGAGCGCGTCTCCACCGAGGCCGCCCGGCAGCGGATCGCCGCCGCCGAGCAGCGCGCCGCACAGCTCGTCGCCGAGGCCGAGGCCAAGGCCGAAGCCATCCGCGACGTGCGCGACGAGCTCACCAGCCGCCTCATCCAGGCCCGCCAGCTGCTCAACACGCTGCCCGATCTGAGCGACCGTCCGCAGCCGGCGCCGGCCGAGAATCAGCCGGCACCGAACCAGGCTCCCGCCCAGAACCAGGCTCCCGCCCAGAGCCAGGCTCCCGCCCAGAGTCAGGCTCCGGCCCAGCAGGGTGAACGCCGTCCCTCCCCCGCTCCCCAGCCGGCGTCCCAGACACAGCCGGCCCGTGGCGACGGCGAGGCCGGTGCCGCCCGCCAGCCCACGCGGGCGGCCGAGCCGCCACCCGCCAGCTGCCGATGCCTCCGCGGCCCGGCGCCACCACCGGCACCAGCGCGCCGGCGGGCACTCCCGGACCGGCGACGCAGGCGATCGACCAGCCGGTCGGCCAGGGGCGTTCCTGAGCCCAGGATCGCGAGTCGGGCTGCTGGCCGCCGCCGCGTCCGTCCTCCTCGGCCTGCTGGGGGTCTCCCCCGCCGCTGCCGCTGACGAGGGCCTGCTCCGCGTCGCCCACCTCTCGCCCGACAGCCCGGCGGTGGACGTCGCACTGACCCCGCTGGGCGAGGCGGGGACGACGACCGACCCGGGATCCGACGTCGCCACCGGGCTCGCCTACGGCGACGTGGAGGGGTTCACCGAGCTCCCGGCCGGGACCTATGCGGTGAGTCTCCGGGCGGCCGGAGCGGCGCCGACGACGCCCCCGGTGCTGAGCACCCGCGTCGCAGTGCGGGCGGGCGGCGCGTCGACCGTGGCGATCACCGGGCCCTTCACCGATCTGGGCGTGCAGGTGCTGGCCGACGACCTCAGCGCCCCACCTCCGGGCAGCACCCGCGTCCGGGTGCTCGCGGCGGCCGGGGGCGCCGGGACCCTCGACGTGAGGCTGACCGACGGCACCCCGCTGGCAGAGGGCCTGGCCTTCCCCGGCGCCGGAACCCCGGTGACCGTCCCGGCCGGGCGCTCGGCAGTGCGCCTGCCCCCGGACGAGGACGTGCCCGTCGAGCTGATGGCCGGCACCGTCGTCAGCCTGCTGGTGCTCGACCGCCCGGACGGCGGTCTGACCGTGCGCATGGTGGTCGACGCCGCGGGAGCGCAGCGCGTGCCGATCGGCGCGGTGGAGGCCGGCGGCGGCCGCACGTCATCCGGCGCCGCGGTGTTCCTGGCCCTGGCCGTGGCCGGCGCCCTGTCGTCCCGTCGCGGACGGGTTGTCGGAACCGCGGCCGCAGCGGGCGCGGCACTCGCGATCGTGCCGCCTGCGCATGCAGCGTCGGCCCACGCGGCGTCGGCCGACGTGGTGCCGGCCGACGTGGTGCCGGCCGACGTGGTGCCGGCGCCGGTCGCGGAGCCCGCGAGCCCGTCGGCGCCGCCCAGCCGGTTGAGCCTGCCCTCGCTCGGCACGGACAGCCCCGTGACGCCGGTCGGGCTGAGCGATACCGGAGCTCTCGTGCCGCCCGCGGACGCCGCTGTCGCCGGCTGGTACACCGGCAGCGCGGTACCCGGCCGGCCCGGTCCCGCCGTGGTCGCCGGCCACGTGGACTGGGCGGGCGCGCCTGGGGTGTTCGCCCGGCTCGACGAGCTGGCCGTGGGCGACCCGGTCGTGGTGCAGCACGCGGACGGCACGACGCACCGTTTCGCGGTCACCCGGGTCGAGCGGCACGCGAAGGCCGCCTTCCCGACCTCCGCCGTCTACGGGGCGACGCCCGGCGCGGAGCTCCGGCTCATCACGTGCGGCGGCGCCTTCGACGCTGCGACCGGCAGCTACGTCGACAACGTCGTGGTGTTCGCCGATTAGCGGCGGTTGACCCGCGCCCGCCAGCAGGTGGTGTGCCAGTGCCGCCGCCAGTCCGCCGCCGAGTCGACGTCCCACGGATCGAGGTCGGAGGCGCGGGCGTAGGCGGGCCAGGTCACCACGTGCGGCGTCCCCGGCCGGATCTCCTGGTCGCACCCCGGGCACCGGTAGGTCTTGCCCGTGGCCGACCCGGTCAGCGTCCGGACGACCCAGTCGCCGTCCGGCGCCTCCTCGACCGTCTCCTGCCGGGCGACCGGCGCGCGGCGCGGCGTGGGGCCCCTCCTCCTCCGGGGCACCCGCGTCAGCGGCCGGCGTAGTCGCGGAACCCGCGGCCGGTCTTGCGCCCGAGGTAGCCGGCGGTGACCAGGTGCTCGAGCAGCGGCGCCGGCGCGAACCCGGGCTCGCGGAACTCGGTGTAGAGCTCCCGCTCGATCGCCAGGGAGACGTCGAGGCCGACCACGTCCAGCAGCTCGAAGGGGCCCATCGGATAGCCGCAGCCGACCTTCATGGCGGCGTCGATGTCGTCGGCGGTCGCGTAGTGCGCCTCGAGCATCTTCACCGCGTCGTTGAGGTAGGGGAACAGCAGCGCGTTGACGATGAACCCGGCGCGGTCGGTGCAGGACACCGCGTGCTTGCCGAGCTGCTGGGAGACCGCGTGCGCGGTGGCCGCCACGTCGGGCGCGGTCGAGATCGTGGACACCACCTCGACCAGCTTCATGACCTGCGCGGGGTTGAAGAAGTGCATGCCGACGACGTCGGACGGCCGCCGCTGGCCTTCGCACACTCGATGACCGGCAGGCTGGAGGTCGTGGTCGCCAGCACGGCGCCGGGCTTGGCGATCTCGCCGAGGTTGGCGAACAGCGCCTCCTTGACCGACAGCGACTCGACGACGGCCTCGATGACGAGGTCGCGGTCGGCGAGCTCGTCGAGCGACGTCGTACCGTCGACGCGGCCGAGGACCTCGTCCCGGGTCCCCTCGTCGAGCCGGCCGCGCTGGACCTGCTTCTCCAGCGACTTGGCGAGCGCCGTGTGCACCGCCTCGACCTTCTCGGGGGTCCGGGCGACGAACCGGACGTCGTAACCGCCCTTGGCCACCACCTCGATGATGCCGGTGGCCATCGTGCCGGAGCCGACGACGCCGACCGTCTCGACCGGACGGGCGCCCTCGGCCGCCCCGCCGGCGGTGGGCGTCTGGGCATCGGGGACGACCTCCGCGGAGTCGCGCTCGGCGTAGGTGTAGAAGCCGCGGCCGACCTTCCGGCCGAGCAGCCCCGCGGTCATCATCTGCTTGATGATCGGGCTCGGCGCGTGCAGCCGGTTGCGCGACTGCTTGTACATCGTGTCGAGGATCTCGTAGGCGGTGTCGATGCCGATGAGGTCCATCAGGGCCAACGGGCCCATGGGCAGGCCACAGCCCAGGCGCATGGCCGCGTCGATGTCCTCGCGGCTGGCGTAGCGGTTCTCGTACATCGAGACGGCGTGGTTGAGGTAGCCGAAGAGCAGCGCGTTGGCGATGAACCCGGCGCGGTCGCCGATGGTGACGTCGACCTTGCCCAGCCGCTCGGCCAGCGCCTCGACGTCCTCGATCACCGACGGCTCGGTGACGACGGTCTGCACGACCTCCACCAGCTTCATGACCGGCGCCGGGTTGAAGAAGTGCATCCCGACGACCTTGCTCGGCCGGCCGGTGACCACCGACAGCTCGGTCACCGAGAGGCTGGAGGTGTTGGTGGCCAGGATCGTGTCCGGGGGGCAGATCTTGTCGAGCTGGGCGAAGATCTCGGCCTTGAGTTCCATGCGCTCGGGCACGGCCTCGATGACCAGCTCGGAGTTCGCCAGGTCCTCGAGCGAGGTGGAGAACCGGAGCCGCTCGAGGATCGCCTCGCGCTCGGCCGGGTCCAGCTTGCCCCGGCCGACCGCCCGCTCGGTGGAGTGCTCGACGTGCGCCCTGCCCCGGGCCACCGCCTCGTCGTTCACGTCGACGGCCGTGACCGTCAGGCCCGCGCGCGCGAGCACCTCCGCGATGCCGGCACCCATGGTGCCCAGTCCGACGACGCCGACCTCGTTCAGTTCCCTGGCCACGGTGCCACTCCTCACGACGGGATCGCGGGCAGTCTCTCATCACTGCTCCGCAGGGGATCTCGCCGCCTGCCGGCGCAGTCTCATCCGGCGACGTCGGCGTGCGCGGTGGCTACCGGCCGGTAACCCGGGCGCGGTCGAGGCGGCGGATCGTCTCCGGGACCGGCGTCCGCTCCGTGGCCCGGAGCAGGTCCAGCGCCGCGGTCAGCGGGAACGGCGGCGCGAGGGCGATGCGAGCCAGGCCGGCGGCGTAGCGGTCGAGCATCCGCTCCCCCGCCTCCTGCGCGTCGGGCGGCTGGGCGGCGAGCAGCACCGCGGCGTCCCACGCTTCGCCGCGGGCCTTCTCGATGTTGAAACCGACGATCTCCTCGTCCAGCCGCCCGAGGACGACGTCCAGCGTGCCGAGCAGCGGCGAGAGATCGGCCAGCGCGACCTGGAACCGGGCCAGCTCCTCGGCGAGGATCTCGTTCACCGCGTCGAAGTCGGATCGCAGGCCGTGGATGGCGTCGCCGGGGAGCAGCCGTGCCGACGCCACCGCGAGGTCCAGGTTGATGTGCGCGTTGACGCCCAGCACGAGGTGCTGCACGAGCACGGGCCCGGCGTCGGCGCCGGCCCGGAAGGCGGCCCGCCAGCTCCGGCTCGGCGTCCCCGCGGCCCGCCAGGCGTGCAGCGCCGCGAAGTAGCGGTTGGCGAACTCGGCGTCGAGCCGGCTCATCCGCTCGCCGTCCTCGAAGACGCCGTCGTCGATCGCGCGGGCGATCGCCACCGTGACCTGCCGGTACAGGGCGGCGAAGTACCCCACGCGGTCGGCGTCCCGGACCGCCTCGTCCACGACGTCGGCCAGCAGCGAGAGGACGTCGTCGATGGTGTCCGCGTGCCGGGGTGGGGTCATGCACGCACCCTGGCCGTCCACAGCCGCGCACGGAAGAGCACCGCCGACGAGCGATCCGCCCTACCCTTCCCGCCGTGGACGAGCCGCCTCGCGGCCGGCGTATCCCAGCCCGAGTCCCCGGTCTCCTCCCGACAGCGACCGCCCGAGGAGTGGCGGTCGCCCCTCAGCCGCCCGGGGGGCACCGCGCCCCGTGGGGAACGAAGGGACGGCGACAGGCATGACCGACAACGAGAACAGCACGCCGCGGGACTCGGGCAGCACCGCGATGGACCCCCCGAACATCGTCGGCCCGCGCGGCCCGCAGGACGACGTACCGGCCCGCCGCGGCTGCGGCGCGATGGTGGTGCACCGCCGGCTGCTCAACGAGTCGGCCGCCTACCGGGACGCCCGGTCGGCGATCGAGAACGGCACGCTGGCCTTCCTGGCCGCCGGGGGGATGGACCGCTTCGAGGGCGTCGCGCGCATCCCGGTCGTGGTCCACGTGGTCTGGCGGACCGAGGCGCAGAACCTCTCCGACGAGCAGGTCCGCAGCCAGATCGACGTGCTGAACCGGGACTTCCGCGGCACCAACGACGACATCGGCATCGTGCCCGAGCCGTTCACCGCCCTGATCGCCGACACCCGCATCGAGTTCGAGCTGGCGACCACCGACCCGGACGGGTTCGCTACCTCGGGCATCACCCGCACGCAGACCGACGTGACCGCGTTCGACTCCGACGACCGGGTCAAGAGCAGCGCCACCGGGGGCGCCGACCCCTGGCCGGCCGACCGCTACCTCAACATCTGGGTCTGCCAGCTCTCCGGTGGCCTGCTGGGCTACGCGCAGTTCCCCGGCGGGCCGCCGGAGACCGACGGCGTGGTCAGCCTGCACACCGCCTTCGGCACCACCGGCACCGCCGCCGCCCCCTTCGACCTCGGCCGGACGACCACCCACGAGGTGGGTCACTACCTCAACCTGTTCCACATCTGGGGCGACGACGGCACCGGGTGCGGCGGCACGGACGAGGTCGACGACACCCCGAACGCGGCGGGCCCGAACTTCGGCGTGCCGACGTTCCCGCACGTCACGTGCGGCAACGGTCCGAACGGCGACCTGTTCTACGACTTCATGGACTACACCGACGACCGGGGAATGGTCATGTTCACGCGGGGGCAGGCGGCCCGGATGGAGGCCTGCCTGGACGTCGTCCGCTCGTCGCTCATCCGGTCCTCCAGCCTGGCCTCCTCGGCCTGAGCCGGATGTCCGTGCCCATCCAGGGTCTCGCCGGCCGGTGGCTGCACTCGTTCGAGGAGGACCACGGCGACGTCGCGGTCTACCGGCCGGCCGACCACCCCTTCCCGCCGGCGCGGGGGCGGGACGGCATCGAGTTCGCCGACGACGGCTCCTTCACCGAGTGGGCCATCGGCCGGGGGGACGCCCGCGAGCCGGTGCCGGGCCGCTGGTCCACCGCGGACGCCGGCTCGGTGTCGGTGAGCACCGACCGGGGCGGGCATCAGGTGCTCGAGGTGGTGCACCTGGCCCCCGACCGGCTCGAGGTACGACGGAGGTCGACATGACGCAGGCTGTGGGCGAGGCGCAGGCCCGCTTCGGCGAGCAGGTCTTCGAGTGGCCGGCGGCCGGCCGCGCCGGCCGGCCGGCCCTGGTGACCCAGGTCGGCCGGTCCTTCCAGGCCGCGCACCCGGAGGTGCCCGTCCTGCTGGACCACGGCCGGCACCTGGTCGTCGACCTGTCGGGAGTGCCGGCGCCCCGCCGGGCGGAGGCCGCCGAGCACGCCGACTGGCGGGTCGAGCCGCTGCCGCTGGGCACCGTCGTCGTCGGCCGGCCGGTGGCGGCGGCCCGCGCCGTCGACGACGACGTCGCGGCGCTCCTGTCGGACCTCTCGGCGGAGTCGTTCGACGCGTCGCTGGCGTTCCTGACCGGCCTGCCGACCCGGCACTCGTGGAGCACCGGGTTCCGCGAGGCGGTCGAGTGGGTCTGCACCCGGCTGACCGACGCCGGTCTCGCGGTCACCCGCCACTCGATCACCGTGGGCAGCGGGTCGAGCACCAACGTCCTGGCCGATCTGCCCGGTACCGCCGACGCGGACCGGGGCGTCGTCCTGGTGACCGCCCACCTGGACTCGGTCAACCTCGCCGGCGGGCCCTCCGCCCCCGCGCCGGGGGCCGACGACAACGGCAGCGGATCGGCCGGGGCGCTCGAACTGGGCCGGGTGCTCGCCGGGCGGACCTGGCTACACGACCTGCGGGTGATCCTCTTCGGCGGCGAGGAGCAGGGCCTGCACGGCAGCCGCCAGTACGTGGCCGCCCTGCCGCCGGAGGAGCGGGCTCGCATCCGGGCGGTGCTCAACCTCGACATGGTGGGTTCGCTGAACACCGCGGCACCCGCCGTGCTGCTCGAGGGGGCGCCGCTGTCGCAGGGGCTGATCGACGACCTGGCGGCCGCGGCGGCGACGTACACCGGGCTCGCCGTCGAGACGTCGCTGCGACCCTTCGCCAGCGACCACGTGCCCTTCATCGACGCCGGCATCCCGGCGGTGCTCACGATCGAGGGAGCCGACAGCGCGAACGGCAACATCCACAGCGATCGCGACGTGCTCGCCACGGTGACCACGGAGCTGGCCGTCGAGATCCTGCGGATGAACACCGCCGCCCTGGCCGGCTGGCTCCAGCCGGCCGGGAGGGGTCAGAAGAGCCGGGCGGAGGGGTCGTCGGTGCCCTTGAGGACGGCGTAGTCGACGGTCACGCAGTCGATGCCGCGGTCCTGGGCGAGCACCCGCGCCTGCGGCTTGATCTCCTGCGCGGCGAACACCCCCTTGACCGGGGCGAGCAGCGGATCGCGGTTGAGCAGCTCCAGGTACCGGGTCAGCTGCTCGACGCCGTCGATCTCGCCGCGGCGCTTGATCTCCACCGCCACGACGGCGCCCGCGGCGTCGCGGCACAGCAGGTCCACCGGGCCGATCGCGGTCGGGTACTCGCGCCGGACCAGCGACCAGCCCTGGCCGAAGGTCTCCACGTGCAGGGCCAGCAGCCGCTGCAGCTCGGCCTCCACGCCGTCCTTCTGCAGGCCGGGGTCCACGCCGAGCTCGTGGCTGGAGTCGTGCTCCACGGCCTCGATGGTGATGATCAGCTGCTCGCCGGCCTTGTTCGTGACCGTCCAGGTGCCCGACCCGTCGGCCAGCTCCTCCTTGAGGGTGCAGGGCGGGCTCATCCAGTTCAGCGGCTTGTACGCGCGGTCGTCGGCGTGGATCGAGACCGAGCCGTCGGCCTTCACCAGCAGGAGGCGCGAGGCCATCGGCAGGTGGGCGGTGAGCCGCCCGATGTAGTCCACGGAGCAACGGGCGATGACCAGGCGCACGGTGGCCGACGGTACCCGGTGGCCCGTCGCGGTGACTTCGTGATGATTTCGTGTCCTCCCCGGGGCAACCCGGAGGCGCCGTCGGCCGTCCTACGGTCATGACCATGAGGCGCTCCCTCCGGCCCGCCGCGCTGGCCGTGCTGCTCCTGCTGTCCGCCTGTGGCGCCCGCGGGACGGCCGACGAGGCACCCGAACCGTCGTCGGCGGAGCCTGCTCCGGCCGCGGGTCTCGTGCTCCGGGTGGACCAGACCGGTGGATTCGTCATGCCGTCGGCGGCCGTGGGACGGCTGCCCGTCGTGGCGGTCTACGCCGACGGACAGGTGATCACCCAGGGCCCGGTGCCCGCGATCCATCCCGGCCCGGCGCTGCCGAACGTGCAGGTGCAGGAGATCGACCAGGCCCAGGTGCAGGACGTCGTCGACCGGGCCCTGGCGGCCGGGGTCGCCGAGACCGGGGATCTGGGCTCGCCACCGGTGGCCGACGCCTTCACCACCCGCTTCACCCTCGTGACGGCCGACGACACGTACGTCCGCGAGGTCTACGCGCTGTGGGAGACGCCGGAGGGCGGGAGCGCCCAGGGGGTGACCGCCGACCAGGCGGCCGCGAGGGACCGTCTCGCCGAGCTGCTGAACTCGCTGACCGACCTCGGGATGACGGACACGACCGCCTACGAGCCGTCCGCCGTCGCGGTGATCACCGCCCCGTGGACCGACCCGGGCGACGGGCTCGACTACCCGGCCATGCCCTGGCCCGGACCGGAGCTCCCGGGCGCACCGCTGCCCGGTCCGCCCGGCTTCAGCTGCGCAACGGTCACCGGCACCGAGGTGGCGCCGCTGCTGGAGGCGGCTGCGGGCGCCACCCAGCTCACCCCGTGGACGACCCCGGACGGCGATCGGTGGTCGGTCACCTTCCGCCCCCTGCTGCCCGACGAGTCCGGCTGCGAGGACCTGACCCGGTGACGACGACGGGCCCGGCCCTCCCGAGGGAGGACCGGGCCCTTTCTCAGACCGTGGCGGGCTGACGCAGATCGGCGTCCACACCGCCGGTCCGCTCGACCGGTGCCAGCGGCTCGGCCGGGCGGCCGGACCGGTAGCGCTCGACGTCCAGGATGCCCTCGCGCTTGGCCACGATCGTCGGCACGAGCGCCTGGCCCGCGACGTTCACCGCGGTGCGGCCCATGTCGAGGATCGGGTCGATCGCCAGCAGCAGCCCGACGCCGGCCAGCGGCAGGCCGAGGGTCGACAGCGTGAGCGTCAGCATGACGACCGCGCCGGTCACGCCGGCGGTGGCGGCCGATCCGACGACCGACACCAGGACGATGAGCAGGTAGTCGGTGATCGACAGGTCGACGCCGAAGAACTGCGCGACGAAGATCGCCGCCAGCGCCGGGTAGATCGCCGCGCAGCCGTCCATCTTCGTCGTCGCGCCCAGCGGCACGGCGAACGAGGCGTAGGACCGCGGGACACCCAGGTTCTGCTCGGTCACCCGCTCGGTCACCGGCAGGGTGCCGATCGAGGAGCGGGACACGAATGCCAGCTGGATGGCCGGCCACGCGCCGGCGAACCAGCGCAGCGGCGAGAGGCCGTGCAGGCGCAGCAGCACCGGGTAGACGACGAACAGCACCAGCGCCAGGCCCGCGTACACCGCACCGGCGAAGACACCGAGCGAGCCGAGCGAGTTCCAGCCGTAGCTCGCGACGGCGTTGCCGATCAGGCCGACGGTGCCCAGCGGCGCCAGCAGGATGACCCACCAGAGCACCTTCTGGACGATCGTCAGCGCAGAGCGCACGAAGCCGAGGAACGGCTCGGCCGCGTCGCCGACCTTGAGCGCCGCGATGCCGACGGCAGCGGCGATGACGATCAGCTGCAGCACGTTGAACGACAGGCCGACGGAGCCGTCGTCACCTGCCGAACCCTGCAGCCCGAGGATGTTGCCGGGCACCACACCGTTGAGGAAGTCCCACCAGGAGCCGGTGGTGCCGGGGTCGGTCTGCGCCGACGCGTCCACGGAGCTGTTGCGGCCGGGCTCGGTGAGCAGGCCCAGGCCGATGCCGATGGCCACGGCGATCAGCGCGGTGATGCCGAACCACAGCAGCGTCTGGCCGGCCAGGCGCGCGGCGTTCGAGACCTGCTTGAGGTTGGCGATGCTGACGATCACCGCGGTGACGATCAGCGGCGGGACCAGCGCCTTCAGCAGCGTCACGAAGGTGCCGCCGATGGTCTGCAGGGTGCTGGTCAGCCAGTTGGGCGAGCCGTCGGCGACGGGGCCGATCTCGCGGGCGACGAAGCCCAGGACGACGCCGAGGACGAGGGCCAGGAGGACCTGTGCCGCGAACGGGACGCGGCGGAGACGTGCGAGCACGAAGGGGATGCCTTTCGAGGGATGCGGAGGAGGAGGCGGACGCGGCGGGCGTCAACAGCCGGCGGTCGTCATCCGTCCGAAGTCCAGGGCACGCCTCCGCGTGAGGCCCCACAGGTTGCACACGGCAAGCAACAATGCGCACGGGGGACGACGGCATCCCGGATGTGCGCCGTCTCACCCGCGGCGGTCAGTCGGGCCAGACCGGTGAACGCTTCTCCAGGAAGGCGGCCATCCCCTCGCGGGCGCCGGGGAGCTGGCTCGCCGCTGCCATCACCTCGACGGCGGTCGTGTAGGCGTCGCGCTCGGGCCGGTCGAGCTGGGCGTACATGGTCTGCTTGCCCCAGCCCTTGCTCGCCCGGGATCCCCGGGTCGCCCGCTGCATCAGGTCGGCGACGGCCTCGTCGAGGTCGGCATCGGGCACGACGCGGTTGACCAGGCCCCAGTCCAGGGCGGTCCGGGCGTCGATCACGTCGCCGGTGAGCGCGAGCTCCATCGCGCGCTTGCGGCCGACGTTGCGGGCGATGGCGACCATCGGGGTGTGGCAGAACCAGCCGCCCTTGCCACCGGGGGCAGCGAACCCGGCCGACTCGGCCGCGACCGCCAGGTCGCACGAGGCGACCAGTTGGCAGCCCGCGGCCGTCGCCAGGGCGTGCACCCGTGCGAGCACGACCTGGGGCACGTCCTGCAGTGTCTGCATGAGCTCGGTGCACAGCAGCAGCAGGCTCCGTACCTCGGCGACCGGCTTCCCGGCGACGTCCGCGAAGTCGTGCCCGGCGCTGAACACCGGCCCCTCGGCGGCCAGCACGATTCCCGTGGCGTCGCTCGAGCCCACCTCCCGCACGGCCGCGAGCAGCTGGGTCAGGTGCTCGCGGGAGAGGGCGTTGCGCCTGGCGGCGCGCGTCATCGTGATGCGGACGACGTCCCCGTCCCGCTCGACCCTCGGCGCGCCGTCCCCGCTCATGCCGGCTCGGGCACCTTCTCGTCGAGGCCGTTCGCCGCGCGGACGACGTCGACGACCTGGCCCATGATGTCGGTGAGCCCGAAGTCCTTCGGTGTGAAGACCCGGGCCACCCCCTGCTCGCGCAGCCGGCGGGCGTCGCTGTCGGGGATGATCCCGCCCACCACCACCGGGACGTCGTCCAGACCGGCGTCCTTGAGGCCCTGCAGGACCGCCGGCACCACCTGCAGGTGCGAACCGGACAGTACCGAGAGGCCGACGACGTGCACGTCCTCCTCGACCGCGGCCGAGACGATCTGCGCGGGGGTGAGCCGGATGCCCTGGTAGACCACCTCGAAGCCGGCGTCGCGGGCCCGCACCGCGATCTGCTCCGCGCCGTTGGAGTGCCCGTCCAGGCCGGGCTTGCCGACCAGGAACCGGAGGCGACCCCCGAGCTCCTCGCCGGTCGCCCGGACCCGCTCCCGCACCTGGGTCAGCGTCTCGTCGGCCTCGCCGCCGCCGGTCGCGGCGGCCACACCGGTCGGTGCCCGGTACTCGCCGAACACCTCGCGCAGCACCCCGGCCCATTCACCCGTCGTCACGCCGGCCCGGGCGCACTCGAGGGTGGCCTCCATCAGGTTCTCGTCGGTGCCGGCCGCCTGGCGGAGCCGCTCGAGTGCGCGCTCCACGGCCTCGCCGTCCCGCTCGGACCGCCACTTCCGGACCGCCTCCTGGGCGGCTGCCTCGACGGCCGGGTCGACGACCATGATCGCGGTGTCGAGGTCCGCGGTGAGCGGATTGGGCTCCGTGCTGTCGAACTTGTTGACGCCGACGACGACGTCCTCGCCGCTCTCCATCTTCCGGCGGCGCTCGGCCAGCGAGGCGACCAGCTCCCCCTTCATGTAGCCGGACTCCACGGCCGCCACGGCGCCGCCCATCTCCTGCACCCGCCGGATCTCCTCGCGGGCGCCCTCGACGAGCTCGCCGACCTTCTGCTCGACGACGACGGAGCCGGTGAACAGGTCCTCGTACTCGAGCAGATCGGTCTCGTAGGCGAGCACCTGCTGGAGGCGCAACGACCACTGCTGGTCCCACGGCCGGGGCAGACCGAGCGCCTCGTTCCAGGCCGGGAGCTGGATCGCCCGCGCACGGGCGTCCCGTGACAGCGTGACGGCCAGCATCTCCAGGACGATGCGCTGGACGTTGTTCTCCGGCTGCGCCTCGGTCAGGCCGAGCGAGTTCACCTGCACGCCGTAGCGGAAGCGTCGGTGCTTGGGGTCCTCGACACCGTAGCGCTCCTTCGTCAGCTCGTCCCAGAGCTGGGTGAAGGCGCGCATCTTGCACATCTCCTCGACGAAGCGCACGCCCGCGTTCACGAAGAAGGAGATGCGCGCGACGACCTCGCCGAACTTCTCCTGCGGCACCTGCCCCGAGTCCCGCACCGAGTCGAGGACCGCGATCGCGGTGCTGATCGCGTAGGCGATCTCCTGCACCGGCGTCGCCCCGGCCTCCTGCAGGTGGTAGCTGCAGATGTTGGTCGGATTCCACTTCGGCATGGCCGTCACCGTGTAGGCGACCATGTCGGTGATCAGCCGCATCGAGGGAGCCGGCGGGAAGACGTAGGTCCCCCGCGACAGGTACTCCTTGATGATGTCGTTCTGCGTCGTCCCCGCGAGCTTGCTGACGTCGTGCCCGTGCTCCTCGGCCACCGCCTGGTAGAGCGCGAGCAGCCACATCGCCGTGGCGTTGATCGTCATCGACGTGTTCATCTCGTCGAGCGGGATGCCGTCGAACAGCGCCCGCATGTCGCCGATGTGCGTCACGGGCACGCCGACCTTGCCCACCTCGCCGACCGCCAGCTCGTCGTCCGGGTCGTAGCCGGTCTGCGTCGGCAGGTCGAAGGCCACGGAGAGGCCGGTCTGGCCCTTGGCCAGGTTGCGCCGGTACAGGGCGTTGGACTCGGCCGGCGACGAGTGGCCGGCGTAGGTGCGCATGACCCAGGGGCGGTCGCGCTCCGACGGCGTCGAGGGGAACGGCATGCCAGCGGAGTGTAGGGCGGTTACTCGCCGGTAGCAGCTCCGCCCCGGAGTCGTGAGCGGTGGCACACTCGAACGGAGCACGGACGAGAGGAATGCGGTGCCCATCGGCGCGGGGAGCAACCTGCACTACCTCGTGGGACCCGTCATCGCGTTCGTCGTCCTCGCGGGTCTGGCGCTGTTCATGCGCTGGGCCTTCGGCACGGGCTACGGCCGCCGGCGGCCGGCTCCCCCACCGGACGAGGGCCTGCTGACCGTGATCGCCACGCTGTCGCGCCGCGAGTCGGCGCTGGCCCTGCGGGCCGTGCTGTCCGACGCGGGCATCCGGTCGACGATCCGGTTCCCCGTGGCGAACCGGGCCGACGTGCTGGTCTTCCGCGAGGACGCCGACCGGGCACGCACGCTGGCCGGCTCGTTCCGGGGCTGACCTGCCCTCCCCGAGGAGCCGAAACCGCGGTTTCGGCAGCGAGAACAGCGACCAGAACCGCGGTTTCGGCTCAGCCCGGGCGCTCGGTCCGCCGGATCTGGGCACCGAGCCCGCGCAGCTGCTCGACGAAGTCGGGATAGCCGCGGTCGACGTGGTGCACCTCCTGCACCTCGGTGACGCCGTCGGACACCAGACCGGCGAGGACGAGGCCGGCGCCGGCGCGGATGTCGGTGGCCACCACGGGCGCGCTGGAGAGCCTCTCGCGTCCCCGCACGACGGCGTGGTGCCCGTCGATGCGGACGTCGGCGCCGAGCCGCACCAGCTCGTTGACGAACATGAAGCGGCCCTCGAACACGTTCTCGGTGATCAGTGCGGTGCCGGTGGAGACCGCGGCCAGCGCGACGGCCATCGGCTGCAGGTCTGTCGGGAAGCCGGGGAACGGCAGCGTGACGACGTCGACGCAGCGCGGCCGCCCGTCCATGGCCACCCGGATGCCGTCGTCGCGGGGCTCGACCGTGGCGCCGGCATCGGTCAGCTTGTTCAGCGCGACCGTGAGGTGGTCGGCCACCCCGCGCTCGATCACGACGTCCCCCTGGGTCATGACCGCACCGATCGCCCAGGTGCCGGCGACGATGCGGTCGGGCACGGTCGTGTAGGTGACCGGCGACAGGACCTCGACGCCCTCGACGGTGATGGTGGACGTGCCCGCGCCGTCGATGCGGGCGCCCATCGCGCCGAGCATCGCGCAGAGGTCGACGATCTCCGGCTCGCGGGCGGCGTTGTCGATGACGGTGGTGCCGTCGGCGAGGACCGCGGCCATGACGAGGTTCTCGGTCGCCCCGACCGACGGGAAGTCCAGCCAGATCGACGTCCCGCGCAGCCGCGGCGCGGTGGCGACGAGGAAGCCGTGCTCGCTGACGATGGACGCCCCCAACCGCTCGAGCCCCGAGATGTGCATGTCGAGGCCACGGGAACCGATGGCGTCCCCGCCCGGCAGAGCCACCCGCGCCGAGCCGCACCGGGCAACCAGCGGCCCCAGCACGCTGATGGACGCACGCATCCGCCGGACGAGGTCGTAGTCGGTCTCGGTGGACGGCTTGTCCGGCACCTCGATGAGCACCCGGCCGCCTCCGCCACCACCGGGGGTGCGCTCGTAGTCGACGTCGCAGCCGAGCCGCCGCAGCACCTCGCTCATGATCGCGACGTCGAGGATGTCGGGGACCTCGTCGATCGTGGTGGTGCCCGGCGCCAGCAGCGCCGCGGCCATGAGTTTCAGCGCGCTGTTCTTCGCACCCGTGACCCGCACCCGGCCGGTCAGGGCCGTTCCGCCGGTCACCTCGAAGCACTCCACGCGGCCACCCTACGGTGGCACGGGCCCGTGACCGCCCGTGACTACGCTGCCGGTCATGACGGTCCGGCTCACGCGCATCTACACGAAGACCGGCGACGCCGGCGAGACCCACCTCGGCGACATGAGCCGGGTGCCCAAGACCGATCCTCGGCTGCACGCCTTCGCCGACGTCGACGAGGCCAACAGCGCGCTGGGCGTCGCGCTGGCCCTGGGGGCCCTCGAGCCACCGGTCACCGAGCTGCTCCGCAGCATCCAGAACGACCTCTTCGACGTCGGCGCGGATCTCGCCACCCCGGTCACGCCCGATCCCCAGTTCCCGCCGCTGCGCATCACCGCCGCCTACACGGAGCGGCTCGAGGCGGCGTGCGACGAGTACAACGCCACGCTGCCGAAGCTCAACAGCTTCATCCTCCCCGGCGGAACGGCCGCGGCAGCGCTTCTGCACCAGGCGCGGGTCGTCACCCGGCGTGCCGAGCGCAGTGTGTGGGCACTGCTCGCCGCCGACGCCGAGCGGACCAACGCGGAGACGGCCCGCTACCTCAACCGGCTCTCGGACCTGCTGTTCATCCTCGCCCGCATCGCGAACCCCGGTGGGGACGTCCTGTGGGAGCCGGGCGCGCACAGCGGCGCGCACACCCAGCGCGCGGCGGCCGCCGCGGAGCGGCCGGCGGACTGAGCGACCCGTCACGTGCCCGGCGGGGCCGCCTCCATCCAGGACAGGAAGCCGGTCACCGTCGAGGTGTCCATGGCCAGCTCCCGCGGCCCCTCCGGCGTCGCGATCGTCAGGACGACGACGTCCGACGGGAGCGCGAGGTCCTCGCGCCCCGGGCTGCGCCGGGACTCCACCTGGATCTCGTTGCGCGACAGCCGCTCGTGCGGGCGGACGGCGAGGGAGAGCCCCCGGTACCAGAGCAGGACGTCGCCGCCGTACCAGGCGACCCCGACCGACCAGCGCGGGGAGCGGACCGGCCGCAGCCACATGGTGACCGCGCCGAGCCCCGACAGCAGGAAGCGGCGGCGCAAGAGGAACGCGACGGCCAGCATCAGCAAGAGGCCGACCAGGATGACGACGAGAGCCGTGGTCACGGCGCGGTGCCCGTTCCCTGGCGCGTGGTCGTCACGGGGCCGGCGGGCGGTGCGGTGCGGGTCGGCTGCGCGAGGTCAGGGAGTCAGACGGTCGCGCCGGCCGCACGCAGGCGGGACTGCGCCCGACGCGCCGCGTCGAGCGCCTCGGGCTCGTCGCCGGACTCCTCGGCGCGCCGCAGCGCCTCCCGTGCCCGCTCCACGTCGATCTCGGTGGAGATCTCGGCGGTCTCGGCCAGGATCGAGACGCCCTTGTCGCTCACCGACAGGAAGCCACCGTGGGCGGCCACGATCACGTCGTCCCCGGACTCGGTCCGGATCGTCACGACGCCACCCTCGGCGAGCTGCCCCAGCAGCGGCGCGTGACCGGGCAGGACCCCCAGCTCGCCCTCGGTCGTCCGGGCGATGACCATGCTCGCCTCGCCCGACCAGATCTTCCGCTCGACGGCCACCAACTCGACCTGCAGGGTCGCCACGACACTCCTCGGGACTCAGGGACGGAACCGTCACTCTAGCTGCGCGACCGCAGGCTGGAACGGCCGCCCTTCAGGGGCCCGCGCCGAGCCTGCGAGGCGTGGGGGAAGGGCGGCCCTCTGTCAGACGGCGCGGCGGTACAGCAGCGTCCAGCGGCCGACCCGCACCCACGGGCGCCGCACGCTCGTGGCCGGCGCCCACTCGTCGATGCCGAACGGCTCCGCGTCGGTGGGCTCCACCGGTGCGTAGGGTGGCCACGACCAGCCCGTGTCCGGGCTGCTCGGCCCTGCGGCGTTCGCGTCCACGTCGTTCCTCACCCCGTGCCCGCTCCTCGGGCGGATCGCTGTCATGGTCGGCGCGGGGTGCGCTGACCAGCAGGGACCATAGCGCCGATCCACCCACTCGGGTGACCGACCGTTCCCCCGATCCGGCAGCGTTCCCGGACTTCTCGCACACCGGACGGCCGGCCCCTGTGCGGAGGGGCCGGCCGTCCCGGGCGTCGTCTCAGGACTTCTTGAGCTTGTCCGCGTTGCGCTCGAGGTCCTCGAGGCCACCGCACATGAAGAAGGCCTGCTCGGGGACGGCGTCGTACTCGCCCTCGGTGATCGCTTTGAACGCCTGCAGCGTCTCCGACAGCGGCACGAACGAGCCCGGCTGCCCGGTGAAGGCCTCGGCCACGAACATGTTCTGCGAGAGGAAGCGCTCCACGCGGCGGGCCCGCTGGACGGTGACCTTGTCCTCCTCGGAGAGCTCGTCGATGCCGAGGATGGCGATGATGTCCTGCAGCTCCTGGTAGCGCTGCAGGACCTGCTTCACCGTCTGGGCGACCGCGTAGTGCTCCTGGCCGATGTACTGCGGGTCGAGGATCCGGCTGGTCGAGTCCAGCGGGTCGACGGCCGGGTAGATGCCCTTCTCCGAGATCGGCCGCGAGAGCACGGTCGTCGCGTCGAGGTGGGCGAACGTGGTGTGGGGTGCGGGGTCGGTGATGTCGTCGGCGGGCACGTAGATCGCCTGCATCGAGGTGATCGAACGGCCACGGGTCGAGGTGATCCGCTCCTGCAGCTCGCCCATCTCGTCGGCGAGGGTGGGCTGGTAACCCACCGCCGAGGGCATGCGGCCGAGCAGGGTCGACACCTCGGAACCGGCCTGGGTGAACCGGAAGATGTTGTCGATGAAGAGCAGCACGTCCTGGTTCTGCTCGTCGCGGAAGTACTCGGCCATGGTCAGCGCCGAGAGGGCGACGCGCAGCCGCGTGCCAGGCGGCTCGTCCATCTGGCCGAAGACCAGCGCGGTCGACTCGATGACGCCGGACTCGGTCATCTCCGTGATGAGGTCGTTGCCCTCGCGGGTGCGCTCGCCGACGCCGGCGAACACCGACACGCCACCGAACTCCTGGGCGACGCGACGGATCATCTCCTGGATGAGCACCGTCTTCCCCACGCCGGCGCCGCCGAACAGGCCGATCTTCCCGCCGGCCACGTAGGGCGTGAGCAGGTCGATGACCTTGATGCCGGTCTCCAGCATCTCGGTGCGACCCTCGAGCTGGTCGAACCGCGGCGCGTGCCGGTGGATCGTCCAGCGCGGTGCGTCGCGGGCGTAGCCGGGCTCGTCGAGGCACTCGCCGAGCGCGTTCCAGACGTGGCCCTTGGTCACGTCGCCGACCGGCACGCTGATGGCGGAGCCGGTGTCGGACACCGAGGCGCCGCGGATCAGGCCGTCGGTCGGCTGCATCGAGATGGTGCGGACGACGTTCTCGCCGAGGTGCTGCGCCACCTCGAGGGTCAGCGTCTTGCTGAGGTCGGCCAGGGTGACGTCGACCTTCAGGGCGTTGAACAGGTCGGGCATCGCGTCGCGCGGGAACTCGACGTCGACGACCGGCCCGGTGACCCGCACGACCCGGCCGGCGGCCGTGGTCTGCGAGGTGGTCGGACGGTCCTCGGTGACGGTCATCTGTACTGCTCTCCTGCCCTCGGGCGTCGGTGGTCTGTCGTGAAGGGGTCGGTCAGTCGTCGGCACCGGCCGAGACCAGCGCGTCGGCGCCGCCGACGATCTCGCTGATCTCCTGGGTGATCTCGGCCTGGCGGGCCTGGTTGGCCTGCCGCGAGAGGTTCTTGGCCAGCTCCTCGGCGTTGTCCGAGGCGGACTTCATCGCCCGGCGGCGGGACGCCGACTCCGAGGCGGCCGCCTCGAGCATCGCCGCGTAGATCCGGGTGGTGATGTACTTCGGCAGCAGCGCGTCGAGCAGGCCCTCGGCCGAGGGCTCGAACTCGTAGGACGTCGGGACGCCGGACTCCGCGGAGCCGCTCGCTGCGCCCGTCTCCCTGTCCTCGCGCTCGTAGTCGAACTCATCCACCTCCTCGACCTCCAGCGGGGCCATCCGCTTGGCGACCGGGACCTGGCTGAGCAGCGACCGGAACTCGGTGAAGACGATGTGCAGCTCGTCGACACCGAGGATGCCGTCGGCACCGGCTCCACCGGACTCGTCGTCGTCCTCACCGGCGGAGAAGGCGGCGATGAGCTCCTGGCCGACGGCCTGCGCGTCGGTGTAGTTCGGCTGCTCCGAGAAGCCGGTGAAGGTGTCGGCCATCTCGCGGTTGCGGAAGGAGTAGTAGGTCTCCCCCTTCCGGCCGACCACGTACAGGACCGGCTCCTTCCCTTCCTGCCGGAGCAGGGAGAGCAGCTCCTCGGTGCGCCGCAGCACGTTGACGTTGTACGAGCCGGCGAAGCCCCGGTCGGAGGTGATGACGAGCACCGCCGCCCGGCGCGGGTTCTGCCGCTCGGTCAGCAGGGGATGGTCGAGCGACGCGGAGGACGCCAGCGCCGAGAGCACCCGCGTGATCTCCCGGGCGTAGGGCTTGGACGCCTCCACCCGGGCCTGGGCGCGCACGATGCGGGCACCGGCGATCAGCTCCTGCGCCGAGAAGATCTTCTTCGTCGACTGCGTGGAGCGGATGCGGCGCCGCAGCGCGCGGAGCGAGGCTGCCATCGGCTCAGGCCTTCTTCTTGACCTGGACGCGCTCCTGACCGACGTCCGCGGCGTCCATGGCCTCGGCCTCGTCCTCGCGGAGCGCCAGCGTCTGGCCCTCGGAGGTCGTGAACTGGCCGTAGAACGCCTCGACCGCCTTCTCCAGCGACGCGACGGTGTCGTCGCCGAGCGCCTTGGTCTGGCGGATCGCGTCGAACACGCCCTCGTGGCTGCGCGCGATGTGGTCGAGGAACTCGGACTCGAACCGCCGGACGTCGGCGACCGGGACGCGGTCGAGCTTGCCGGTGGTGCCCAGCCAGAGCGAGACGACCTCGCGCTCCACCGGGTACGGCGAGTACTGGCCCTGCTTGAGCAGCTCGACCAGGCGCTGACCGCGCTCGAGGGTCGCCCGGCTGGACGCGTCCAGGTCGGACGAGAACGAGGCGAAGGCCTCCAGCTCGCGGTACTGGGCGAGGTCCAGGCGCAGGCGGCCGGCCACCGACTTCATGGCCTTGATCTGCGCGGAGCCCCCGACGCGCGACACCGAGATGCCGACGTTGATGGCCGGGCGGACACCGGAGTTGAACAGACCGGTCTCGAGGAAGATCTGCCCGTCGGTGATGGAGATGACGTTGGTCGGGATGTAGGCCGACACGTCGTTGCCCTTGGTCTCGATGAGCGGCAGGCCGGTCATGGAACCCGCGCCGAGCTCGTCGGAGAGCTTCGCGCAGCGCTCGAGCAGCCGGGAGTGGAGGTAGAAGACGTCGCCCGGGTAGGCCTCGCGACCCGGCGGACGGCGCAGCAGCAGCGAGACCGCGCGGTAGGCCTCGGCCTGCTTGGACAGGTCGTCGAACACGATCAGGACGTGCTTGCCCTCGTACATCCAGTGCTGGCCGATGGCCGACCCGGTGTAGGGGGCGATGTACTTGTAGCCGGCCGACTCCGACGCGGGAGCCGCGACGATGGTCGTGTACTCCATCGCGCCGGCCTCCTCGAGCGAGGCGCGGATGGCTGCGATCGTGGAGCCCTTCTGGCCGACCGCGACGTAGATGCAGCGCACCTGCTGCTTCGGGTCGCCGGTCGCCCAGGCCTCCTTCTGGTTGATGATCGTGTCGGTGACGATCGCCGTCTTGCCGGTCTGGCGGTCACCGATGACCAGCTGCCGCTGGCCCCGGCCGATCGGCGTCATGGCGTCGATGGCCTTGATGCCGGTCTGCAGCGGCTCGTGCACCGACTGGCGCTGCACGACGGTGGGGGCCTGCAGCTCCAGCGCTCGGCGGCCGGTGGTCTCGATGGGGCCGCCACCGTCGATCGGGTTGCCGAGGGGGTCCACGACCCGCCCGAGGTACCCGTCGCCGACGGGCACCGAGAGCACCTCGCCGGTGCGGCGGACCTGTTGGCCCTCCTCGATACCGGCGAAGTCACCGAGTACGACGACACCGACCTCGCGCACGTCGAGGTTCAGCGCCAGCCCGCGGACGCCGCTCTCGAACTCGAGCAGCTCGTTGGTCATGACCGACGGCAGGCCCTCGACACGGGCGATGCCGTCACCGGCCTCGGTGACCGTGCCGACCTCCTCGCGGGAGATGTCGGGGCTGTACTCGGTGACGTAGCTCTGGATGGCACTGCGGATCTCGTCTGCGGAGATCGTCAGCTCGGCCATGGTCTAGGTCCTCTTCCCTGCGGGGTCGTGTCTGGGGGTGTCGGTCGGTGGGGGCGGTCAGCCGGCCAGTCGCCGTTCGGCGGCTTCCAGGCGGTGGGCGATGCTGCCGTCGATGACCTCGTCGCCCACCTGGACGATCAGGCCGCCGAGCACGCTCGGATCCACGGTCACCTGCAGTCCGATGGTCCGGCCGTAGAGCCGTCCCAGGACCTCGGTCAGCTGCTGCTCCTGCGCGGGGGTGAGCTCGACGGCGCTGGTGACCCGGGCCACGGACTGCCCGCGCCGCCGGCTCGCGACGTCGGAGAGCCGCTCGATCGCGTTCTCCGCGTTGCCGGTGTGGGCACCGGTGAGCACGTTGCGCAGCAGCTGCTCGGTGACCGGGCTGACCTTGCCGGACAGCAGCCGGTCCAGCAGTGCGGACCGGCCCTCGGGCGGAGCCGACCGGTCGCTCAGGATGCGGGCCAGCTCCCGGTCGCCGCCGACGATGCGGCCGAAGCGGAACAGCTCGTCCTCGACGCTGTCGAGCTCACCCCGCGCGTCCGCGGCGTCCAACGACGCCTCGATCGCCAGGTGGGTGAACGCGTCGACCAGGTCGAGCGGCCGGGACCAGCGCTGGCGGGCGACGGTCTCGACCAGGTCGAGGGCCGTGTCCGACACCTTCGAGCCGAACAGCCGCCGGGCCAGGCCGGCCCGGTCGTCGGGCTTGCCGGCCGGGTCGGACAGCGCCCGGCGCAGCGTCAGCTGACCGTCGAGCAGCCGCGCGACGGCGAACAGCTCGTCGGCCAGCGCGAGCAGCTCCGGCCCGGTGGCGGCCCGCGACGGCTGACGGGTCAGCCTGTCCCGCGCCTTCTCGAGCACCCCCGAGGCGGGACGGCTGAGCGCGTCCAGGCGCTCGCGGACGACCGCGAGCGCGGCCCGGCTGGAGGCCTCCATCAGCGGGCGCTCTCGGTCGCGGCCATGCCGTCGAGCTCGGCGAGGAAACGGTCCACCGTGCCCCGCCGGCGCGCGTCGTCGGCGAGTGACTCCCCGACGACCTGACCGGCGAGCTGGACGGCAAGGGTGCCGATCTGGCCGCGGAGCTCGTTGACGACCTGCTGACGGGAGGTGGCCAGCTGCTCCTCGCCGCGGGCGACGATCCGCGCCGACTCCTCCTGCGCCTGTGCCCGCAGCTCCTCGAGGATCTGCTGCCCCTCGGCACGGGCCTGGTCGCGGATCTGCGCCGCCTCCGCCCGGGCTTCGGCGAGCTGGGCCCGGTACTGCTCGAGCGCCGCCTTCGCCTCGGCCTGCATCGCCTCGGCCCGCTCGATGCCACCTTCGATGGCCTCACGGCGGGCCCGGAAGACCTGCTCGAAGCGAGGAACCACGAGCTTGACCACCACGAACACCAGGATCGAGAAGGTGATCAAGCCGACGATGATCTCGCCGAGCGGGGGCAGGAGCGGGTTCGCGCTCTCCGCGGCCAGGATGTTCATGCTCTGCACGTCCCTTGAGTCAGCTGGATCGGACCGGCGGGTCGATCAGTAGATGAAGGGGACGACCAGGCCGATGAGCGCCAGCGCCTCGGAGAGGGCGGCGCCGAGGAAGGCGTAGGTACGCGTGAGGCCGGCGGACTCGGGCTGGCGCGCGGTCGCCTGGATGTAGGCGGCCCAGACGATGCCCACGCCGATGCCGGGGCCGATGGCGGCGAGGCCGTAGCCGACGGCGCCGATGTTGCCCTCGAGCTGAGCGAGTACGTCGATCATGTGGGGGTCTTCCTCCTGTGTCGGTCGCCCGGGTGCTCCCGGGCGGCTGGCGGGGGTGGAGCGGTCAGTGGGCGGGCTCGACGGCGCCGTTGAGGTAGGTCGCGGTCAGCACCGTGAAGACGTAGGCCTGCAGGATGATCACCAGCACCTCGAAGAACGTCATGGCCAGCGCCATGAGGAACGCGAAGGGGCTGAAGATCATCGAGAAGTTGCCGACCGTGAGCAGGTACACGGTGCCCAGCGAGAAGACGACGAGCAGCATGTGGCCGGCGAACATGTTTGCGAAGAGCCGGACGGCCAGGGTGAAGGGCCGGATCACGAAGACCTGAAGCAGCTCGATCGGCGTCACCAGGATCAGCGCGAGCTTCGGGACACCCGGGGGCACCGCGGCGTCCTTGAAGTAGCGCCCCGCGCCCTGCTCCCGGATGCCGACCCAGTTGTAGAGGATCCAGACGATCACCGCGAGGACCAGCGGCCAGGCGAACTTCGAGTTCGGGGAGATCTGCGCGAACGGGATGATGCTCATCGCGTTGTTCGCGAGGATGAAGAAGAAGAGCGAGGCCAGGAAGGGCGCGAAGGGCAGGCCCTTCGGGCCGATCACGTCGCGGGCGATGCCGTCGCGGATGAGCGAGTAGCCGCTCTCGCCCAGGTACTGCAGCTTGCCCGGGACGATCGAGGGCCTGCGGACCGCCAGGAGCAGCAGGGCCAGGATGCCCGCCGTGGCGATCCAGGAGATCAGCGTGATGCGTGTGATCGCGAAGTCGACACCCAGGATGGAGAACTCCGCGATGGGCTCCGGGTAGAACTCCGCGATGGTCGGAGCCTGGAAGCCGTCTCCGCCTCCCTCGGCGGCGAGCACGCTGCCGAGTGCAGTGGCGCTGGAGGTCACCGTTGTCCCTTCTGCGTCTGACCGTGCGGCCCGGACGGACGTCGTTCGGCCGGGGTGGTGCCCGGGCGTCGACTGCTCTTCGCAGGCGGGTCGACGGCCCCGTACTTGACGACGATCAGGTAGATCGCCACCGTCAGCCCGAGGATCGTGCCGACCAGGGCGAGAAACCTCGTCTCCCACCAGCGGTCGAGCAGCAGTCCGACCCCGCCCCACACGATGATCCCCGAGAGCATCGTCCCGGTGATCCCCCAGCCGACGTCCGCCCCGCTGGGCTGACGCTGCTGGTCGGTGGATCGAGGTCGAGTGTCCCCGCGAGCAGGGCGGTCCTCGGCCATCGCCCGGGACACTATCTCAGGCTTGTGGGGTGGGCTTTTCCGGGTGTGCCGGTGGGACCGCCGACGAACCGTGGGACGGCGGGGCCGGGGGCGCCACGTAGTAGAGCTGACGGGTCCAGACCCACCGGGCCTGCACACCTCCCCAGAGCAGTGCGCCGACGATCACCGCCCAGGCCAACGCCAGGCGGTCCAGCGGCCCGTCGGGCGGCAGCGCGCGCAGCACGGCGACGAACACGAGCATCTTCACGAAGAAGGTCCCCAGTGCGGCGGGCAGCGTGAAGGCGTCCCCGTGGCCACCGGCCCAGGCGATGACCAGGCCGGACAGCGAGAAGAACAGCGTGACGACGACGGCCCCCGCCAGGACGCCGAGGGCGGAGTCCCAGCCGCCGAGCAGGCCGGCGAGTGGAGCGGCCACGGCCGTCACGAACGCCGTCACCAGCGCACCGACCCGCAGGAACGAGACGTCCCAGGAGGTGTCGTCCCGCGGCACGGCCGGGTCGGGGGCGGTCACCGCAGCACCCGGGGGGCCCCGGTCGGGCGCTGGTCCGGAGACGCTCCGGGCTCGTCCGCTCCGGGCTCGTGCGCTCCCGGCTCGTGCGCTGCGGCCTGCGCGGCGGCCTGGACACGGGCGGCGCGCGCGGTCGGGTGCTCCAGGCGACTGCGCCGGCGCTGGGCCAGGATCTCGGCCGCGCGCGCCTCCCGTGCGGCGCGGCGGGCCCGCGGGCTCAGCACCACGACGACCCCGACGACGAGCAGTACGGCGATCGCGACGAGCAGCTCGGCCTGGCCCCCGGTGATCGACAGCGCGACCGCGCCGAACGAGAGCAGCGCCGCCCAGAAGTACATGACGAGCACCGCGCGCCGGTGCGAGTGCCCGATGGAAAGCAGCCGGTGGTGCAGGTGCATCTTGTCCGGCGAGAACGGCGACTGCCCGCGCAGGCTGCGCCGGACCACCGCCATCACCAGGTCGACGAACGGGATGAACAGGATCGCGATGGGCACCAGGAGCGGCAGCGCGAGCGGCAGCAGGCTGGCCGCGGTGTCGAACGTCTGCGCGTCCACTCCCCCGGTCGCGGTCACGGCGGCGGCCGAGAGCATCAGCCCCACCAGCATCGACCCCGAGTCGCCCATGAAGATCCGGGCCGGGCTGAAGTTGTGCGGCAGGAAGCCCAGGCACGCGCCGGCGAGAACCGCGGTGATCAGGGCGGGCGCGCTGGCGACGTCGTCGTAGCCGACCACGCCGAGGTTGTAGCTGTAGGCGAAGAACGCCAGCGCCGCGATGGCCGACACCCCCGCGGCCAGTCCGTCCAGCCCGTCGATGAAGTTCAGCGCGTTCACCGTCAGGACGGTGACCAGGATCGTGAGCGGGACGCCGGTCTGCGGGCCGAAGGTGATCGTGCCGATGTCGGCCACCGGGAGGAACAGGACGGCGAGCTGCACACCGAGCAGCACCATCACGCCGGCCGCGGCGATCTGCCCGGTCAGCTTGGTCAGGGCATCGAGCCCCCAGCGGTCGTCGAGGACGCCGAGCAGGCAGATCAGCCCGCCGGCGACGAGCACGGCGAGGGTCTGCGAGTCGTCGAAGGTGCGCTGCAGGGCCGGCAGCCGGGTCGCGACGAGGATCGACGCGGCCACGCCGAGGTACATCGCCACACCGCCGCCCCGTGGGGTCGGGATGACGTGGACGTCCCGCTCGCGCGGTGCGGCCATCATCCGCGCGCGGATGGCGACCATCCGCACCACCGGCGTGGCCAGGAAGGTGACCAGCGCGGCGGTGAGCAGGACGACGGCGTACTCGCGCATGGGCTAGGTGGTGCTCATCTCAGCGCGCTCCGGATCGGTCGAGGGCGGACGCCCGCGATGCCCGGGTCCGGGCGGCGCGGCGTGATCTAACGGTAGCCGTACGACGCGGCAACGCTCCGCGTTGCGGCGCCGGCCGGGCCCTAGTCGGTCAGGCCGGGGACGACGTCGCGCAGGCGGTCGACGGGGATGGCCCCGACCCGCAGGACGCGCGGCACCGGCCCGGTGCAGTCGACGATCGTGCTGGCCGCGGAGCCCGCCCGCGGGCCGCCGTCCAGGACGACGGCCGCGTGCTCTCCCAGCTGCTCGAGGGCCTCCTGCGCGCTCGTGGCCGCCGGCCGCCCCGACCGGTTCGCGCTGGACACCGCCAGCGGGCCGGTGCGGCGCAGCAGGTCGCGGGCGACGTCGTCGTCGGGCAGGCGGATCGCGACGGTTCCCTCCGCGTCGCCGAGATCCCAGGCGAGGGACGGCGCGTGCTCCATGACGAGGGTCAGCCCGCCCGGCCAGAACGCCTGCGCCAGGTCGTTGGCCACGGGCGGCAGGTGGACCACGAGCCCGGCGAGGGTCGACGCCTCGCCGATGAGCACGGGCACCGGCATGGCCCGCCCGCGGTTCTTCGCGGCGAGCAGTCCGGTCACCGCGGCGGGCGTGAAGGCGTCGGCGGCCACGCCGTAGACGGTGTCGGTCGGCATCAGCACCAGCTCGCCCCGGCCGATCGCGGCGGCCGCCGCGTCGAGACCGGTCGCCCGGGCCTCGGGGTCGGAGCAGTCGTAGAGGTCGGCCACGGGGAGGAAGTCTCCCCCACCGGCGGGTCAGGCGCGGCGGGCGGTGGTGAAGCGCGGACGGCCGGCGAGGTCGGGATGGTCCTCGACGTCGGTCCAGGCACCGTGCGCGCGCACGACCGCCGGCAGGCTGCTCCCCTGCTGGTCGGCGTGCTCGATGCCGAGCCAGCCACCGGTGTGCAGCAGGCGGGCGGCGACGGCCAGCATGCCCCGGACGACGTCCAGCCCGTCCGGGCCGCCCCAGAGGGCGAGCGGCGGGTCGTGGTCGGCGACCTCCTGCGGGAGGACGGCACCGTCGGGCACGTAGGGCGGGTTGGAGACGACGACGGAGACACGCCCGTCGAGCTCCCGCAGCAGGGTCGGATCGGTCATGTCGCCCTGCACCACGCCGATGGGCGTGTCTCCGGCGCCCACCCGCAGGGAGGCGTTGTGCCGCGTCCAGTGCAGGGCGCCCGGGTCGCGCTCGACGGCCGTCACCCGGGCACCGGGGTGCTCGTGGGCGATGGACAACGCGATCGCGCCGGACCCGCTGCCGAGGTCGACGACCAGCGGCCCGTCCTGGTCCACGATGCGCTCCAGTGCCCAGCCGGTCAGCTGCTCGGTCTCGGGTCGCGGCACGAAGACGCCGGGGCCCACCGCCAGTTCGAGCTGCCGGAAGGGGGCGCGTCCGGTCAGGTGCTGCAGCGGCACCCGGTCGGCGCGCTGGTCGACCAGCTCGGCGAACCGGCCGGCGGCGTCATCCGGGACGTCGTCGAGCGTGAACAGCCGCGACCGCGGCACGGCCAGCGCGTGCGCGAGCAGCAGTTCGGCGTCCACCCGTGCCGACTCGACGCCGGCGGCGGCGAGCCGGCGCGCGGCCTCGCCCAGCAGCCCGCGGGCGTTCAGGAGCCGGCCGCCAGGAGCTCGGCGGTGTTGGCCCGGTCCAGCGCGTCGATGACCGCGTCGAGATCGCCGTCGAGGACCTGGTCGAGGTTGTAGGCCTTGTAGTTCACCCGGTGGTCGGCGATCCGGTTCTCCGGGAAGTTGTACGTCCGCACCCGCTCGCTGCGGTCCATGGTGCGCACCTGGCTGCGCCGCTGGTCGCTCGCCGCCGCGGCGGCCTCCTCGCGTGCCGCGGCCAGCAGCCGTGAGCGCAGCACCCGGAGCGCCGACTCGCGGTTCTGCAGCTGGCTCTTCTCGTTCTGCGAGCTGACCACGATGCCGGTGGGCAGGTGGGTGATCCGGACGGCGGAGTCGGTCGTGTTCACGCTCTGTCCGCCAGGGCCGGAGGACCGGAAGACATCGATGCGCAGGTCGTTCGGGTCGACGGTGACGTCGACCTCCTCAGCCTCCGGCAGGACCAGGACGCCGGCGGCGGAGGTGTGGATGCGGCCCTGCGACTCGGTGACCGGCACCCGCTGCACCCGGTGGACGCCGCCCTCGAACTTCAGCCGGGCGTAGATCCCCGCTCCGTCGTCGCCCCCAGGCGATCGGGACTTGATGGCCACCGCGACGTCCTTGTAGCCACCGAGCTCGGCCTCGACGGCGTCGAGGATCTCGGTCGCCCAGCCGCGGCGCTCGGCGTAGCGCAGGTACATGCGCAGCAGGTCGCCCGCGAACAAGGCCGACTCGGCGCCACCCTCGCCCGCCTTGATCTCGAGGATGACGTCCTTGTCGTCGTCGGGGTCCTTCGGGAGGAGCTGTTCGCGCAGCCGGTCGGACAGCTCCTCGACCCGGGCCTCCAGCGAGGTCGCCTCGACGGCGAAGGAGGCGTCCTCGCCGGCCAGCTCGTGGGCGGTGCCGAGGTCGTCGCGGGCCTGGTCCAGGGCGCGGGCGGTCTCGACCAGCGGGGCGAGCTGCGCGTAGCGGCGGCTGAGCCGGCGGGCGCGGGCCTGGTCGGTGTGCACCGCCGGGTCGGCGAGCTCCTTCTCGAGGGAGGCGTGCTCGTCGAGCAGGACGGACAGGCGGTCAGGCGTGCTCACGGCCGGCTCCTCTCGACGGGCCCGGACTTGACGGAAACATGGCGACGGCGCCCGCCCCAGCCCCGCGAGGGGAGGGACGGGCGCCGTCGGACGCGCTACTTGGCAGCGGTCTCGCGCTTGCCGAACCGCTTCTCGAAGCGGGCGACGCGGCCGCCGGTGTCGAGGATGCGCTGCTTGCCGGTGTAGAAGGGGTGGCAGGCCGAGCAGGTCTCGACGGTCAGCTGACCGGTCGGCGAGGTGCTGCGCGTGGTGAACGTGTTGCCGCAGCCGCAGGTCACGGTGGTGACGTTGTAGGCCGGGTGGATGTCGGGCTTCATATCGCCTCTTCTGCGGAAGTCTCGTGTCGTGGACAGGTTAACGCGAGCCGGGTGACCAGCATTCCGGCCCTCCTGCAGGGTCCCGACCCGAGCGTCAGCGAGGGGTGCGGGGCAGGAGGGTCCTCTTTCAGTCGTTGGTCGGGCCCAGCGTCGTCTTCTGGATCTGCATGAGGAACTCGACGTTGTTGCGGGTCTTCTTCAGCTTGTCGAGCAGGAGCTCCAGCGCCTGCTGCGGCTCGAGGGCGGCGAGCACCCGGCGCAGCTTGATGACGATGGCCAGCTCGTCGGGCGACATGAGGATCTCCTCCTTGCGCGTGCCCGACGCGTTGACGTCGACGGCCGGGAAGACCCGCTTGTCCGCCAGGCGGCGGTCCAGCTTGATCTCCGCGTTACCGGTGCCCTTGAACTCCTCGAAGATGACCGTGTCCATGGTGGAGCCCGTCTCGACCAGCGCCGAGGCGATGATCGTCAGCGAGCCGCCGTTCTCGATGTTGCGGGCGGCGCCGAGGAAGCGCTTGGGCGGGTAGAGCGCCGTGGAGTCGACGCCACCGGACAGGATGCGCCCGCTGGCGGGGGCCGCCAGGTTGTACGCGCGGCCCAGGCGGGTGATCGAGTCCAGCAGGACGACGACGTCGTGCCCCATCTCGACCAGGCGCTTGGCCCGCTCGATCGACAGCTCCGCGACCGTGGTGTGGTCCGACGGCGGCCGGTCGAAGGTCGAGGCGATGACCTCGCCCTTCACCGAGCGCTGCATGTCGGTGACCTCTTCGGGCCGCTCGTCGACGAGCACGACCATCAGGTGGCACTCGGGGTTGTTCGTGGTGATCGCGTTGGCCAGGGCCTGCAGCACCATCGTCTTGCCGGCCTTCGGCGGGCTGACGATGAGCGCACGCTGGCCCTTGCCGATCGGCATGACCAGGTCGATGACCCGGGTGGTCAGCTGGTGCGGCTCGGTCTCCAGCCGCAGGCGCTCCTGCGGGTAGAGCGGCGTGAGCTTGGTGAACTCCGGCCGCTGCTTGGCCTGCTCCGGGTCGAGCCCGTTGACCGTGTCCAGACGGACCAGCGCGTTGTACTTGTCCTTGCGCTCGCCGTCGCGCGGCTGCCGGACGGCGCCGGTGACGGCGTCACCACGGCGCAGCCCGTAGCGGCGGACCTGCGACAGCGACACGTAGACGTCGTTGGGACCGGTCAGGTAGCCCGACGTCCGGACGAACGCGTAGTTGTCGAGGACGTCGAGGATGCCGGCGACGGGGAGCAGGACGTCGTCCTCGCTGACGGTCGGCTCATTCTGCTCGAAACGGTCGCGACCGTTGCTCCCGCCGCGACGGTTGCGGTCGCGGTAGCGACGCCCGCGGCGGCCGCGACCGCCCTCGAAGTCGTCGTCGTCACCGTCGTTGTCGCGGTCGGCGCGCGACCCCTCGGTGCGGTTGTCGGGGCGGTTGTCCGGACGGCCGCCGCGGTCGTTGCGCTCGCTGCGGTCGGGGCCGCGGTTGGCGTCCCTGTTGCCGTCGCGGTTGGCGTCCCTGTTGGCGTCGCGGTTGCCGCGCTCGCCGCCGTCACGGTCGCGGTTGCGGCCGCCGCGCTCGCCGCGGTCGCGGTTGCGCTGCGGACGCTCGTCGTCGGCACGCTGGTCGCCGTCGGCCGGAGAGGTGTCGGTGTCGGTGTCGGTCGTCGTTCCGGTCGCGGTGTCGCTCGCGCTGGCCTCGGCGCCGGTGCTCTCGGCGGTGCTCTCGGCGCTGGGGGCGCCGGCGGGACGCCGGGCACCGCGCCGGGTACGCACGGGGCTGCCGGTGTCGCCGGTCGCGCCGGTCACCGGGCCACCGTTGGCGCCGCCGCTGATCGGCGCCTCGAGCGGAGCGGCCTCGGCGGCGATGCCACGGGCGGCCGGCGCTGCGTCGGCGGGGGCGTTCGTCGAGCCGCCGGGGGTCGCGGTCTCCGCCGGGGCGGACCCGCCGCCCACCTGGCGTGCGGAGATGGCGGCGACGAGGTCGCCCTTGCGCATCCGGCCCGTGCCGGAGATGCCCAGTTCGGCCGCGAGGCGCTGCAACTCGGGCAGCAGCATCCCCGACAGGCCGTTGCCGCGGCGACGGGGGCTTGCCGTCGTCCCAGAAGCGGCAGGCGCCTCGCCCGTGCCGGCAGCGCCCTGCGCGCCGGTGGGAACGAGGTCGGTGGTTTCGCTCACGTACAGGTCCTTCCCTGCGGAGACCTGCGCTCATCAGCGCAGGATTGCCCCGGTCCCCGTCCGGTCCGGCCCGAGGGCGGGAACACACACAGGGGAACGGGTCGAAAATGTGCGAGGCGGATCAGCGGCGAAGAGAGATCGTCTGCTTCGGCCCCGCGCGAGGCTCGCCCGAGTGGGCGGCTACGCCGTGAGCCTAGACGCAGCTCACAGGCTGGACAACACCGGTTGGTTCCAGTGTGTTCCTCGTTATCGAGACGATACCTCGTTCGCCGCAGCGAGCACGCGTGCCCCACCCCGATCGACGTCCACGGGCAGCACTTCCCACCCTTCCGGGGTGAGCGCGGTCACCTCGCGCACGTCCGCGGCGTCGTCCGGCGAGCCCGGCGGATCGTCCGGGAACCGGCGGGACAGGACCAGGACGCTCGGCCCCGCACCCGACACCACGGCCGCGTGGCCGGCCGCCCGGAGCCGGTCGACGAGATCCAGGGTCGCCGGCATCGCGGCCCGCCGCTGCTGCTGGTGCAGCCGGTCCTCCGTCGCGGCCAGCAGCAGCGCCGGCTCGCTGGTGAGCGCGTGCACGAGCAGCGCCGCGCGGCCGGCGTTGAACGCGGCGTCGGCGTGCGGGACGAGGTCGGGGAGCAGTCCGCGCGCCTTCTCGGTGCTCAGCGTGGCCGACGGGACGAGGACGATCGGCCGGACCTCGGGCGAGATGTCCAGGTCGTCGGCGACGGGGCCGTCGCCGGTCTCCCAGCTCAGGGTCGCGCCGCCGACGAGGCAGGCCGCGACGTTGTCGGGGTGCCCCTCCATGCCGGTGACCAGCCGCAGGACGGCGTCGCCGTCGATCGCCTCGACCTCCGGGCACAGTGCCCAGGCGCCCAGGGCGCCGGCGACCACGGCCGCGGCCGACGAGCCCAGGCCACGGCCCTGCGGGATGCCGTTGTGCGCGAGGACGGCCAGGCCCGGCGGCCGCCAGCCGAGGTCTTCGCAGGCGGCGCGGAACGCCCGGACGACCAGGTGCGACTCGTCGGCCGGCAGGCAGCCCGCGCCCTCGCCGCTCACCTCGACGGTGAGCCCGGACTCGCGGACGGCGAAGTCGACGACGTCGTGGATCGTCACCGCCAGTCCGGCGCTGTCGAAGGCGGGGCCCAGGTTGGCGCTGGTCGCCGGGACCCGGATGCGGACCGACGGCGTGGGGGCCGTCACAGGCCGAGCCGCGCCGCCGCCGCGGCGGCGTCGACCGGGATGGTGACCGGTGCCGGCGCGCCGGAGATCGCCCACTCCGGGTCCTTGAGGCCGTTGCCGGTGACGGTGCAGACGATCCGCTGGCCCGGCGCGAGTTCCCCGGCGTCGGCCACCTGCAGCAGGCCGGCGACGGAGGCCGCGGACGCGGGCTCCACGAAGACCGCCTCCGATCGGGCCAGCAGCCGGTAGGCGGCCAGGATGGCGCGGTCGGTGACGGCGTCGATGCGCCCGCCGGAGTCGTCGCGGGCGGCCAGCGCCTTGGTCCACGAGGCGGGGTTGCCGATGCGGATCGCGGTCGCGATGGTCTCCGGCCGGTCGACCACCTGGCCGGTCACGATCGGTGCCGCACCCGCCGCCTGGAAGCCCCACATGCGCGGGGTGCGCGAGGCGATGCCGTCGGCCGCGTACTCGCGGTAGCCCTGCCAGTAGGCGGTGATGTTGCCCGCGTTGCCCACCGGCAGGCAGTGGATGTCCGGCGCCTCGCCGAGCACGTCGACGATCTCGAAGGACGCGGTCTTCTGCCCCTCGATGCGGAACTGGTTGACGCTGTTGACCAGGCTGACCGGGTAGTCGATCGCCAGCTTGCTGGCCAGCGCCAGGCAGTCGTCGAAGTTGCCGTCGACCTGGAGGAGCTGGGCGCCGTGCACCAGCGCCTGCGCCAGTTTGCCCATCGCGATCTTGCCCTGCGGGACGAGGACGGCGCAGACCAGACCGGCGCGGGCGGCGTAGGCGGCGGCGCTGGCGCTGGTGTTGCCGGTGGAGGCGCAGATGACCGCCTGCGACCCCTCCTCGACGGCCTTGGTGATGGCCATCGTCATGCCGCGGTCCTTGAAGGACCCGGTCGGGTTGAGTCCCTCGACCTTGAGGTAGACCTCGCACCCGGTCCGGCGGGAGAGCTCCTGCGCGGGCAGCAGCGGCGTGTTGCCCTCCTGCAGGGTCACCACCGGCGTGCTCTCGCTGACCGGCAGCCGCGAGCGGTACGCCTCGATCAGGCCCGGCCAGCCCGGGCCGACCGCACCCCGCACTCCCGTCGTCATGACAGCCCCTCGACGCGCAGCACGCTGGTCACAGCGCGCACCGCGGGCATGTCCCGCAGCGCGGCAATAGTGGCCGACAGGGCCGCGTCCGGGGCGCTGTGGGTGACGATCACCAGTGTCGCGGCATCGCCGTGTCCGTTCTGGCGCACCGTGGAGATGCTGACGCCGTGCTCGGCGAAGGTGTGCGCGACCGTCGCGAGGACACCGGGCTTGTCGGCGACGTCGAGGCTCACGTGGTACTGCGTGGGCGTCTCGGCCATCGGCCGGATGGCCAGGTTCGCGTACCCGGTGGCGGCGGGGCCGGAGGCGCCGGTGACCCGGTTGCGGGCAACGGCGACGAGGTCGCCGAGGACGGCGCTGGCGGTGGGCTCACCGCCGGCACCCTGGCCGTAGAACATCAGCTGGCCGGCGGCCTCCGCCTCGACGAAGACCGCGTTGAAGGCGCCGCCGACCGAGGCCAGGGGGTGGGACGTCGGGATCATCGCCGGGTGCACGCGGACGGCGACCGAGTCGCCCTCACCGTTGGCGACCCGCTCGCAGATCGCCAGCAGCTTGACCGTGCAGCCGATCTCGGCGGCCCGTGCCACGTCCGTCGCCGACACCGCCGAGATTCCCTCGCGGTAGACGTCGGCGGCCGCGACCGGCGTGTGGAAGGCGAGCGAGGCGAGGATCGCGGCCTTGGCGGCGGCGTCGAACCCGTCGACGTCGGCCGTCGGGTCGGCCTCGGCGTAGCCCAGCTCGGTCGCCTCGGCCAGCGCCTCGGCGAACCCGGCGCCCGTCTCGGCCATCCGCGAGAGGATGTAGTTGGTCGTGCCGTTGACGATCCCGACGACACGGCGCAGCTGGTCCCCGGCCAGCGACTCCCGCAGCGGGCGCAGCAGCGGGATCGCCCCGGCGACGGCGGCCTCGTAGTACAGGTCGACGCCGGCCTTGACCGCGGCCGCATGGAGGTTCGGCCCGTCGTCGGCCAGCAGCGCCTTGTTGGCGCTGACCACCGACTTGCCGTTCTCGAAGGCGGCGAGCAGGAGCGTGCGCGCCGGCTCGATCCCGCCGATGACCTCGACCACGAGGTCGACGTCCTCGCGGGTCACCAGCGACTCGGCGTCCGTGGTGAGCAGGTGCTGGGGGACGTCGGGGTGGTGCGCCGGCCGCCGGACCGCGATGCCCGCGATCTCGACCGGTCGCCCGATGCGGGCGGCGAGGTCCTCGGCCTGCTCGGAGACCAGCCGCAGCACGGCGCTGCCCACCGTGCCGCAGCCGAGCAGCGCCACCTTGAGGGGTTTCACGAGCGGGCTCCCACGGGGTGCTCGGGGGCGGGCTGGGACGGCGCCGGCGAGGGGGCCGCCTGGTCGGCCAGGACGGCGTCGAGGGCGAACACGTCGGCCAGCGTCTGGCGGCGCACGATCTCGGTCGCGGCACCGTCGCGAACGGCGACCACCGGCGGCTTGAGCAGGTAGTTGTAGTTGCTCGCCATCGACCAGCAGTAGGCGCCGGTGGCGGCGACGGCCAGCAGGTCGCCGGCCTGCACGTCGGAGGGCAGCCACAGGTCGCGGACCAGGATGTCGCCGCTCTCGCAGTGCTTGCCGACGACCCGGCACAGCGCCGGCGGGGCGTCGGAGGTCCGGTTGGCCAGCACGCAGGTGTAGCTCGCGTCGTAGAGCGCGGTGCGGATGTTGTCGCTCATCCCGCCGTCCACCGACACGTAGTTGCGCACCAGCGGGGTGCCCGGCGCGCCGCTGGCGCCCAGCCGCACCGGCTTGATGGTGCCGATCTCGTACAGGGTGACCGTGCCGGGGCCCGCGATCGCGCGGCCGGGCTCGACGGCCAGACGAGGCACCGGCAGGCCTTGCTCGGCGCACTCGGCGGCGACGACGGAGCGCAGCCGGGCGGCGATGTCGGCGGGGCTGACCGGGTCGTCCTCGGGCAGGTAGGCGATGCCGAAGCCGCCGCCGAGGTTGAGCTCCTCGAGGGTCTCCCCCGTCTCCCGGCGGACGGCGGCCAGCAACCCGACGACCCGGTGCGCGGCGGCCTCGAAGCCTGCGGTGTCGAAGATCTGGGAGCCGATGTGGCTGTGCAGGCCGGTCAGCCGCAGTGCCGGCTCCTCGATCACCCGGCGGGCGGCGGCGAGCGCGTCACCGGTCGCGAGGGAGAAACCGAACTTCTGGTCCTCGTGGGCGGTGGCGATGAACTCGTGGGTGTGCGCCTCGATGCCCACCGTCGAGCGGATGAGCACCGGCACCGGCGGTCCGCCGTCCTGGGTTCGGGCGCGGGCCAGCGGGACCAGCCGGTCGATCTCGTCGAAGGAGTCGACGACGACGTGCCCGATCCCGGCGTCGACCGCCAGCTGGAGCTCGACGAGCGACTTGTTGTTGCCGTGCAGGGCGATGCGCTCGGCGGGGAACCCGGCCGCCAGCGCCAGCGCCAGCTCGTTGCCGCTGCAGGCGTCGAGGTGCAGACCGTCGTCGGCGATCCACCGGGCGACCTGGCCGCAGAGGAACGCCTTGGACGCGTAGTGCACGTCGGCGTCGGCGAACGCGGCGGCGAAGTCGCCGGCGCGGCCCCGGAAGTCGCCCTCGTCGAGCACGAACAGCGGCGTGCCGTGCTCCCTCGCCAGCTCGGTGACCGGCCGGCCACCCAGGTGCAGCACGCCGTCGACGCGCTCGGCGGACCGGGGCCAGACGTGCGGGTCGAGCGCACCGGGGTCCGCCGGCGGGGCACCGGCGGCCGTGGGCGGGGAGATGTTCCCGTGCAGCGGCCCCGCGGGGTGCGCTCTCACATCCGCTCCGGAGCGCTCACGCCGAGCACACCGAGACCGTTGCGCAGGACCGTCGCCGTCGCGGCGCACAGCCACAGCCGGGCGGTGGTCAGCGGGCCGGCCTCCTCGTCGCCGCGGGGCAGGACCCGGCAGGCATCGTAGAAGCGGTGGTAGGTACCCGCCAGCTCCTCGAGGTAGCGGGCCACCCGGTGCGGCGCCCGCAGTTCGGCGGCCGTCGACAGCACGCGCGGGAACTCGCCGATGGCCCGCAGCAGGTCGTTCTCCCGGTCGTGGGTGAGCTGCGCGACGTCGACGTCTCCCGGGGCGGGCGGGGTGAGGCTCGTGGTCAGGCCGAGGTCGCCCGCGTTGCGCAGCACCGAGGAGATCCGGGCGTGCGCGTACTGCACGTAGAAGACCGGGTTGTCGTTGGTCTGCCTGCTCCACAGATCGGCGTCAATGTCGATCGGCTGGTCCACCGAGGCGCGGGCCAGCGCGTAGCGGGCCGCATCGCGGCCGACCGCGTCGACCAGGTCGGTGAGCAGCACGAAGTTGCCCTTGCGCTTGCTCATCCGGACCGGCTCGCCGTCCTTGACCAGGTTCACCAGCTGCCCGATCAGGATCTCCAGGTGCGCGTCCGGGTCGTCGCCGGCGGCGGCGACCAGCGCCTTGTACCGGCCGACGTAACCGGAGTGGTCGGCGCCCAGCATGATGACGACCCGGTCGAAGCCCCGCGAGCGCTTGTCCAGGTAGTAGGCGCAGTCGGCGGCGAAGTAGGTCGGCTCACCGCCGGCCTTGATCAGCACCCGGTCCTTGTCGTCCCCGAAGTCCGTCGTCCGCAGCCAGACGGCGCCGTCGGACTCGAAGACGTGCCCCTGCTCCCGCAGCCGGGCCACCGCCTTCTCCAGGGCGCCGGACTCGTGCAGCGTCCGCTCGGAGAAGAACGTGTCGAAGTGCACACCGAAGTCGTCGAGGGTGGTGCGGATGTCGGAGACCATCGCCGCGACGCCCCGGTCGGCGAACACCGCGACCTGTTCGTCCTCCGGGAGGTCGAGCAGCCCCGCTGTGCCGCCGACGACCTGCTGCGCGACGACGTCGACGTAGTCGCCCTGGTAGCCGTCCTCGGGCACCGGCCGGCCCAGTGCCGCCGCCTGCAGGCTGCGGGCGAACCGCTCGATCTGGGCGCCGGCGTCGTTGACGTAGTACTCGCGGCTGACCGACGCGCCGCTCGACTCCAGGAGCCGGGCCATGGCGTCGCCGACGGCGGCCCACCGCGTGGAACCGAGCGTGACCGGCCCGGTCGGGTTCGCCGAGACGAACTCCAGGTTCAGCCGCTGGCCGGCGAGCACGTCGGTGCGGCCGTAGCCCTCGCCGGCCGTCACGGCATCGACCGCGATCGTCCCCAGTGCGCCCTGCGCGAGGGTGATGTTGAGGAAGCCGGGCCCGGCGACGTCGACGCGCTCGATGCCGGCCTGGGCCTGCAGTTCCTCGGCGAGCAACTCGGCGACAGCGCGGGGCGGCCGCCCGGCCGGCTTGGCCAGGCGGAGGGCGACATTGGTCGCGTAGTCGCCGTGCTCCGGGTTCTTGGGGCGTTCGACGACCACCTCGGAGGGGACCTCGACGGGCAGCGCGCCTCGGCCCGCGACCGCCCCGACGGCGGTCCGGACGACGTCCTGCAGCTGCTCCGGTGTCACCCGTCGAGCGTACTGACCGCGGAGAACCGCCCCGTCGGCCCGCCCCGCCTCCGACGTGCGATTGCCAGGGTCCCCTCAGGTTGCCCACCTACAGTGGGTGCCGAGGAAGGCCGATCGACGGCGTCCGGACCGCCGCCGCGGGCAGCCGCGGGACGCAGCACGAGGAGTGGCTTTGGCCCAGGACCGCAAGAACGCCCCCGCGACCGCGAAGCGCAGCGGGTCCTCACGGTCCGGCGCCGCCGCCACCGGGACGCGGAACGGGAAGGGCGGGCGGACCCGTCCGGCCGCGAACGTCGTCGCGCCGCAGCGGCCCTGGGGACTGATCGCCGCGGCGATCGCCGTCGTGGTCTTCGCCGCCGCGGTCATCACCTACGCGGTGATCAAGGTCAACGAGGCCAACGCCAACCGGATCGAGAGCGTCGACGAGATCGAGGGCATCCGGTCCTACGACTACGCCGCCGGCCAGGAGCACGTCGTCACCACGGTCGAGTACTCCGAGTCCCCGCCCGTCGGCGGCCCGCACGCGCCTCCGCCGGACTGGGCCGACTGCACCGGGACCGTGTACGACGTCGACATCCGCCACGAGAACGCGGTGCACAGCCTCGAGCACGGCGCCGTCTGGGTCACCTACAACCCCGACGAGGTCACCGACGAGGACATCGCCACGCTCGCGGAGCTGGTCGAGAACGAGCCCGGCCGAATGCTGTCCCCCTACGTGGGCCAGGACTCCCCGGTGAGCATCCAGTCGTGGGGCCACCAGCTCAAGGTGGACGACGCGACCGACGAACGACTCAAGCAGTTCGCGGACTTCCTGACCCTGAACAGCGAGTTCACGCCGGAACCGGGCGCCAGCTGCGAGAACCCGACGTTCGCCGCGAACCCGACGCCGGCCGAGGTCGCCCCGCAGTGACCGCTGCGCCCGCCGAGCCGCGCCCGCGCGCACTGCGCACGGCGCTCCTGGCCGTGATCGCCGTCGGCCTGGTGGCGCTCGGCGGCGGGCTGGCCGTCGCGCTCGGCATCGGCCGCTCCGCCGTTCCCTCGGCGGACTCCGTCGATGTCGGGTTCTCCCGAGACATGGCGCGGCACCACCTGCAGGGCGTCCAGATGGCCAACCTGGCGCTCGAGCGCAGCGAGGACCGGGCCGTCCGCGGCCTGGCGTTCGACATCTCCGCGACCCAGACGAACCAGACCGGGCGGATGCAGGGCTGGCTGAGCCTCTGGGGCCTGCAGCCGACCGGCGGCGACGTCATGGGCTGGATGGGTGAGGGTGACCACGCCGGCCACGCGATGGGCGAGGGCGGGCTGATGCCCGGGATGGCTACGCAGCAGGAGCTCGCCGACCTCCGCGAGCTGTCCGGCACCGAGTTCGACGTGGAGTTCCTGCGGCTGATGATCCGGCACCACCAGGGCGGCAGGGAGATGGCCGAGTACGCCGCGCAGCACGCGCAGGAGCCGGCCGTGCGGAGCCTGGCCGGCAGCATGGTCCGGTCGCAGTCGGCCGAGACGAACCTGATGGCCGGCATGCTCGCCGAGCGGGGCGGGACGCCGCTGCCGGCGCCGTAGCCGTCACGTGGCCCGTGCCCGTGGTCGGTCGGGCGGCTGGTAACTTCTTTCCCGCCCCACCACCACGAGCCCCCGTAGCTCAGGGGATAGAGCACCGCCCTCCGGAGGCGGGTGCGCAGGTTCGAATCCTGCCGGGGGCACCCCTGGTTCTCATGGTCGGTCCAGGAATGGGCCGACAGACCTGTCTCGTCGATCGGAGCCGCTGTCCCGGGCCGTTCCCGACATGCCGGTACCGCGGCTGGCGGCACTGCCGGACCCGGCCGGCGGCCTCAGATGGAGCCCCACGACGCCCCAGGCCAGGCCGACGAGCAGCTGGTCGACGACAGCCAGGCGGTCGAGTGAGGCGGCGAGCAGCGGCGGCCAGGCGAGGATCGCCACGCCGGCGACGACGGCGGCCACGGCGATGCTGCTGTTCCTCCTGACCAGCGCGGCACCGAGTGCGAGCGCGCCGACGGCGGTGACGGCCGTGCCGATCAGGTAGATCGTCCAGCCGCCGACGGCCAGGTCGCGCGGTCCGCCGTGCAGGCCACCGCCGAGGACGAACTCGACGGCGACGCCGACCCAGGAGAGGGAGAAGCCGGTGGCCACGGCCGACCACGCGACGGCGGCGGCCCGTGCGGCGGCTGTCCGCGCGGCGGTGATCGCGCCCCCGGCGAACAGCAGGAGGGGAATGAGCATGCCCCGGTTCCAGGCGGTGTAGTCCAGGCCGAGCCACGGCTCGTCCCAGGTCGTCATCACGCCGTAGCGGGCCGGCACCCAGGTCACCGCGCCGAGGACGAGCAACAGCGCGGCAGGAACCGGGTGCGACCGGCGCGGAGCAGTCATCCGGCGATCCTGGCGGATCCCGACCCGAGCGTCCCGAGCTCCGTCCGCGCGGGTGACCGTGTCGACGAGCTGCCCGTATCGGCACCCCGCACCGTCGGACGACGCCTGCACCCGGCGCCGGAGCCGCTCGGGCCCGGAGCTACCGTCCCGCCATGACGACCGAGGCGGTCCAGCGGGTCCAGGTGGGCGAGATCGAGATCGCCTACGAGACGTTCGGCCGCCGGGAGGACCCCCCGGTGCTCCTGGTCATGGGCCTGGCCACGCAGATGATCGGCTGGCCCGACGACTTCTGCCGCGACCTGGCCGGACGCGGGTACTTCGTCGTCCGCTTCGACAACCGCGACATCGGGCTGTCCACCCACCTGCACGACGCCGGCGCGCCCGACGTCATGTCCGTCCTCGGCGGCGACACCTCGTCGGTCGCCTACGGTCTCGCGGACCTGGCCGACGACACCATCGGCCTCCTCGACGCCCTCGCCCTGGACCGCGTGCACCTGGTCGGTGCCTCGATGGGCGGCATGATCGCCCAGCTCGTGGCGCTCCGGGCCCCGGAGCGGGTCGCCACCCTGACGTCGATCATGTCGACCACCGGCGACCCCTCGGTCGGGTCGCCGAACGACGCCGCGCTCGGCGTCCTCCTCGCTCCCCCGGCCGGTGACCGCGACGCGGCGATCCAGCGCGTCGTGGACACCTACCGCGTGATCGGGTCGCCCGGGTTCGAGTTCGACGAGTCCGCGCTGCGCGACCGGGCCGGCCTCTCCTTCGACCGGGCCTACGACCCGGCCGGTGTGGCCCGCCAGCTGGCCGCGATCCTCACGACGCCCGACCGCACTCCGGAGCTGCGGAAGATCGCGGTGCCGACGCTGGTCATCCACGGCGCGGAGGACGCGCTGGTGAACGTGACCGGCGGCCGGGCCACCGCGGCGGCGATCCCCGACTGCGACCTGCTCGTCGTCGATGGCATGGGCCACGACCTGCCGCGCGCGGTGTGGCCGCAGCTGCTCGACCGGATGACCGCGTTGTTCGCCCGGGCGGGCTGATCGGCCGGGGTGGGTGGGTGACGACAGAGCTCAGCTGGTCAGCATCCCGCCCTCGACCGGGAGGGTGGTGCCGGTGACGTACCCGCCGGCGTCGCTCACCAGGAAGATCAGCGCGGCCGCGAGCTCCCTGGGATCGCCCTTGCGCCCGACCAGCACGCGCGCGAGCTGCGACTCCAGGTAGCCCTCGGGGTACTGGTCGGTCATCTCGGACTCGAAGAAGCCGGGCGCCAGCGCGTTGACCCGGATGCCCTTGCGGCCGGTCCACTGCTGGGCCAGGTCGCGGGTCAGCCCGATCAGCCCGGCCTTGCTCGCCGCGTAGGCGGCCTGCGGCAGACCCGCGGTGGTCAGCCCGAGCACGCTGGAGATGTTCACGATCGAGCTCCCCGGCTGCATCACCCGGCCGCACGCCTGAGCCATCCAGTAGCAGCCGTTGAGGTTGACGTCGATCACCTGGCGGAACTGCTCCGGGGTCTCCCGGGTCGCCGGCGCCGCCGTCCCGATGCCCGCGTTGTTCACCAGGACGTCGACGCGGCCGAACTCGGCCATGGCCGCGTCGACGAGCGCCTGGCAGTCGTCGGGCCGCGCCACGTCGGTGGCCACGGAGATCGCGCGGCGGCCCGCCTCCTCCACCGCCTGCTGCGTCGCCGCCAGCCGGTCCACCCGGCGAGCGCCGAGGACGACGTCGGCGCCGGCCTCGGCGAGCGTGCGGGCGAAGACGACGCCGAGGCCCGACGAGGCCCCCGTCACGATCGCCACCCGGCCGTCGAGCCGGAACATGTCAAGGATGGTGCGGTCCGCCACCGGGTCAGCTCCTGTCGTCGATCGTGCTCGTTCCCAGGACGGTAGTCAGGACGTGGGGTAGGTCACCTCCCGCCCGGGTAGGGCCGGGTCCCGGCCTCGAGGGGGAGGAGCCCGACCGTGACCAATCTCGGCCAGAACCTGCTGGACACCGCCGCCAACGATCCCGACCACCCGGCCCTGAAGATGGACGACGCGGTCCTGACCTACGGCCAGTTCCGTGACGCCGCCCTGAAGGTGGCCGGCTCGCTGCGGGCGCGCGGCGTCACCCCCGGCGACCGCGTCGGCATGGTCGTGCCGAACGTGCTGTCGTTCCCCGTCGTCTTCTACGGTGCGCTCCTGGCCGGCGCCGCCGTCGTCCCGATGAACCCGCTGCTCAAGGCCCGCGAGGTCGAGTACTACCTGCGGGACTCCGGGGCGCGACTGGTCGTCGCGCTCGAGCCGGCCGAGCCGGTGACGGAGGCGGCCGCGACGGTCGGCGTGGACGCGGTCACCGTGGGCCCGGCGCTGCCGGAGGCGCTGATGGACGCCGAGCCCCTCGACGCCGCCGTCGAGCGGGCCGGGGACGACCTCGCGGTCATCCTCTACACCTCGGGCACCACCGGCCAGCCCAAGGGCGCCGAGCTGACGCACGCCAACCTGTCGGGCAACTGCCGGACGACGGCCGAGACGCTCGCCGAGAACACCGCCGACGACGTGATCATGGGCTGCCTGCCGCTGTTCCACGTCTTCGGCCTGACCTGCGGCCTCAACACCGCCGTCCTGCGCGGCTCGACCCTGACGCTCATCCCCCGGTTCGACGGCGCGAAGGCGCTGTCGGTCATCGACCGGGACAAGGTCACGATCTTCGAGGGCGTGCCGACCATGTTCGCCGGGGTGCTGCACTCCCCCGTCGCCGGCACCCAGGACGTCTCCAGCCTGCGGTTGTGCGTCTCGGGCGGCTCGGCGATGCCGGTCGAGGTCATGCGCGCCTTCGAGGAGAAGTTCGGCTGCGTCATCCTCGAGGGCTACGGCCTGTCCGAGACCTCGCCGGTCGCCTCGTTCAACCACCCGCACGCCGAGCGGAAGCCCGGGTCGATCGGCACCCCCATCGCCGGCGTGGAGATGCGCCTGGTCGACGACGACGGCAAGGACGTCACCCCGGGCGAGGTCGGCGAGATCGCGATCCGGGGCGAGAACGTGATGCGGGGCTACTGGGGCAAGGCCGAGGAGACGGCGAAGTCGATCCCGGACGGCTGGTTCCGCACCGGCGACCTGGCGCGTCAGGACGAGGACGGCTACTTCTTCATCGTGGACCGCAAGAAGGAGATGATCATCCGCGGCGGCTACAACGTGTACCCGCGGGAGATCGAAGAGGCGCTCTACGAGCACCCGGCGGTGGCCGAGGCCGCCTGCATCGGCGTCGCGCACCCCGAGCTGGGCGAGGAGGTCGCCGCGGCCGTGGCACTGAAGCCGGACGCCACGGCAGATCCCGAGGAGCTGCGCGAGTTCGTCAAGGCGCGGGTCGCCGCCTACAAGTACCCGCGGCACCTGTGGCTCGTGGACAGCCTGCCGAAGGGGCCCACGGGGAAGATCCTCCGCCGCGCGGTGGAGGTGCCCGAACAGGTCGGGCAGCGATGAGCCCCCGCTGTGGCGGCAGGCCTTCGACGCCGCGGAGCGGGCCGTCACCCCGCGGGCCGAGACGTTCGTGCGGACTCCGACGTTCTCCGTCGGCGTCTCGCTCGCCCGGCGGGCCGAGAAGCTGGTGCGCGACTCGGCCCGCGACCTCACCGCGCGGGCCTGGCACCTGGTGAACCTGCCCGCGGGCAGCGACGTCAGCCGGCTGCGCGCGCAGATCGGGGCCCTCGACCGCGAGGTGCGCCGGCTGAGCGTGCAGCTCGAGGCCGAGCGACGCCGCGCCGACCGGGCCGGCGCCGGACCGACCGACGAGACGACGAGGGAGCAGCGCGATGGCGCAGGTGCCCAGCCCCCAGACGCTCCTCGAGCGCGTCCGGCGCGACGTGGAGCGCAACGCCCTCCGCGCGCGTAACGGGATCAAGCTCGTCGCCGGTGTCGACCGGCCCGGGGTGGGCCTGACCCCCAGGGACGTCGTCTGGCAGCGCGGCCGGACGCAGTTGTGGCACTACCGGAACGACCCCGGGAAGAACGGCGGCGTCCGGTACGGGCCGCCGCTGCTGATCGTGTTCAGCCTGATCAGCCGCAGCTACATCCTCGACCTCACGCCGGGCAACAGCTTCGTCGAGCAGCTGCTCGACGCCGGCTTCGACGTGTACCTGCTCGACTGGGGTGAGCCCGACGAGCGGGACGCGGAGAACCGCCTCGAGGACTACGTCGACGACTACATCCCGGCCGGCGTCGAGCGCGTCCTGGAGCTGTCGGGGGCCGACGAGGTGAACCTCTTCGGCTACTGCTTCGGCGGCGACCTCACGCTGCTCTACGCCGCCCACCACCCCGACGCGCCGCTGCGCAGCCTGACGGTCCTGGCCACGCCGGTCGACTTCCGGCACATGGGGCCGTTGGCCGACATCTTCTCCGTGGGCCGGATGGAGGTGGACTCCGTGCTCGACCGCGACGGCAACGTGCCGCCGTCGATCGTCGTCCAGGGCTTCCGGGCGCTGACGCCGACCGCGGAGGTGACCCGCTACGTCAGCCTGTGGGAACGGCTCTGGAACGACGAGTACGTCGCCTCCTACCAGGCCATGACCGGCTGGTCGGACGACCACGTGCCCTTCCCCGGCGCCGCGGCGCGGGACACGGTGCGGATGCTCGTGCGGGAGAACGGGATGGTGAACGACCGGCTCACCGTCGGCGGCGACCCGGTGCACCTCGCGGACATCGCCGTCCCGTTCCTCACCGTCCGGGGCACCCGCGACCACATCGTCCCGGAGGCGGCGACCGCGCCCCTGATCGACCTGGTGGGGTCGGCGGACAAGCACGAGCTGTGCCTGGACGCCGGGCACATGGGCCTGGTCGTCGGGCGCACGGCGGCCCGCACGACGGTGCCGACGATCATCGACTTCATCCGCCGGCGCAGCGACGAGCTGGCGTCGCCTGCCGAGGAACGGGGTGCCTGACGTGCCGATCGTGGAGCTGGGACCGGAGCGCTGCGACGCGCTGCTGCGGTTCTTCGCCGAGCTGCCCGAGGGCGACCTGACCTTCATCCGGGAGGAGGTGCACGACCCGGAGACGGTCCGTTCGTGGGCCGGCGCGGGTGGTCGCTGGGTGTCGACGGAGGGAGAAGACGTCACCGGCTACGTCGCCGTCCGGCCGCTGCCCGGCTGGTCGGACCACGTCGGCGAGGTGCGGCTGGTCGTCTCCCCCCACCACCGCGGCTCCGGCCTCGGCCGGGAGCTGGCGCGGCGAGCCCTCGTCGAGGCGGTCTCCGCGGGCCTGTCCAAGCTGGTGGTGGAGGTCGTGGCCGAGCAGGGGGCCGCCCTGGCGCTGTTCACCGACCTCGGCTTCACCGGCGAGGCGCTGCTGGTCGACCACATCCGCGACCGCAGCGGGCAGCTGCGCGACCTGATGGTGCTGGCCCACCACGTGCGCGCGACCTGGGAGGGCATGGACACCGTCGGCGTGACGGAGGAACTGGAGGCGAGCAACCGCTGACGGACGGCCGGCCGGTCCGTCAGCGTCGTTCGGCACGCACGCTGGCGTACGCGATGTGGCCGAAGAACCGACCGGCGGCCACTCGTCCACGCGCCTCCGCCTTGAACGCCTCGCCGGAGGCGGGCGCGAGGGTCCCTCTCGCCACCAGCGTGTCGGCACCCAGGTCGATCAGGCTGAGCATGTACGTCGGAGCCGTCAGCTCCAGGTGGCCGTGACTGCGGAGCTCCTCCGGCGAGAATCCCGCCTCGCGGAGCAGGGCGGGGAGCCGGCGCACCAGCCACGGATCGTGGACCAGGGTGCGCACCGCAGTGGCCGCACACGTCTGCAGCGGATCGACGTCCGAGGTCGCGACCGTCGTGGTCGCGTAGTCGCCGTCGTACACGAGGAGATGACCGCCGGTCCGCAGCACGCGGTGCGCCTCGGCCAGGGCCCGTTCCGGACCCGGGATGTGGCACAGCGTCGTCGAGAACACCACGCCGTCGAAGGACTCGTCACCGAAAGGCAGCCCGCGCCCATCCGCGACCTCGAACCGGACATCGGGGAGACGAGCCCGTGCCCGCTCGACGAAGTAGGGAACAGGGTCGACCCCGACGACCTCCCCCACACCGGGGAGGCCGGCGATCAGCGCAGTGATGACGCCCGTACCGCACCCGATCTCCAGCACGCGGCCGCCGCCGAACGCCGGCGCGCCGGCCAGGAACTCCGACCACAACCGCTGCTGCCGCGGGTCGGCCGCGCGGATCTCGAGGCGGTCGGCCAGCGAGCGCACCGTGGCCGCGTCGAGCTCGGAGTACCGCGCGTACACGTCGCTGGACGTGGTGTGCTCGAAGATCGCGCTCATCGCCACCGGTCCCGGATCCCAGGGGTGTCCCGAGGGGAAAACTAGGCGCCGGGCAGCGAGCGTCCCAGGGTCGGACGACCGTGTCAGCCCTCGGAGACGCCTCCGGCGTCCACCTGCAGCCGGCGGGTGGTGTGCACCGCGTCGAGCATCCGGCGGTCGTGGGTGACCAGCAGCAGCGTGCCCGGGTAGCCGGCCAGCGCCTGCTCCAGTTGCTCGATCGCCGGGAGGTCGAGGTGGTTGGTCGGCTCGTCGAGCACCAGCACGTTGACACCGCGTGCCTGGAGCAGCGCGAGGCCCGCGCGGGTGCGCTCCCCCGGTGACAGCGTCTCGGCGGCCCGGAGCACGTGCTCGGCGGTCAGCCCGAACTTGGCCAGCAGGGTGCGCACCTCGGCGGTCGGCCAGTCGGGCACCTCGGCCCCGAAGGCGTCGAGCAGCCGCTCGGGCCCGAGGAAGCGCTGCCGCGCCTGGTCGATCTCGCCGATCCGCACCGACGGGCCGAGCGACGCCGTGCCCTCGTCGAGCGGCACCCGGCCGAGCAGGGCCGCCAGCAAGGTCGACTTGCCCGACCCGTTGGCGCCGGTGATCGCCAGCCGGTCGCCCCAGTCCACCTGCAGGTGCACCGGCCCGAGCGTGAACGCGCCGCGGCGGACGACGGCGTCGCGGAGGGTCGCCACGACCGCGCCGGCCCGTGGAGCGGCCGCGATCTCCATGCGGAGCTCCCACTCCTTGCGGGGCTCCTCGACGACCTCGAGCCGCTCGATGAGGCGCTCGGTCTGCTTGGCCTTGGCAGCCTGCTTCTCCGCGGACGCCCGGTTGTGCGCCTTGATGTGCTTGTCCGGGTCCTTCGACTTCTTGACCGCGTCACGGACACCCTTGGCCATCCAGTTGCGCTGCATCCGCGCCCGGGCCTCCAGCCCGGACTTCGTCCCGGCGTACTCCTCGAACTCCTCGCGTGCGTGCCGCCGGGCGACCTCGCGCTCGACGAGGTAGGCCTCGTAGCCGCCGTCGTGCACCCGGACGAGCTGCTGGGCCAGGTCCAGCTCGACCACGCGGGTCACCGTGCGGGCGAGGAACTCGCGGTCGTGGCTGACCACGACGATGCCGGTGCGGGCGCCGGCCACGAAGCGCTCCAGTTGGTCGAGCCCGGTGAGGTCGAGGTCGTTGGTCGGCTCGTCCAGGAGCAGGACGTCGTAGCGCGACAGCAGCAGGGTGGCGAGGCCCACGCGGGCCGCCTGCCCGCCGGACAACCCGGTCATCAGCGCATCCAGCCCGACGCCCGGCGCCACGTCGGCGACGACCTCCTCGGCGCGCTCCTCCAGATCGGCGCCCCCGAGGGTCAGCCACTGCTCCAGGGCGCGCCCGTACGCGTCGTCGGCGCCGGCGCGGCCGGCGCTGAGGTCCTCGGTCGCGGTGTCCAGTGCGGCTTGCGCGTCGGCGACGCCGGTCCGCCGGGCGATCGCGGCGAGCACCGTCTCGCCGGGGCGACGCTCGTGCTCCTGCGGCAGGTAACCCAGCGTCGCCGTGGGCGGGCTGACGACGACGGTGCCTTCCTCGGGCGGCAGCTCACCGGCGAGCGTGCGCAGCAGGGTCGACTTGCCGGCGCCGTTGACGCCGACCAGCCCGACGACGTCGCGAGGAGCGACGACGAGGTCGAGATCGGAGAAGAGGACGCGGGCGCCGTGGCCGGCGGCCAGGCCGCGCGCGACGAGGGTGGCGCTCATGGACGGTGCTCCAGAGGACGGTAGGGAGAGGACGGTCGACTACCGCGGGGCGAGCACGAACCGACGATAACCCGGTCCCGGCCCCGGTCACCGTTCCTTTTCGTGGTCCCCCGGTTCGTCGGCGTCGTCGAAGACGTGCCCGTCGTCGGCGTCCTCGACGTACTTGCCGCGGCGCACCAGCCAGGGCTGCAGGTGGTCGTAGCCGCGCACGGACACCCGGCGCAGCGGCCGGACCCGGTACTCGGGCAGGTCCCGCACCTGGTCGGCGAGCACGCGGTCGACGAGCACCGTCCCCGGCCGGGCGAGCGAGGTCAGCCGGCTGGCCATGTTCACCACCGGGGAGTACACGTCGCCGAGCCGGGTCAGCACGGTGCCGAACGCAGCCCCGACGCGCAGCGGCGGCCGCTCCTCGGTGTCCCAGGCCTCGGGCAGGCGCAGCCCGATCTCGACGGCGTCCACGGCGGAGGCGGCCGTGAAGAGGACGCCGTCCCCCACCGTCTTGACCACCCGGGCCCGGCGCTGGGCGATGACCTCCGTCGCGATGGCCTCGAAGTCCTCGACCATGGCCCCGAGCTCGCGCCCGCCCATCCCGCGGCTGCGCGAGGTGTAGCCGACCAGGTCGGCGAACCCCACGGCCAGCTCGCGCCGGTCACCCTGCCCCGCCGCCGTCGCCAGCAGCCGGTCGGCGTTGGCGGCCAGGTGGCGGCGCCACACGTAGTGCTGGATGTCGCGCATCTTGGGCAGGAGCTCCCGCGCGACGGCGACCGCCTCGTCCGGCGAGGCGGGGCGGCGCTCGCCGTCCGGGCCGGTGCGGGTCAGGGCGTGGGCCAGCATGTCGGCCTGCCAGTCGGCCAGCCGGGACAGCGCCTGACCCATGGCCCGGGCGATGGACGCCTCGGTCTCGGCGTCGACGAACCCCGAGTCGATGAGCTCGGACAGGACGCCGAGCGCCTGCAGGTCGGCGTCGGTGAAGGCGGGGTCGTCGTCCGCGGCGTCGGGGAAGCCCAGCGCCCGCCAGAGCCGCTGGGTGCGCTGCGGCGGCATGCCGGCCCGCTCGGCGACCTGCAGCCGGGTGTAGCGGCGCGGCCCGTCGAGCAGCAGCCGCTCGAGCGCCTCCCGGGCGGCGGCGGCCGGGTCCTGCCCCGGTTCGCTCATGTCCTGCTGGTCAGCCGGTGGTGTGCACGACGAGGACGTCGCAGGTGGAGCGCCGCGTGGCGTCGGCGGGCACCGAGCCGAGCAGCCGGCCCTTGATGCCGGCGAGCCCGCGGTTGCCCACGACCAGCAGGTCCGCGCTCTGGCGCTGCACCGTGTCGAGCAGCACCTCCACCGGTGAGCCCTCGACGGCGAGGGTCTTCACGTCGCCCGCACCCGCCGCGCCGGCCCGTTCGGCGGCGGTGCGCACGGTGTCCTCGGCCGGGTGGGACCCGACGACCTGGTAGGCGTCCTCGCGCAGGGTGTCCTGGGCGCGGGCGAGCTCCCGGTCGTCGGCCTCGGTCGGCAGGTAGGCGCAGACGATGACCAGCGTGGCCCCGGTCGCCCCGGCGATCGCACCGGCGCGGGCGACCGCGCGCAGCGAGGACTCGGAACCATCGGTGCCGACGACGACCGTGCGGTACGTGTTCGCGCTGTCGTTCACGGCGCGGACTCTATGTGACCTCGGGTCCTGGGACACCCCGAGATGATCAACGCACCGAGACCGTCCGGACTCGCAGCGGCGCGTCGGAGGCCCCGACGAGCGCGCCCCGTGCGCTTGGATGGTGCCGACAGCCCGCCGCCACGACGAGGAGCGCACCATTTCCACCGGAAGCACCGCCGCGGTCGCCCCGGTCCGGGTAGAGGTCCGCGGACTCAGCAAGTCCTTCGGACCGGTCCGGGCCGTCTCCGATCTGAGCTTCACCGTCGAGCCGGGGTCGGTCACCGGGTTCCTCGGCCCGAACGGCGCCGGCAAGACGACGACGCTGCGCATGGTCCTGGGGCTCATCCGTCCCGACGTCGGGACGGCCACGTTCGACGGCGCGCCGTACGCGTCGCTGCCCCATCCGGTGCGCACCGCCGGCGCCGTCCTCGAGACCGCCTTCCACCCGGCGCGATCGGGGCGCAACCACCTGCGCGTCTACTGCCGCGCCGCCGGGCTGCCGCTCTCCCGCGCCGACGAAGTGCTGGTCCAGGTCGGTCTGGCCGACGCCGGTCGCCGGCGCGCCGGCGGCTACTCCCTCGGCATGCGGCAGCGCCTGGCACTGGCCACCGCACTGCTCGGCGACCCCAGCGTCCTCGTCCTCGACGAGCCGGCCAACGGGCTGGACCCGGAGGGCATCCAGTGGCTGCGCGGGTTCCTCCGTCACCTCGCCCACGACCAGGGACGCACCGTCCTGGTCTCCAGCCACCTGCTGTCCGAGGTGGAGCAGACCGTCGACCGCGTGGTCATCGTCGGCGCCGGCCGGCTGGTCCGCGAAGGGTCGATCGCCGAGCTGCGCTCGGGGGCGCACGGCGCGGGAACGGTGCTGGTCCGCAGTCCGGAGCTGACGCGTCTCGCCGACGTCCTCAGGGCAGGGGGTCAGCAGGCGGCCCACGAGGACGGCGCCCTCGCCGTGACCGGCTCGACCCCGGCCGACGTGGGCCGGCGCGCTTTCGCCGCCGGGATCGAACTGCACGAGCTGCGGGCGCGGACCAGCGGCCTCGAGGAGATCTACTTCCAGCTCACGGCGGGCCAGGAGCAGTTCGCCGCTCCGTCGCCCGGCACGACCCCCGAGGGAGCTTCCCGATGACCCGCCTGGTTCACGCGGAATGGACCAAGCTGTTCACCACGAAGGTCTGGCTCGGCCTGCTGCTCGGCGCCTGCGTGATGGTCGCCGCGTTCGCGGTCTTCTTCACCGCCTTCGCCGGCAACCCCGAGGCGGGGATCCCCGAGGTCGGCACGCCGCTCTACGAGCAGCTGGCGCTGTCGACCGCCGCGAACGCCAACATCCTGTTCCTGATCCTCGGCATCATCGGGATGACGCAGGAGTACCGGCACCGGACGGCCACGCCGACCTTCCTGACCAGCCCACGGCGGGGCTCGGTCGTCGTCAGCAAGCTGGTGGCCTACGCGCTCGTCGGGGCCCTGTTCGGCCTGGTCGTCGTGGCCGTGAACTACCTGACGGTGCTGATCCACGCCGGCGCTCTCGGCGCGGCACCCGCGCTCGACGGCGACAACCTCAACACGCTGTTCCGGTCCCTCGTGGCGCTGACCATCTACGCGGTCATCGGCGTGGGCATCGGCGCGCTGCTGCGCAACCAGGTGGGTGCGATCGTCGGCGGGCTGGTCTACCTGTTCGTCGTCGAGCCGATCATCCGGTCGGTGCCGGCCACCTCGGTCGCCTACAAGTGGATGCCCGGGGGCGCCCTCGAGGCGCTGACCGCCACGTTCCAGGGACCCGACGTCCTCGACGCCTGGCAGGGCGGCCTGCTGCTGGTGGCCTACGGGCTCGTGGCGGCCCTCCTCGGCTACTTCCTCGCGGTGCGGCGCGACGTCGTCTGAAAGTCGTCTGAGAAAGGACCCCCTCCTCCTCACCCCTCGCACGCTCAGGGCGGCGGTGCCCTGGACGGGGCCGGACACCGGCACTCCCCGTGCCTCCGTCGCCCCGGTAGGCGCAGGTGGACCGGCGTAGGATCGACACCCGGCCCGCCGCCCGCTGGGCGTGCCGCCCGACATGCCCCATAGACGAAGAAGGCACTCGCCCCCGTGTCAAGCGTGAGCTCATCCCGGCCCTCCTCCTCCTCGTCGTCCCCGGTCGCGGGTTTCGGCACCAACGAGTGGCTGGTCGAGGAGATGTACCAGCAGTACCTCTCGGACCCGGCCAGCGTGGATCAGGCCTGGCACGAGTTCTTCGCCGACTACCGGCCGGGCAGTCCGGTCGACGGCGGGAACCGCGAGCAGTCGGCTGCGGGCAACGGGAGCACCCCCGCGCAGCCGGCCCCGGCGCCCGCGCAGGCCCCCGCGCCCTCGAACAATGCCCAGGCGGAGCCGACAGCGGCTCCGAAGCCGGCCGAGAAGGTGCCGAGCGCCCCCGCGGCGAAGCCGTCCGGCAAGCCCGCCGAGAAGCCCGCCGAGAAGCCCGCCGCCAAGGCGGCCGAGCCTGCCGCCGGGGCGAAGCAGTCACCGCTGCGCGGCGCCGCGGCCGCCGTGGTCAAGAACATGAACGCCTCGCTCACCGTCCCGACGGCGACGAGCGTGCGCGCGGTGCCGGCGAAGCTCCTGGCCGACAACCGCATCGTCATCAACAACCACCTGGCCCGCGGCCGGGGTGGGAAGGTCTCCTTCACGCACCTGATCGGCTACGCGCTGGTCCGGGCGCTGGACGACTTCCCGAACATGAACAGCGCGTTCGCCGAGGTCGACGGCAAGCCGACGCTGGTGCAGCCCGAGCACGTCAACTTCGGCCTGGCCATCGACCTGCCCAAGCCCGACGGCTCGCGGTCGCTCGTGGTCGCGTCGATCAAGGGCGCCGAGGAGATGGACTTCGCCGGCTTCTGGGCCGCCTACGAGGACATCATCCGGCGGGCCCGCGCCAACAAGCTGACGATGGAGGACTTCTCCGGCACCACGATCAGCCTGACCAATCCGGGCACGATCGGCACCAACCACTCGGTGCCGCGGCTGACCGCGGGTCAGGGCGCGATCATCGGCGTCGGCGCGATGGAGTACCCGGCGGAGTTCCAGGGGATGAACCCCGAGACGCTCACCGAGATGGCCGTCTCGAAGATCATCACGCTGACCTCGACGTACGACCACCGGATCATCCAGGGCGCGGAGTCCGGCGACTTCCTGCGCCGGCTGCACGCCCTGCTCCTCGGCGAGGACGGCTTCTACGACGAGGTCTTCCGCTCCCTGCGGATCCCGTACACCCCGGTCCGCTGGATGCCGGACGTGCGGATCAGCCGCGAGGGGGAGATCGACAAGGAAGCGCGCGTCATCGAGGTCATCGAGGCCTACCGGCGCAACGGCCACCTCATGGCCGACACCGACCCGCTGGAGTACCGGGTCCGCACGCATCCCGACCTCGACATCCTCCAGCACCACCTGACGCTGTGGGACCTCGACCGCAAGTTCCCCGTCGGCGGCTTCGCCGGCGAGCGGCTGATGGCCCTGCGCGACATCCTCGGCGTCCTGCGCAACTCCTACTGCCGCACGGTCGGCGTGGAGTACATGCACATCACCGACCCCGAGGAGCGCGAGTGGCTCCAGCGGCGGATCGAGGTCAAGCACGAGCAGCCCGACCGGGAGAAGCAGAAGCACGTCCTCGGCGGCTGAACGCCGCGGAGGCGTTCGAGACGTTCCTGCAGACCAAGTACGTGGGCCAGAAGCGGTTCAGCCTCGAGGGCGGCGAGTCGGTCATCCCGATCCTCGACGAGGTGCTGATCGCCGGCACCGACCACGGCCTCGACGAGGTCGCGATCGGCATGGCCCACCGTGGCCGGCTCAACGTGCTGGCCAACGTGCTGGGCAAGAGCTACTCGAAGATCTTCGGCGAGTTCGAGGGCAACATCGACCCCGGCACGGTGCAGGGTTCCGGCGACGTGAAGTACCACCTCGGCGCCACGGGCACGTTCAGGAACCCCTTCAAGCCAGACGCGGAGATCGCGGTCTCGCTGGCCAGCAACCCCAGCCACCTGGAGACCGTCAACCCGGTGCTCGAGGGCATCGTCCGGGCGAAGCAGGACATGATCAACAAGGGCGAGGACGGCTTCACCGTGCTGCCCGTCCTGCTGCACGGTGACTCGGCGTTCGCCGGCCAGGGCGTCGTCGCCGAGACGTTGAACCTCTCGCAGCTGCGCGGCTACCGCACCGGTGGCACCGTGCACGTGGTCATCAACAACCAGGTGGGCTTCACCACCAGCCCGGCGGCGGCCCGGTCGAGCCTCTACTCGACCGACGTCGCGCGGATGGTCAACGCGCCGGTCTTCCACGTCAACGGGGACGACCCCGAGGCGTGCGTCCGCGTGGCCCGGCTGGCCGTCGACTACCGGCAGGCGTTCAAGAAGGACGTCGTCATCGACATGGTCTGCTACCGCCGGAGGGGCCACAACGAGGGCGACGACCCGTCGATGACCCAGCCGCTGATGTACGACATCATCGACCGCAAGCGCTCGGTCCGGAAGCTGTACACCGAGGCGCTGGTCGGTCGCGGCGACATCACGCTCGCCGAGGCCGAGGAGGCGCTCAAGGACTACCGCGGCCAGCTCGAGCGGGCGTTCGCCGAGACCCACGACGCGAAGGACGCCAGCAAGCCCGAGCCGGTCATGGACCCGCGCACGCCGCAGGAGTCGCAGGTCGAGACGGCGATCACGCGCGAGGCCCTCAAGGCGGTCGGCGACGCGCACGTCTCCTTCCCGCCGGACTTCACCCCGCACCCGAAACTGCAGAAGATGCTCGAGCGGCGGGCCGCGATGGCCAGCGAGGGCGGCATCGACTGGGCGATGGGCGAGCTGCTCGCCTTCGGGTCGCTGCTCATGGAGGGCGTCCCGGTCCGGCTGGCCGGCCAGGACTCCCGACGGGGTACCTTCGTGCAGCGCCACTCGGTGCTGATCGACCGGGAAACCGGCGGCGAGTACACGCCGCTGTCCAACCTCACCGACGACCAGGCCAAGTTCTTCGTCTACGACTCGCTGCTCAGCGAGTACGCGGCCGTCGGCTTCGAGTACGGCTACTCGGTGGCCAACCCCAAGGCCCTGGTGCTGTGGGAGGCGCAGTTCGGTGACTTCGTCAACGGCGCGCAGATGGTCATCGACGAGTTCATCAGCTCAGGCGAGGCCAAGTGGGGCCAGCGCTCCGGCGTCGTCCTCCTGCTGCCGCACGGGCTCGAGGGCCAGGGTCCCGACCACTCCAGCGGCCGGATCGAGCGGTTCCTGCAGATGTGCGCCGAGAACAACATGACGGTCGCCAACTGCACGACCCCGGGCAACTACTTCCACCTGCTGCGCCGGCAGGCGCTCTCCGACGTGCACCGTCCGCTGGTCGTGTTCACGCCCAAGTCCCTGCTGCGCGCGAAGGCGGCGGTGAGCGCGGTCGAGGAGTTCACCGACGAGGGCTTCCGCCCGGTCCTGGCCGACCCCGGAATCGGCGGCAAGCCGCTGGACGGCGACGGCGTCCGGAGGGTGCTCCTGTGCAGCGGCAAGGTCGCCTACGACCTGCTGGCCCAGCGGGAGTCCGACGGGCGGACCGACACGGCCGTGGTGCGGGTCGAGCAGCTGTACCCGTTGCCGGCCCAGCAGATCAGCGAGGCCATCGAGCGGTACCCGAACGCCGACGACGTCGTGTGGGTGCAGGAGGAGCCGGCGAACATGGGCGCCTGGCAGTTCATGGCCGTCAACCTGCCCGAGCACCTGCCCCAGGGGCGGACCTTCCGCCGGGTCAGCCGCCGGGCGTCGGCGTCCCCCGCCGTGGGTTCGGCCAAGGTGCACGACGTCGAGCAGCGCCAGCTGGTCGCCGAGGCGTTCGCGGACTGATCGCGCATGTACTTCACGGACCGGGGGCTCGAGGAGCTGGCCGACCGGCGGGGTGACGAGGAGGTCACCCTCGCCTGGCTCGCCGATCAGATGCGGGCGTTCGTCGACCAGTTCCCCGACTTCGAGGTGCCGGTCGAGCGCCTGGCCACCTGGCTCGCGCGCGGCGGCGCCGATCCGGACGACGACCTGGCGGGCTGAAGCGCAGACCGTCGCTGGTGCAGCGCGCCTCCGCGGACCTGGAGGGCACCGGCGGGACGCTGCGTGCATGCTCGGTCACTCGCATGCCCTCTCGGGCCTCGCCGCGGGAGCCGCGACCCTCCCCTGGGCGCCCGTCCACGGCACCGTCGCCCAGGTGTCGTGGATCGCGGCCGCTGGTGGGTTCGCGATGCTGCCCGACCTCGACCACCGGGGCTCCACGGTCTCCGACATGTGGGGCCCGGTCACCGACGTGCCGTCCGGGCTGGTCGGCAAGCTCACCGGGGGGCACCGCTGGGGCACCCACGACGCGGTGCTGGCGCCGCTGGCCTTCGGTGGGCTGGCGATGCTCGCCGCGGGCACCTACTGGGCCAGCCTGCTGTTCATGGCGCTCGCGATCGGCCTGGCGCTGCACGCGCTGCACTTCGTCATCCCGGGCACCACCGAGACGACGATCGTCGGCAACATCGCGCTGGCCTGGGCCGGAGCCTGGTGGCTGCTCGAGCACAGCCCCCAACCGGCGTGGCTGCCCTGGGCGGTGGCGCTCGGCGTGCTGACCCACATCGCCGGCGACGCGATCACCAGCGCCGGGATCCCGCTGCCCGTCCTGTGGCTGGCCCGGCGGACGCGGCTGCAGTTCTCGCCGATGCGCACCGGAACCGTGCTGGAGAAGGCGGTGCTCGTGCCGGCGTTCGTCGTGGCCATCGCGGTGTTCGTCTACCTCAACACCGAGGCGCGCAGCGCTCTCGATCCCCTGGTGGACCGGCTGCTCAGCCTGGGCTGACCGATCGCACGGCGGGCGGCGGACGGTACGGTTCCGATCTTGTGACCGCCGTCTCGTCGACGTCCTCGACCGGGCCCCGGCTGAGCCGGGGCACCCACCTGGGCTACGCGCTGGGCTCGATCGCGACGGCGGCCTTCGGGACCGTCCCCGGGGCGACGGCCGCCCGGGTGCCCGGCCTGCTGGCCGACCTCGCGGCCGCGGCGCGGCGGGCGGCGGCGCTCCCCCGACCAATCGCCGAGCGGCTGCTGGCCGGCGTGCTGGGGCAGGTGTACCGGCCTACGCCGTGACGCCCTGCTCCCGCGCGCAGGTGGCGACGGCCGCGGCGACCGCCTCGGCCACCCGCCGGTCCAACGGGCTGGGCACGACGTAGTCGGCGCGCACCTCGTCGCCGACCACGTCGGCGATCGCCGTCGCCGCGGCGAGCTTCATCTCCTCGGTGATCGCGGTGGCGCCCGCGTCGAAGGCCCCGCGGAAGATGCCCGGGAAGGCCAGCACGTTGTTGATCTGGTTGGCCAGATCGCTGCGTCCGGTCGCCACCACCGCCGCGTACTTCGCGGCCATCTGCGGGTCCACCTCGGGCGTCGGGTTGGCCAGCGAAAACACGATGCCGTTCGGCGCCATCGAGGCGATCGCGGACTCGGGCACGGTGCCGCCGGAGAGCCCCAGGTAGACGTCGGCACCGTCGAGCGCGCCGACCATCGTGCCGGCGTAGCCCGCCCGGTTCGTGTTCTCGACCAGCCACTGCTTGATCGGTGTGAGGTCGGCGCGGCCGGCGTGCAGGACGCCTTGCGAGTCGGCCACGGCGATGTCGCCGACACCGGCCTCGAGCAGGATCTTCGTGCACGCGACCCCCGCCGCTCCCGCGCCGGCGACGACCACGCGCAGATCGGCGATCTCCCGCCCCACCACCCTGGCCGCGTTGCGCAGGGCGGCCAGGACGACGATCGCCGTTCCGTGCTGGTCGTCGTGCATGACCGGGACCGACAGCCGCTCCCGCAGCCGGGCCTCGATCTCGAAGCACCGCGGGGCGCTGATGTCCTCGAGGTTGATGCCCCCGAACGACGGAGCGATGGCGGCGACCGTCTCCACGATCGTGTCCACGTCGGTGGTGCTCAGGACGACGGGGACGGCATCGAGGCCACCGAACTCCTTGAACAGGCAGGCCTTGCCCTCCATCACCGGCAGCGAGGCCGCGGGCCCGATGTCGCCGAGGCCGAGGACGGCGGTGCCGTCGGAGACCACGGCGACCACGCGAGGTGCCCAGGTGAACCGGCGTGCCAGGTCGGGTTCGGCGGCGATCGCGCTGGAGACGCGGGCCACCCCCGGGGTGTACGTCAGCGCGAGGTCGGCGATGGAGTCGATCGACCGGGTCGGTACCACCGAGAGCTTGCCGCCCTCGTGCACCGCGAAGGCGGGATCGTCGGCGAAGCGGTCGGCGGGGCCGTTCTGCGCGCTAACCGTGCTCATGGTTCCGGCAGCGTAATCCCGGACGCCGGGGGGAGTCCGCCCGGGCGAGCCGAGGGCCACGCAACTCCACGGGCGCGGTGCTCTTGACAGTCGGCGGCGGGCGGACGACGGTGACCGGCATCACATATTGTCCGCCATCCGGACGAATGTCCGCATCGCAGAGAGGTGAGCCGTGGTCGATCGTCGCGTTCCCGTCCTCGTCGTCGGCGGCAGCCTGGTCGGGCTGTCCACGTCGCTCCTCCTCGCGTCGTACGGGGTGCCGCACCTGCTGGTGGAGCGCCATCGCGGCACCGCCGTCCATCCCCGTGCCGCGTCGTTCCACCAGCGCACGATGGAGGTGTTCCGGAGCGTCGGCCTGCAGCCGGTCGTCGAGTCGGCTGCCGAGAAGGAGTTCGAGCAGAACGGTGCCATCGTCTCCGTCCCCAGCCTGAGCAGTCCGGACGTCAAGTACTTCTTCCGCCACTTCAACGAGGGGGTCGAGCAGCTCAGCCCTACGGCGCGGTTGTTCATCACCCAGATCGGGCTCGAGCCCCTGCTGCGCAACACCGCCGAGGAACGCGGGGCGGAGCACCGCTACGGCACCGAGCTCGTCGGCGTCGAGCAGGACGACGACGGCGTCACCGCCGTCATCCGCGGGCGCGAGGACGGGAAGGAGGAGACGGTCCGCGCGGACTACCTCGTCGCGGCCGACGGTTCGCACAGCGTCGTCCGGAGGCTCGTGGGCATCGAGTCGGCCGGCAGGGGCGGGTTCGCCGACTGCGTCACGATCTACTTCCGCGCCGACATGCGAGAGCTCATCGGCGACCGCAACCTCAGCGTCGTCTACGTCAGCCACCCGGAGCTGCTGGGCTTCTTCCGGTTCTCCATCACCGGCGACTCCGGCTTCCTGGCGGTGTTCTCGACCACCGAGCCGGACGGCACGCGCGACACCCACGTGGCGCAGGACATGGACACCGCCCGGTGCATCGCCCTGGTCCGCAAGGCGTTGGGGCGGCCGGACATCGAGGTCGAGGTCGACAACGTGCAGCGCTGGACGGCGGCTGCCTCCTGGGCGTCCCGCTTCCAGGACCGACGGATCTTCCTGGCGGGCGACGCCGCCCACGTGATGCCCCCGACCGGCGGGTTCGGCGGCAACACGGGCGTGGCCGACGCGCACAACCTGGCATGGAAGCTGGCCATGGTGCTCGACGGCACGGCCGGACCTGGCTTGCTCGACACCTACGACGCCGAACGCCGGCCGATCAGCAGCCTGATCGTCGAGCAGGCCTACACCAGATACGTCCTGCGGGTCGACCCGTCGCTCCCGCAGGACGACCTGGCGCCACCGATGGACGACGCCTCCATCGAACTGGGCCCGGTCCACCGGTCGGCCGCGGTGCTGGATCCCGACGACGACGGCGCCCCGCTCGTCGACCCACGGCAGCCCGGCGGACGGCCGGGTACCCGCGCCCCCCACCTGGTCGTCGAGGCCGACGGCACGGCGACGTCCCTGCTCGATGTGTTCGGCCGTGGGCTGGTGCTGCTCGCCGGGCCGGGCGGGCAGGCGTGGTGCGACGCAGCAGGACGCGTTGCCGCCGATCTCGCGGTCCCGCTCTCGGCCCACCGCGTGGCCGGCGACGGCCCACTCGTCGACCGGGGGAACGCGTTCCCCGAGCTGTACGGCACGGGTACGGACGGCGCCGTCGTCGTCCGGCCGGACGGCGTCGTCGCCTGGCGGGCCACGTCGGCAGCCGAGGACCCGTACCGGGAGCTCGAGACGGTCCTGCGCGTCGTGCTCATGCGCTAGAGCCGGTGGTCCCCGGCCAGGGGCGCAGCCGCCCCGGTCGGGGCCACAGCCGGCCGACCACCCGGCCGACCACGGTCGCGACGCCGAAGGCGCGGCTGTCGTCGGTGACGAACTCGTTGTCGCCCTCGACCCAGTGGCCGCCCTCGACAGCGCGCCGGACGCGCTTGACGACCAGCAGGTCCGGACGGGACGGGAACCGGGCGAGGACGACGTCACCCGGGCGCACCGGAGTCCCCGCCCCGACCCTGCGCACGAGCAGCCGGTCGCCGTGCCGCACCGTCGGGGACATCGACGGGCCGGTGACCCGGGCCATGGTCCACGCAGTGGCGAGCTGCTCCGCGGGTTCTCCCCGGCTGTCCCTGTCGATCACCGCGAGTAGGGTCGCAGACGACCCAACCCCACGACATCCGGAGGCACATCCATGCGTCTCACCCGCATGTTCTCCGCCCACGTCGTCCAGGCGCTGGAGGTCACCGCGCACTGCGACCTCCCCTGCGGCGTCTACGACCCGGCCCAGGCCCGCATCGAGGCGGAGTCCGTCAAGGCCATCCAGGAGAAGTACCAGGGCAACGAGGACCCGGTCTTCCGCCAGCGTGCCGTCCTGATCAAGGAGCAGCGGTCCGACCTGGTCAAGCACCACCTGTGGGTGCTCTGGACCGACTACTTCAAGCCGCCGCACTTCGAGAAGTACCCGCAGCTGCACGAGCTGTTCAACAAGGCCACCAAGCAGGCCGGTGCGGCCGGCGGCAAGGGCAGCATGGACCCCGCCGAGGGCCAGAAGCTGCTCGACTACATCGCCGAGATCGACCGGATCTTCTGGGAGACCAAGGCCGCGGCCTGACCGCGGACGCCGTCGACGCTGCCGGGCCGCTGCACGCGGCCCGGCAGCGTCGCGTCGTGGTACCAAGTCGCCCGTCGACGCCCGGCCGCGGGACAGAGACGCACTCTCCTGGGAGGCATTCGTGATCGACGTCGGCGCCCTGCTCGAGCAGGTCGAGACCGCGGCCCCCATCGACGCCGTCGAGGTGGTGGCCGCGGAGCTCGGGCGGATGGTCGGTGCCCACTCGGTGACCCTCATGATCGCCGACTTCAGCGGCCGGGCCGTCGTCCGGCTCACCTCCGCGGGGCTGGTGGACGGCGGGCGGTCCCACGGAGCCGAGCAGGCCGAGACCCTGCCCCTGCCGGGGACGCGGTACGAACGCGTGCTCCGCACCCAGCGGGCCGACGTCGAGGCGATCGGCGACGGCGCCCGCATGCTCGTGCCGGTGACCGACCGCGGGGACGCCATCGGATTGCTGGAGCTGGACCTGCCCCGCGACCCCTCCCCCGACGAGATCGCCGACATCAGCAGCGCCGCACACGCGCTCGCCTACGTCGTCATCGCCGCCCGGCGGCACACCGACGTCTTCGAGTGGGGTCAGCGGTCCACACCGTTCGCGCTGGCCGCGGAGATCCAGCGCCGCCTGCTGCCCGCTTCCTACACCTGCGAGGCAGGACAGTTCACGCTGGCCGGCTGGCTGGAACCGGCCGCCTCGGTCGGTGGGGACACCTTCGACTACTCGCTGGACCGCAACCACCTGCAGCTGTCCATCACCGACGCCGTCGGTCACCAGGTCGACGCCGCCCTGGTCGCCACGCTGCTCGTGGGTGCCCTGCGGAACGGACGGCGCAGGAACCTGGACCTGGCCGACCAGGCCCGCTTCGCCAACGAGGCCCTCCTCGAGAACGCCACGCCCGGGCACTTCGTCACCGGCCAGCTCGTCGGAGATCGATCTGCGCAGCGGCACCGCGGCCGTCGTCAACGCCGGGCACACCCTGCCGCTGCGGCTGCGCGAGGGCCGCGTGGAGGAGATCGGGCTGCTCGTCGAACCACCGTTCGGCGTCGTCGCGGGGCGGCCCTTCCAGGTCCAGGCCCTCCCCCTCGAGCCGGGCGACCGGATCGTGTTCCTCACCGACGGCATGCTCGAGCGCAACGCCGCCACGCTCGACGTCGCGGCCGCGCTGGCGGCCAGCGCGGACCTCCATCCCAGGGAGGTCGTCCACGAGCTCGGCGCCGCCGTCCTCCAGGCGACGGGAGGCGACCTGCGCGACGACGCGACGATGCTGTGCCTCGACTGGTACGGCGGCCCACCGCGAGGCCGGACGACGGAGTACGGCGCCGATCCGGGGCTGGCCTCGGCTCCCGTCTGACCCTGCGTCCCGACCACGGCCGGCGACGGCCGGTAACGTCTGGGCACCATGCGCATCGACCGGGCCGGGTGGCCTTTCATCACCGGACCCCTGCTCCCCGCGGCCCTCGCGGCGGTCACCGGACGGCGGTGGGCGCTGTGGCCGGCGCTCGGCCTGTCCGCGTACATGACGCTGTTCTTCCGCGATCCCGACCGGCGCTGCGACAGCGTCGCCCCGCATCCCGACGAGGTGCTCTCCCCCGCCGACGGGGTCGTGATGGTCGCCGGTGAGCCCCAGGAGGGCGTGGCGCCCGAGGGGGACTGGCAGCAGGTCAGCGTGTTCCTCTCCGTCGTCGACGTGCACGTCAACCGCTCGCCCTACCACGGTGAGGTCGTCGAGAGCTCCTACCGCAAGGGGAGCTTCCTGGCCGCCTACCGCAAGGAGTCCGCGCACCGGAACGAGCGCACCGAGCTGTGGCTGAAAGAAGGCGACCGGACCGTCGTCTTCCGGCAGGTCGTGGGCGTCCTGGCCCGGCGCATCGTCACGCGCACCGGCACCGGCCGGCGGCTGGAGACCGGCGAGCGCATGGGCCTGATGAAGTTCGGGTCGCGCATGGACGTCTTCGTGCCCCCGGAGTGCACGATCACCGTGACGAAGGGGCAGCGGGTGCGCGGGGGCGAGACGGTGATCGCCCGCTGGCCCGCGGCCGGCTGAGGGGCCCGCGCATGCCACCGACCCGGCGCACCGCCACCGTCGAGTTCGTCCGCGGCTCCGTCCGGGGCACCCGCCGGCGCGCGCTCGCCACGCTGCCCAGCCTGTTCACCCTCGGCAACATGTTCTGCGGCTTCTTCGCGATGCTGGTCGCCATCCGGGGTGATTTCCGGCTGGCCGCCGTCCTGATCGGGTTGTCGATCGTCTTCGACATCACCGACGGTGCCGTGGCCCGGCTGGTCGGCGCGGTGACGCCCTTCGGGCTGCAGTTCGACTCGCTGGCCGACCTGGTCTCGTTCGGGCTCGCGCCGGCCCTGCTGGCCTTCACCCTGTTCTCGCAGGGCCGCGACGAGTGGGACCCGTTGGGCTGGGTCGCGTGCTTCGTCTGGCTGGCCTGTGCGGCGATCCGGCTCGCCCGGTTCAACACCACCGTCGACCCGACCGCGGACAAGCGGTACTTCACCGGACTGCCCAGCCCCGGGGCGGCCGGCGTCGTCCTGGCGTCGGTGTTCGCGTTCGGTGACCACATGCAGGGCCGCGACCGCCTGTGGGTGCTGCTCGTCGTCGTCGTGCCGGCGCTGCTGATGGTGACCAACATCCGCTTCCGCTCGTTCCGGTCGCTGGTCAGCCCCCAGAGCGGTCGCCCCTACGGGCTCGTGGCCGCCGCGCTCCTGCTCGTCGTCGGCTTCGCCACAGTCCCGGTGGTCACCGGGATCGTGCTCGCCTACGGCTACCTGCTGGCGCCCGTGCTCGTCCCGGTCGTCTCGCCGCTGGCCCGGCTGCTCCCGGCGCGGCTCAAGGAGGTCTTCTCATGACCGTCCGCCCGGTCCGTCCGGACGACGTCCCCGCCGTCGTGGCGCTGGTCCGCGAGCTGGCCGACTACGAGCGCGCACTGCACGAGGTCCGCCTGACCGAGGCCCAGCTCGCCGCCTGCCTGTTCGGGAGCTCCCCGGCGCTGTTCGGTCACGTCGCGGAACGGGACGGCGAGGTCGTCGGCATCGCCCTGTGGTTCCTCAACTTCTCCACCTGGCGCGGCACGCACGGCATCTACCTCGAGGACCTCTACGTCTCGCCGCAGCACCGCGGCAGCGGACTGGGCCGGGAGCTGCTGCGCACGCTGGCCGAGGTCTGCGTCGAGCGCGGCTACTCGCGGCTGGAGTGGTCGGTGCTCGACTGGAACACGCCCTCGATCGAGTTCTACGAGGCGGCCGGCGCCGTCCCCATGGACGACTGGACCGTCTTCCGCCTCACCGACCAGGCACTGACCGGCTTCGCTGCCGACCGGAGGACCCCATGACCACCGAACGCGTCCCGCCGGAGTGCTGGCTCACCGACATGGACGGCGTGCTGGTGCACGAGGAGAAGGCGCTGCCCGGCGCCGCGGAGTTCCTCGAGCGGCTGGTGGAGAAGCAGCGGCGCTTCCTCGTCCTCACCAACAACTCGATCTTCACCCCGCGCGACCTCGCCGCCCGCCTGACCCGCAGCGGGCTGCACGTCCCCGAGGAGTCGATCTGGACCTCGGCACTGGCGACGGCGGACTTCCTGCACACCCAGCTCCCCGGCGGATCGGCCTACGTCATCGGCGAGGCCGGCCTGACCACGGCCCTCTACGAGGTCGGCTACACGCTCACCGACACCGATCCGGACTACGTCGTCCTCGGCGAGACCCGGACCTACTCGTTCGAGGCCATCACGCGGGCGATCCGCCTGGTCGGCCGGGGCGCCCGGTTCATCGCCACGAACCCCGACGTGACGGGGCCCTCGCCGGAGGGCCCGCTGCCCGCCACGGGCTCGGTGGCCGCGATGATCACCCGCGCCACCGGGGCCGAGCCCTACTTCGTCGGCAAGCCCAACCCGATGATGTTCCGCAGCGCCATGAATCGGATCGAGGCGCACTCGGAGTCCACGATCATGGTGGGCGACCGCATGGACACCGACGTCGTCGCCGGCATCGAGGCCGGCCTGGAGACGGTGCTGGTGCTCTCGGGCTCCACGACGGCCGACGACGTCCGCCGGTTCCCCTTCCGGCCCAGCCGGGTGCTCGAGTCCATCGCGGACGTCATCGAGCTGATCTGAACCGGACGCCCTTTCAGGGGCCGGGTGGGTGGTCCTCCTGCTCGAGGTAGGCCAGCCACGCCTCCGGCGTCGCCAGGAGGTACAGCTCGGCAGCGACCAGCAGGAGCACCGGCAGGCCGATCGCCGGCTGCTGCGCGTCGAAGGCGGTCGTGTAGGCCAGGGCCGCCAGCAGGAGCTGGAAGACGACGACCGGTCCGCGCGCCCAGCGGGCGACCCGCCACAACCCGACCGCGGCGACGGCGAGCAGGGCCGCCCCACCGGCGACGAGGACGACCTCGGCCAGCGCGCGACCGATGCTGTCGGCCGTGCTGGTGAGGGTGAGGTAGAGCAGGACCAGCGCACCCAGGGCCAGCAGCGCGGCCTCGAGACCGACGACCGCCGCCGCCCACCGGAGCGCGCGCGGCGCCGCCGGGTGCTCCCGCGGGGCCTTCGGGGCGGAGGGCGCGGCCGCGGGCCCGAACAGCCGGTCCATCGCGCGTCGGGAGGGCCGTCCCCCGGATGCGCTCTGCTCGGTCACGTCGGCGAGGTTACGCGGCCCCGCGCCCCGCTCATCGGCCGTTCCTGCCGTGGAAACACGCCACGCCTGATTAGCCTGGCGGTCATGCGCGCGCTCGTCGTGGTCAACCCCGCGGCCACCACCACCACGGTGAAGATGCGCAACGTGCTCGTCGGCGCCCTCGCCAGCGAGCTCAAGGTCGACGTCGTCCACACCGAGCGGCGGGGGCACGCCCGCCGGCTCGCCGCGCGGGCGGTCGCGGAGGGCATGGACCTCGTGGTGTCCGTGGGCGGTGACGGCACGGTGAACGAGGTCGTCAACGGCCTGATGGAGAACGGCCCCGCACCGCACCTCCCGATGCTGGCCGTCGTGCCGGGCGGCTCCACGAACGTCTTCTCCCGTGCTCTGGGCCGGTCCCGCGACCCCATCGAGGCGACGGCCGAGATCCTCGACTCCCTGCGGGCGGGACGCACGCGACTGGTCTCCCTGGGCACGGCGAGCGCGACCGGCACCAGCACCGCACCGGTCCGGGACGCCGACCCGGTCACCGCCGAGGCCGATGCCCAGGCCGATGCCGAGCGGCACCAGGACGAGTGGACCCCGCCGCGCTGGTTCGTCTTCGCCGCCGGGCTGGGGTTCGACGCCGAGGTCATCGCCCGGGTGGAGGCACGCCGCGCGGCCGGGCGGCGCTCGACCGGCCCCCTCTACGTCAGGGAGGCCACCAGCGCCTTCCTGCTCGGCAGGGAGCGCCGCCGTCCGGCGATGACGCTTCGGGTGCCCGGCGAGGACCCGGTGGAAGGGCTCTTCCTCTGCCTGGTCTCCAACGTCAGCCCGTGGACCTACCTCGGCGCCCGGCCGGTGAACCCGTCGCCCGAGGCCTCCTTCGACACCCGTCTCGACGTCTTCGCGATGGGCCGCATGGGCGCGCTCCGGATGCTCTCCGCACTGCGGCAGACGCTCGCGCGGGAGCCCGACGCCCGGGGGCGCGGCGTGCACCGCTGGCACGACCTGGAACAGCTCGAACTGACGGCGGGTCGGCCCCAGGGCTGGCAGGTGGACGGCGACCACCTGGGCACCGCCACCGGTCTGCGGCTGCGGCACGTGCCGGCCGCGCTGCGCGTGATCGCCTGAAGAAGGACCCTCCTGCCCCCCACTGCTCGCACGCTCGCAGCGGGCCCCGCACGAGGGCCATTGGCACGTCGGCAGGCTCTTGTCAACGTCCCTCACCGGCGTGTGGTTCCGTCGAGTGGCGGTCCTAGCACGCCCGTGGTGAGCTTGCTCACGAGGGGTCCTACGACGACCTCGATCTGCTTGACACGCGTTCTGCACGTGAAAACATCGCGTCTGGAACGCAACTTGCTAGTAACAAAGAGCAAGTAGTCGCTGAGCCAAAGCGCTGGGCAACCGGTGTCGGCCCTGGAACGCGGTCCGAGGCCGGCGACTGAGCACCTACCGTAGACGACACCGAGGAGTACGAAGCCATGGACTGGCGCCACCGCGCGCTCTGCCGCGACGAGGACCCGGAGCTGTTCTTCCCCATCGGGACGACCGGTCCGGCTGTCGTGCAGATCGAGCAGGCCAAGACCGTGTGCCGGCGCTGCCCGGTGGTGCAGTCGTGTCTGGACTGGGCCCTGCGCTCGGGTCAGGACAGCGGCGTCTGGGGTGGGCTCTCCGAGGACGAGCGACGCGCACTCAAGCGCCGTCAGGCCCGCACCCGGGTGCACACCGCCTGAGCTGCACCACCGCGGTCGCCGTCACACGACCGCATCGAGACGCCGACGAGGCCGATCCGGAACAGTCCGGACCGGCCTCGTCGGCGTTTCGGCCTCCGTGGTCCCGGCGGTGCGGCTCACCGGCGCGGTATCCCGATGCCCGGGATGGTCAGGACCGCCTCGGTGCCCGCCTGTCCGGCCGGGACCTGCATCGTCAGGGTTCCCCCCAGTTCGCTGGTGACCAGCGTCCGCACGATCTGCAGACCCAGGCCGTCGCTGCCGGCAGGGTCGAAGCCCGCCGGCAGCCCGCGGCCGTCGTCGCGCACGCGGACGACGAGGTCGTCGCCCAGCCGCTCGGCGACCAGTTCGATCGCGCCGGTCTCCCCTTCCGGGAACGCGTGCTCGGCGGCGTTGTGCAGCAACTCGGTGATCGCCAGCACGAGCGGGGTCGCCGCGGCGGCCGGCAGCTCGCCGAACGAGCCGGTCCGCCGCGTGCGGGCGGCGGGGCCGACCGAGGCGAGGTCACCGAGCATGGGCAGCACCTGGTCGAGGACGTCGTCCACCGAGACGACGTCCTCCCGGCTGCCGGCGAGCGTCTCGTGGACCACGGCGATCGACGAGACCCGGCGGACCGACTCCTCGAGCGCCGCCCGCGCCGCCGGTTCGGTCATCCGGCGCGCCTGCAGCCGCAGCAGCGCGGCGACGGTCTGCAGGTTGTTCTTCACCCGGTGGTGGATCTCCCGGATGGTGGCGTCCTTGGTGAGCAGCGCACGGTCGCGGCGCCGGACGTCGGTCACGTCGCGGACCAGCACCAGCGCCCCGGCTTCGGCGCCGGGGGCCCGCAGCGGCAGCGCGCGCAGGAGCATGATCGCGCTCGGGCCCTCGACGTCCATGGGGTCGGGGAACCGGCCGGCGACCGCGGAGGCGATGCCGGCTGCCACGGCCTCCCCCGCGACCCGGTCGGCCGACGCCCCGCGGGTGAGCTCGGCCAGGTCGGCGCCCACCACGTCGCCGGCGACGCCGATCCGGCGGTAGGCCGACAGGGCGTTCGGGCTGGCGTAGACGGCGCGGCCGGCCCCGTCGAGGCGCACGAGGCCGTCACCGACCCGGGGGCTCATCTCGGCGTCCTGCAGCTTCTGCGGGGGAACGTGCCCGCCGAGACCATGAGGCACAGGTCGGCGGCGATGTCGAGGTAGGTCAGCTCGAGGGTGGACGGCGAGCGGGTGACCGCCAGGTTGGTGTCCTTGGCGAGGACGGCGACGGGCACCCCGTCGTGCCGCACCGGGATGACCTCGCGGCGCCGGGGCGCGACGCCCGACCAGTCGGGCTCGCCCTCGGTGACCGGGCGGCCCTCGCGGTGGGCGATGACGAACGGCTCGGCCACGGCCCCCTCGACCTCGCTGCCGACGAGGTCCTCGGGCCGGCTGGTCGGCGCGGTGAGCGGCCGGACCTGCGCGACGCACCACCAGGCGCCGGTGGGTAGCGGCACCCACAGGGTGAGGTCGGCGAAGGCGAGGTCGGCCAGCAGCTGCCAGTCGGCGACCAGCCGGCGGGCGTGGTCGACCTGGGAGGGGCTCGACGCCGCGCCCCGGGTGAGGCGGTCGGACAGGCTGCTCATCGCGGGTCCCCGGTCATGGTGCCCCGAGCGTATGTCGGGCCGCCGCCTACGCTGCTCGGGTGGTCCGGAGCGCAGAGCCGACGCCCCCGTACGTGGAGCCGGCCCGGCACGCCGACCACGCCGCCATCGCCGACCTGACCGTGCGGGTGTACGTCGACGGGGGGCTGGCCGGAGCGGCCTACACCCTCCAGCTCGCCGACGTGGCCGGCCGGGCCCAGGTGGCGGAGCTGCTGGTCGCGCGGGACACCGACGGCCGGATCGTGGGCAGCGTGGCACTGGTCCTGACCGGCGACTTCGGTGAGGTGACCGTCTCCGACGACGAGGCTGCCTTCCGCATGCTGGTCGTCGACCCGTCGGCGCAGCGGCGAGGGATCGGCCGGCTGCTGGTCACCGCCTGCCTGGAGCGAGCACGGCGGGCGGGGAAGAAGCGCGTCGTCCTCTCGACCGATCCACGGATGACGGCCGCGCACCGGCTCTACGAGAGCCTCGGTTTCACCCGGCTGCCGGAGCGGGACTGGTCGCCGTTGCCGGGTGTCGACCTGCTGGTGTACTCGCTCGACCTCTAGGCGCCCGGCACCGCGAAGTCGGTCAGGGTCGCGGTCCCCGGTTCGAGGGCGGCGAAGGTTCCCGCGAGGACGAAGACCGCGACGCCGCCGGTCGGGAAGCCGGAACCGACGTCGTGCCGGGCCGCCGGATCGCCCTCGGCGTCGCCGAGGACGGCCGCGAGCTGGCCGACGGCGGGGTTGTGGCCGACGAGCGCCGCGGTCATGGCCTCGTCCGGCAGCCCGCCGAGAACGGCGAGCAGCGCGTCGACGGTGTTGTCGTAGATCCGTTCGTCGACACCGGTCAGGCCGGCCGGAAGGGCGACGGCTGCCCGCTCCCACGTCTGCTGCGCCCGGACGGCGGGTGAGACGACCACGCGGTCGGGCGCCAGGCCGGCTCGGCCGAGCCACTCGCCGATCGCCTCCGCGCGTCGTTCTCCCAGCTGCGTGAGGGGCCGGTCGACGTCGACGGGCGCGTCGCCCGCCTCGGCGTGGCGGATCAGGACGAGACGGCGCGGCGGCACTGGTGCAGTCTGACACCGGCTCTCGGTCAGTGCCCGCTGCTCGAGGGCCGTCCACCGGGGGTGCGGCCAGAACCGACGCGCGTCCTCAGCCGGCGAGCGTGGCGATGAGATCGACTGCCACGGGCCCTCTTCCCCGACCGTCAGGCATTGCTGACGGCGTTGCCGGCGGCGAGCCGCCCGAGCACGGCGCACACCTCCGTCCCGTCGTGCGGCACCCCGATCTCGGGCAGTCCGGACAGCACGTCCGAGGCGGCGCGCGCCGCGGTCGCCGTGTCCGGCGCTGCGGCGCTGACCGTCGCGAGGAGGGCGTCGTACCAGCCGTCGAGCCGGTCGCCCGGCTCGTATCCGGTGACCGCGACCGCCTCGACGCCCTCGGGAACGCCCGTCACGGGCCGGCCGTCGGGCAGCCGCCCGGTGACCCTCCCCGCGGTGCCCGGTGGCAGCGTGGACCGCAGCTGGACGGTGACCGCGAACTGCGCCGGACGGCCGGACGGTGCCGCGGCGACCGCGGCAGCCCCGGCCGCGCTGCGCAGCGCCAGCTCCACGGCATCGACGCCGTGGGCGCGCTCGAGGACGGCCATGTCGAGGGAGAAACCGGCCGCGACCTCGGCGAGCTCGCCGTCGGCCGAGACGCCGACGGTGACCAGCCCGCGCCAGCCGACGTCCACCAGGCGGCGGGCGGCCCGGGGCAGCTCGCCATCGGCCGGCTCGTGGTCGGGGGTCCACGACACCCGGGCGATGCCGGCGGCCCGGTCGCGGGAGACGCGGGTCGGGAAGCGGAGCCCGTCAGCGGTCACCCAGGCGAGCAGTCCCCGCTCGCTCGCGGGCTCCACGCCGTCACCGCCGAGCCGCTCCAGCACCTCGGCGTCCGGCCCCACCCAGATCAGCCCCGCGGCGACGACGGCCGCGGCCAGTCGCGCGTTGCCCGCGAGAGCCGGCGGCACGGGGAGGACCGCGCTGACGCCGCTCCGGCGGGCAGCCTCGACGATACGGTCGACGGCGAGGTAGGACTCGGTGGCCGGAGCGGGGCCGAGCAGGACCGCGTCGTCGGCCATGCGCACGTGCCGGGCGGTGCGCTCCGCCTCGGAGTGGACCGCGACGGCCTTCACCTCCAGCCGTTCGCAGGCGGCGATGGCGCTGCAGGCGGCCGGGCCGCGACCGGCCACGAGCACGCTCTCGATCCCCAGCTGTGCCACGACGTCCCTCCTGCGATCCCCCGCCCGGCGCACGGCCGGACCGCCCCGTGAGAGGCTTGTCGCCGTCAGCTTGGCGGTTCCGGCGACGCCGCGCACCCTACGTGCGCCGCGCCCCCGGTCCGCGAGGAGAGGGGTCGAGCCGACCCACCAGCGGCACCGAGAGAGGAGGGCAGCGCGATGTCCAAGCGTGGACGCAAGCGTCGCTCCCGCAAGGGGAACAAGGCCAACCACGGCAAGCGGCCCAACGCCTGAGAAGACAGAACGCCCCGTACCGCGACCGCGGTACGGGGCGTTCTGGCGTTCTGGGACTAGGCCGGGTCGCCGGTGGTCTCGGCGGCGAGTCGCTGCACGGACACCGACGTGCCGTCGTCCTCCACGGCCACGGCGGTGAGCTGCAGCTTGATCCGCTCGCGGAGACCGGCGGGAGGGGTGTCGCCGCCGCAGCGCCGGCGCACCAGCGCCTTGAACTCCTGCTCGATGCCGAACTCGCGCAGGCAGGAGGAGCAGTCCTCGAGGTGCTCGGCGATCACCGCCCGACGGGAGTCGGGGGTCTCGTGGTCGAGGAACTCGAACACGTGCGTGAGGACGTCGTCGCACGAGTTGATCTCGATGGGCTCGCCGGCCCCGGGAGCGTCGTTGCTCACGGACGGTTCGCCTCCTCACCGGCTCCGGCGCGGACGAACCCGCGCTCACGGGCGTAGTCGGCCAGCAGCTTCTGCAGCCCCCGCCGGCCGCGGTGCAGACGGGACATCACCGTGCCGATCGGCGTCCCCATGATCTCGGCGATCTCCTTGTAGGCGAACCCCTCGACGTCGGCCAGGTACACCGCCAGACGGAAGTCCTCCGGCAGCTGCTGGAGGGCCTCCTTGATGTCGGTGTCAGGCAGGTGGTCGAGCGCCTCGATCTCGGCCGACCGCAGCCCGCTGGAGGTGTGCTCCTCCGCGGCGTACAGCTGCCAGTCCTGCACCTGGTCGGTGGGGTACTGCTGCGGCTGCCGCTGCTTCTTGCGGTAGCTGTTGATGTAGGTGTTGGTCAGGATCCGGTACAGCCACGCCTTGAGGTTCGTGCCCTCGGCGAACTGGTGGAAGGCCGAGTAGGCCTTCACGAACGTCTCCTGGACCAGGTCCTCGGCGTCCGCGGGATTGCGGGTCATGCGCAGCGCCGCCGGGTAGAGCTGGTCGAGGAACGGCAGCGCGTCGCGCTCGAAGCGGGCGTCCCGCTCGGCGCGGGTCTCGGCCACCTCGGCCCGGCTGCCGTCCGCCCGCGCTTCGGGCGTCTCGACCGGGACCGTCACCTCGGGAGTCTGATCTGCGGTCTGCTCGGGCACCGACCGTCCTCTCTGGGGCCCACGGATGCGGGGCGCCGCATCGGTCGATCCTAGCCGCGCGGCATCGGGGCGGCCCGGGGGACGCCGGTGCGCGGCCCTCGGGCGGGCGCTGGAGACGGTGCTGCTCACGGCTCGTGCAACCGGTGGGGCCGCACACCGATTCCCGGCGCGCAGCGATCCGAGGGGACGCTGGCTACGCTGCCACGCCGTGGCGGCGACCCCCGCGGTGCGGGTACTCGAGAAGGCGCGCGTGGCGCACACCCTGCGCACCTACGACGCCGGGCACGCGTCCGACCAGGGCTACGGCGAGGCGGCCGTGGCCGCTCTCGGCTCGGACCCCCGCCAGGTCTTCAAGACCCTGGTCGCCAGCGTGGACGGCAGGCTGACCGTCGCCGTGGTCCCCGTCGCGGGCACCCTGGACCTCAAGGCACTGGCCACGGCGACCGGCGGGCGCAAGGCGGTCATGGCCGATCCGGCCGACGCCGAGCGGACCACGGGCTACGTCCGCGGGGGGATCAGCCCGCTCGGACAGAAGAAGCCGCTGCCGACGGTGGTCGACGACTCGGCCCTGGGGTTCGCGACGGTCATGGTGAGTGCGGGCAGGCGTGGGCTCCAGGTCGAGCTCGCGCCCGCCGACCTGATCGCGCTGACGAAGGCACGGACCGCCCCGATCGCCCGCTGACGCCGGGCCGGACCGTTCGTGCGGTTCACTGGAGCTGCCGCGACACCCCTGGACCGGAGGACGGCCGCCCATGAACGAGTACCTGCGCCGCCTGCAGATGGAGCGGCCGGCGCTCTTCTGGGTGGGTCTGCTGGTGGCCTTCCTCGTCGCGTTCCGGCTGATGCTGTACGTGGCCGGGCTGCTGCTCGGACCCTTCGCACTGCCGCCGTGGGCGCCGCTGCTGGTCGTCCTGGTCGTGCTCGTCGTCGTCGCCCGCCGACAACAGCGCTAGCGATGGCGATCGACCGGCAGGCTCCTGCTCGGTGGTACCTACGACGAGACGTGACGACTCCCGGCGCCGACGAGGTGCGCTGACGTCACGGCCTCCGTCGAGACGCTGGTCGTCCGCGTACACCGTTGCGGGTCGATGTGACCGGACGACCGACCCATGTCCCGTAGGGCGGCTTCAGATACAGGCGCTCCGCCCGTGAGCGTGTGCGCAGAAGCCCCGTTTTGGGACGGCGAATGGGGCCTGAGCGCACCCCGTCGACCGCGATCCAGGACGCCGACCTCGTCTCGCAGTGGGCTGCTCGGGGACACGCCGGAACCGGTTCCCCGCATGTCGATGGTCGAGCAGTGGGCCCTGACGACTCATTCCGAGGCTGATGACGGGTCGTCAGGCCCACTGCTCGGTAGGCGTCGCCGTACCCGAGCCGCCCTTTCGGGGACAGGTGGGGACGAGCATGCGATGGGTGTCCGACGACGGACACGGCGAGCGGGCTCAGCCGTAGGGCGTGAGCAGCTGGTCGACCGGCGCGTGGTCGTCGGTGAGGACGTCGGCGTCGCCCACGAACTCGGCCAGCTCACGGCCCTCGGCCACCTGCCACGCCAGCCCCCGGTCGGTGAGTCCCGCGGCTATCTCGTCGACCGGGATCGGTGAGCGCGACGCCACGGCGACGACGTTGCCGCCGTCCTCGCGCGCCAGCACCGGCGCGCGGGCCAGCAGCACCACGGAGGGGAAGACGGCCCGCAGGGTGGCCAGCTCCGCCCGGACGAAGCCCAGCGGCGGGTGGTCGATCAGGTTGACCGCGTAGACGCCCTCGTCGGCGAGCGCGCGATCGACCAGTTCCAGCGCCTCGCGGGTGGTCAGCTGCCAGGGCACCGAGAGCCCGCCGAAGGCGTCGCCGACCACGAGATCGCGCCGGCCGACCGGCTCCTCGGCCAGGCCCACTCGCCCGTCGGCGACCCGCACGCGCAGCCGTTCACCGGTGTCCAGCGCGAGCTGCTCCCGGTCGATCGCGACCACGCCCGGGTCCACCTCGATCACCAGGCTCTCCGTCCCCGGCCGCACCTTCTCGAGGTAGCGCGGCAGGGTCAGGCCACCTCCGCCGATGTGCAGCGCCGAGACCGGCTCGCCGCCCGGCGCCACCGCGTCGGCGACCGACGCGATCGCCCGCACGTACTCGAACTCCAGATGCGTGGGGTCGTCCAGGTCGACGTAGGAGTGGCGCAGGGTGTCGAGCATCAGCACCCGCCCGGAAGCCCGCTCGGGGTCGGCGACGACCCGCGCGCAGTGGTACGCCGTCTCCTCCTCGCACGGCGTCGGCGCGACGGCCGCGAGGCCGGCGCCGGCGACGGCCAGCACCAGCAGCCCGGCCGGCAGCCGGCCAGCTCCACCCCCGGTCCCTCGGCGGAGCAGCACCGCGACGGCGATGCCGGACAGCACGGTGAGCCCGCCCGTGCCGACGAGGATGACGCTGCTCGGCAGGACGGCGATGAGCAGGAAGCCGGTCACGAACGTCGCGGCGATGCCCCCCAGGGTGCCGATGCCCGACAGCCGGCCGACGACGGCGCCGGTCTCGTCGAGGCTGGCCAGCTGCAGCTTGACCACCATCGGCGGCACGGCCGAGAGCAGCGCCGCGGGCACCACGACGGCGACCGCGGCCAGCAGGAGCACTCCTCCGGCGTCGGCGCCGCTGAGCAGCGAGCCGGTGAACCGCACCAGCGGCAGCACCGCCACCACCAGCGCACCGCCGGCCACCATCAACGGTGCGATCAGCCGCCGGGGATCGGTGCGGTCGGCCGTGGCCCCGCCGGTCCACGCGCCGAGGGCGATCGCCGCCAGCGCGAACCCGATGATCGCCGTGCTCGTCTGCAGCGTGACGCCGACGTAGGGCGCGATCAGCCGCAGTCCGACGATCTCCAGCACCAGGACGGCGCCCGAGCACAGGAAGGTGACGGCGGCGGCGACCCAGCCGGGCAGGGCCCCCGCGGTGGCCGGCGGACCACCGGCCGTGCGCTCGTCGGCGCGCGTCACCTCAGAACAGCGCCGGCTGGTCCGCCGGCGCACTGACCGTCTCGGCGCGCGCCACCAGTTCCGGACCGTTGTTGGCGACGTTGTTCACCGTCGTGCCGACCGGCCGCAGCTCCAGCATCTCCACGACCTCGGGCGGGGTCGGCGCGGCCAGCTCGGCGACGTCCTCCCGCTGCGGGTCGAGCCACGCGGCCCAGCGGTCGGGGGGCAGGACGAGCGGCATCCGCTCGTGGATCTCGGTCAGCGCACCGACGGCCGGCGACGTGACGATCGTGCACGTGTAGAGCCGGTCGTCCCCGCGCCCCCACACCTCCCACAGGCCGGCGAAGGCGAGCACCGAGCCGTCCTGCGGGGTCACGTAGTAGGGCTGCTTGCCCGGGGCATCCAGCCGCTTCGCCCACTCGTACCAGCCGTCGGCCGGCACCAGGCACCGGCGGGACGCCGCCGCCTTCTTGAACGCCGGCTTCTCCGTGAGCGACTCGACGCGGGCGTTGAGCAGCCGGTTGCCGACGGAGACGTCCTTGGCCCAGGAGGGCACCAGGCCCCAGCGGACGACCCGCAGCTCCCGGTGCCCGCCGCCGGTGGGCAGCCCCTCCGGGTCGCGTTCCTTCTTCCAGCGGACGACGTGCACGTCCTTGGTGGGCGCGACGTTGTAGTCGGCGGGCAGGGCGGCCTGCCCGTCGGCCCGCACCGCCTCGAACTCGACGACGAGGTCGTCGGGGCTTCGGCTGGCCGCGTAACGACCGCACATGAGGCGTTCCTCCCGGGGTCGGGTGCTTCCCTGAACTCTAGGTGCGCCTGCTGACGGTGCACGGCGGTTGCTCAGGGACGAGGATCCGATCGTGACCGCTACGCAGAGCCAGAGGAGCCGTCCCTACGCGACGGTGAACCCGTACACCGGCGAGACGGAGCAGGAGTTCCCCTTCCTGGAGACCGACGCCATCGACGGCGTCATCGAGAAGGCCCACGCCGCCTTCCTCGAGTGGCGGCGGCGCCCGGTCGAGGAACGGGCGCAGGTCGTCGGCCGTGCCGGCGAGCTGATGCTCGAGCGCAAGGACGAGTTCGCCGCGCTGGTGACGCGGGAGATGGGCAAGCGCATCCAGGAGGCCGGGGGCGAGGTGCAGCTGGCCGCGAGCATCCTCACGTACTACGCCGAGAACGGCCCGCGGTTCCTCGAGCCCCGGCGCATCGACGTCATGAAGGGCGAGGCGGTCGTCGAGAACGAGCCGATCGGCGTCCTGCTCGCCATCGAGCCGTGGAACTACCCGCTGTACCAGGTCGTCCGCGTCGCCGGACCGAACCTCGTGCTCGGCAACGCGATCCTGCTCAAGCACGCCGAGCTGAACCCGCAGACCGCCCTGGCGATCGAGCGGTGCTTCCTCGACGCCGGCGTGCCCGAGGGCGTCTACACCAACGTCTTCCTGGCCATCCCGGACGTCGAGAAGGTGATCGCCCACCCGCTGGTGCAGGGCGTGACCCTCACCGGCAGCGAGCGGGCCGGCAGCAGCGTGGCGTCCCTGGCCGGCAAGCACCTCAAGAAGTCGGTGCTCGAACTGGGCGGCAGCGACCCGTTCATCGTGCTCGACACCGAGGACCTCGGCCGCACCGTGAAGGCGGCCACGACGGGCCGGATGCAGAACACCGGTCAGGCGTGCATCGCGGCCAAGCGGCTGATCGTCCCCGCCGACATCTACGAGCCGTTCGTCGAGGGCCTGAAGCAGGCCTTCGCGACCTTCTCCCCCGGCGACCCCAGCGACCCGTCCACGACGCTGGCGCCGCTGTCCAGCGAGCAGGCGGCCAAGGACCTGCAGGCGCAGATCCAGGACGCGGTCGACAAGGGCGCGACGGTCGTCACCGGTGGCGGCCGCCCGGACCTGCCCGGCGCGTTCGTCGAGCCGACGATCCTGACCGACGTCACCCCGGACATGCGGGCGTACTCCGAGGAGCTCTTCGGCCCGGCCGCGGTCGTCTACAAGGTCGCCGACGAGGACGAGGCGGTGGAGCTGGCGAACGACAGCGCATACGGACTCGGCGCCGCGGTCTTCTCCTCCGATCTGGAGAAGGCCAGGGAGGTGGCCGACCGGATCGAGGCCGGCATGGTCTTCGTCAACCAGCCCACGGGCTCCTCCCCCGAGCTGCCCTTCGGTGGCGTGAAGCGGTCCGGGTACGGGCGCGAGCTGTCGGAGCTCGGGATGTTCGAGTTCGCCAACCGCAAGCTCACGCGGGTGCTGCCGGCCAAGAAGGCGGACAAGCCCCAGGGCGGCTGACGAGGGGGCCCGCCGCCCTCGGGCAGGATGGACCCGTGGACCCGGTCTGGAGAACGCCGCACCGCGCGGCGCCGGTCGACGCCGTCGTGTCGCTGCCCGGCTCCAAGTCGATCACCGCGCGCGCCCTGATCGTGGCCGCGCTCGCCGACGGCCCGAGCCGGCTGGTGCGGCCGCTGCGCGCCCGGGACACCGACCTGATGGCCGGAGGGCTCCGGGCGCTCGGCGTGCGCATCGACGACGAGGGCGAGGACCAGGTCGTCACCCCGGGTTCCCTGCGCGGGCCGGCGCACGTCGACGCGGGACTGGCCGGGACGATCCTGCGCTTCCTGCCGCCGGTCGCCGCGCTCGCCGACGGACCGGTCACGGTGGACGGCGACCCGAGACTGCGCGACCGCCCCAACGCCGGCCTCATCCAGGGCCTGCGGGACGCCGGCGTCCGGGTGGACGACGACGGCCGCGGCCGCGCTCCGTTCACCGTGCACGGCACGGGGGCGTCCGCGGCGGCGCGGTCACCGTCGATGCCAGCGAGTCCAGCCAGGTGGTGTCGGGGCTGCTGCTGGCCGCGGCGCGGTTCGACGAAGGTCTCGACCTCTCCCTCGCCGGCGGCGTGCCGTCGATGCCGCACGTCGAGATGACCGTGACCACGCTGCAGGCCCACGGCGTCGACGTCGTGGCCACCGAGCGCGGCTGGCGGGTCTCCCCGGGCCCGGTCGCCGCCCGCGACGTGGTGGTCGAGCCCGACCTGTCCAACGCCGCCCCCTTCCTCGCGGCGGCGCTGGTCACCGGCGGACGGGTCACGGTGCGCGGCTGGCCGGAGGTCACGACCCAGCCGGGCGCCCAGCTGGACCGGCTCCTGGGCGAGATGGGCGCCGACGTCGTCCGCACTGCCGACGGCGGGCTCCAGGTGACCGGCACCGGCACCATCGCCCCCTGGTCGCCGACCTCGGCGAGGTCGGCGAGCTGACCCCGGTCCTGGCCGCGCTGTGCGCCCTGGCCGACGGCACCTCTCGCCTCACCGGGATCGCCCATCTGCGCGGTCACGAGACCGACCGGCTGCAGGCGCTCGACGAGGTGCTGACCGCCGTGGGGGCCCGGGTCGAGCAGCTGCCCGACGGGCTCGTGATCGAGCCCGGGGACCACCGCCCCGCCGTCCTGGGCTCCTACGCCGACCACCGCATGGTCATGGCGGCCGCGGTGCTCGGGCTGGCGATCGAGGGCGTGCAGGTCGCCGACCCGGGCGCGGTGACCAAGACGCTGCCCGATTTCGTCGAGCGCTGGACCGGGCTGCTCGGCGAGACGACCGGGGCGGGCCGCTGAGTCCCCGCAGCTGGGACGAGGACGACGTCCGCGTCCGGCCCAACCGCCGCGGCTCCCGTCCCCGCACCCGGCAGCGGCCGGCGCACTCCGACGCCGTTCCGGGCCTGGTGGTGGCGGTGGACCGCGGCCGGATGACCGTCCGGATCGAGGGCCCCGACGCCTCCCCCGTCGACGTCACGGCCATGCGCGCCCGGGAACTCGGCAGGCACGGCGTCGTCGTGGGCGATCTGGTCCGGCTCGTGGGCGACACCAGCGGCCGGCCGGACAGCCTGGCGCGGATCGTCACCATCGAGGAGCGGACGACGTCGCTGCGGCGCACCGCCGACGACACCGACCCCACCGAGCGGGTCGTCGTCGCCAACGCCGACCAGTTGGTCATCGTCACGGCGGTCACCGACCCGGAGCCGGCGCTCGGCTTCCTCGACCGCTGCCTGGTCGCCGCCTACGCCGGCGGGCTCGAACCGTTGCTCTGCATGACGAAGACCGACCTCGGCAGCCCCCAGCCGCTGCTGGACCGCTATGCCGGCCTGGGCCTGGACGCCGTGCACATCTCCCGGGAGACGCCCCTCGACCCGCTGCTGGACCGGCTCGTCGACCGGATGAGCGTCTTCGTCGGCCAGTCCGGTGTCGGCAAGTCGACCCTGGTGAACCGGCTGGTGCCCGACGCCTTACGAGCCACCGGCGACGTCAGCAAGATCGGCAAGGGCCGGCACACGTCGTCGTCCGCGGTGCTGTTCGACCTGCCCGACGGCGGAACGGTGATCGACACCCCGGGCATCCGGTCGTTCGGCCTGGCCCACGTCACCGCCGACGACGTCATCGAGGCCTTCGACGAGATCAACGAGGCGGCCGTCGACTGCCCGCCGCTGTGCGGCCACACCGCCGAGGACCCCGAGTGCGCCCTGGACGCCTGGGCGGCCGCGGGTCCGCCCGCCCGGCAGGAGCAGCTCGCCGCGCTGCGGGTGCTGCTCGGCGCGGTCGGTCAGGTCGGCCCCGGCTACTGAACATGCACCGAGTTGCGCCTCAGGCCGGTTTCCGTCGAGGCTGATACCGGTCTGATGCGCATCTCGGCGCTGTCGCGTACGGGCCTGCGCTACTGACCCCCGGGCAGCGGTGACCACCCGAACCGGGGGCGGAACGGGCCGCGGGGCGGCTCGACGAACAGGTCGTCGTCCATCGGCTCGTCGACGGCCTCGATCCGCAGGTCATGCCCCTCGCCGGGGGTCAGCCCGCCGATCTCCTCGGTGAACACGCAGACGCCGGTTCCGACGTCGAGCCGCACGCGGTAGGCATCGGGATAGGCGGCGAGGACGTGCTGGGGGTGGTCGCGGTACTCGTAGACGTCGACGTCGCGGCACCTGAGCAGCGGGCAGCACCCGCACCGCGGCTCGTAGAACGCCGTCGTGCGGACGACGGCCTCCCAGGCGGCGCGGCCGGCGTGCTCGAGCTCGGAGACGGAGTCGACGACCAGCGGGGGCCCGGGCTCGCCGGTGTCGGGGTCCTGGCCGTCGGCGAGCTCGACCGGGTCGAGCATGGCGACCCACCGGTAGTCCTGGAACATCGGCGCGTCGTAGGACAGGTCCGGCGGGCGGAGGTCCACCAGCCCGTCTGCCCGCAGCACCGGTGCCGGTCCCTCCACCGGCCACCGATAGGTCAGCTGCGTCCCGGCGGTCGGCGGGAAGCCGAGGACGGCGACCGTCGTGGGCGGCTCGCGCACGATCTGGACCAGCGCGCCGTGCAGCGTCTCCACCCGCAGCAGGTCGGGCCTGCGCAGCCACGCCCGCAGCGGCTCGGCGCGGTCGGGCTGCCGGGCGCGCCGGACGGTGAACCGCAGCGTCGACCAGCGCCACGGCGACGAGCGCGCGAGGGCGGCGAAGGCGTCGGCGGTCGGTACGGGCACGCCGGAAGTGTCTGCCCGCGACACGCCGCTGGCGAGCGGTTTCTCAGACGTCGACCGGTCCACCGGTGCGCCAGTAGACGCCCGCGTCGCGCGAGAGCATCCCGTGGTCGACCAGGTACCGGCGCAGGGCCGCCACGTCGGGGTGCCAGACGGCGAGCAGCGCGTTGACCTCGCGCTCCGGATAGCGGATGCCGGGCTCGAACACCCGCACCAGGTGACGCAGCACGACGAGCCGCTTCGTGTGCTGCGACGGGATGGAGACCAGGCGTCCGTCGCGGACGAAGGCCGACAGGACGGCGTCCTCGGCCGGGTCGTCGGACAGCGGCTCGGGGGCGGGCGCCGACTCGGCCGCGGCGCGGGCGGCCGCGCCGAACCGGTCGGCGTGCAGGGTCAGGGCGTGCCCGTCGCGGTGCACCAGCCCGGCGCGGGCGAGCCGGCGGGCGGCGAGGGCGACGTCCTTGAGCGGCAGGTCGGCGGCCTTCGCGACGTCCTCGATCGTGCCGGCGCCGAGCGCGAGGGCGGCGACGACCTTGAGCCGCACCGGGTCGGCGAGCAGTCCGGCGATCGTCGCGGCATCCACGGCCCGACCGTATCGACGCATCGACGGACGGGCCCGGGGTACTGCCGGGCCATGGTGAGCCCGATCGACATCCAGAAGGCCCTGTCCGGGATGGACTACCCGGCGAGCAAGCAGGACATCGTCGCCCGTGCCGAGCAGGAAGGGGCCGGGGACGAGGTGCTGGAGGCCCTCCGGGGCATCGAGGACCGCGAGTACGAGGGGCCGAGCGGGGTCAGTTCAGCTGTCTTCGGGTGATCCCCGGCTAGGTTGGGTGCCGATGACATCCGGCCGGGGCTTTGCAGAGGACATGCGGCTGGCGCACGTGCTGGCCGACCAGGCCGACTCGATCAGCCTGGACCGGTTCAAGGCGCTCGACCTCACGGTCGACACCAAGCCCGACCTGACGCCGGTCACCGACGCCGACCGCGCCGTCGAGGAGATGCTGCGCATCACGCTCAGCCGCGCCCGAACACGGGACGCGGTGATGGGCGAGGAGTTCGGGACCACTGGCCACGGCCCGCGCCGGTGGGTGCTGGACCCGATCGACGGCACGAAGAACTTCGTCCGCGGCGTGCCGGTGTGGGCCACCCTCATCGCACTGTTCGACGGCGACGAGCCGGTGGTCGGCCTGGTGTCCGCGCCCGCGCTCAACCGGCGGTGGTGGGCGGCCAAGGACGTCGGCGCCTGGACCGGCCGGCGGCTGGAGTCGGCGACCCGCTGCCGGGTCTCGGAGGTGTCCGAGCTCACCGACGCGAGCCTGTCCTACTCCAGCCTGTCGGGCTGGGAGGAGCGCGGCGTCCTCGACGGCTTCCTCGACCTCACACGCTCGGTGTGGCGGACGCGGGCCTACGGCGACTTCTGGAGCTACTGCCTGCTCGCCGAGGGCGCGGTCGACATCGCCTGCGAGCCCGAGGTGTCGGTCTGGGACCTCGCCGCCCTCGACGTGATCGTGCGCGAGGCCGGTGGCCGGTTCACCGACCTCACCGGGGCGCCGGGACCGGCCGGCGGGCATGCCCTGGCCACCAACGGGAAGCTGCACGACGCGGCGCTGGGCCACGTCCGCCTGCCCGGTCCCGACTGACTGCTCAACGGGCCGACCAGCGGGCGAACGCCTCCTCGAGGTGCGCTTCGCCGGAGGGCTCCACGAGCGGCCCCTCCTGACGCTCGGGGTCCACGTCCAGCCCGACGCCCCGCCCGGCCAGCAGCGCGGCACCGACGGCCGAGGCGCTGCGCAGGCCCAGGGGCCGCACCGGCAGCCCGAGGGCGTCGGCCAGCAGCTGCGTGAGGATCCCCGAGCGGGCCGCTCCTCCGGTGAGCAGCACGGGCTCGCGGTCGGTGACGTCGAGCAGGTCGAACGCAGCACGGACGGCGAAGACGACGCCCTCCGCCGCCGCCCGGGCGAGGTCCGCGCGGGTGGTGCCGGCGGAGAGCCCCGTCCACGCACCGCGCTCGTCGGGCCCGGCCACACCGCCGCGCTCGCCCGTGAGGAACGGCCGGAACACGACTCCCCCGGCACCGGACGGCACGGTCGCGGCCGCGGCGACGAAGTCGGTCAGGGACAGCCCGAGGACACCGCACGCCCATTCCCAGACGGAGCCGCCGTTCTGCAGGGCCGCCATCGCGTACCAGCCGTCCGCGGTGTCGGCGTAGGCGTGCAGGACCGGGTCGACGGCAGGGGTCGGCTCCCGGCGGGACCGCAGGAGCTGCGCGCCGGTGCCCAGGTTGATCTGCACGCCGGCTGCGCCCGCGGCGAGCATCGCCAGCGGCGTGTCCGCTCCCCCGACGACGACCGGCACCTCGCCCACCGGCAGCCACGCGGTCCCGGCCACCTCGGCGGACGGGGCGACCCGCGGGAGCAACCCGCCGGCGATGCCGGCCGCCCCGAGCGCGGCCGCGCTCCAGTCGTCGGCGACGACGTCCCAGAACAACGTCGCGGAGGCGTCGCTGCGGTCGGTGAGCGGTTCGGTGCCGGGCAGCAGCGAGGCCCGCAGCGCGTCCTTGGGCAGGAGCAGGGCCGTCGCCCGGTCGACCACCTCCGGTTCGTGGCGGCCCAGCCACGCCAGCACGGGCCCGGTCATGCCGGGGACCAGCGGGTTGGCCAGAGCCGCGCGGGCGTCGGCGTCGAGAGCGCGCCAGCGGTCCAGCTCGCCGGCCGCCCGCTGGTCGGGCCACAGCACGGCGGGGCGCAGAGGGGCGCCGTCGCCGTCGACCAGGACCGCGCCGTGCATCTGCCCGGAGAACCCGAGGGCCCGGACGCGGGTGTCGCCGAGCCGGGCCGCGAGCTCGGCGAGGGCGCGGTCGAGAGCCGCCCGCCAGGTCGCGACGTCGCACTCCGCCCACCCGGGGGCGGGGCGGTCGTAGCCATGGGCGTGCTCCGCCTCCGCGACCACGGCCCCCGTCGGGTCGAGGGCGACCACCTTGAGTCCGGAGGTGCCGAGGTCGGCACCGACGAGGACGTCGGCCACGGTCAGACGGCGTGGGTGAAGCCGCCGGGCCGGCCGTTGCGGTCGGCGAGCAGCCCGGCCAACGTCGAGACGGCGATCTCGGCCGGCGCCTTCGAGCCGATGTCCAGGCCGATCGGCCGGTGCACGCGGGCGATGTCGTCGTCCGCGACACCCAGGGCTCTCAGGGCCGCGACGTGCGGGCCCTCGTGCCGCGGGTTTCCCATGACGCCGATCCATCGGACGTCGCGCGCCAGCGCATCCCGAAGGACGTCACCGAGCTCGGCGCGATGGTGATCGGTGACCACCACGTCGGCGTCGTCCAACTCGCCGTCGACCTCCGCGAACCCCGTGATGTCGGCCCCTCGCCCGGGATCCGGGTCGAGAACCTGAACCCGGAAACCGAGTTCGGGCGCCCAACGCCGGAGCACGTCGGCCACCGGGGAGGCGAAGACCGCGACCAGCAGCCGCTCGCTCACGCCGCTCGCTCCGGGCTGTCGCCGTAGGCGTAGGCGGCGTCGACGTACCGGCTGCCCGCGGTGGCACCGGGCGGCGCGATCTCGTCCAGTCGGGCGAGGTCGTCGGCGGAGAGCGCGACGGCCGCCGCACCCACGTTCTCCTCGAGGTAGTGCCGGCGCTTCGTACCCGGGATCGGGACGACGTCCTCGCCCTGGGCCATGACCCACGCGAGTGCCAGCTGCCCGGGCGTCGCCCCCTTCTCGCCCGCCAGCTCCCGCACGGCCTCGACCAGCCGCAGGTTCGTCGCGAACGCCTCGCCGCTGAACCGCGGGTGGCCGCGCCGCCAGTCGTCGGCGCCGAAGTCCTCGGGGCTCGTGATCGCCCCGGTCAGGAAGCCGCGGCCCAGCGGGCTGAACGGCACGATGCCGATGCCGTGCTCGCGCGCCACCCCGAGGACCTCCCCCTCGAGATCACGGGTCCACAGCGACCACTCGCTCTGCAGCGCCGCGATGGGGTGGACGGCGGCGGCGCGGCGGATCGAGGTCGCGCTGGCCTCGGACAACCCGAGGAAGCGCACCTTCCCCTGCTCGACCAGCTCCGCCATGGCGCCCACGGTGTCCTCGATCGGCACCTTCGGGTCGACCCGGTGCTGGTAGTACAGGTCGACGACCTCGACGCCCAGCCTGCGCAGGCTCGCCTCGGCGCAGGCCCGCACGTTCTCGGGACGCCCGTCGATGGTCATGCCGCCCGAGGCGTCATGGGTCAGCGAGAACTTGGTGGCCAGCTGCACCTCGTCGCGGCGCCCGGCGATCGCCTCGCCGACCAGCTCCTCGTTGTGCCCGTCGCCATAGACGTCGGACGTGTCGAGGAAGGTGACGCCCAGGTCGAGGGCCCGGTGGATGGTCGCGATCGACTCCTGCCGGTCGGCGGCGCCGTACATCTGGCTCATGCCCATGCAGCCCAGGCCGAGAGCCGAGACGGTCAGGCCACCACGGCCCAGCGCGCGGGTGCCGACGGGAGAAGTCATGTCCGCATCCTCGCCCGCGCGCTCCCCGGCTCGCCACCGTGCGGCTCTGGTGGAATGGCGGCATGGAGTACGCCGAGAACGTCATCGACCTGGTCGGCAACACCCCGCTGGTACGCCTGACCTCGGTGACCAGGGACCTGGGGCCGGATGCTCCGCTGGTGCTGGCCAAGGTCGAGTACCTCAACCCCGGCGGGTCGGTGAAGGACCGCATCGCCGTGCGGATGGTCGACGCCGCGGAGGCGAGCGGCGCGCTGCAACCCGGCGGCACGATCGTGGAGCCGACCAGCGGCAACACCGGCATCGGGCTCGCCCTGGTCGCCCAGCAGCGCGGGTACAAGTGCATCTTCGTCTGCCCCGACAAGGTGGGGCAGGAGAAGATCAACGTGCTGCGGGCGTACGGCGCCGAGGTCGTCGTCTGCCCCACCGCCGTCGACCCGTCCGACCCGCGCTCGTACTACTCGGTCTCCGACCGGCTGGCCCGCGAGAGCCCGGGCGGCTGGAAGCCCGACCAGTACTCCAACCCGGCCAACCCCCGGTCGCACTACGAGACGACCGGGCCGGAGATCTGGGCCCAGACCGAGGGCCGGATCACCACGTTCGTCACCGGCATGGGCACCGGCGGCACGATCAGCGGCATCGGGCGCTACCTCAAGGAGGTCTCCGGTGGCCGCGTCCGCGTCGTCGGCGCCGACCCGGAGGGCTCGGTCTACTCCGGTGGCACCGGCCGCCCCTACCTCGTCGAGGGCGTCGGCGAGGACTTCTGGCCCGCCACCTACGACCGCGAGATCGCCGACGAGATCCTCCCGGTCTCCGACGGGGACTCCTTCGCCATGACCCGTCGGCTGGCCCGCGAGGAGGGCCTGCTGGTCGGTGGCTCCTGCGGCATGGCAGTGGTCGCCGCGCTGCGCGCCGCCGAGACGCTCACCAAGGACGACGTGGTCGTGGTGCTGCTGCCCGACGGCGGCCGCGGCTACCTGAACAAGATCTTCAGCGACAAATGGATGGCCGACTACGGCTTCCTCGACGTGGCCGCCGGCGAGACCGTCGGCGACGTCCTGCGGGCCAAGTCCGGCGAGACCCCGACGCTGGTGCACACCCACCCGAACGAGACGGTGCGCGACGCCATCGACATCCTCCGCGAGTACGGGGTGAGCCAGTTGCCCGTCGTCCGCGCGGAGCCGCCGGTGACCGCCGGCGAGGTCGTCGGCTCGGTGGACGAGAAGACACTGCTCGACGCGCTGTTCGCCGGCACCGCCAGCCTGTACGACCGGGTGGAGAAGCACATGTCGCCGCCGCTGCCGATCGTCGGATCCGGCGAGGGCGTGAGCGCGGCGGTGCAGGCGCTCGGGGACGCCGACGCGCTCGTCGTCCACGTCGACGGGAAGCCGGCCGGCGTCGTCACCCGGCAGGACGTGCTCGGCCACCTCGCCGGCCGGGCCTCTACGGTCAGGTCATGACCGGTTTCAACACGCGGGCGATCCACGCGGGACAGGAGCCCGACGCCGCGACGGGTGCGGTCATCCCGCCGGTGCACCTGACGACCACGTACAAGCAGGACGGCGTCGGCGGGCTGCGCGGCGGCTACGAGTACAGCCGCAGCGGCAACCCGACCCGCGACGCGCTGCACGAGGCGCTCGCCGCGCTCGAGGAGGGCACCACGGCGCTCGCCTTCGCCTCCGGCCTGGCCGCGGAGGACACCCTGCTGCGCACGGTGTGCCGGGCGGGCGACCACGTCGTCCTCGGCGGTGACGCGTACGGCGGCACGTTCCGGCTGATCTCCCGCGTGCTGTCGGAGTGGGGCCTGGAGTACACCCCCGTGCACCTCGACGACCCGGACGAGGTGCGGGCGGCGATGCGGCCGACGACCCGGGTGATCTGGTGCGAGACGCCGAGCAATCCCCTGCTCAACGTCACCGACATCGAGGCCACCGCCGCCGTCGCCTACGAGCGCGGGGCGCTGCTGGTCGTCGACAACACCTTCGCCTCGCCGTATCTGCAGCGCCCGCTGACGCTCGGCGCCGACGTCGTCGTCCACTCGACGACGAAGTACCTCGGCGGCCACTCCGACGTGGTCGGCGGCGCCCTGGTGACGCGTGATCGGGAGCTGGGCGAGCGCCTGGCCTACAACCACAACGCGATGGGCGCGGTGGCCTCTCCGTTCGACTCGTGGATGGTGCTGCGCAGCCTGAAGACCCTCGGCGTCCGGATGGACCGGCACTGCGCCAACGGCGCGCGGGTCGCCGAGTTCCTGCTCGAGCACCCGGCGGTCGCCTCGGTGCTCTACCCGGGTCTGCCCTCGCACCCGGGTCACGTCATCGCGGCGAAGCAGATGTCCGGCTTCGGGGGGATGGTGTCGTTCCGGCTGAGGGACGGCGAGGACGCGGCGCTCGCGGTGTGCGACCGCGCGCAGCTGTTCACGCTGGCCGAGTCGCTCGGCGGCGTCGAGTCGCTCGTCGAGCATCCCGGCCGCATGACGCACGCCAGCGCCGCCGGCTCGCCGCTGGAGGTGCCAGGGGACCTGGTCCGCCTGTCCGTCGGCATCGAGGACGTCGACGACCTGCTCGCCGACCTCGAGCAGGCCCTTGCCTGATCTCTCGGACGCACATCGGCGAGAAGTCACGACCCCGTATCGGCGACTCCTGGCCGACGTCGAGGCCTCGCTGTATCGCCACGATCCGATCGGCATCGCCGACGCGGAGAACGCGGACGAGTACTCCCACGAGGCCGCCACGATCGTCCCGCGGCTGCGCGACGTCGAGACGGTCGAGGACGTCCAGCGCATCGTGCACGAGGAGTTCGTCCGCTGGTTCAGCGCCGAGGACGCCGGCCCTGTCGACCGCTACCGCGCGATCGCAGAAGAGATCGGGGCGGCCCTCGGGCGCTGACTTCCCCACTTGACCATGATCATTGTGCGGTTATCGACGCATCAGCACCTGTCGATAGGGCGATAAGTGCACGCTCGCGGCGCCTGAGACCTATCGCGGGGCGGTGAGGATGCGCGGACCGTCGTCGGTCACGGCGACGGTGTGCTCGACGTGCGCGGCGCGGCTGCCGTCGGCGCTGCGCAGCGTCCAGCCGTCGGCGTCGACGGTGTAGTCGTCGTCCCCGCCGGCGAGGAACCACGGTTCGATCGCGATCACCAGACCCGGCCGCAGCGGCACGCCCCGGCCGGCGCGGCCCTCGTTGGGCACGGACGGTGCCTCGTGCATCGTGCGGCCCACGCCGTGACCCCCTGATCGGTGTTGATGCCGCACCCGCCGGCCCGGCCGACCGCGCCGATCGCGGCGGAGATGTCACCCACCCGGTTGCCGACGACGGCCGCGGCGATGCCGGCCGCGAGCGCCCGCTCCGTCGTCTCGACCAGGCGGAGGTCCTCGGGGCGCGGAACGCCCACGGGATAGGTCATCGCGGCGTCCCCGACCCAGCCGTCGAGGGTCGCGCCGGCGTCGACGCTGAGCAGGTCGCCGTCCTCGAGCTCGTAGGGCGTCGGGATGCCGTGCAGCGCGACGTCGTTCACCGACAGGCACAGCACGCCCGGGAACGGCGGCGTGGTCGGCAGCGGGGCGTAGCCGAGGAAGGGGGAGGTGGCGCCCGCATCGGCCAGGACGTCACGGGCGATGGAGTCCAGCCGGCTGAGCCGCACGCCGGGCACCGCCGCCGCCTTCACCGCCGCGTGCATGTCCGCGACCACCGCCCCGGCCGCCCGCATCGCGTCGAGCTCGCCGGGTGTCCGCAGTTCGATCACGACCCCGATCCTCGCAGCCCGCCGATCACCGGCGACCCCGGGGAAGGAGATGGCACGCGCTCGGGTTGTCCGGACAGCCGCAGCGAGGAGGATCCCATCGTGAGCACCACCGAGAGCACCCGTGACCCGGCCGCCCTGGAGCAGGAGCGCGCTCGGATCCGCGACGCGCACCTCAGGCCCGCCGGCGAACGGCCGGCGTCGACGGCCCGCGGCCTGCACCACACGGCCCTGATCAGCAGCGACGTCGAGCGGACGGTGCGCTTCTACCAGGACGTGCTGGGCTTCCCGCTGACCGAGCTCATCGAGAACCGCGACTATCCCGGGTCGTCGCACTTCTTCTTCGACATCGGGCACGGCAACCTGCTGGCCTTCTTCGACTTCCCGGGGCTGGACGTCGGCCCCTACGCCGAGGTGCTGGGTGGGCTCCACCACATGGCCATCAGCGTCGACCCCGAGCGCTGGCAGGCGTTGGTCGAGCGCCTCACCGAGGCCGGGGTCGAGCACGAGGTGCACAGCGGCGTCTCGGTCTACTTCCGCGATCCGGACGGCGCCCGCATCGAACTGATCGCCGACCCGCTCGGCGAGATGTACGGCCAGCACGTGCTGTAGCGGCGGCCCGTCGCCTCATGCCACCCGTCGCCTCATGCCACGAGGTCGGCGTACTCCTGGTGCTTGTCGATGTAGCCGCGGACGAACGAGCACTGCGCGACGACGGTGCCGCCCTTGGCCCGCACGTCGTCGAGAGCGCCGCGGACCAGCGTGCTGCCCAGCCCCGAGCGGCCGGAGTCCTGGTCCACCTCGGTGTGGGTGAAGACGACGGTGTCGCCACGCCGCTCGTAGTCGGCGTGGCCGAGCAGCTGCTCGCCCTCGCGGATCTCGTAGCGGCTGGCGTCGGGGGCATCGGTGACAGTGGGCTCCATGCACCGGCCCCTACCCCGGCCGACCGCGAAGGAAAAGGGCCCGGTCACCTCGGTGACCGGGCCCTTCGTCGTAGCGGGGACAGGATTCGAACCTGTGACCTCTGGGTTATGAGCCCAGCGAGCTACCGAGCTGCTCCACCCCGCGTCGGTAGGACCACCATACCTCAGCCCACGCCGGCCCGGTCACGAGGGCCGGTGCGCCGGCCCGACACGCCCGGCAGGTCGCGGGTCAGCTCCGGCAGCAGGAAGAGCAGCGTGCCCACGAGGAAGAGCGCGCTTCCCGCGATCAGCAGCGGTGACCCTCGGAGCACCGCAGCCACCAGGAAGATGCCGCTCCCGATGGCGTAGGCGGTGTAAGCCGCCCGACGCCGCCTCACGAGTGCACCCCCTCCGCGTCGACACGCACCGCACCGTCGGCCACCGGGCTGGGGCGCGCCGGGATGCGTTCCCCGCGGAGGGCCTTCACCAGTGACGCGAGGACCAGCAGCAGCACGATCGCGAACGGGAACGCGGCGATGATCGACGCCGTCTGCAGGCCCATCAGCCCGCCGCTGACCAGCAGGACGGCGGCCGAGGCGGAGATGACCAGCCCCCAGACGACGGTGACCGACCGCGCCGGATCCCGGCCTTCTTCCGTGCTGAGCGACCCGAGGACGAACGTGGCCGAGTCCGCGCTGGTCACGAAGAAGGTGACGATGAGGATCATCGCGCCGACACCGGCGACGACACCGCCCGGCAGCGTGTCGAGCAGTGCGAACAGCTGCGACTCGGTGGCCCGGCCGGCGAGGTCGGCTCCGTCCTGCTGGGCCAGGATGCCGGCTCCTCCGAAGACGGAGAACCAGAGCCCGCTGACCAGCGTGGGCACCCCGAGCACCCCGACGACGAACTCGCGGATGGTCCGGCCCCGGGAGATGCGCGCGATGAACGTCGCGACGAAGGGCGACCAGGAGATCCACCACGCCCAGTAGAAGACCGTCCAGCCGTTGATCCAGGTGGACCGCGCCTCGTCGAACGGGCCGGTCTGCAGGCTCATCGTCGGCAGCTCCGCGAGGTAGCTGCCCAGCGTCGTCGTGAAGGCACCCATGAGGCGTCCGGACGACGCGGTGAAGAGCACGAACGCGAACAGCGAGACGGCCAGCACGACGTTGGCCGTCGACAGCCACTTGATGCCGCGGTCGATGCCGGACAGAGCCGAGACGAAGAACAGGACCGTGACGACGGCGATGATCGCCAGCTGGACGCCGCCGCCGATCGCGATGCCGTCGTCGAGAGCGTTGAGCCCGCCGTTGATCTGCGCAGCTCCCAGGCCCAGGGAGGTGGCCACACCGAAGACCGTGGCGACCACGGCGGCGACGTCCACGGCGGCACCCAGCGGCCCGTCGGCCCGGTCACCGAGCACGGGTCGAAGGGCGCCGCTGATGGTGGCGCGCCATCCCTTGCGGAACCGCGCGTAGGCCAGGGCCAGGGCCAGCACCGCGTAGATGCCCCACGGGTGCAGGCCCCAGTGGAAGAACGAGTAGCGCAGGGCGTCTCGCGCCGCCTGGGTGCTCTCGGGGTCGGCCGTCGCGGGGGCCAGGAAGTGGGAGACCGGCTCGGCGACCCCCCAGAACACCAGGCCGATGCCCATGCCGGCGCTGAAGAGCATGGCGAACCAGGAGAGGGTGCTGTACTCCGGCTGGTCCGTGTCGCGTCCCAGCTTCACGCGGCCCCACCGCGAGCAGGCGAGCACGATCACGCCCACGAGGACCACGGTGGCGGTGACCAGGTAGAACCAGCCGAACCGGTCCACGACGAAGCCCCGCGCCGACTCCGCGGCGGAAGCCAACGAGTCGGAGGAGACCGCTCCCCAGAGGACGAAGGGCAGCACCGCGGCCAGCGAGGCCCAGAAGACGACCGACGTCTTGCGCACGCGTGTATCCACAACCTCGGAAATAGTCGGAGGGCCGCCCGCCTTCTCGATCGGCGGGGGCGCCGGGGCAGCGCCGGAGCTGGCTCGCCCGGCGGCGTTGCGAAAGGTGCAAGGCACCCAGCTCCAGGTGCCTTCCCCGACGTGAGCAGTTCCACGCCTCCGGGCGCCGGGCCGTCGGGGATCGTGGTGACGTGTCCCCACCGAGCCCCACGACGGACGACGCCCCTCTCGCGCTGGACCTGACGCTGCGGGTCGGCGACCTGCTGCTCGCGGGCGGCGCCAGCGCGGCGGAGGTGACCGCGACCTGCATCGCCGTCGCCCGCGCGGGCGGCCTGCACCGCGTCGAGTGCGACATCACCTTCACCTCCATCACGGTGTCCGCCTCCCCGCGGGACGGCACGCCGCCCATCAACGGTCTGCGCCTGGTGCAGCACCGCGAACTCGACTACTCCCGCGTCGCCGCCGTCCACCACGTCGTCACCGAGCTGACGGAGGGACGGATCGACCCAGCCGAGGCCGAACGACGGCTGCTCGCCGTCGCGGCCGGTCGCCATCCGTACCGGAGGGTCGTGATCACGGGTGCGCGGGCGCTGCTCGCCGCCGCGGTGGCGCTCATGCTGGGCGCCGGACCGCTGGTCACGGCGGCGGCCTTCGGTGCCACGGTGCTCATCGACCTTGCCATCGACGCACTGGGACGACGGGGTCTGCCCGCCTTCTTCCAGAACGCCGTGGGCGGCCTGATCGCCACGTCGGTCGCGCTGGGCTTCGTGGCGGCCGGCGTGGGTGTGCGTCCCGCGCTGGTCGTGGCCGGTGGCATCGTCCTGCTGCTCCCCGGTGTCACGCTGGTCGGTGCGGTGCACGACGCGATCACCGGCTTCTACGTCACCGCGGCCGCCCGGGCGTTCGAGACCCTGCTGCTCACCGCCGGCATCGTCAGCGGGATCGCCGTCGCCCTGTCGATCGGCGTCCGGCTCGGCGTCCCCGCGCAGCTCTGGGACACCTCCGGCCGGGGGCTCGCCGACGTCCCCCTGCAGCTGGCCGCCGCCGCCACTGCCTCCGCCGCCTTCGCCGTCGCCAACCACGCGCCCCGTCGCACCATCCCCGCCGTCGCGGTGGCCGGCGCTGCCGGCTGGGGGACCGTCGTCGCCCTCGGCGAGGTACGGGTGTCGACGACCCTCGCGTCGGCCGGCGCGGCCGTCGTCATCGGCGCAGCCAGCTACGCGCTGGCCCGGTGGCAACGCGTTCCGGCGCTGGTCTACATCGCGGCCGGGATCATCCCGCTGCTCCCCGGGCTGACCATCTACCGCGCCGTGCGGCGCCTCTCCGAGGGGGACGCCGTCGGCGGGATCACGCTGCTGGGAACGGCGATGACCGTCGGCCTCGCGCTGGCGGCGGGAACGCTCCTGGGTGAGTACTTCGCGCAGGCCGCCGCCCGCAACAGGTCCTCGGGGGATCACCGCCTGGTGGGTCTCATCCTCTCCACCGCGACGCGGAGGCGGATGCGCAGCCGCCGATCCGCCCCCGCTCCCACGGTGCTGGTGGACAGGACGCAGGAACGGCACGTGTGAGTGCTGTGACAGCCCCGTCACACGGGTCCCAGGGCCGAGCGCGCCTTCCGTTCCCCGTCCGGGGGTCCGCCTAGAGTCCGCAGCGTGGTGGGGGACGAGGCGACGAGCATGTTCGCCGGCCAGCCACAGCCGGTGGAGATCCACCATCGCGGCATCTGGTACTCCGGCGAGCTGATCGGGTGGCGCCACGAGAGCGACGGCAGGGTCTCGGCCCGCGTACGCTGCCGGATCGACCGACTGCGTCACTCCGCCTGGGTCGACCTGGCCCGGCTGCGGCTGCCCGATCCCGCGCACCCGCCGCGCAGGGAGCCCTACCCGGCGCCCCTCCCCCGTGCGGCCGCGAACCCCGCCGAGGCCGACGAGACCCGGCCGCACACCATGCTGGCCGGCCTGGTCACCCGCGCACCGAAGCCGGCGCACGCGACGGTGCCGCCCCCCGCCGTCCCGGGGTACGAGCCGGCGCACGAGCCACCGGTCCAGGAGCCGACCCCGTACGAGTCCTCCCCCTACGGGTGGGCGAGGAGCGACGAGCGGCCGTCGGTCGATCCTGCGGTCGACGACGGGGACTGGCTCGTCGGGCCGCGACGCTCACCGCGCCCTCGGCGCAACGAGCAGTTGCGTCGCCACGAGGCCTATCTCAGCGTCCTCTGACCGGCCGCCGGGTCACCGGCACCGCCCTGCTCGCGACGGGGATCCCCCGCCGCTCGGGGGCCGCCCCGGCGGTTCCTGGAGACGTCTTCGGGTGATGCACCGGCCGGCTGCGCGATGGCAGCAAGGCTGCGCCGACCCCGATTGGCCCCCGGGTTGCGGATACCCCCGGGGGTATGCATGATGGACGGCGTGGACATCCCCCAGAGTGAGCTCGCCGACGTCGTCAAGCGCCTCCGCCGCATCGAGGGCCAGATCGGCGGCATCGTGAAGATGATCGAGGACGGCCGCGACTGCTCGGCCGTGGTCACCCAGCTGGCCGCGGCGTCGAAGGCGCTGAGCAAGGCCGGCTTCGCGGTCATCTCCACCGGCATGCGCTACTGCTCGACCGCCGAGGACGGTGAGACCCGCGAGGTCGACCTGCGCGAGCTCGAGCGCCTCTTCCTGACCCTCGCCTGAACCCCGCCCCACCACCGAGTCTTGGAGCAGTCATGAACCCGGACATCCCCCAGCTCACCCCCGCAGAGGCTGCCGACCGCACCGAGGCCGTCCTGCTCGACGTCCGCGAGACCGCCGAGGTCGCCGCAGGCCGCATCGCCGGCAGCACGCACATCCCGCTGGGTCAGCTCACCGCCCGCGCCTTCGAGCTCGACCGCACCCGCCCGGTCATCACGGTCTGCCGTAGCGGCGGCCGCAGCGCGCAGGCGGCACAGTTCCTCGGCGCCCAGGGCTTCGACGTCGCCAACCTCGCCGGTGGCATGACCGCCTGGACCGCCGACGGCCGGCCGGTCACCACCCGCTGATCCCAGCTCTCCCCCTTTTCGCTCGCATATACCCCTGCCGGGTACCGTACAAGGAGCTCTCATGCAGATCGACATCATCGAGACCACCGGCCTCGGCGACCGCAGCTACCTGATCAGCGCCGGCGGTGCCGGCGTGGTGATCGACCCGCAGCGCGACATCGACCGAGTGCTCGCGCTGGCCGAGAAGCGGACCGTCCGGATCGCGCTCGTGGCCGAGACGCACACCCATAACGACTATGTGTCCGGGGGTTGGAGCTCTCCCGCACCGTCGGCGCGGACTACGCCCTTCCCGCCGGAGACACCGTGGCCTTCGAGCGGACCCCGGTCGCCGACGGCGACGTGCTCGCCGCCGGCCGGATGCGGCTGCGGGTGCTGCACACCCCCGGACACACCCACCACCACGTCAGCTACGTGCTCACCGACGCCGACGGGCAGGTGCAGGCGGTGTTCACCGGCGGCTCGATGCTCTACGGCGCGACCGGCCGCACCGACCTGGTCGGCCCAGAGCACACCCACGACCTCACCCATGCCCAGTACCACTCCGTGCGCCGGCTGGTCGAGGAGCTGCCCGCCGGTACCCCGGTGTTCCCCAGCCACGGCTTCGGCAGCTTCTGCGCGGCCACCCCGACCAGCGGGGAGTCCTCCACCGTCGGCGAGCAGGCGCGGGTGAACCCGGCGCTCACCCAGGACGAGCAGTCGTTCGTCGACCAGCTGATCGCCGGGCTGACCGCGATCCCGACCTGGTACGCGCACATGGGCCCGGCCAACGCCGCCGGCCCCGCGCCGGTGGACCTCTCCATGCCGCGGCCGGTCGACCCCGCCGAGCTCGCCGACCGGCTGGCCGCCGGGGAGTGGGTGCTCGACCTGCGCAGCCGCACCGCGTTCGCCGCGGGGCACCTGCCCGGCGCGCTGAACTTCGAGCTGGCGATCGCCAACTTCGTCACCTACGTCGGCTGGCTCATCCCGTGGGGATCGCCGATCACCCTGATCGGCGAGACGGAGCAGCAGGTCGCCGACGCCCGCCGGGAGCTGGTCCGCATCGGCATCGACCGGCTCGCCGGCGCCGCGATCGGCAGCCCCGAGGCCCTGGCCGCCGGCCGGGAGCTGGCCTCTCACCCGGTCAGCGACTTCACCGGCCTGGCCGTGGCGCTGGTTGCCGACCCCGACCTGACCGTCCTCGACGCCCGACGCGACGACGAGCGCGCCGGCGGCGGGGTCCGCGGCTCGGTGCACATCCCGATCCACGACCTTGCCGACCGCATCGACGACGTTCCCGACGGTGACGTGTGGGTGTACTGCGGCTCGGGCTACCGCGCCTCCATCGCCGCCTCACTGCTCGCCCGCGCCGGCCGCCGGCCGGTGTTGGTCGACGGCGGCTATGGCGACCCCGACACCGGTGCGGCCGCCGCCGGCCTGCACACCCAGCCCGCCACCGTCTGACCCTGCCCAGCCACCGGCGGGCCACCGGGCGCCTTCGCCCCGTTGGCCGCCGACACCTGGCTGCCCACACCACGTGAACCACCGATCCCCGAGGACATCGCACCCCGTGAACCCGCGCACCACCGACCTGATCACGCCCGCCGAGCTGGCCGCCCGGTCCGCCGGCGCCGCACGCACGCTCGTCGACGTGCGCACCCCGGCCGAGTACGAGACCGCGCACATCCCCGGCTCGATCAACATCCCGCTGCCGCTCGTGCAGGCCCACGCCGACCAGCTCGCCGGCGACCTGGACGGGCCGGTCGTGCTCGTCTGCCAGGCCGGCGGCCGCGCCCGAACCGCGCACACCGCGCTGACCGCGGCCGGCGCGCAGCAGCTGACGGTCCTCGACGGCGGCATCGGCGCGCACACCACCGCCGGGCAGCCGGTCCGCCGCGGCCGTCCCCGCTGGGCGCTGGAACGCCAGGTCCGCCTGGTCGCCGGGAGCCTGGTCGCCGGCAGCATCCTGGCCAGCCTCCGCTTCCCGACGGCCCGGTTTCTCGCCGGCGGCATCGGCGCCGGCCTCGCCACCGCCGCGCTCACCGACACCTGCGCGATGGGCGCGGCGCTGGCCAAGCTGCCGTACAACCGCGGCGGCCGCCCGGTCACCCTCGACGACGCCCGGGAAGCGCTGCGGTCGTGATCGTCGCCGTCGTCGCCGGGCTGGTCATCGGCGCGCTCGTCGGCCTGCTCGGCGGCGGCGGCTCCATCCTCGCCGTCCCGGCCCTGGTCTACGCCGCCGGCCAGGACCTGCGCCAGGCCGTCGCCACGTCCCTGCTGGTCGTCGGCATCACCTCGCTGGTCGCGGTGCTGCCCCGCCTGCGCGCGCGCCAGATCGCCTGGCGGATCGCGGTCCTGTTCGGCGCGACCGGCGCCGCGACCGCCTTCGCCGGCGCCGCGGTCAACCGGCTGCTGCCCGACGAACTGGTCCTCGGTCTGTTCGCCGCCCTCATGATCGGCGCCGGCGTGCGGATGCTGGCCGAGAAGCCGGCCACCGGCGCGGCCTGCGCGGTCGACGGCGGCCGGGTCAACTGGCGCCGCTGCTTGCCGCGCACCCTGGCCGGCGGGCTGGTCGTCGGGTTCCTCACCGGCCTGCTCGGCGTCGGCGGCGGCTTCCTCATCATCCCTGTGCTGGTCGTCGTGCTCGGCCTGCCGATGACCACCGCGATCGGCACGTCCCTGGTGATCATCGCGGCCAACTCGGCCGCCGGGTTCGCCGCGCACGCCGGCGAGGCGCCCCTGGACGTACCGGTCACCGTCGCGTTCACCGCCGCGGCCGTCGTCACCGCGCTGGCCGCCGGCCGGCTCGCCACCCGGGTCGACATCGCCCGGCTGCGCCGCTGGTTCGCCTACCTGGTCTTCACCGTCGCCGCCGGCATCCTCGTTCAGATCACCGCTGGGCTGCTCGGCTGACCGGGGGTGCCGGCAGATTCCACACCCTGCGGCGTGCGCCTCGCCCGGCCGTGCTGCGTGTCGCCGGCATCGCAGGCGGGAACGTGCCCAGACATGCGCCGGGGCCCTCACGACGTTCGTGAGGGCCCCGGTCCGTGGTAGCGGGGGCAGGATTCGAACCTGCGACCTCTGGGTTATGAGCCCAGCGAGCTACCGAGCTGCTCCACCCCGCGTCGGTGGCCTCACCCTACCAGCCGCCTCGGGGAGGGTGCGGGCGCCCGCACCCTCCCCCAGCGATCATCCCCCAGCGATCATCCGCCGCCGTCGGCGGCCTGCTGGGCGGCCTGGTAGGCGTCGACCGCCGCCTGCAGGTCCTCCAGCGCCTGCCCCTGGGCCGCGAAGTCACCGGACCGCTGAGCCGTCCGCAGCGCCTGCAGCGCGGCGTCGAGGTTGGCGACCGCCTGGGCGAGATCCGGGTCGGCCGTCGTCCCTCCGCCCGCGGGCGGCGGGGTGGGCGGATCGGCCGGGTCGGTCGGCTCCGGCTCACCGACGTCCCCGTCGTCGGGGACGTTGTCGCTGTCGACGGCGACCTCACCCGCCCCGGCGCCGAAGACCTGGTCGAGCGCCTCGGACAGGGTGTTGGCGTACCCGATCCGGTCACCGAAGTTGACCAGCACCCGCTGCAGCAGCGGGAAGCCGCTCTCCCCGGCGGCCCGCACGTAGAGCGGCTCCACGTAGAGCAGCCCGGCGTCGCCGATCGGCAGGGTCAGCAGGTTGCCGAACACGGCATCGGAGTTCTCGCTGTCGAACAGCGTGAGGTCCGGTCGCACCTGGTTGTTGCTCAGGAACGCGTTCTGCACCTGCTGCGGACCGCGGAACGGCGTGTTCCCCGGGAGTTGCAGCACCTGGATCTGCCCGTACGTCTCCGGGTCGCTGGACGCGGAGACGAACGACGACAGGTTGTCCCGCCGGAACGCGTTGAGGGCGCTGGTCAGCTGGAAGCTGGCGCGGTCGTCCCCCGGCCGCTGGGCGAGGATGTAGTACGGCGGCTGGTCCTGGTCGGTGTTCTGGGTCGGGTCGCTCGGGATCTGCCAGCGGTCGCTGCCCTCGTAGAAGGCGATGGGATCGTCCACGTGGTAGCGGGTGAGGATCGCCCGCTGCACCTTGAACAGGTCCTCCGGGTAGCGCACGTGGCTGATGAGCTCCTCGGACATCTCCTCCTTCGGCTGCACGACGCCCGGGAACGCCTTCATGTAGGTCCGGAGGACGGGATCCTCGGTGTCCCACTCGTAGAGCGTGACCGTGCCGTCGTAGGCGTCGACGGTCGCCTTCACCGAGTTGCGGATGTAGTTCACCGTCTCGTTGGGCAGTGCCGCGGTGCCGGTGCCGGTGAGCGCGTCGGAGGTCGCCTCGCCGAGCTCCATCTGTTCGGCGTACGGGAAGGAGTCCGACGTCGTGTAGCCGTCGAGGATCCAGACGATCCGCCCGTCGATCACGGCGGGGTACGGGTCGCCGTCGACCTCCAGGAACGGTGCCGCCTTCTCGACCCGGTTGCGCGGGTCGCGGACGTAGAGAACCTTCGACTCGTCGTTGACCGCGCTCGAGAGCAGGAAGTTGCGCTCGCGGTAGTAGATGGCGAAGGTCAGCTGCCGGAAGAAGCTCCCGACGTCGACGCCACCCTCTCCGCTGTAGGTGTTGTTGATCTGGCGCTCGTCGGACCCGCCCTCGGGCTGGTCGAACTCGCGGGGGGCGGCCCCCTCCGGGGCGCCGACGACGGAGTAGTCCAGCATCAGCTCGCCGTAGTAGACCCGCGACTCCTCGGGCACGATCTCGCCGCGGACCGGCAGGTCGCGGGTCGTGAAGTTGGGCTCGCCGCCCTCGGTGCCGGCCACCACCTCGTTCGCCGGGGCAGCGACGAACCCGTTGCCGTGGGTGTAGACGGTGTGCCGGTTGATCCAGGTGCTCTGGTTCTCGCTCAGCCCGGCGCTGTTCAGCTCGCGGACGGCGACGACGTAGTCGCGGATCTCGCCGTCGATCTCGTACCGGTCGATGTCCAGCTTCTCCGGGAACCCGTAGACGTTGCGGATCTGCTGGCGCGCGGTGAACGTGTCGGCGAGGACGTTCGGGTCCAGCAACCGCGCGTTCGGGATGGTCTCGGTGTCGTTGCGCAGCTCGCGGAGCACCACCTGCGGGTCGACCTCGTCACCCGTGGTCTCCTGCGCGTACTGGACGTAGTCGATGTCGGAGAGACCGTAGGCGTCGCGCGTGGCCTCGATCGCCCGCTCGATGTAGGGCGCCTCCTTCTCGTTGGCGCTGGGCTTGACCACGAACTGCTGCACGACCGCCGGGTAGGCGACGCCGATGACCAGGCTGATCACCAGCAGCAGCCCCAGGGCGCCGGCCGGCAGCAGGAAGTTGCGCACGAAGATGTTGGCGAAGAACGCCAGGGCACAGCCCGCCGCGACGAAGACCAGGATCGTCTTGGGCACCAGCAGCGCGTTGATGTCGGTGTAACCGGCGCCGGTGAAGATCTCCTCGCTGCGGTCGGAGTACACCAGCCCGTAGCGGTCCAGCCAGTAGGCCACGGCCTTCAGCGCCGCGAACAGGCCCAGGAGCACCGACAGCTGCACCCGGGCGGCGGCGGTCAGCTTCTGTCCCGGAGTTTGCAGGCGCAGCCCGCCGAACACGTAGTGGGTCAGCAGCGAGCCGATCAACGCCAGCAGCACGATCGCGAAGCCGAAGCCCAGCAGCAGCCGGTAGAAGGGGTAGTCGAAGACGAAGAACGAGATGTCGATGCCGAACTCCGGGTCCGTGCGTCCGAAGTTCGTGCTGTTGCGATACATCAGCCAGGTCTGCCAGCTGCCCTGCGCGGTGAAGCCGGCGAACAGCCCGAGCACGACGGCGACGGCGGTGAGCACCAGGCCGCGGCGGGGCTCGAGCGACTGCCGGTAGCGCTCGAGGTTCTGCTGCTCCAGCGACATCGGCCGGAACGTCGGGCGGAACCGGTAGGCCAGGTAGACGGCCAGCGCCACCAGTCCGCCGGTGGCGACGCCGGCCACGGCGAACAGCAGCGCCCGGGTCTGCAGCTCGGTCCAGAAGACGTCGGTGTAGTCGGTCTCGTCGAACCAGAGGTAGTCCACGTAGACGTTGGTCAGCGTGCCGATCGCCGTGAAGAGCACGAGCAGGACGGCGACCGCGCCGAGGACCAGCTTCGCGCGCCGCGACAGGGTCGGCACCGGCACAGGGGGCCGCATGGCCACGAGCGCTCTCCTTCAATTGCAGCTTCGGTGTCGGCACTGCCGCACCAGGTACGTGGGAACCGCCGCCGTCCGGCGAGGTTCCCGCTCATCCCAGCACAACGCTCCGGCGACTCCCGGGTTCCCACCGTCGAAACGGGTCTCGCCCAGCCACCGGTCGGTCCCCGTCGTCGCTCAGCAGGTCTCGGGGGTCCGGCCGGCCCCGAAGTCGGCGAGTGCCTCCAGCGCGTCCTCCAGGGTCGCGACCTTGGCCAGCGGGAAGCCGGGATCGTCGGCGGCCAGCGCCTCGGCGCAGTTGCCCGCCGGCACCAGGAAGAGCTCCGCGTCGATCTCGGCAGCGGCCACCATCTTCAGCGCGATACCGCCGATCGGGCCGACCTCGCCGTCCATGCTGATCGTGCCGCTCCCCGCGATCACGGCGCCGCCGGTCAGGTCGTCGTCCCCGACCAGGTCGAGGATGCCCAGGGCGAGCATCAGGCCGGCCGAGGGACCTCCGACGTCCTCCACCTGGATGTCGACGTCGAACGGGGCCGACGGCTGCTCGAGGATGGTGATCCCGAGCAGCGACCCCTGGCGGTCCTCCGCCCGTTTCGTGGTGACCGTCGCGGTGCCGGGCTCGCCGAGCCGCGTGTAGGACACGGTGATCTCCGTGCCACCCGGGATGGAGCTGAGCACCTCGTCGAGTGCCTCGGTGTCCGGTGTCGGACGGCCGTCGATCGCCTCGAGCGCGTCACCCTCCTCGAGTGCGCCCTCCGAGGGCGAGTCCTCCGCGAACCCCTGGACGACGACCTTCACCGGGTAGCCCAGGTGCCCGAGGGCGACGCTCTGCGCCGCCTGCTCCGAGGTGAGGAACGCCTGGCGATTGGCGCGGCGGGTGTCCTCCTCGGTCTGGTCCGGCGGGTAGACCGCCTCCTCGGGGACGACGCTCACCTCGTCGTCGAACCAGCCACGGACGGCCTGGACGAGGCTGAGCCCGCCCCTGCTGACGCCCACCGTGGTGAGGTTCAGGTTGCCCTGGACCTCGTTCGGCTCCCGGCCCACGATGCGGATGATCGGCTCGCCGTCGATGTCACCGAGGGTGTTGAACGTCGGCCCGGGCACCTGGGCGACGTACGGCACGGGCAGCGTCGTGCCGAGCAGGCCGAACAGCACCAGGAGCACGACACCGGCGGTGAGGACGGCAGTCCGACGGGTCACGACGGGCCAGCCTATGTGCAGTTCCTGTGCGACGACGTCCGCCCACGGCGGAACCATGGACGGGATCCTCGCGGCCGCCGCAACGGGAAGATCACACGGTTACCGTGGACGCATGAGTGACGTGCCGTTCGGCTTCGGCAAGCCCGACCGCGATCCCGAGCGCCGGGAGCCCACCGGCGGCAACCCGGCCGACCCGTTCGGGCTCGGCGCCCTGTTCGGCTCGGTCGCCGGCGGCGGGTCGCCCGAGGACCTGATGAGCAAGATGCCGCTGTTCGCCGAGCTGCAGAAGCTGATGAGCTGGTCGGGCGGCCCGGTCAACTGGGATCTCGCCCGGCAGGGCGCCATCAGCCAGCTCGCCGCTGGGCACCAGCCCTCCTCCGACGGCGAGCGGGCCGCGGTCGCCGAGGCGCTGCGGCTGGCCGACCTCTGGCTCGACCAGGTGACCGACCTTCCGTCGGGTGTCGAGCGGACGGCGGCCTGGTCGCGGGTCGAGTGGGTGGAGCAGACGCTGCCCCAGTGGGGTGCCCTCATCGACCCGCTGGCCGAGAAGGTGGTGGCCGCGATGACCAGCGCCCTGCCCCAGGAGGCCGCGATGGCCTTCGGGCCGGTCGCCGGGATCATGGGCCGGATGGGCGGCATGATGTTCGGGGCGCAGGTCGGCCAGGCCCTCGGCAAGCTCGCCGACGAGGTGGTCACGAGCACCGACGTGGGCCTTCCCCTGGCTCCGGCGGGCACCGCGGTGCTCGTTCCGCAGAACGTGGCCGAGTTCGCCGCCGGGCTGGACCGGCCCGCCGACGAGGTGCGGCTGTTCCTCGCCCTGCGCGAGGCCGCCTCGCAGCGGCTGTTCGCCCACGTGCCGTGGCTGCGCCAGCAGCTGCAGGACGCCGTCCACGCCTACGCCCGCGGCATCACGATCGACCGCGAGGCGATCGAGCGGGGCCTCACCGAGGCGATGTCCGGCATGGAGGGCGGCATCGACCCGAGCAACCCGGAGAGCATCCAGCAGTTGCTCGGCAGCGGGGTGCTCGAGCCCGAGGAGACGCCCGAGCAGCAGATGGCGCTGCGGCGGCTGGAGACCTTGCTGGCCCTGGTCGAGGGTTGGGTGGACACCGTGGTCGCCGAAGCGGCCAAGGACCGGCTGCCGGGCCACTCGGCGCTCGCCGAGACCATGCGCCGGCGCCGCGCCTCGGGTGGTCCGGCCGAGCAGACCTTCGCCACCCTCGTCGGGCTGGAGCTGCGGCCCCGCCGGCTCCGCGACGCCGCCACCGTGTGGGGCGCGATGACCCAGCAGCACGGGGCCGATTCCCGCGACCGGCTCTGGTCGCACCCGGACCTGCTGCCGACGTCCGACGACCTCGACGAGCCGCTGGACTTCGTGGCCCGGCAGGGTCTGGACGACGAGCTGCGAGCGCTGACGGCGGACGACGCCGAGCCGGAGAAGCCCGAGGACGAGTAAGGCCCCCTCCACTGCACTCGCCGCGAGCGTGCGAGGCGGCTCGGAGGGGGTCCTTCCTCAGTCGACGAGGTCGAGGGCGTCCCCGGCCGCGGCGCCGGCGGTGGCGGCGAGCTCGACGCCCTCCAGGAACCCGCGCGCCCGCTCGGCCTTCGGGTACCGGGCGACCAGCGCCCAGAAGTTCTCGTCGTGGCCGGGCTCGAGCAGGTGGACGAGCTCGTGCACGAGCACGTAGTCGACGACGTAGTCGGGCATCGAGCGCAACCGGCTCGACAGCCGGATGCTGCGGTCGGCCGGGGTGCAGGAGCCCCAGCGGCGGTGCTGGTTGTCCACCCAGCGCACGCTGACCGGCTCGGCCAGCCCGTCCAGGTGGGCCGCCGAGAGCGCCCGGGCGCGCACCATGAGCTCCTCGTCGCCGCCGAGCGACTTCCTGCGTCGCTCCTCGCGGGTCTGCAGCTTGGCGACCATCTGGGCGACCCAGCGCCGCTCCTCCGCCGGGCTGAACGCGGCGGGGATGAGCACGACCGTGCGGCCCAGCTCGCGGTAGGCGGTGACCGTGCGGCGCCGGCGGGCGCTGCGCCGCACCTCGACGACGTCGCCCTCGGTGCCCGGAACGGGCATCCCCCCGGTCTCGGCCGCTCCGTGGCCCTTGCGGGACGCCGGCACCGCACGCCGCATTCCGCCGACCGGCATTCCACCGACCGGCAGGGCGCCGGCCGGGCCGAGGGACGCCGACGCGTCGGGAGTCGATCCGGGCACGGAGGCACCGTAAGCCACCGCGCCGACCGTTCGCCTCCGCGGAGGCACCCACTCGGGTGCAGATCGCACGGACGGTGGACACGACCGCCGCTCTCCCCGGTGACAACGATTGCGGAGCGTGCCCGTCCACAGGTCATGGCGCGGCGTCCGCGCAGGTCATCGAGCCAGTTTCCAGAACCGGCCGGTCACCCTCCATCGGCTCGTCCCCGCCCCGCGCACAGGGACACGCCGTCGCGTCCCCATGCCGTCCACACCGCTGTCCACAGGCTGTGGGCGGCCGTCGCGATCATCCCGGGCCGCCCCCGGTTCCCCTGCGCCCGCGCACGGGTAGCGTGCCTGCGCAACGGCGCCCGGCGCGCGTGCCGAGGCACCCCGAGGACGAGGAGATCCCGTGGCGGAGAGCTACAACGGCTACTGCGTGAAGTGCAAGGAGAAGCGCGACTTCGACGGCGAGGTCAAGGTCAGCGAATCCGGTCGCCGCATGGCGCAGGGCACCTGCCCCGTGTGCGGCACCAAGATGAACCGGATCCTCGGGAAGGCCTAGTAGCCCCGTCCAGAGGCTCGCCCCGAGCGGCGGCGCCCCTCGGGGGCGCCGCCGTTCGTCGTACGGGGGCCTGTGGACGACGCCAGCGATCACGGCCGGTCCGCTGCGACGCTGCCCGGGTGAGCGAGACCTCCCATCCTCTGCTGCCTGCCGCCGTCCCCCTGCTGCGCGACGGCCGGGACGCCGTGCAGGTCGGGGGTGTCGACTCCTCCGACGGTGTCCTCCTCGGCCCCGACGGCGCGCGGCTGGCTGCGCTGCTGCGGACCCTGGACGGGCGGCGCGCCCGGCGCGCCGTGCTCGCCGACGCGGCCGCCCAGGGGCTGGACCCCGCGAGCATCGCCCGTGTGCTGGACGGGCTGCGGTCGGCGGAGCTGCTCGTGGACCTCGACCCGGCCGACCTGCTCGCCGCGGACGCCGGCCCGGCGGCCGCGGCCCGCACGGGAGCGGAGCTGCACTCGGCGCTCGGGCGAGTGCCGGGGGCGTGGCGGGCGCGTCGCAGCGCTGTCGTGGTGGTGGAGGGCGCGACGCGGGTCGGCGTGCCGTTGGCCGCGGTGCTCGCCGCCAGCGGCGTGGGCCGGGTGAGCGTCGCGGACTCCGGGCTCACGGCAGCGGCGGACGCCGTCGTCGGCGGGCTGAGCGCCGACGACGAGGGCCGGCCCCGCTCGCTGGCCGCGGCCGACGCCGTCCGCCGGGCCAGTCCCCTGACCGACCTGCGACCGCCGCCGCCGGGTGCAGCGGCGGACCTGGTGGTGCTCGCCCGGCCGTGGGCGGCGTCGGATCCGCTGGTGGCGGGCATCCACCGAGCCGGCGTACCGCACCTGGTCGCGACGGTCCGTGGGGAGACCGGAGTCGTCGGCCCGTTCGTCGTCCCGGGGAGGACGAGCTGCCTGCGGTGCGCCGATCTGCACCGGCGGGACGCCGACCCACGGTGGCCGCGGCTGGCCGCCCAGCTCACCGCGACCGAGGCGCCGCCGAGCGGCGCGACGGTGACCTGCCTGATGACCGCGGCCATCGCGGCACTCCAGGTGCTGGCCTTCCTCGACGGGAGCAGCGCCCCGTCGACACTCGACGCGACGGTCGAGCTGGCTCCGCCGCACCTCCTCCCCCGAGCCCGGTCCTGGCTCGCGCACCGGGGGTGCGACTGCGGGGCGGCTGCGCGCACCGACCGGCCCACGTGGACAGCCACCCGCCCGGGCGACGCCACCGCCCCTCCTGCGGGCGCGGACGAGGCCCGGCAGGGAACAATGGGCGGCTGACCGAGCTCACGGGCTCACCGAGACGACATGGCGCCGACAGGGTGGTCGGCGCATTCGAGGAGGACGCGTGAGCGACGAAGGACCGGTGATGCCGCGCGGCTCGGTCTCGCGGACGGCGCGGCTGGCCTCGCTCCCTCTCGGAGCCGCGGGTCGCGCCACGCTCGGGCTCGGCAAGCGACTCTCGGGCCGACCCGCCGACGCCGTCACCGCGGAGCTGCAGCAGCGCACCGCGGAGCAGCTGTTCGCCGTCCTCGGCCAGCTCAAGGGCGGGGCGATGAAGCTCGGCCAGACCCTCTCCGTCTTCGAGGCCGCCGTGCCCGAGGAGGTCGCCGCGCCGTACCGCGAGGCACTGGTGAAGCTCCAGGAGGAGGCGCCGCCGATGCCGGTGCGCACCGTGCACGCGGTGCTGGCCCAGCAGCTCGGCGGCACGTGGCGGCAACGCTTCCGCGAGTTCGACGACCAGCCCGCAGCGGCCGCCAGCATCGGCCAGGTGCACCGTGCCACGTGGCGGGACGGCCGCGACGTCGCCGTGAAGATCCAGTACCCCGGTGCGGCGACGGCGCTGATGGCCGATCTCAACCAGCTGGCCCGCTTCGCGCGACTGTTTGCCGCTCTCTTCCCGGGCCTGGACGTCAAGCCGCTGATCGCCGAGCTCAAGGCGCGGGTGGTCGAGGAACTGGACTACACCCTGGAGGCCGACGCACAGCGCCAGTTCGCCGCCGCCTACGCAGGGGACGAACAGGTCGCCGTCCCCCGCGTCGTCGCCAGCGCACCCAAGGTGATCGTGTCCGAGTGGCTCGACGGCACGCCGCTGTCGCGGATCATCACCGAGGGCACCCGCGAGCAGCGCGACCACGCCGGGCACCTGCTGGCAGTGCTGCACTTCTCGGCACCGCAGCGCGCCGGCCTGCTGCACGCCGACCCGCATCCGGGCAACTTCCGGCTGCTCGCCGACGGCCGGCTGGGGGTCATCGACTTCGGCGCCACCGCGCGCCTGCCCGACGGCCACCCCGAGCCGATCGGCCGGCTGCTGCGCTGGGCGCTGGCGGGCAAGGCCGACGAGGTGCTCGCCGACCTGCGCACCGAGGGGTTCGTGCGGCCGAGCATGGAGGTCGACGCGCAGGGCGTGCTGGAGTACCTCAGCCCGCTGCTGGACCCGCTGCGCGACCGCCACTTCCACTTCACCCGGGCGTGGATGCAGGAGCAGGCCGCGCGGATCGCCGATCCGCGCAACGACGCGAGCCGGCTGGGTCGGCAGCTCAACCTGCCGCCGGCGTACCTCCTGATCCACCGGGTGACCATCGGATCGATCGGCGTGCTGTGCCAGCTCGACGCGGCCGGCGACTTCCGCGGCGTCCTGGAGGAATGGCTCCCCGGCTTCGTCGAGTGAGGGGCCGGCCGCCACCTGGATGCAACCCGTCGTCGAACCGCAGCGTTGACGATGGCTCGCGCACACTCGCGCCTTCCGCGTCGGCTGTCCCTGAGCGGCCCACTCAGGGACACCGAGTCGCAGCGCCCCTCGGATTGGTCCGGCTGCCGAACAGTGTGCGCCAAGTACCCGTTTCCGGCCTGAAAACTGGTCCTCAGCGCCCAATGTTCGGGGAGCAGATGCGGTCCCTGAAGCCGCGCTCAGGGACGCCGAGGACGTGCTTAGGACGCGGGTCAGTCCTGACTCTCTACGTCGGCGAGGCCGGGTCCCGGGACGCACTCGGGAGCGTCCGGGACCCGGCCTCGGCTCGGGAGCAGGCGGGTGACCGACCTGTTCGGCCGGCTCCGCCGGGTCGTGCCCGTCTCAGAAGACGGCGGCGTTGGCCCTCGCGGCACGGCGAGCCGCGCGCTCCGCGCGGCGAACCGCCCGGCGGGCCACGTAGAGCCGACGCGCGCGGGTGGCGGCCTCGGCCTCGGCCTGCAGCTCGCTCATTCGGCTGCGTGCCAGGTCGTGCTCGAGCATGTTCATGGCAGTTCCTTCTCGATGAGTCGTCGGTCCCCGCGCTCGGCGGGGCAGATCTGGTGTCGTGCCTGCTGTCGGGCGCTCACGCGGCGACAACCTTGCGGGGGCGTCCCCGCGGCCGCTTCCGCGCGATGACCGCGCCGCGCTCGAAGATCTCGCCGCCCCAGACACCCCAGGGCTCGGCGCGGTCCAGGGCGCCGGCGAGGCAGGCGTCCCGGATCGGGCAGTCGCCGCACAGGACCTTGGCCTGTTCGAGCTGGGCAGGGCTCTCGGCGAACCACAGCTCCGGGTCCTCCACCCGGCACGGCAGGGGGCGCCGGACCGGTGCAGGGCTCGCGGGGACATGTGGCCGCCTCGGGGGGAATCCCCCGGTCCAGGGGAGCCCGGGTCGGCGGTGGGACGTCGGGCGGGCGATCGTCTGCTGCACTGCCGCTCCTCCTCGTTCTCGTCGTCTGCGATGTCTCTCGCCGGCGATGGCGGGCGTCGCTAGGACCCGCCGACCGGTGGTCGGTGGCCGGGTGCCGCAGACATGAGAAAGGCCGCGGATCCCGGGGTTCGGGTTCCGCGGCCTCGTGGAGGACCGGTCGAGCGGCTAGCTCAGCGGTCTCCTCGAGGGATGGATCCCGAGGGTGTCGTCGTTCGTGGCACCGAGGTCGTTCTGGGTGCCGATGTAGTTGTGCTCGTGGGTCTGGGTGCCGGTGGTCAGGCCGGTCTCGGCGTCCTGACGGAGGCGGACGGCGGTGCCGACGGTGGGCACACCCGTCCCCTGGACCGGGACGAAGGTGGGCGCGATCTCGACGACCGGCGAGGCGACGCCGAACGGCATGCCGAAGCCCGCGCACGCGGGCGCGTCGAAACCGCCCAGGCCGAGGAGGCCGGCGGGGGCGCTGGTCCACGTCATGCTGGTCATCGGTGCCCCCTCCCTTCTCGGACGTCGTCCCGGCCCGGCGGCCGGGAGCACGGGGCAGTGCGTGTGTGCGGAGACACTATGGCGCCGTCGCGGAGACCGGGTCAATCCAATTAACGGCGAGTTCATCGCGCGGTGTCGAGGAGGCCGCTCAGGCCCAGTCTCAGCCGCTGACGGCGGCCAGCACGTCCGCGCCGTAGAGCTCGAGCTTGCGGGCGCCGATCCCGGGCAGACCAGACAGCTCGCGGAGGCTGCCGGGACGGGTCTCCGCGATGGCCTGCAGCGTCGCGTCGGTGAACACGACGTAAGCCGGGACCGACGCGGACTGGGCCGCCTGGCTGCGCCATGCGCGCAGCCGCTCGAACAGCTCGCCGGCCTCGCCCTCCAGCACGACCTTCTGCTTCTTCGCCGGGCGCCGGCCGGCGGGCGCGGTCGGACCGGAGTCCGGCGCCAGCCCGGTGAGGAACCGGCTGCGCGGCCGGGCCCGCTTCGCGCCCGGGTTGCGGGCCAGCGACCACGAGAGGGCCAGCTGCTCCCGGGCCCGGGTGACCGCCACGTAGAGCAGCCGCCGTTCCTCCTCGACGGCCTCGGGCCGGGAGAGCGACTGCGCGATCGGGACGACGCCGTCGACGAGCCCCACCACGAAGACCGCGTCCCACTCCAGGCCCTTGGCGGCGTGCATCGACGCCAGGGTGACGCCCTGGACGGTGGGCGCGTGCTGCGCGTTCGCGCGCTCCGCCAGGTGCGCCACGAAGCCGGGCAGGTCGAGCGCCGGGTTCTCGGCCACGAGGTCGACCGCGAGATCCACCAGCGCGGCCAGCGACTGCCACCGGTCGCGGGCGGCGCCGCCGGCCGGCGGCCGGTGCTCGACCCAGCCGGTGGAGGCGAGGACGTCGCGGACCGTGGGCACCAGTGCTCCCGGCTCGCTGCCGCCCGCCGCGGCACCGCGCAGCAGCAGCACCGCCTCGCGCACCTCGGGGCGCTCGAAGAACCGCTCCCCGCCCTTGAGCACGTACGGCACCCCGACGTCGGTCAGCGCGTTCTCGTAGACCTCGGACTGGGCGTTGATCCGGAAGAGGACGGCGATCTCGGCGGCCGGCGTCCCCTCGTCGACGAGCGCCCTGCAGCGGGCGGCGACAGCCGCGGCCTCGGCCGGCTCGTCGGGGTACTCGACGAAGGTGGGCTCGACCCCGTCGGCCCGCTGGCCGAGGAGCCGCAGACCGGGCAGGCCCTTGCGCCTGGGGGCCTGGCCGATCAGCCGGTTGGCCAGGGCCACCACCTGAGGCGTCGAGCGGTAGTCGCGCTCGAGCTTGACCACCTCGGCGTCGGGATAGCGGTCGGCGAACCCGAGCAGGTAGTCGGGGTCGGCGCCGGTGAAGCTGTAGATCGTCTGGTTCGGGTCCCCGACGACGCAGACGTCGGCGCGCCCGCCCAGCCATGCGTCCAGGAGCCGCTGCTGCAGCGGGTTGACGTCCTGGTACTCGTCGACGACGAAGTGCCGGTACTGCCCGCGCACCTGGCGGGCGACGTCGGGGTGCTCCTCCAGCGCGTAGGCGGTCACCAGCAGCAGGTCCTCGAAGTCGAGGGCGCCGTCGCGCTGCTTGGCCGACTCGTAGCTCGCGTAGACCGCGGCCACGGCGGCCGCCTCGAACGGCGGCTCGCGGCCGGCGGCCTTCGCCCGTGCCGGGTAGTCGTCAGGGGTGGCGAGCGTCGTCTTCGCCCACTCGATCTCGCTGGCGAGGTCGCGCAGGCTGGTGCGGTCGGTCGACAGCCGCGAGCGGCTCGCCGCCGACGCGACCAGCCGCAGCTTGTTCTCCACCAGGCCGGGCATCGGGCCGCCGAGCACCCGGGGGGCGAAGTAGCGGAGCTGGCGCATGGCCGCGGCGTGGAAGGTGCGGGCCTGCACGCCGCCGACGTCCAGTGCGGCCAGCCGACCGCGGAGCTCACCCGCCGCCCGCGCGGTGAAGGTCACCGCCAGCACCTGCTCGGGCACGTAGACGCCGGTGTGGACGCCGTAGGCGATGCGGTGGGTGATCGTGCGCGTCTTGCCGGTTCCGGCCCCGGCCAGGATGCAGACCGGCCCGCTGACCGCCTGCGCGGCGCTGCGCTGCTCGTCGTCCAGCGCGTCCAGCACGGCCTCGGCACGGGTGGGGGCGCCGGCGCGCGCGGCGTCGGTCTGCGTCATCACCGTCCCCCCTCCGCGTGTCGCCCGTGTCGCCGCCGATCCTCCCAGGAGCCGGCGACGGTCCAGGGAAGCATCCCCAGGGTGGGAACGTTGACCCGGACACAGGGCAGATACGACGCGTGTTCCTGCCGACACAGCGTGCCACCCTCACGGGGGGTGGACCCGCTTCGCACTAACAGGGAGGATCCCCCTCGATGAGCGCCGCCCCCACTCCCGACACCGCTGCTGTCACCATGTTCACGACGACGTGGTGCGGCTACTGCGTCCGGCTCAAGAAGCTGATGCAGCGTGAGGGGATCGAGTTCGCCGAGGTGGACATCGAGCAGGACGACCAGGCTGCGCAGCTGGTGATGCAGGCCAACGGCGGCAACCGCACGGTGCCGACGCTGCTGTTCACCGACGGCACCGCTCTGACCAACCCGAGCATCGACCAGGTGAAGGCCCAGCTGGGCCGAGCCGCGGAGGCGTGAGCAGGAGTGATCCCCGGTCCCCGGCCCTCGAAGGGGCACGACAGCCCCTCTGCGGGCCGCGACCGCGACGCAGGAGAGAGAACTCCGGCGGAGGGCTCGCGCCCGAGTGCCGGTGATCACGGCGAGCACGCGAAGCCCTGCACGCCCGTCTCGCTCACCCGCACCGCGCGCGGCTGGACCGTCGTCTCCCCCACCGGCATCGATCTGGCGGCCGACCTGGTCGAGGGCATGTCGCTCGCCGACCTCGTCGCCGAGGAGCTCGGCACGCTGACCGAGCCCGATCGCACGGCCCGCCGCTCCGCCCGTGGCGCTCCGCAGTCCCCCGAGGACGACGACCCGGTGGACGCCCGCGTGGCGGCCCTGGAGCGGACGGTCGCCCAGCTCGAGCACGCCCTCGCTGCCCGGGTCTCGACCGAACGCGCCATCGGCGTGCTCGCCGAGCGGCACGGCATCAGCGCACGGGCGGCCTTCGAGACGCTCCGGCGCGACGCGCGGTCGCACGGCCGACCGGTGGTCGAGCTGGCCCGCGAGGTGCTCGACAGCCTGGCGACCGACGGCCAGCGCGCACCCGAGCCGACTCCCCCGCCACCCTCCTCGGCCGACGGTGGGCCCCAGGGGCGCTCCGTCCCGGCCCCCGCCGGACGCCGTCCCGGCGCCGTGTGCGCTCCGGTCGTCCCGCCGGTGCCGCGCGTGCCGGCCGCCTCGATGACCGCCGTCGCGGACGGCCGGTCCTGACCCGGCCGGAGCCGCTCACCCCGGAGGCCCTGGCCACGCGCCTGTCCGAGCTCCTCGCCGGCACACCGGCCGATCCCGGCACGGCAGCCCTGCGCGTCGCCGTCGACGGGCCGGACGTCGCCGCGCCCGACCGGCTCGCCGCAGCCGTCGCCGAGCAGCTGCCGGCGCTCGGGCGTCCGGCGGTCGTGGTCCCGGCCACCGGGTTCTACCGGCCGGCCTCGCTGCGTCTCGAGCACGGCCGCACCGATCCCGACGCCCGCTACACCGACTGGCTGGACGGCGGAGCACTCGCCCGGGAGGTGCTGAACCCCCTCGGCCCGGGCGGAACCGGGATGTACCTACCTGCTCTGTGGGACCTCGAGCGGGACCGCGCGGTGCGAGCCGTGCCGCAGCCGATGCCGGCCGACGGGGTGCTGCTGGTGCCCGGCGCGCTGCTGCAGGGCATCGGGCTGGCCTTCGACGTCGTGGTCCACCTGCGGGTCGGGCCGGCCGCCCGTCGCCGTCTCACCCCTCCGGACCAGGCCTGGGAGCTCCCCGCGTTCGACCGGTACGACGACGAGGTGGACCCGGTCTCGCTCGCCGACGCCGTCGTCCTCGCCGACCATCCTGCGCGTCCGGCGCTCCTCCTGGCCGGCCGCTACGCCGGCTAGTCGAACCCGCCGGCTACTCGAACCCGCCGGCTAGTCGAACTCGCCGGCCACCCACCGGTCCAGGATGTGCCGGGCGATCGAGACCGGCGGCGGCAGGGCGCGGGGACCTTCACCGGAGCGCAGTTCGTCGCGGGTGAACCAGCGGGCCTCCTCGATCTCGTCGGGGTCCAGCCGCAGCTCGCGGTCGCCGTCCGCCCGGGCGACGAAGCCCAGCATCAGCGACTGCGGGAAGGGCCACGGCTGGCTCCCGACGTACCGGATGTCGGTGACGGTCAGCCCGACCTCCTCGGCCACCTCCCGGGCCACCGCGCCTTCCGCCGACTCACCCGGCTCCACGAATCCGGCCAGGATGGAGAACCGGCCGGGCGGCCACACCGCCTGGCGGCCGAGGACGACGCGGTCACCGCCGTCGTGCACGAGCATGATCACCGCGGGGTCGGTCCGGGGGAACAGCTCGGTGCCCGTGGTGGGGTCGCGCTGCACCCAGCCGGACCGCTCGATCGTGGTCGCCGCACCCGTCAGCGGGCTGAACCGGTTGCGCTCGTGCCACTCCAGGATGCCGATGGCCTCGACCAGCAGTCCGGCGTCCAGGTCACCGAGCTCGGCACCGAGCTCGCGCAGGCCCGACCAGGTGTCGACCGGACGGCCGCCCACGCTCGGCGATCGCTCGCCGCGGACCGCCGCGAAGGCGACGCCGTCCGCCGTGCCCAGGAACACCGCTCCGGACGGCAACTCCCGGCGCTCGTCCCACAGCAGCCGCGGACCGTCCGGGCCCTCCTCGACGGGAACCGTCCGCCTGGCGTCGACGGTGAGCACCCGCACCGGCCGGCCGCCGGCCGGGTCGGGCAGCGACCGGGCGAGGTGCGCCCGGTCGTGCGCGATCCGGGCCAGCACGGGGACGGCGCCGGCCGACGCGGGGCTGCCCTCCGGCCACGCCTCGCGCGCCGGCCGCTCACCCGGCGGCGGGTTGTCCGCCGGAGTGCTGCCGCCCGCGGGAACGCTCATGCGCCCTCGGTGACGCCCACCGCGGCGAGCGCCCCCAGCGGTGCGGCCACCTTCTCGGCGTCCCCGACGATCACCGCGGTCAGGGAAGCCGCGGCCAGGTAGCGGCGGGAGGCGTCCTGGACCTCCTCGACCGTGACCGCGGCCAGCGCCTGCTGGTGCTCCGCGAGCCAGCCCACCGTCAGCCCCGACCCGATCAGCGCCGAGAGCGTGCTGGCCAGGCCGGCGTGCGTGGCCGTCGACAGCGCCATGCTGCCGAGGATGTAGCGACGAGCGCCGTCCAGCTCGGCCTCGGTGACCGGGGTGAGGGCCATCCGTCCCAGCTCGTACCAGGTCTCCAGCAGCGCGGGACCGGTGACCTCGGTGGCCACGTCGGCCTCGACCAGGAAGGACGAGCCGGCGGTCTGGTGGTCGACGGAGCTGCGGGGGCTGTAGGTGTAGCCGCGCCGCTCCCGGATGTTCTCGACCAGGCGGGAGGAGAAGTAGCCGCCGAAGATCATGTTGGCCAGCCGGACGGCGGCCAGGTCCGGGTCGGTGCGGCCGGGCGCCGGACCGCCGAGGCGCAGGTTGGACTGCACCGCGCCGGGCCGGTCCACGAGCTCGATGCCGGGCAGCTGCCGGTCGGTCGCGAGCGGGGCCTCGACGGCGTGCCCGCTGCCCGACCAGCCCCCCAGCGCCGCCGCGACGGCGTCGGTCGCCGCACGCGGATCGAGGTCGCCCACCAGGACCAGGGCGCTGCCGGCCGGCAGGATGCGGCGGCCGTGCAGCGCCCGGAGCGCCGCACCGTCGACGGCCCCCACGAGCTCCTCGTCGGGCACGGTGATGGCGTACGGGTGGTCGCCGTAGCGCCGGCGGGCCAGCGCGGCCCGGGCGATGACGCCCGGCTGGGAACGGGCGATGGAGATGCGCTCGGCCACACGGTCCCGCTCGCCCACGACCTTGTCGTCGGGATAGGTCGCCGCGGTCAGCAGCTCGGCGACCACGCCCAGCACGGGCGCGAGACCCCCGGGCAGCAGCGTCGTGGCCAGCAGCAGCCGGTCGGGGTCGGTCGAGACCGACACCTCGGCGCCGTGGGTCTGGAGCAGCTGCGCGATGCCGGTCTGGTCGTGCGACGCCGTCCCCAGGAGGACCGCGCCGGACAGCACGGCACCCTGGGCGGTGTGGGTCGCCGCGTCGGCGGCGTCGGCCGCTGCGAAGGGCACCCGCAGGCGCAGCTCGATCAGCGGCACCCCGGGGCGCGGCACGACGACGACGCGCAGCCCGTTGGGCAGCGTCGTCTCCTCGGCCGCGGGGACCGGCTGCGGCCGCGGCTCGCCGAGCGGCGGGACCCGTGCGAGGTCGGGCGCGGCGGCGGTCATCGACGTCCTCCGGTGGCGCGCAGCTCCAGTACGGCGACCGTGCCGGGGTCGAGCCCCTGGGCCGCCGTCCGGACCTGGTCCGGGGTGACCGCGGCGAGCCGGGCGGCGAGCTCGCCGGCCAGCTCCGCGCGGCCGTGGATCAGCTCGGCCGCGGCGAACGCCAGGGTGCGGCCGAGCACCGAGTCGGCCTGCCGCAGCAGCTGGGCCTCGGTGCGGGCCTGGACCCGGCGGAGCTCGTCGGCGCCGACGCCGTCGGTGGCGATCCGCGCGACCTCCTCGTGCACCGCGCCGAGCACGCGCTCGGCCGGCACCCCCGCCGGGTGGTGCACCTGCGTGGTGAGCAGGGTCGCGTCGCGGACGTCGAACGGGTCGCCGAAGAGCCCCACGTAGCTGCTCTGCGCGATCGCGATGCGGTCGTCGTGCACGAGCCGGCGCTCGAGGCGCGAGGCGTCGCCCTCGCTGAGCAGCTCGGCGAGCAGGACGGTGCCCAGGTAGGTGTCGAAGTCGCCGACCGGGTCGGGCACCCGCCAGCCGAGTGCGACGGCGGGCGCGGTGGCGAGCGGGTCCTCGACGACGTCGGACCGCACCTGCGTGGGCCACGGTTCGCCGGTGGGCGGGGTGGGGGGGACGGCGCGGGCCTCCACCGGGCCGAACCAGCGCTGGACCAGCTTCTCGGTCTCGGCGACGTCGAGGTCACCGCCGATGCAGAGGACGGCGTTGCCCGGGGCGTAGTACGTGGAGAAGAAGTCGGCGGCGTCGTCCACCGTGGAGGACTCGAGGTCCACGAAGGAGCCGTAACCGTCGTGGGTGTTGGCGAAGCTCTCGAAGGCGATCTGCGGCAGTTGCAGCCACGGGAACGCGCCGTAGGGCCGGTTGAGCACGTTGACCCGGATCTCCTCCTTCACCACGTCGATCTGGTTGCGCAGGTTCTCCGCGGTGATGGCCGGCGCGGCCATGCGGTCGGCCTCGAGGAACAGCGCGCGCTCCAGCGCCTCGGCAGGCAGCGCCTCGTAGTAGTTCGTGTAGTCCTGGTGGGTCGAGCCGTTGAACGTGCCCCCGGCGGCTTGCACCAGGCGCGCGTGCTCCATCTTCGGCACGTTCGCCGAGCCCTGGAACATCATGTGCTCGAAGAGGTGGGCGAAGCCCGTGCGGCCCTCCGGCTCGTTGCGCATCCCGACGTCGTAGAAGACGCTCACGGCCACCACCGGCACGCTCCGGTCGGGAGCCAGGACGACGCGCAGGCCGTTGTCCAGCGTGAAGCGCTCCACCGGGTGCCGCAGGGTCAGTTCGGCCCCAGCACTAGTCACGAGCCGACAGTAACCGCGCCCGACGAGTGGGGCCCGGAGGGTGCCCGGTGTTACAGCACCTCGACGGCGCCGACGACGCGATCGATCACGCCGTAGAGCTCGGCGTGGGTGTTCGGGATCGAGACGTAGAGCAGCGCCGGCGCCGGACGGCCGACGTCGACCAGCAGCAACGCGGCCCGTTCGCCGGTCGCGTCGTAGCCGGGCGCGTTCCACGACAGCTGGAACTCGTACAGGTAGGCGGCGTGCCCGTCGACGGTGCGCTCCTCCTCCCGGAGCACCCGGCGCTCGTTCGGCTGCGGGTAGTAGTTGCCGCGGACGCTGTCGGCGACGGTGGCCACGGTGGAGGCCAGCGTGGCCGGCCCGCCCCAGCCGTAGCCGTCGGCGAGCGGCCCCGAGGTGCACTGGGCGATGAAGATCGTGTTGTCGGGGGTGAGCTCCTGGGTCGTGAAGTACTGCCCAGCGATGGAGGTGACCTCCGCCTGCGGGAAGAGATCGAACTCCAGCCACCCCTCACCCAGGTACGGGTACGAGATGCCCGCTGCCTCGTCGATGATCCGGACGGTGCCCGGGGGGAACGTCGAGGGTCCCGGGGCGGGCACGAGGGGTGGGACCGCGGCGGAGGACGACGACGTCGCGGCCGGGGAGCCCTCGCCGCCCGCGCTTCCGACGAGCAGCCCAGCGCCCACCACGAGGACGAGGACCAGCAGCGAGATCCCGATGACCCAGCCGATCCTGCCCGGACCGCCCGGGCCGGACGCGAGGAGCTCCGGCGGGTTCGCGGCGCCCGGGCGCACCGGCGGGGCCAGCAGCGGTGAGGCCTGGACCGCGACGCCGGGGCCGGCGGGCGTCGTCACGTCCGACCAGGTCACCCCGTTCCACCACCGCACCTGCCCGGCGGCGCCGTCGGGGTCGGGGTACCAGCCCGGCGGTGGGGCCGGCTGGGAGGGTCCGGTCACGGGATCACCCTAGGGCGGGGGCCAGTGGACGCCGCGGTTTCCCCGGGTAGCGTCGCCGCGCCATGACCGTCGAGCCCGCTGTCGTCGCCCGGCTGCGCGCGGCCGGCTGTGTGTTCGCCGAGGACGAGGCACGCCTGCTGCAGGCAGCCGCCGCGGACCCGGACACGCGGCAGGCACTGGTGGACCGCCGGGTGGCCGGTGAGCCGCTCGAGCACCTGCTGGGCTGGGCGGAGTTCCGCGGGCTGCGCGTCGAGGTCGACCCCGGCGTGTTCGTGCCGCGGCGGCGCACCGGCTACCTGGTCGAGCAAGCCGCTGCGCTTGCCCGCCCGGGCGCCGTGGTGGTGGACCTCTGCTGCGGCTCGGGCGCGGTGGGAGCGGCCCTGCTGGCCGAGGCACCCGGGATCGAGCTGCACGCCGCGGACGTCGACCCGACCGCCGTCCGGTGCGCCCGCCGGAACCTGCCCGGCCGCCCCGTGCACGTCGGCGACCTGTTCGAGGCCCTTCCCGCGGAGCTCCGGGGCCGCATCGACGTGCTCGTCGCGAACGTGCCCTACGTGCCGGCCGACGCCATCGCGCTGATGCCGCCCGAGGCGCGGCTGCACGAGCCGCCGATCGCCCTCGACGGCGGCGCCGACGGGCTGGCCGTCGCCCGCCGGCTGGTCGCGGGGGCGCCGTCCTGGCTGGCTCCGGGCGGCACCGTGCTGTTCGAGGCCGGCGAGGACCAGGTGCCGGCTGCGCTCTCGGCCCTCGCCGCTGCCGGGCTGACGGCGCGGGAGGCCGAGGACGGCGAGCGTGGCGCGACCGTCGTCCTCGGGACCAGGCCCTAGCGGGCCCCTACCGCGGCCAGCTCCCGCCACAGGTGGGCCGCCGCCTCGGCACCGCGGTGCAGCTGCGAGAGCAGCACCCGCTCGTTCGGCGAGTGGATGCGGTCGGTCGGCAGTCCGGCGCCGAGGAAGACCAGCGGCGCACCGAGCTGCTCGACGAGGTCGGCCTCCGGCCCGCTGCCGCCTTCCTTGAGGAACAGGACGTCCTCTGGCCGCGAGTCCCAGGCCTGCGCGATGGCCCGCAGCAGGGAGTCCATCCAGGGCGAGTCCAGGTCGCTGGCGCACGGCGCGACGCCGGCGGGCGGAGCGTGCACCTCGGCCTCGATGCCCTCGGGCAGGTTCGCCTCCACCCAGGCGTGCACCTGCGCGGCGACGTCCTCGGGTCGCTGGTCGGCGACGAGCCGGAAGGTCAGCTTGGCGTGCGCCTCGGCCGGGACGATCGTCTTGTGCCCTGGCCCCTGGTAACCGCCCCACATGCCGTTGACCTCGGCCGTGGGCCGGGCCCCGACCCGCTCGAGGGTGCTGAACCCCGCCTCGCCGGTCGTGGCGCGCGAGGCGGCCGGGCCGGCCAGCCACTCCTGCTCGTCGAAGGGCACCCGGGCCATGAGCTCGCGCTCCCGGTCGCTGAGCGGGCGAACCTTGTCGTAGAAGCCGGGCAGTGTCACCCGCCCCTGGTCGTCGTGCAGCGTCGCCAGCAGCTTGGCCATCGCGTGCAGCGGGTTGGGGACCGCGCCGCCGAAGGAGCCGGAGTGCAGGTCGACGGCCGGTCCGCGCAACGTGATCTCGGCGTCGGCCAGCCCGCGCATCGACGTCACCGCGCTCGGCAGGTCGGGCGCGGCCATGCCGGTGTCGCTCACGACGACCACGTCGCAGTCGAGCCGGTCGCGCCGCTCCCGGAGCAGATCGGCGAAGTGCGGGGAGCCGGACTCCTCCTCGCCCTCGATGAGCAGCTTGACCGTGACCGCCGGGGTGTCGCGCCCGGTCGCGGCGAGATGGGCGCGCATGCCGAGCAGGTGGAAGGCGACGTTGCCCTTGTCGTCGATGGCGCCCCGGGCGTGCAGCTCCGGTCCGTCGGGGCCGTCGACCCGCGTCGGCTCGAACGGCGGGTGGACCCACAGCTCGGGCGGGTCGACCGGCTGGACGTCGTGGTGCCCGTAGACCAGCGCGACGGGGGCGTCGGGGTCCTCCGACGGCCACTCGGCGAAGACGGCGGGCGCACCTGGCGTCGGCCAGATCTCGACGACCGGGAAGCCCGTGCGGCGCAGCGCCTCGGCCAGCCAGGCCGCGCTCTCGGCGACGTACGGGGCGTGCGCCGGGTCGGCCGAGATGGAGGGGATGCGCAACCACGCGTCCAGGTCGGCGTGCAGGTCGTCGAGATGGGCCCGGACGAAGTCGCGCTCGGCTTTCGAGGTCACGGAGCTGCTCACGATGGCCGACGCTAGTCGGCGCCCCGAGCGGCCTCCCGATAGCGTCCCGAGTCATGCCCGGTGAGCTGCTGCGCGTCGACGTCGGCGACCTGACCTTCGACGTCCGGGCCGACGGTCCCGAGGACGGACGGCCGGTCCTGCTGCTGCACGGCTTCCCCGAGACGTCGGCGTCCTGGGCGTCGGTGACCCCGCTGCTCACCCAGGCGGGGCTGCGCACCTACGCCCCCGACCAGCTCGGCTACTCCCCCGGCGCCCGCCCCGCGGAGGTGGCGGCGTACTCGGCGCAGAACCTCGCGCAGGTCACCGTGGACCTGATGACGGCGCTGGAGATCCCCGTCGCCGACGTGGTCGGGCACGACTGGGGCGCGAACGTCGCCTGGACGCTGGCCGCCTGGCACTCCGATCGGGTGCGCTCGCTGACGGCGGTGTCGGTGCCGCACCCCGCGGCGTACACCGTGGCCTACCGGACGGACCCCGAGCAAAGGGAGCGCTCGGGCTACATCCGGCTGTTCTGGCAGGCGGGCAAGGCCGAGGAGGCGCTGCTCGAGGACGACGCCCGGAGGCTGCGCCGGATGCTGTCCGGGGGCGAGCACGCCAGCGGCATCCCGGCCGAGGCGATCGACGAGTACGTGGCCGTGCTGTCGGCGCCGGGTGCCCTGACCGCGGCGCTGAACTGGTACCGGGCGATGAGCTCCGACGTGCGGGTCGACCGGATCGAGGTCCCGACCACCTACGTGTGGAGCGACGGCGACGCGGCGATCGGCCGGACCGCCGCGGAGGCCTGCGCCAACTACGTGACGGGCGACTACCGGTTCGTGGAGCTGCCCGGGGTGACGCACTGGATCCCCGAGCAGGCACCCGAGCCGCTGGTCTCGGCAATCCTGGACCGCATCGCGTCGACCTGAACCGCCCTCGGTCCCCGCAACGGCGCATCGAGACCTCGGTCGGTCTCGGCGCCGTCCAGTGACCCGCAGACCCCTTGTATCGAGGTGTGCCGCATCGACCACCCGCGTCGCTGAAGGCGGCTCCATGGGACATGCGCTCGGCCCCTGAGAGTGTGCGCGGAAGCCCCGTTCTGGGACTGCGAATGGGGGCTGAGCGCACCCCGTCGACCGCGATCCAGGACGCCGATCTTGCCCGTAGTGGGCCGCTATGGGACGAACGGTGGGCCCGCATGACCCGGTCGAGCCTCGGAACGAGTTGCAGGAGTCCACTCCTTCGGCCCCGGGGCTGGGCGACCTCGGATGGGATGCGCTGTCCCGTCGTGGGCGTTCGGTGGCGGCCGCCCCGTCGGGTCGACCGCCACCATGAGACTCAGTCCGCGGAGCCGGTGACCAGAGCCAGCAGGCCGGCCTCGTCGATCAGGTCGACGGGGCGGACGGTCTCCTTGGCTGCCACGTGGTGGAAGCCGGCACTGACCCCTTCGACCGGCACGCCGGTCAGCCGCGACCAGCCGATCCGGTAGGCGGCCAGCTGGACGGCCGCTGCGGAGAGGTCGCCGCCGGTGGGTGGCGGCCCGGTCTTCCAGTCGATGACGTCGAAGCCGCCGTCCTCGCGCTGGAACACGGCGTCGATCCGGCCGCGCAGGGTCAGCGGCCCCAGCGGCGTCTCGAAGGGCACCTCGACCTCGATCGGCTGCCGGTCGGCCCATTCACTGGCCAGGAACGCCTCCTGCAGCTCGGCCAGCGCGCCGTCCGGAGCGGCCAGTTCGTCGCCCGAGCCGGGCAGCTCGTCGAGGTCGACCAGCTTCGCCGCGCCGAAGCGCTCCTCGAGCCAGGCGTGGAACGCCGTGCCCCGGCGGGCCTGCGGCGCGGGCGCCGCGGGCATCGGCCGGCGCAGGCGGCGGGCCAGCTCCGCCGGGTCACGGCGGAGGGTCACCAGTCCCGACACCGACAGGTGCGACGGCAGCGGGACGTCGACGGTCGGGCTCCCGCCCCGTGCCCGTTCCCGCAGCAGCAGGTCGGCGTCCCGGACCCACTGGGCGACCTCGGGGTCGGCACCGTCGAGCAGCTGCTCTGGGTCGAGAGGGTGCGGCGTGGCCGCGGTGACCAGCTCGGCGGCGGCGGTGAGCGCGCGGCGCCGTCCCGACGTCAGCGGGTCGGCCGGCCAGACGCCGATCGGCCACTCCTCGAGCGCCGGGTTGGTCGCGCCGTCCGGCGGCGCGGGCGCCCAGTGCACGACCCCGCCGGCCCCCGCCTCACAGGCCTCCTTCGCGGTGAGCAGCAGCGAGGACGGGCCGCACGGCTTCACGCCGTCCCGCCACCAGCTGCCCGAGCAGATCAGCAGGTGCCGGGCGCGGGTGACCGCGACGTAGCCGAGGCGGATCTCCTCGGCCGTCCCGAAGTCCTTCCAGTCCTGGACGTAGTCCTCGAGGGCCTGCTTGACGACCGCCTGGTCGCCGGAGCCGGGGACCGGCAGGCGCAGCCGCGGCAGCTCCTCCCGGTCGGTGAGCCGGAGGTCGGCGGGAACGGCCCCGGGGTCGCGGATCCAGGAATCGCTGGTGTCGCTCTTCGACGGGAACTGGTCGAGCGTGAGGCCGGGGACGGCGACGACGTCCCACTCCAGGCCCTTCGCGGAGTGACCGGTGAGCAGCTGCACCGCCTCCGGGTTGACGGCGATTTCGCCGGGCTCCAACCCGCGCTCGCGCTCCTCGGCATCCTTCAGGTAGCCGAGGAAAGCCGGCAGCGACGGCAGCTCGGCGAGCTCGGTGAACTCCGCCGCCACGGCGTGCAGCGCGTCGAGATGCGCGCGGGCGGCGGCCGGGCTGACGCCGGGGGCGCTGGCCAGCTCGGTCTCCAGCCCCAGCGTGCGGGCCACCTCGTCGACCAGGTCGGGCAGCGACTCGCTGAGCCGGCCGCGCAGGTGCCCGAGCTCCGCGCCGAGCCTCCGGAGCCGGCGGTAGCCCTCGGGCGAGTAGGCGTCCGAGCCGCCCAGGTCGTCGAGCGCCTCGACGATGCTGCCCCGCTCGACCGGCGCCTCGACGGCGGGCTGGGCGCCTGCCTCGGGCTCCGCCGGACGACGCGAGTGCACCAGCGCCCGGGCACGCGCCTCCAGGGCTGCGAGGTCGCGGGGACCGATCCGCCAGCGGGCACCGGTGATCAGCCTGCCGAGCGCGTCACCGGCGGTCGGGTCGACGAGCACGGTCAGCGTGGCGACGACGTCGGAGACCTCGGGCACCTCCAGCAGGCCGCCGAGGCCGACGACCTCGACCGGCAGCCCGCGCCCGCGCAGCGCCGCGGCGATGCCGGGCAGCTGCTTGCGGGCGCGCGCCAGGACGGCGACCGTCGGCCGGTGACCCGGCTTTCCAGGCGCCGCGGGGTCGGTGCCGTGCCAGCACGCGGCCACCCGGTCGGCGAGCGCCTCGGTCTCCTCGGCGACGGTCTCGTACAGCCCGACGGTCACCGAGCCCTTGTCCGCCGTCGGCGCGGGGGCGAGGTCCGGCAGCGGCTGGGCGGGCGGCGGGAGCATCGCCGAGACCGCGTTCGCCACCGTCAGGACGGCGTCGTCGTTGCGCCAGCTCGTGGCGAGCGTCAGCCGCTGGGCGGGCCGGCCGGGCACGCCGGGGAAGGTCCGGTCGAAGCGCTCGATGGTGCCGGCCGAGGCACCGCGCCAGCCGTAGATCGACTGCCGCGGGTCGCCCACCGCCAGCACCGGGTGCCCGGTGTCGCGGCCGAACAGTGCCTCAAGCATGCGCAGCTGGCCGACGCTGGTGTCCTGGTACTCGTCGAGCAGCACGACCTTCCAGCGCGCTCGCTCCCGGCGGCCGACCTCGGGGGAGGCGACCGCGATCCGGGCGGCGTAGGCGACCTGGTCGGCGTAGTCGATCGCGCCGGCGGCCCGCTTGCGCGCCTCGAACGCCTCGACCAGCGGCAGCAGTGCGACCCGCGCCTTCTGCCGGGCGAGCATCTCGAGCACCGGCGCGTACGGGCCCTTCTTGCGCGGCGCATCCGGGTAGGACCGGATCTGCGCTTCGAGCTCTGCCGTCCAGGCACGCAGGGCCGCCGGGCTGATGTCGTGCTCGCCCAGGTCGGCGGCCAGGGCGAGGACGTCTTCGACCGTCGTCAGCAGCGTCAGCGGGACGTCGTCCATGTCGCCGGTGTAGGACGAGACCACGGTCGCCGCCTGACCCCAGCACATGGCCGGGCCGAGCACGCCGGCGCCGGGCTCGACGCCGATCCTCAGCCCGTGTTCCGCGACCAGCGAGGCCGCGTACCCGTGATAGGTGGAGACGGTGGGCTGGGCGACGTCCAGGCGGGCGCGCAGCTCGTCGTCGGTGTCGGGGTGCCGGGCCAGCGCGCCGAGCCGCAGCCGGACGCGCTCGTTGAGCTCGCTGGCCGCCTTGCGGGTGAAGGTCAGCCCGAGGATCTCCTCCGGCGCGACGATCCGGTTGGCCACCAGCCAGGAGACGCGGGCGGCCATCGTCTCGGTCTTGCCCGAGCCGGCACCGGCGACGACGACCAGCGGACGGTCGGCCGGTGCCTCGACGACCCGCGCCTGCTCCCCCGACGGCGCGTACGACAGCCCGCACCGGCGGGCGACCTCGGCCGGGTCGAGCAGCCGCTGCACCGACGGCTCGTCGGCCGGTTCGAGCCCGGGGATGTCGAAGAGCAGTTGCTCGGCGTCGGGATAGCCCCTCATCCGGTCACCTGCCGGCCGGGTTCCTGCAGGGGGCAGCTGCGACGGGCGGGGCAGCGCGAGCAGTGCGATCCGGTGCGCACCTCGAACGTCCCCGCCCCCATGCCCTCCCCCACCTGCGTGATCAGTTCGCCGGCCCAGGTCTGCTCGACCGGCAGGTCAGCGGGCAGCGGCTCCTGGTGCTGCTCCTTGGCCTTCGCGCCGGTGCCGACCTGTAGCAGGGCGGCCCCGCCGGGCACACGGCCGTGGCTGCCGAACCCGCCGGCGGCGACGGCCACCTGGTAGGCAGCCAGCTGCCCGTGCTCCTCGGTGTTCTTCGCGGCGGTCTTGCCCGTCTTGAGATCGACGACGACGAGCCGTCCGTCGGCGTCCCGCTCGAGTCGATCGACCTTGCCCCGGATGACGGCGCGGCCGACGGTGGCGTCGAACTCCACCTCGGCGGCGATCAACTCCCGGTCGGCGGCGGCGTGCCAGGCGAGGAAGCGGGCGAGCATGTCCTGCGCCGACTTCCGCTGACGCTGGTCGGACCACCCCGGTCCGAGGTCGAGCTGGTCCAGCTCGGCGTCCAGCGCGGCCGGCGCCTCCGCGGGCGGCAGGCCCTCGGCGACCTGTTGGGCGACGTCGTGCACCGCCGTCCCGACGGTCCGGGTGGTGTCGGGCGAGGCCTCGGCGCCGACGGCACCGAGCACCCAGCGCAGGGGGCAGCGCTGGAACGTCTCGATGGCCGACGGCCGCACCCGCACCGGCGCCTCCTCGGGCACCAGGGGCGCGTCGTCGGAGAGCTCGGCCAGCCCCCACCAGCGGGACGGCGCGGCGCCGGGAACGCCCTCGTCGGCGAGGCGGCGCAGCACCGAAGCAGCCGCCGACCGGCGCGGGGCCGGGGTGTGCGGATCGGTCACCGCACGGCGCAGGTCGGCGACGAGCGCCGGCAGCGTGAGCGAGCGGGGCAGTTCGGTGTGCGGCCGGCCGTCCTCCGGTGGCGGCTCCACCAGGTCGAGGAACCGGGACGCGGTGGCGCCCGCATCGGCGCCGTCGACCGCACCCTCGACGGCGGTGACGACGAGCCGTCGCCGGGCGCGGGTGCAGGCGACGTAGAAGAGCCGCCGCTCCTCTGCCAGGGCGAGCGTCCGGCGGTCGACCGGCGTGCCGTCGATGCCGGCGGCGCGCTCGACGAGCTCCTCGGTGCCGAGCAGCGTCGTCCGTTCGCGCAGGTCGGGCCAGACGCCCTCCTGCACCCCGGCCACGCACACCAGGTCCCACTCCAGGCCCTTGGCGGCGTGCGCCGTCAGCAGCCGCACCGTCTCGCCGGCCACCGCCCGGGCCGCCCCGGTGTCACCGGGCAGTTCCTGCGCCGACAGGTGCTCGACGAACGCGCGCACGTCGGCCGAGGGGAGCCGGTCGACGAAGCCCGCGGCCGCGTCGAAGAGCGCCACGACGGCGTCGAGGTCGCGGTCGGCGACGGCGCCCGCCGGCCCGCCGGCGGCGCTGGCCCGCGCCCACCGGCCGGCCAGGCCGCTGCGCTGCCACATCGCCCACAGCACGTCCTCGGCGGTGCCGTCGTCCGCCAGCGCGAACCGGCCGGCATCGAGGACGGCGGCGACGCGGACGGCCGGGCGGGCGATGTGCTCGGGCAGCGCCTCGAGCAGCGCCGCGTCGTCCAGAGCGGTCGCCAGGGGCGCGCCCCGGTCGGCGACGTCGATGCCCTGCTTGGCCAGTGCGATGCGCACCGCCCGACGAAGCCGCCGCAGGTCCAGCACCGTCGCGCCGCCGAGCGGGGATGCGAGCAGCGCCTCGGCGGCGGGCTCGTCCAGCCCCACCGCCTCGCCTGCTGATCCGGGCGCGGGAAGCAGGGCGCTCAGCGCGCTGAGGAACGGGGCGACCGCCGGCTGCGCGGCGAGCGGCAGGTCGTCGGCGGAGACGGCGACCGGGACGCCGGCCGACGCGAGCGCGCGGCGCAGCGGGCCCAGCGCGGTGGCGGTACGGACCACGACGGCCATCTCCGACCACGGCAGCCCGCCGAGCAGGTGGGCCCGGCGCAGCACGTCGGCGAGGTAGGCGGCCTCGACCGCCGCCGACGGGAAGACGTGCGCCTCCGCCGCTCCCGGCTCCGTGCCATCGACGGCCGCGAGCCTGCGGTGCTCCCACGGCCCGGGCAGCCCCTCGGCGACCGTGCGGCTGATCCGGAGCAGTTCCTCGCCGGAACGGCGGCAGACGCCGAGCGACACCCGCCGGGCGGCCCGGCCGTCGAGGTGCCGGAAACGCTGCGGGAACTCGACGAGGCCCCGCGGCTCGGCGCCCCGGAAGGCGTAGATGGCCTGGTCGGGGTCGCCGACCGCCACCAGGTTGCCGCCGCGCCCGGCGAGCAGTTCGAGCAGCTCGACCTGCGCGGGATCGGTGTCCTGGTACTCGTCGACGAACAGCCAGCGCGCCCGCTCGCGCTCCTGGCGGAGCAGCTCCGGGTCCTCGTTCAGCTCGTGGATCGCCTGCCGCACGAGTTCGGCGGGGTCGTACCCGGACGCGTCCCCCCGCGCGGCGGTCGCGAACGCGGTCACGTTCTCGTACTGCTCCTGGAAGGCGGCGGCGAGGACCCAGTGGTCCCGGCCGGTGGCCCGCCCCCAGGACGCGAGCCGCTCGGCGCTCACGCCGCGCTCGGTGGCGCGCATCAGCAGGTCGCGCAGCTCGGTGCGGAATCCCGCCGTCCCCAGGGCGGGAGCCAGCGACGCCGGCCAGCGGACCGCGCCCTCCTCCTCGGCGTCACCACGGAGCAGTTCGGCTACGACGGCGTCCTGCTCGGCGGAGGTGAGCAGCCGCGGCGGCGCGTCGCCGCGCAGCAGCGCGGCGCGGCGGAGGACGCCGTAGGCGTAGGAGTGGAAGGTGCGGGCCAGCGGCTCGCGGATCGTGCGGGCGACCCGGCCGGTGATGCGGGAGCGCAGCTCGGCGGCCGCCTTGCGGCTGAAGGTCAGGACCAGGATCTGCTCGGGGTCCACACCGGCGTCGATGCGGGCGGCGACGGCCTCGACGATCGTCGTGGTCTTCCCGGTGCCCGGGCCGGCCAGCACGAGCAGCGGGCCGCCGGCGTGGTCGACGACCGCCTGCTGCGTGGGGTCGAGCCGGGGCGCGGAGAGCCGGTGCGGCTCACCGGCGACGAGCCGGTAGACCGGTGCCGCGTCAGTCCCCCGGAGTGCCACCCCCCGATGGAAGCACGCGGATCGGACACTTCCGGGACACGTGGGGCGGACGGGACGGCGCGTCCCGGGTCAGGCGAGGGCGGCCTCCCGCACGCCTGCCTCGGCCATCAGGTCCGCCGCCGTGGTCAGCCAGCCGGCGACCAGTAGGAGCGGCCACTCGGCCTCGTGGTCCAGCGACGCCGTGGCCGCGGACAGCCCGGCCTGGGCGACCGCCCGGCACGCCATGGTGTTCATGATCAGAGAGTCGGCACGAACCTGCCATGGCTGAAGGGGACGCCGCCGAACTGGTCCGCACGGGGGAGACCGTCATACCGGCGCACCAGCGGTCAGTCGGGCCGGTCGAGGTCGAGGTCGAGGTCGAGGTCGAGGTCGAGGTCGAGGAACATCGTCCCGGCAGTGGCCGCTGACGTCACCGGCACGAACCCGGCTCGCTCGTACAGCCGACGGGCCGGGTTTCCGTCCTCCACGCTCAGGCTGAACCCGCTGAGCCCGCGGCGGCGCCCTCGGCCGTCGCCGCCTCGAGCAGGGCACCGCCGAGACCGACGCCCCGATAGCCCGGCAGCACGCAGAGGCTGACCTCCGGCACGCCGGTGCGCACGAAGCCGTAGCCGGGAGCCTCCACCGTGAAGGAACTGGCCCACACGACGCCGGTGGGCTGGCCGGCCAGCGTGGCCACGAACCCGAAGTCGCCGCGCTCGGGCACGAACCGGAAGTAGGCGGCCAGGTGGGGGTCGGCGTCGACCTGCGCGAAGGTGAACCGCTGCTCCACCCAGTTGACGTTCAGCCACGTAGCGACGCGCAGCAAGAACCCGTCCGCCGTCCCCAGAGGACGGAGGACCGTGGACTCGTGGTCGCTCACGGCCAGTGCACGGCGGGCATGTCGACGCGGCCGTTGCGCATCGGGACGCCCTCGGCGGCGAGCAGCTCCATCTGCCGCACCCGCACCGGCTCGGCGGCGGACCCGTCGGCCCGCACGACGCGGAACCACGGCACCGCTCCCCCGCCCGACGACAGGGCCCGGGCGACCCGGCGTGGTCCGATGCCCAGCAAGCGCCCGATGGCGCCGTAGGTGCTGACCCGACCCGGTGGGATCTGCTCGACGACGTCGAACACCGCCTCGTCGACGTCCGCGGGATCGGTCACGCCGTCATCCTGGAGTCAGGTCGCCTTGCGGCCGAACCGTGCCAGCAGCCGGGTCTGCGGGTCCGCGGCGGCCGACACGTCCAGCGGCGGGTCGAACAGGCCGGGGACGCCGTCCTCGGGCAGCTGCTCGGCGAAGACCAGCGCGGCGGTGACCAGCTCGCCGTCCAGTTCGGTGTCTCCGCCGGTGGCCCGGGCGAGGTCCCAGGCGTGCACCGTCAGGTCCGCGGTCATCTCGAGGATGTACTGGGTCGCCGGTGTCGGGCCGCGGGAGAGATGGACGGTGCGGACCAGGGCGTCGTCCTCGGCGAAGGCCGACAGCGCGTTGTCCGCCGCCGACTCCCAGCCGGTGAACGGGTCGGCGCCGAGCAGATCGGTGGTGTCCTCGGGGAACCGGCCCTCGGCCACGGGCTCGCCGGCCAGCAGCGGCGGCACCCACAGCTGCTCGCTCACCAGGTGGGCCACCAGATCGGCGACCGTCCAGCCCGGCAGCGACTCGTCCGCCCACTGGTCGGGGGCGACGGCGTCGACCTGGTCGGTGAACTGGTTCTGGGCGCGCTGGAAGAGCTCGAGCAACTCCACGGGCGAGAAGGCGGCCATGCCGTCAGTGAAGACGACGACGGCCCCGACCGCCCCTCGAAGGGCGGGCGGGGCCGTCGTGCGGCTCCCTCGCAGGGGCCCGGCCCGAGCGGAGCGAGGGTCGGGGGGCGAGGGGTCCTCTTAGTACGTGGGGAGCGCCTTGTCGATGCGGGTGGCCCACGCGGTCACGCCGCCCTGGACGTGCACCGCGTCCTTGAAGCCGGCGTTCTTGACCGCGGCGAGCACCTCGGCCGAGCGGACGCCGGTCTTGCAGTGCAGCACGATCGGCTTGTCGTTGGGCAGCTCCGACAGCGCCCGCCCGGACAGGATCTCGTCCTTGGGGATCAGCTTCGCGCCGGGGATCGACACGATCTCGTACTCGTTGGGCTCCCGGACGTCGATCAGCTCGAAGTCCTTGCCGGCGTCCATCATGTCCTTGAGCTCGTCGACGGTGATGGTGGAGCCGGCCGCGGCCTCCTGCGCCTCGACCGAGACGACGCCGCAGAAGGCCTCGTAGTCGATGAGCCCGGTGATCGGCTCCCCCTCGGGGTCCTTGCGCACCTTGATCGTGCGGAAGGTCATCTCCAGGGCGTCGTAGACCATGAGCCGGCCGAGCAGCGTCTCGCCGATGCCGGTGATCAGCTTGACCGCCTCGGTGGCCTGGATCGCGCCGATGGTCGCGCAGAGGACGCCGAGCACGCCGCCCTCGGCGCAGCTGGGCACCATGCCCGGCGGCGGCGGGACCGGGTAGAGGTCGCGGTAGTTGGGCCCGTGGTCGTTCCAGAAGACCGAGACCTGACCGTCGAAGCGGTAGATCGACCCCCACACGTAGGGCTTGCCCAGGAGCACGCACGCGTCGTTGACCAGGTAGCGCGTGGCGAAGTTGTCGGTGCCGTCGACGATCAGGTCGTACTGCCCGAAGATGTCGAGCACGTTGTCGCTGTCCAGCCGCGTCTCGTGCAGCCGGACGTCGATGAGCGGGTTGATCTCCTTGATGGAGTCCCGCGCGCTCTCGGCCTTGGACCGGCCGACGTCGGACTGCCCGTGGATGATCTGGCGCTGCAGGTTCGACTCGTCGACCGTGTCGAACTCCACGATGCCGAGCGTGCCCACGCCGGCCGCGGCCAGGTACATCAGCACCGGCGAGCCCAGGCCGCCGGCGCCCACGGCGAGCACCTTGGCGTTCTTCAGTCGCTTCTGCCCGTCCATCCCGACGTCGGGGATGATCAGGTGGCGGCTGTAGCGGCGGACCTCGTCGATCGAGAGGTCGGCGGCGGGCTCCACCAGGGGTGGCAGGGACACGGATCTCTCCTCTGGTTCTCCTACTCGGCCTCACTGGGCCGTCGTCTCCGCGCACAACAGCGGAACAGCCGGGCCGATTCCCTCAGCCGCGGAGGTCCCGGCGGGCGTACCCGGCCAGACCCACCACGGCCAGCAGCAGGGCGATCACCAGCATGCTCAGGGCACCGGCGACGTCCACCGGGGCGGCCGGCACCTGGGCCAGGTGGGCGAAGGGCGACAGGCCGCGGACCCACCCCGGCCAGCCGAAGGTGTCGGCCAGCACGAGCAGCAGGAAGCCGCCCGCCGCGGGCAGGACACCGATGGCGAGCACCGCGGAGGGTGCCCAGCCCAGGGCCAGCAGCGCGGCGCCCAAGCAGAGCAGCGCCACGGGGACGACGTTGAGGGCACCGCCCAGCGCCTCGCCCAGAGCCAGGTCCGCGTCCACCGAGGTCGCGCCGATCCAGGTGGCCAGGCCCGCGGCCGTCGCGACGACGAGGGCGCCGACGGCGACGACCGCCGCCTCCCACGTGACCCAGCGCAGCCGCCCGACCGGCCGGGAGTACAGCAGCGTGAGCCGGGAGGCCGCCTCGTCCGCGGCGAGGCCGGCGATCCGCCCGGCCGCGTAGGCGCCCACCGGGATGGCGAGCAGCGCGAACAGCGACGCGGCGTAGCCCTGCACCGAGGCGAGGCCCGCGAAGCCGGCCGCGGCGGCCATGTCGGCGAACACCGGGTTGTCGCGGAGGAACTCCAGCATCGTCGAGGCCAGCAGGCCGATGAGGAGGAAGTACGCCGCCACGCCCGCTGACCAGGTCGCCGTCGCCCGCCGCGTCCGGTGCACGGCCAGGCCGGGCAGCGACCGCAGCAGCCGGCTGGGGGCGCGGCGGCGCTCGACCGACCGCCACCGCCCGGTGCCGACGTCCCGCCCGCCGGCCAGCACGCCGGCCAGGACGGCGAGGAGGGCGACCTGGGCGGCCAGCACCAGGACCGGCGCCCAGCGGTCCTCCGCATACGGCGCGGTGCGGCTCAACAGCCCGAACGGGCTCAGCCACTGCAGCCAGGACAGCGCCGCCACGCCGTCGCCGACCATCCGGGCCAACAGGCCGACCAGCAGGGTGCCGACGGCCAGACCGGACGCGGCACGGCGCTCCGGCACCAGCTGACCGGCCAGCACGCCGAGCGCGGCGCCGGCCATGGCGGTCCCGCCGGCGACGGCGCCGAACAGCACGGAGCCGGCCGGCGCCGTGCCGGCGAGCAGCAGGCCCCCGGCCACCGCTGTGCCGATCAGCGCGCCGGAGGTGAGCAGGACGGCGAGGGTCCGCCGCACGTAGGCGGGCAACCGGATCCGGCCGGCGAGGAGCAGGTCGGCGCGGCCCGCCTCCTCCTCGCCGCGGGTCACCCGGGTCCCCGCCAGCGCCCCCCAGACGCCGACGAGGACGCAGACCACCGTCCCGGTGCGCCAGACCGTGAAGCCGCCGGCGTCGTCGAGGGCCACGGGCGGTCCGAAGAGGGTGCGGATGGCGGGGTTCTCCGCGAGCGCGGCGAGCGAGTCGGCGCCGAACGCGCCGCTGAAGGTCCGCTCGTACTCCCGGGCGACGAAGGCGGGAACCCCCGCGCAGAGTAGCGCGACGACCAGCGTGCCGCGCCGGACGTGCCGAACCAGGGCCCGCGTGACCACCGTCCCGGGCCGGGCGGGAGGAACCGGCCGCTCGACGTCGGGTCCGAGGCGGGGCGCCGTCCCCGTGGTCACGCCGAGGCCTGGCCGTAGTAGTCGAGGAAGATCTCCTCGAGGGACGGCTCCCGGACGTCGAGGCGGACGACGTCGGCGTCGGCGAGCGCCCGCAGCACCGGGCCGGGCGGGCCGGTCAGCGCCAGGGTCACCTGCAGCGGCGAGGCCCACCGGACGTCGGCCACCGCCGGGAGGCCGGCCAGCTGGTCCAGCGCGGACGTGGGCCGCGCGAGGTCGACGACGACCTCGGAGCGGCGGAGCCGGCGCAGCTCCGCCAGCCCGGCGACCTCCACGAGGCGGCCGGCGCGCAGGATGCCGACGCGGGAGCAGACCGCCTCCACCTCGGCCAGCTGGTGGGAGCTGAGGAAGACCGTCTGACCGCGCTGGCCCGCCTCGCCGATGCAGCGCCGGAACTCCCGCTCCATCAGGGGGTCCAGGCCACTGGTGGGCTCGTCCAGGACCAGCAGCGGCGCGCGGGTGGCGAACGCGGCCACGAGCGCCACCTTCTGCCGGTTGCCGGTCGAGTAGGTGCGGGCGCGCTTGCCCGGGTCCAGCTGGAACCGCGCGATCAGCTCGTCGCGGTAGGCCAGGTCGGTTCCGGGGCCCACGCCGGCGAGCAGGTCCAGGCACTCCTGACCGGTGAGCGAGGGCCACAGCGCGACGTCCGCGGGCACGTAGGCCAGCTGGGCGTGCGCGCGTTCGACGTCGGCGACCGGGACGCCGAAGATCTCGGCGCTGCCGGCGGTGGGGCGCAGCAGGCCGAGCAGCATCCGGATCGTGGTCGACTTACCGGCGCCGTTGGGGCCCAGGAAACCGAAGACCTCCCCGGCGGGGACGTCCAGGGACAGCTCGTCGACGGCGAGCGTCGTGGCGAAGCGCTTGGTCAGTCCGGCAGCGCGGACCGCAGGGGCGTCGGTGGACATGGCGCGGGCCCTCCCGGGCGATCGGGAACACGACTTGCCGACCAGGCTTCCCGGCGCACCAGGGGGAACTTAGCCCTGCGGGAGCGCTACGGGTAGGGCCAGGCGTTCCGGACGCAGCCCTGCAGACCGAGGGTCTGCTGGAGCATGACCGGCGCGACCTGGCCGGCCCCGGGGCAGTCGACGTGGCCGTTCCCCAGCACGTGCCCCACCTCGTGGTTGACCACGTACTGGCGATAGGTGGCGATGTCCCCGTCGTAGTGCGGGACCGCCGTGGCCCAGCGCGCGAGGTTGATGACGGCGCGGTCGCCGTACCGGCAGGAGGTGTAGCCGCCGGTGCCGACGCCCGGGCAGTACGTCTCCATGCTCCCGGGGCTGACGAGGCTGACCCTGAAGTCGAACTGCCCCGCCGCCGCCTCGGCCGCGCCCACGCGCTGGAAGGACAGCCGCCCGCCGGCCCCCACGACCGCGGGTCGCCCAGCGTCGACTCGACCGCTGCCGCGAAGGCGGCCCCGTCGACCTCGGTGCTGTCCTCGACCTCGACGATGAACCGCTGCAACGGGCCGGTGCCCGTCACCGCCGACGTGCCGTCCACGACCGAGACGGTGCCGGCCCCCTGCTCGACGTAGGGCTGCGGGCCGACGACCTCGGCCTGCTCGGTCGGCTCGGCGTCGCCCTCGGCCGTCGCAGGCACCGGTTCGGGCGACTGCGGAGGGACGTCGGAGGAGGGCGCCTGCCGGGTCGTCGGCACCGCCGTCGTCGCCCCGGCCCCCGTCGCCCCTGGCACGCTGCGCGCCAGGTCGACCAGGACCACGAGCGTGGCGACGGTCAGCAGCGGGATCGCATACGCCCGCCAGCCGTACCGGCCGACGAAACGCCGGACCCGGCTCCGGCCGTCGTGCCGCCTGCGGGGGTGGCGCGGGTCGTCCAGCCCGGTGCGCGCGACGAGCGGCGCCGGCCGGTCGGCCACGGCGGTGCGTGGCATCACCCGCCGCCCGAGGGGCGAGGAGTCCGGGCGCGCGGCACCGGGGCGGCCGTCCGTCGGACGACCGCCGGCGGGGCGTCCTTCCTCGGGCCGCACTCGCGCTCCTCGTCTCCGGGACCGGCGTCAGCTGCCCAGGGTCTCACGCTGGGTGCCGTGTCGACAGCAGCGCGAACGTTCCGCGCCGGTCGCGCCGCGTCAGGCGCCGCTGCGAACGGTCTGCTCGTCGAGCGACTCGACCATGCCGAGCACCGCCCGCGCGGTGGCCTCGGGCGCCTCCAGCATGGCGACGTGACCGACGGCGTCCAGCAGCAGCAGCCGGGCATCGGGGACGACGCCGGCCAGCCGTGGGGCCAGCGCGGCATCGACGAGCTTGTCGCGCCCACCCCAGATCACCAACGTCGGCATGCGCAGCGATCGGGCGGCCCGCCAGCCGTTGGCGGCGCCGACCCGGAGGTAGGAGGCGATGAGGCCGCGCATGCTGCGGGTCAGCGCGCGGTCGGCCCACGGCTGCTCGGCGCGCTCGCGCATCTCCTGCACGGCCTGCTCGACCCGCCTTCGCGGGACCCGGCCGGGTTCGCCGAAGCACATCCGGATCATGGCCCGGACGTTCTCCTCGGGCGTGATCCCGGCCAGTCTCTTCTCCGCCAGCGACGGGACGCCCGGCACGAGCAGGAGCAGCAGCAGCCGGCTGAACGCCGGTGGGACGCGGTAGACCGGCATGGCCGGCGACACCAGGGTCAGCGTCGCCACCAGGTCCGGGCGGCGGGCGGCCACCAGCAGGCCGGCCAGGCCGCCGAGCGAGTTGCCGACCAGGTGCACCGGCCGGCCCTGCGCCGCTCCCGGCAGGCTCACCAGGTGCTCGAGGACGTCGACCACCGCGCGCACGTGGCCACGGATGGAGTACCGCCCGCGCGGTGGCGGCTGGGAGCGGCCGAAGCCCGGCAGATCCAGGGCCCACCCCTCGAACCGCACGGCGAGCAGCGCGGCGAGGTCGGTCCAGTTGGTCGACGCGCCGCCCAGCCCGTGCACGTAGAGGGCCCGCTCGCGGGGTGCGCCGTCCGCGCCACCGTCGACGGGGCCGGACCACGGGGCGTGCCGGACGAAGACGGTGCCGCCGGGGACGGAAAGGTCCTCGCCGGGCCACGGCGGGACCATCGATGTGAGCCGGGGCAAGGGCGTCGTCGACGGGACCGCCGGCACGACGGTGTCGGTGGGAATGGGGGCCTCGGGCATCGCTTTCGACGGTAATCCCCGCCCGCTCGCCCTGCGGCCCGCCAACCCGTCGGTAACATCACGCTCTGATGCAGCCGACCCGTCCGACCGCGGAGCCGAGCCGACGCACGTCCCGACTGCCTCGGGGTGCGCGCCGGCTGCAGCTGCTGCGCGCCGCCCAGGACGTGTTCGTCGCCCAGGGCTTCCACGCAGCGGCGATGGACGACATCGCCGACCGCGCGGGTGTCAGCAAGCCGGTGCTCTACCAGCACTTCCCGGGCAAGCGGGAGCTGTACCTGGCGCTCCTCGAGGAGCACGTCTCCGAACTGGCCGAGCGCGTGGCCGAGGCCATGGGCCGCACCGACGACAACCGCGAGCGCGTCGACGCCGCGGTGGGCGCCTACTTCGACTTCATCGACGCCGAGGGCGAGGCCTTCCGCCTGGTCTTCGAGTCCGACCTGCGCAACGACGCCGACGTCCGGGCCATCGTCGACCGCGGTACGGGGGTCTGCGTCGACGCGATCGCCGAGGTCATCGCCGCCGACACCGGGGCCGACCCGGAGCGGGCGCTGCTCCTGGCATCCGGACTGACCGGCCTCGCCGAGACCAGCGCGCGCTGGTGGCTGCCCCGCAAGGGCACCGTATCCCGGGACGAGGCGGTGAGCCTGATGTCGGCGCTGGCCTGGCGGGGCATCTCCGGCTTCCCCCGGGTCGACGGCGACTCCCGCTGAGGCGACGGCGACGGCGTTCGCTGTCGGCGCACCCGTCGGAACGGTCGTGCCTCCCGACGCTGGTCTAGCGTTGCGGACAGTCGCGCGAACCGAGGAGGCATCGCCCACGTGGAAGTCAAGATCGGCGTCCAGCACTCGCCCCGGGAGCTGGTCATCGACAGCCCCAAGACCCCCGACGAGATCGCGAAGGACGTGGCAGCGGCCATGTCCGGGTCGACCAAGGACGGCCTGCTGACCCTGGAGGACGAACGGGGCCGCCGCGTGCTCGTCCCGGTCGACCGGATCGCCTACGTGGAGATCGCGCAGGCCGACCAGCGTCGCGTCGGCTTCATCGCCGGGGCGTAGCGCCTCAGCATCCGCATCAGCATCCCGGCCCTCCGGCGCGCCAGCCACCACCTGGCGCGCCGGAGGGCCTTCTGCTGCCGGGGTGCGCCTCCTGGGACACGAGGGGCAGGTGTGGCGGGGGCCCCGAGGCGGGTGCGGTTCGAGTCACATCCGGACGGGCGTGGACCGATACGGCAGCGAATCCGCTGACCGCAGTGACCGCCGGGAGCCCCGTCATGACCGTGAAGACCCGCCTCGTCGTGAGCACCGCCGCGGTGCTGGCCATCGCCCTCGCCGCCCTGGTGGCAGCGGTCACCGTGCTCACCACCGGGCAGGCCCGCGAGGACGGGCTCCGCTACGCCGAGAGCCTGGCCTCGGCCGAGGCGGAGCGGGTCCAGGTGCAGCTCACCCGGCAGCTCGGCACCGCGCAGACGCTGGCCCGCACCCTCGGCGCGATGGCGTCCGGGGTGCAGGGTGACCGGGCGCTCGCCGACGCCGTCGAGCGAGACCTGCTCGCGGCCGACCCCACGCTGCTGGGCGTCTGGTCTGCGTTCGAGCCCGGGGCCTTCGACGGCCGCGACCCCGAGTTCGCGGGCACCCCCACCAGCGACGCCTCGGGCCGCTACATCTCCTACTGGTACCGCGACGGCGACCGCGTCGCCGTCGCCCCCTCGTCGGCTACGACCAGCCCGGTGTCGGCGACTACTACCTCCTGGCGCGGGACAGCGGCGGCGACGTGGCGCTGGAGCCCTACGAGTACGAGGTCGCCGGCAAGCAGCTGCTCATCACCTCCCTGGCGTCACCGGTGCGGGCTGCCGACGGGCGGGTCATCGGGGTCGCCGGCGTCGACATCACCCTCGCCTCGGTCCAGGAGGCCGTGGCGGCCATCCGGCCCTACGCGGTGGGCCGCGCCGCCCTCGTGTCCACCGGCGGGCTGGTGGTGGCGAGCAACCGGGCCGGCGACGAGGTCGGCCAGGCCCCACGGGGCCCGGCCGCGGGCGTCGTCTCGGACGCCCTCGCCGACGGCGCACCCGTGCAGCGGACCGTCACCGGCGGCTCAGGCGACACGGTCCTCGTGGCGGCGCCCTTCCCGGTGGGGACCGGACAGCAGTGGACCCTCCTGGTGGACGTGCCGGAGGAGGCCATTCTCGCCGACGCGCACGGCCTGCGGACGACGACGCTGCTCGGGGCCCTCGGCACCATCGCGCTCGCCGTCGGGGCCACCTTCCTGGTCGCCCGGCGCGTCGTCGCCCCCCTCGACGCGCTGCGTGGCCGGATGGAGGAGATCGCCGACGGCGACGGCGACCTGACCGCTCGCGTCGACGAGTCGCGCAAGGACGAGATCGGCCAGCTCGGCGCGGCCTTCAACCGCTTCGTCGCCACGGTTGCCGACACGGTCACCGGGATCGGGCGTGCCTCCTCGTCCCTCACCGACGTGTCCGGCGGCATGTCGGGCGTGTCCGGGCGGCTTGCCGAGTCGGTCGGGCAGACCGCTGCCCAGACCCAGCAGGTGTCCGCGGCCGCCGAGCAGGTCTCCCGCAACGTCCAGGCGGTGGCCGCGGGCGCCGAGGAGATGGGTGCGAGCATCCGGGAGATCGCGACGAACGCGAACGAGGCATCCCGCATCGCCGGCGAGGCCGTCGAGGTCGCCCAGGCCACCAACGCGACGGTCAGCCGGCTCGGCGACTCGTCGAAGGCCATCGGGGACGTCGTCAAGGTCATCACCTCGATCGCCGAGCAGACCAATCTGCTCGCGCTCAACGCCACCATCGAGGCCGCGCGCGCCGGCGAGGCAGGCAAGGGCTTCGCCGTCGTCGCCAACGAGGTCAAGGAACTGGCGCAGGAGACCGCCAAGGCCACCGAGGACATCGCGCGCCGCGTCGAGGCCATCCAGGCCGACACCGCCGGGGCGGTCGCCGCCATCGAGCGCATCGACGAGGTGATCTCCCGGATCAGCGACTACCAGACCACCATCGCCAGTGCGGTGGAGGAGCAGACGGCGACCACCAACGAGATGTCCCGCGGCGTCTCCGAGGCAGCTCAGGGAACCACCTCGATCGCCCAGACCATCGTCGCCATCTCCACGGTCAGCTCGGAGACCGGCGAGGACGCCGGCGAGGCGAGGAACGCCGCCGACAGCCTCGCCGATGTCACCGGCGAGCTGTCCCGGCTGGTCGGCCGGTTCAAGGTCTGAGACCGTCGCCGCGGTCTCAGGGGCGCAGGTCGACCACGGTCCGCCACTGCTCGCGAGGCCCCGCGGTCTCGGCGACCAGCTCCCCGTAGACCGCGGCGACTCGGTCGGGATGGATCTGCTGGTCCTCCCCGACGAGCCCGCGCACGGTCACCGTCGCCACGTGGATGCCCTCGGGCGCCAGCGCCTCGGCCTGCACCTCGACGAGGGCGCGCAGGGCCGCCTTCTGGACCCCGAGCGTCGCCATCGACGGGATCGGCCGGTCCGCCGAACCACCACCGGTGGCCAGCACCGTCCCCGACCCGCGCTCCCGCATGCCCGGCAGGACGGCCTGCACCGCCGCCTGCAGCCCCGCCGCCCCGGCCGCGAGGTCGGCGAGCAGGTCGTCGGCGGACAGGTCGGCGACGGCGACCTGCCGCCCGACCGACACGTTGTAGAGCAGGACGTCGACCGGCCCCAGCTCCTCGGTCATCGCGCGGACGGCGACCGTCAGCTCCCGGGGCCGGCCGGCATCGGCGCCGGCCTCCTCCACCCGGACGCCCTCGTGGCGGAGGGCGGCCCGCAGGTCGGCGAGCGTGCTCTGCCCGCGGGACACGAGCGAGACGGCGAAGCCCTGCCGTCCCAGCAGCCGCGCGGTCGCCGCCGAGATGCCGGTCCCGGCACCGATCACCAGCAGATGCCGCACGCCGGGCCTCCTGTTCAGGGGTTGAGACCCAGCGCCTTCATGCGCTCGGTGTGGGCATGCGTGATCCGCTCGATCAGCCGCGAGACACCGGCCAGGTCCCCGGTGCCGGTGATGATCAGCTCGGCCAGCCCGTCGTGCTCGGCGATCACGGCCTGGGTCTGGGTGATCGCCTCGCCGACGAGGCGCCGTCCCCACAGGGACAGCCGGCCGGCCACCTTCCGGTCTGCCTTGATGGCCGCCCGCACCTCGCGGACGGCGAAGTCCGCGTGCCCGGTGTCGGCCAGCACGTCCAGGACCAGCGCGCCGTCGGGGTCGGGCAGGAACGAGGCGATCTCGCGGTAGAAGTCCGTGGCCAGGCCGTCGCCCACGTAGGCCTTGACCAGCCCTTCCAGCCAGGTGCTCGGCCGGGTGCCCTCGTGGAAGGCGTCGAGCGCGGAGACGAAGGGGGCCATGGCGGTGCCGGGGTCGACCCCCAGTTCGGACAGCCGCTCGGTGAGCCGCCCGTGGTGGGCGATCTCCGCCGCCGCCATGCGCGCCAGCGCCGCCCGCCCGCCGAGGGTCGGCGCGAGCCGGGCGTCCTCGGCCAGCCGGTCGAACGCGGTGAGCTCCGCATAGGCGAGGACGCCGAGCAGGTCCACGACGGCCGTCTTCTCGACGGGGGTCACACGCATCTCCTGAGCTCTCGGCGGACTCCGCAGCGCGCGGCGCGGAGAGGCTAACCGGTGCCCGCGCTACCATGGGAATCGGCGAGCCCTCGGGTCCGCTGTGTATCTGTGCGCTGACGACCGCTGGACGACGCCCTCGGGCTGTCTCCCGGGCCGAGGACACTGACGCCCGGTTCTGCTGGCTGCGTTGGCGCTGGAACCGATCCCGCGACAACCACCGGGAGAGGTCCGCCGCGACGACCGCGCCGGTCCGACTCCCCCGCAGACGACAGGCGAGAGCACTGACCTCCATCGAGAACGCCCCCACCACTCCCGAGATCGACCACGCCGAGACCGGCGCGCCCGCGCCCGAGGAGATCGAGTCGCAGGTCGAGCAGCTCGGCGGCGCGCCCGTCGCCGACGACAGCCCGCTGTTCAGCGACTTCGACGTCCACCCCGACATCGTCGCCGCGCTGGCCGAGGTAGGGATCACCCGCACCTTCGCCATCCAGGAGCTGACCCTCCCGCTCGCGCTGGCCGGCAACGACCTCATCGGCCAGGCGCGCACCGGCACCGGCAAGACCCTCGGCTTCGGCGTCCCGCTGCTGCAGCGCGTCGTCCCGCCGGCCGAGGGCGGCGACGGCGTGCCGCAGGCCCTGGTCGTCGTCCCGACGCGTGAACTGTGCGTGCAGGTCTCGCGCGACCTCGCCGCCGCCGGCGCCAGGCGCGGCATCCGCGTGCAGGCCATCTACGGCGGGCGCGCGTTCGAGCCGCAGGTCTCGTCGCTGCAGGGCGGCGTCGAGGTCGTGGTCGGTACGCCCGGCCGGCTGCTCGACCTCGCCCAGCAGGGCCACCTGATCCTCGGCAAGGTGAAGGTCCTCGTCCTCGACGAGGCCGACGAGATGCTCGACCTGGGCTTCCTCCCCGACATCGAGCGGATCCTCGCGATGGTCCCGGACAAGCGGCAGACGATGCTGTTCTCGGCGACGATGCCCGGCCCGATCGTGACGCTGTCGCGTTCGTTCATGACCCAGCCGACGCACATCCGGGCGCACGGCAACGACGAGGGCTCGACGGTCCCGCAGACCACGCAGTTCATCTACCGGGCGCACAACCTGGACAAGCCGGAGCTGCTCTCCCGCGTGCTCCAGGCCCGCGACCGGGGCCTGGTCATGGTCTTCTGCCGGACGAAGCGCACCGCGCAGAAGGTCGCCGACGAACTCGTCGACCGCGGCTTCGCCGCCGCCGCCGTGCACGGCGACCTCGGCCAGGGCGCCCGCGAGCAGGCGCTGCGCGCCTTCCGCAGTGGCAAGGTCGACGTGCTGGTCGCGACCGACGTCGCCGCCCGTGGTATCGACGTCACCGGGGTCAGCCACGTCGTGAACTACCAGTGCCCCGAGGACGAGAAGACCTACGTGCACCGCATCGGGCGCACCGGCCGCGCCGGCTCGACCGGCGTCGCGGTCACGCTGGTCGACTGGGACGACATCCCTCGCTGGCAGCTGATCAACAAGGCGCTCGGCCTCGACTTCGAGGACCCGCCGGAGACCTACTCGACGTCGAAGTGGGTCTACACCGACCTCGACGTGCCGGAGACGGCCGGCGGGCGGCTGCCGCGGTCGCAGCGGACGCGCGAGGGGCTGGAGGCGGAGACCCTCGAGGACCTCGGCGAGACCGGCAAGCGCAACCGGCCCGCCGGCGGCGGTCGTGGTGAGGGTCGCGGCCGTGGGGGCACCCGTCCCTCCGGCGAGCAGCCCGGCGACGGCGAGCAGCCCGCGGGCGGCGGCAAGAGCCGACCGCGCCGGCGCACCCGCGGCGGTGGCGCCGCTGCCGCCGGTGGCGAGGCAGCTCCGGCTGCCGACGGTGCCGCGTCCGCCGAGGGCGGGGCGTCGCGTCCGCGCCGTCGTCGCCGCCGGGGCGGGGCCGGCCGTGGCGGTGGCGGCGGTTCCGAGTCCGCCGCCTGATCCTGCCGTGCCCCGGCTGAGCCGCCCGCCCCTGCGGGTGTGGGTCTGGACGGCGGCCACCCTGGCACTGGTCGTCGTCGCCGCCCTGCTGTGGCGGGGGTCCGACGCCGCGGCGACCGAGAGCACCACCGCGGCGCCGGCCGACGTCCCTTCCGGGACGCCGGCCGGTGCCGTCTCGGAGGCGTGGTCCGCCGAAGGCGGCGCGATGCCGGAGACGGTGGTGCAGAGCGGACGCGTCCTGGTGACCACCGCGCACGGGATCCGCGCCCTCGACCCGCTCACCGGCGAGGAGGCGTGGCACTACACGCGGAGCAACGCCCGGCTCTGCGGCGCCACGGTGACCGACGGTCTCGCGGTGGCGGTGTTCGCCACCGGGGACCGCTGCGACGAGGCCGTGGCGCTCCGCGCCGGGACCGGGGTGCGCGCCTGGACCCGCAGCCTCAGCCTGCGCGGGGACGCCCGGCTGGACTCCACCACCCGCATCGTCCTGGCGACCAGCCCGACCGGTCTGGTGACGCTCGACCCGACGGGCAACAACATCCGCTGGCGCTACGCCCCGCCCCAGGGCTGCCGGCTGCTCGGCGCCGACGTGGGCAACGCCGGGGTCGCGGTGCTGCTCGAGTGCGCCGACGACGACGCCGTCCAGCTGCGCCTGCTCGACGGCTTCCAGGGCGACGAGCACTGGGCCCGGGATCTGCCCGCCGCCGAGGGCGCCGAGGTCCGGTTGCTGGGCGCCGACGGCCTGATCGGCGTCCTCGTGGGCGACGAGGTGCAGGCACTCGCGCCCGAGGACGGCGCGCTGCGGGCCCGCCTGCCCGCCTCGGAGGACGCCGCCCAGCTCACCGTGGGCGCCGTCGCGCTGTTCCGGTCCGGCGGCACCCTCTCGGCGCTGGACGCGGTCACGGGCGCGCCGCGCTGGGAGTCGCCGGCCCTCGGCCTGCCCGCAGCGGCTCTGGTGGACAAGGACGACGCCACGCCCGGGGCGCTACTCGTGCCCGACGCCGAGGGCTTCGCCCACCGCGACCCGGCCACCGGGGCGGAACTGGCCCGCTCGTCGGTCGACGGCCTGCCCGAGGGTGGGGTCGCGACCGGCATCGGTCCCGTGGTCGTGTACCGGCTGCCCGACCGCGTGCTCGCCTACCGCTGACCCTCCCCCGCCGTGCCGAACTGGGCGCTCAGGAGTGCAACTCGACCACATCGCCACTGCTGAAGGAGACGAGCCGCACGAGGTGCGGCTCGGGCTCGTCGTCGAGAGAGAACACCGTGGTGGTGGGCGAGCAGTCGGCGGACACCGGCTGACCTGGAGACGCTCCGGTTCTCACCTCGACGAACACCGTGTCGGACGTCAGGCGCGACGCCACGACCTGTGGCGCGGGGCTCGAGCTTCCCCACGTCACCACCGCCAAGCGGTCACCAGCGAGAAGCCATCCGGCACGACACGGCGGTCGCAACCCGGGCTGCAGTGCGCTTCGCAGGAGAGGCTCCACGTCATGGTCGATCCCGACGCGCTGGTCGACGATCCGCATAGGCCTCTCCGAACCCGTTGAGCGCACCGACCGGCTCGTGCCACCGACCTCGCGCACTTCCGAATGCCATCGTTGGACACCTTCGGCCCGATTGGTCGCTCCGGTGACAGGGATCGCTGCGGCGACGACGACCGACGGATCCGGCAGACCGAGCGCTGCTCCACCGCACGATGTTCACTGGGGACATGGTCATGCCCGGTACGCCCGAGTTCAGCGTGCCCCTCGCGATCGCCCCGGACGACCTGCGCCAGCTGGCCGCGCACGATGCTGCGCACCGGACCTTCGAGGGCGGCGCCGGGCCGCTGGTCGCGCTGGACACCGGCGGAGAGGCCGTGCGTGGGACGGCGCTGATGGTCGCGGGCTACACCGGCAGCAAGGAGGACTTCGCTCCGCTGCTCGCGCCCCTCGCCGGGGCCGGCTACCGCGTGGTGGCGATCGACCAGAGGGGCCAGTACGAATCGCCGGGTCCGGACGACCCGACGGCCTACTCGGTCGACGAGCTCGGTGCCGACGTGCTCGCCGTGGCCCGGGTGCTGCGCGGGGAGACCGGCGAGCCGCTGCACCTGCTGGGCCACTCGTTCGGCGGCCTGGTGACGCGCGCCGCCGTCCTCGCCGAACCCGGCCTGTTCACCTCGTTCACGCTGCTCGGCTCCGGGCCGTCGCGGCTGACCGGGCGGCGCGCCGACCTGCTCGACCATCTCGGGCCGCTGCTCGAGGCGGGCGGGATCGCGCTGGTCCACGAGACGCTCGAGCAGGTCGCGATGACCGATCCAAAGGCGCAGGCCGTGCCACCGCCGACGCGGGCGTTCTACTCCCGGCGGTTCCTGAGCAATTCCGAGGCCGGTCTGCGCGGCATGGCCGACGCCATGCTCAACGAGCCGGACCGGGTCGACGAACTGGCCGCCGTCGGCATCCCGCTGCTGGTGGCCCACGGCGAGGCGGACGACGCCTGGCTGCCCCACGTGCAGGCCGAGATGGCCGAGCGCCTCCGTGCGCGGCACGAGGTCATCAACAACGCGATCCACTCCCCCGCGGTGGAGAACCCCGGGCGCACCCTCGAGGTGCTGCTCGACTTCTGGGCGGAGGCCTCGACGCGCTCATGACCGACCGGCCCGCACTCGCTCCCCTGCCCTCGCCCGACGAGTGGACCGACGAGGAGGACCGGCTCGGGTTCTTCGGCCCGGACAGCGTCACCTGGCGCATCCACACCGACCCGAGCTATGCGGTCGGCGGGCTGCGCGCCCTGATGCTGCAGGCGCTGCACCCGGTGGCGATGGACGGCGTGGCCCGCAACTCGACCGGCTTCAAGGACGAGTGGTGGATGCGGATGACCCGCACCGGCCAGTACGTCGAGACGCTCACGTTCGGGACTCGCAGCGAGGCGCGCCGGATGGCCGCGCGGGTGCGCGGGCTGCACCGCAAGCTCTCCGGCGTCGAGGAGACGACCGGTCGCGCCTACCGGGTCGACGACCACGACCTCCTGCAGTGGGTGCACAACGGCGCGGTCGACTCGCTCCTCTCGACGGCCCGCCGAGCCGGTCTGCCGCTGTCGGACGAGCACGCCGACGCCTACGTCCTCGAGCAGGCCGCGGCGGCCCGGCTGGTGGGCGTGCCCGACGACCTCGTCCCGCGGACGGTCGCCGACCTCGACGCCTACTTCGAGCAGATCCGTCCGCAGCTGGCCGTGACACCAGCAGCGTCGCAGGGCGTGCGCCGGTTGTTCGTGCCGCCGATGAAGGGCTGGGTGCAGGTGCTGACGCCCGCGCGCCCGGCGTGGGGCACGTTCGTGTCCCTGGGTTTCGCCACCCTCCCCGGCTGGGCGCGGCGGATGTACTCGATGCCGGGGCTGACCCTCACGGACACGGCCGCCACGGCGGCGCTGCGAGGCTTCCGCACGGCGCTGCTGGCGGTGCCGGACCGGTGCGGTGGTCGCCCGTCGTGCGGGCCGGGTTCGAGCGGGTGGCCGCCGAACCCGCTGCCTGAATCCGCTGCCTGAGTCCGCTGCCTGAACGTCAGACGTGCGCCTCGTCCTCGGCCAGGAAGCTCCACGTCTCGCGGGCGGGCGCCGCGGCCTGGCCGGTCGGGCACGACGGCCGGAAGTCGCACCAGCTGCACTGCTGGCCGGGTACGGGCGGGAACGCGGCGTCCGGGTCCTTCCCCGCCCTCACCGACTCCGTGGCCGCCGTGATGTCGACCGCGATGTCCTCGGCCCGGCGGATGTGGTTGGCCAGCGACCGGTCGGTGTGCTCGAAGGACGCGACGGTGCCGCTGGGCAGGTGGTGCAGCTCGACGCGGCTGCACGGGCGGCGCAGCGTCCGCCGGACGCCCAGCACGTAGGCCGCCAGCGCCGGTGATCCGCGCGCCTCGTCGTCGGTGCAGACGCTGCGGCCGGTCTTGTAGTCGACGACGACCAGCTCGTCCCCGCGCTGGTCGATCCGGTCCACCCGGCCCGACAAGGCCAGCCGCTCGGTCGTGGCGCCGACGGTGCGCTCGTTGCCGACCGGCTCGTCGGTGGGATCGAGGGTCGCGACGTACTCGGTGAGCCAGCCCGCGGCACGGGCACGCCAGCGCTGCGACTGCTCCGCGTCCCGGAAGCCGTTCGGCGACCAGGCCGAGTACAGCAGCTGGCGCGCCGCGGCCGTGGTGCGCCGCTCGACCGGGAGGTCCCACCACGAGCGCAGGGCGGCGTGCACGGCGGCGCCCACCGTGTTGTGCGCCCAGGCCGGACCGCGCGCCGGCGGTGGCCGGTCGACGTAGGCGAAGCGGTAGCGCCGCGGGCAGTCGGCGAAAGCCGCGAGCTTGCTGGGGGTCGCCGAGAAGAGCCGGCGCGGCATGCCGGGCATCTCGAGCTGCGCGCTCACCGTCGGATCCCCACGCGCGTCACGGTAACGGGGCGGTCCGACGATTCCCGGTCAGTCGCGATAGGGCGCGCAGCCCGTCCCGGCCGCGACGATCGCCTCGAACTGCTCCGGATCGGTGGCGCAGGCGCCGATCGGCGTCGTCTTGTTGGTGCCGTGGTAGTCGCTCGAGCCGGTGACGATGAGGTGCAGGTCGGCGGCCAGCGCGCGCAGGTGGGCCCGTTCGTCCTCGGCGTGGTCGGGGTGGTCGACCTCGAGTCCCAGCAGTCCCGCCTCGACCATGGCCACGACGGCGTCGTCCCCGACCACCCGACCCCGCTTGGTGGCCAGGCCGTGGGCGAAGACCGGCACGCCACCGGCGGCGCGGACCAGGGCGATCCCCTCCCGCACATCGGTGTCGGCCTTGCGCGCGTAGTAGGGGCTGCGGTGGTTCAGGAGGGTGGCGAAGGCGTGGTCCACCGAGTCGACGACGCCGGCAGCGACGAGGGCGCGGGCGATGTGCGGGCGCCCGACCACCCCGCCCGCGGACCGTTCGACGATCTCCGCCCACTGCACCGGGTACCCGTCGGCGGCGAGGGCCTCGACGATCCGCTGCCCGCGGGCCAGTCGCTCGTCGCGCAGGCGGGCCCGCTCGGCGACGAACGCCGGATGCAGCGGATCGAAGAGGTAGCCCAGCAGATGCACGCTGATCGGCGGCTGGTCGGCGGGGAACCACCGGCAGGACAGCTCCATGCCCGGGACGACGGTCAGCCCCGGGGGGCGCGTCTCCTCGGCCACGGACCATCCGGCGGTGGTGTCGTGGTCGGTGAGGGCGACGACGTCGAGCCCGGCGGCGCGCGCGGTCGCCAGCAGCTCGGCCGGGCTGTCGGTGCCGTCGGACACCGTGGAGTGGGTGTGCAGGTCGATCCGCATCGGCGCTCAGCCTGCCGCACCGGACCGGTGGGCACCCGTTCGGGCGGTCACTGCCGCGGGGGCAGATCGCGGATCGGCTCGGTGTCGCGCCGGCCGTCCTCCGGAGGAGGCGGCCCGGTCTGCGGTGGTGGCGGCTCCGGGTTGCCCTCGTCGTCGCCGCTCGACGCGGCCCCGCCCCAGTCGGTGCTGAAGAGGAGGGCGCTGACCCGCCGGTAGAGGACGTCGGCGCCGGGCAGGAACGTGATCTCCGACAGCGCCTGCTGCTGCCCCGCGGACTCGAACCGGAAGGTCCCGTAGCCCAGCAGCTGCCCGAGCAACGTCTCCTTCCACGTGAGGTCGGTGATCCGGCGCAAGGGGAGCAGGGTCACCGTCCGCACGATGACGCCGGAGGTCAGCAGCACGCGCCGCGTGCTGACGATGAAGTGGCGCATCCACCACTCCCCCACCCGCAGGCCGTAGTAGACGAGGGCGGCGACGAGCACCAGGAGGCCGGCGGAGCTGGTCACCCGGTTGTCGGGGTCGAACAGCAGCAGCCAGCCGCCGGCGACGACGACCGGGAGGAACTTCACGGTCGGCTCGATGAGCACCGCCCAGTGCCGCCGGGTGGCGACCACCGCGGTCTCCTCGGGCAGGAGGTACTTCTGGACATCCTTGCTCGCCCGGGGAGGCAGTGGCGGCAAGGGCTCCCGTCCGCTCACCTCGCGGCTAGACGAGGTTCTCGACGAAGGCCGCGAGGGACGAGGCGGCGTCCCCCAGGGCCTGGCCGGCGTTGCGGACGAGCTGGGCGGACTGCTCCGGCGCCTGGATCACGTAGAAGACGACGAAAGCGACGACCAGCCAGGTGACGACCTTCTTGAGGTTCACCGCCACCTCCGGGGGTGCGCTCGTGCGGGCGGGCCCGGAAGAGCCCGCTGGGACAAGGGTCCACCCGAGTGCGGCGGACTGCTTCGTCCCATGGGTAACAGATGTCCCACCCGTCGCATCGGCGGCGCGCCGATCATGAACGGAGCCGGTCGGGTTCCGATGGTCACCGGCCCGGCAGCAGGTGCTCGCTCGGCGGTCCCAACGGCAGGTCCGGGTAGATGCGGTCGCGCAGGTCGATCAGCTCCAGTTGCTCGGCGAGCAGCCACGCGGCGTTCATCGGCCACATGACCAGCCACAACCACACGCCGTACGCCTCGCCCACGAACGCGGCCCGATCGTCGGAGGTGGGCACCGCCCAGAGTGGCGCGCGCTGCCCGGCCGCCTTCACGTCGACCGAGGACGGGCCCTCGATGACGTCGCCGGGATCGAGTCCGGGCAGTCCCGCGTAGCCGCAGCCCACACCGGTGCCGGGCTCCTCGGCCACGAGCACGAGCTCGGCCGACCCGCCGAGCGGGGCAGGACCGGCGCAGTCGACGACGATCGCCCGGGCACCGGGCTCGCCGCCCCACGCCATGCCGGTGACCGACCAGCCCACCGGCATGGGGTCGGGCACCCACGCGGGGACGCGGGCGTCGGTGGTGACGGCGGTGATGGCGTCGTGGGCCACGAGCACCGTGTGGTGCAGCGGCGTGACCGCTCCGTGCACGTGACACCAGGCCTGAGCCGGGGATCCGTGCCGGACGACCAGCTGCTCACCACAGCGCGGGCACACCGGCGAGACGCTCATCGGGCAACACCGTGCTGTGACGGCCCGGAGTAGTCAAGCGCAGCGCATCCGCTCGACTGCGATGCGTGGGTGCGGCGTGGCTGCGGGTGGACGGTGCGTAGCCTCCCGCGCATGACCCGGCCCAGCGGCCCGCCCGTCGTGCCCTGCGTCGGCGCGGTGGTGCACGACGCGGCCGGACGGCTCCTGCTCGTCCAGCGCGGCCACCCGCCCCATGCGGGACGGTGGTCGCTGCCGGGCGGTCGCATCGAGCCGGGCGAGACGGCCGAGACGGCGGTCGAGCGGGAGGTCCGCGAGGAGACCGGCCTCGTGGTCCGTGCCGGCGCGGTCGTCGGCCGGGTGCGGATCCCGGGGGACGGCGTGGTGTACGACGTCGTGGACCTGGCCTGCAGTCCCGTCCCGGGCAGCGAGCGGCCCGTCGCCGGGGACGACGCCACGGCAGTCCTCTTCGCCGACGCCGCCACGCTCGACCGGCTGCCCTGCACGCCCCTGCTGGTCGAGACCCTGCGCAGCTGGGGGGTCGCCCCGCGGTGAACCGCTACCGGCATCAGCGCGGCGTGGGCTCCGGCCGGCCGGGCTGCTCGCCGCCGCGGGACTCCCCGTAGGAGCGCTTCGGGACCATGACCTTGCGCCGGAAGATGCACACGACGGTGCCGTCCTGCTTGTAGCCGATGGTCTCGACGTGGACGATCCCGCGGTCGTCCTTCGACTTCGACTCCGTCTTGTCCAGGACCGTGGTCTCGCCGTAGATCGTGTCGCCGTGGAAGGTCGGCGCGACGTGCCGCAGCGATTCGATCTCCAGGTTCGCGATGGCCTTGCCGGACACGTCCGGAACGCTCATGCCGAGCAGCAGCGAGTAGATGTAGTTGCCGACGACGACGTTCCTGCCGAAGTCCGTCGTCTTCTCCGCGTAGTTCGCGTCCATGTGCAGCGGGTGGTGGTTCATCGTGATCAGGCAGAACAGGTGGTCGTCGTACTCGGTCACGGTCTTGCCGGGCCAGTGCTTGTAGACAGCCCCGACCTCGAACTCCTCGTAGTACCGACCGAACTGCATCTGCGTGCTCCCGACGTCGACGAAGCCGGGCACGGTGCCCGGTGCAGCCGGCCGTCCCGTGGAGGGCGGCCGGCCGCACCGCGAAGCACCGGTGACCCGCCTGAACGGGTCGTGATCCTACGGGCGGGCCCGCGGCGCGCCCGACGGGCGACCTACGCCACCCGCGCGGTCACAGCATCGAGCCGATGCGGGCCGCCATCTCGGCCTCGTGCTGCTGGTACGAGCCCGCGACGTTGGTCAGCAGCGTGCCCATGCCCGTGAGTGCGTCGCTGACGCCCTGCGCCGAGAGCCGCCACTGCTCGTACAGCTCGGTGAACCGCAGCGCGGCCTGGCTGTCGGTCCAGCCGTCCAGCACCGACATGTTGATGCTGCTGGACAGCGCCGCGTGGCGGCCGGCGGTGTCGGCGGCCTCGGCGCGGCACTGCCCCGCCATGTTCTGCAGGGTGGCGATGTCGACCTTCACGGGTCCTCCTCGGTCCGGGTCCCTCCCGGTCCCGGCGAACGCTAGGCCGACCGCCGGCACCGCGTCGCCCGCCGTCCACAGGGCCCGGCCCTGTCCACAGGTTGCGGCCCGGCCCACCCCGGCGCGGTGGATCTCGGTCACGATCTCGCGGTGATCGACACCCCCGGGGCTCCGACGGCCAGAGCTGCACGGTGCTGGACGCTGTGGTGCGACGGAGCGGCCGTGGACGTCGAGGTGACGGCTGCGGACGTGGACACCGTCGAGGCCGTGCTGCCCGCACTGAGCAGGGTGACGGGGTCGACGGTGACAGCTCTGTGGAAAGGGCCGGTCCGGCTGGCCGGCGACCTGCGCCTGACATCGCCGCACCTGGGGCACGGCGCCGTGCTGGGCTGCGACGGCCCGGCACCCACTGCCGCGAACAACCACTCGAGTCCGCTGGAGCTGCAGGTCGTGGGCGGTCCGGCGGCCGGGCACACCCACCCCCTGGCCCTGGGGCGGCACGAGGTCGGCCGCGCGGGCGACGTCGCCGTGCGCATCGACGACCCCGATGTGTCCCGGCGCCACGCGGTCGTCGAGGTCGGCAACGGCGCCATCACCGTGGCGGACCAGGGCTCGACCAACGGCAGCCGGCTCGACGGCGTCGACCTCGGCCGCGTCCCGGCGGTGTGGCCGGCCGACGCGGTGCTGCGCATCGGTGCCAGTTCGCTGAGGGTCACCGGGCCGGCCGGCTCACCGGCAGCGCTGGAGCCGGCACCCGGAGGGCGTCTGCGGCTGCGGCCCACACCACGGTTGACCGCCCCCGACGGTGAGGTCGAGGTGGCCATCCCCGGGCCGCCCTCTGCGCCGCCACGTCGGCGCCTCGCGTGGGTGGCGATCCTGCTGCCGGCGGTCGCCGGCGGCCTGATGGCGTGGCTCCTGGCCACTCCCACCTTCCTGTTCTTCGCTCTGCTCAGCCCTGTCGTGGGCGTGGGGACCTGGCTGTCGGAACGCTGGTCCGGCCGCCGCGCCGGGCAGCGGGAGGCCGCGACCCACGCCGCGGAGCTGGCCTCGGCGGAAGCACGCGTCGCCGAGGCGGTTCGGGCCGACCGACGGGCGATCGAGACGACTCACCCCGATCCGGCGACGGTGGCGACGGCCGCCCGTCGCCGTACCCATCTGCTCTGGACCCGGTCCGCCCGCGGGTCCGAGACGCTGTCGGCGCGCGTGGGCTCGGGGCCGGGGACGACCCGCGTGGTCCGCCGGCAGGCGGACGGCTCCCGGGCGCAGGAGACCGCGGCATCCCTGCCGGTCGTGGTCGACCTCGCCGCCCACGGCGGCCTCGCCGTTGCCGGTCCCCGGGCACGGGCGCTCGGCGCGGTGACGACGGTGCTCGCGCAGCTCGCGGTGCTGCACGCGCCGGGGGACGTCGACCTGGCGCTCCTCACCGACCCTGCCCGCCTACCCGACTGGGCGTGGGTGCGATGGCTTCCGCACCTTGGTCCGCACGCCGTTCGCGTCCAGCCGGGTGCTGCGGACGGCCCTGACGAGGCGCTGCACGCGTGGCTGACCGACCTCGTCGCACTCCGGCGGGCCGCATCCGCCGATCCGCCACGCGCAGCCGGTCCGTCTCGGGGCCGTCTCCTCGTGCTCGTCGACCGCGCCCTCCCTCCCGAACTGGTCGCCGTCCTGCGCTCGGGCCGGGATGCCGGCGTCGTGGTCCTGACGTTGGCCGACACCCCCGAGGACCTGCCGGTCCCCCTCGACGCGGTCCTCTGCCTGCAGGGGGAGACGGGGGACCAGGCGGTGCTCGGCGTCCAAGGGACGCCGGACCGGCCAGGGGTGACCGTGGACCGCATGCCCCTGGCGGTGGCCGCGGACCTGGCCCGGGATCTGGCCGGGCTGGTGCCGGCAGGCTCGGGTGGCGGCTTGCCGTCGGCGGTGCGGCTGCTGGATCTCCCCGCAGGTGGCCTGCGCCTCGACGACACCGGCCGACTGACCGGTGCGTGGTCGCACGGGCGGGACCGACTGGTCGCCGCCCTCGGCCGCTCGGCGCAGGGTCCGGTGCAACTCGACCTCGTCCGGCAGGGGCCGCACGCGCTCGTCGCCGGCACCACCGGATCGGGCAAGTCGGAGCTGCTCCAGACGCTCATCACGGGTCTGGCGATGAACCATCCGCCCAGCCGGTGCTCCTTCCTGCTGGTCGACTACAAGGGGGCGCCGCGTTCGCCGAAGCGGCGGACCTCCCGCACACGGTCGGTTTGGTGACCGACCTCGACGGTCAGACCACCCAGCGGGCGCTGCGCTCCCTCTCGGCCGAACTCTCGCGCCGTGAGGCGGTGCTGGCCCGGCACGCGGTGGCCGACATCGCCGCGCTCCCGGAAGAGGTGGAACTGGCCCGGCTGGTCATCGTCGTCGACGAGTTCGCCACCCTCGCCGAGGAACTGCCCGCGTTCGTGCCCGGCCTCGTCGGCATCGCCCAGCGGGGCCGGTCGCTCGGCGTGCACCTGGTGCTCGCCACCCAACGGCCGGGCGGCGTGGTGTCCCCCGAGATCCGGGCCAACTGCACACTGCGGATCTGCCTGCGCACCACCGACGAGTCGGACTCTCGCGACGTGCTGGGGACCACGTCAGCCGCTCATCTGCCGGTCGACGTGCCCGGCCGCGCGTTCCTCCGCTCGGGCAGCGGGGCACCGACCCTGGTGCAGGTGGCGCGGGTGGCCACGGCCCCGCAGCGCTCCGGTGAGGCGGTCCCGGAGGTCCGACGCTGGTCGTGGCCCCTGCTCGCAGCCCCGATCACCCCCTCTTCGGCGCGGGACCGGCAGAACGACCTGTCGCGGGCCCGGGAAGCTCTCATCGGTCGCGTGCGGGAGTCCGGCATCGCGCCTCCGCACCGGCCGTGGCGACCGCCGTTGCCCGACCGGATCGTCCCGGCCCCTTCCCCTGACCGGGCGAGCCCACTGGACGACGGCCGAGCGCAGACGGCGCTGGTGATCGGGCTGGTGGACCGACCGGACCGGCAGCTCCAGGAGCCCTTGACCGTCGACCTGGCCGAGGGCGGCGCCTGGCTGGCGGTGGGCGGCGCCCGCAGCGGGCGGACCACGCTCCTGCGCACCGTCCTCGGGGAGGCGGTGCACCGCCTGGACCCGGACGAGCTGCACGTGCACGTGCTCGAGTCAGGCGGGGGTTCCCTCGCCGCCGACGCCGCGGGCCTGCCGCACACCGGCACCGCGGTGGGCGGGGAGGACGCGCTCCGCGCCGTCCGACTCGTGGACCGCCTCGCCACCGAGGTGGCCGCCCGACGCGCCGGTCCGCACGATCGGCCGGCACCCCGGATCCTGCTGCTCGTCGACGGCCTCGAGGCGTTCAGCGCGCTGCTCGACGAGCACGATCCGGGACGTGGCTCGACCGCCCTCCTCAGGCTGGCCCGCGACGGCGCAGCCGCCGGCCTGACGTGTGTGATCACCGCTGACCGTGCCGTTCCGGGTGGCCGGCTGGCGGCGCTCGCCCGCCAGCGTCTCGTACTGCCGTTGCCCGATCGCGCCGACTACGCCATGGCCGGCGTTCCTGCCCGAGCCGTTCCCTCGCACCGCCCCCCGGGCCGCGCGCTGCTGGGTGAGGAGGCGACGGAGTGCCAGCTGACGCTGCCCCGCCCCCTCACCGAGGCGCGCGGCGGTCCGGTGTCGAGCCCTCCGCCGCTGCGCATCGCCGAGCTGCCGCCCGAGCCCGTGCTCACCGTGCCGGGGGCGGCACCGCCACGGTGGACGGAACGCTCCCGCTGCCGGTCGGCCCCGGCGGGGACGACGGCGCGCCGTCGATCGTGGAGCTGGCACGGGCCGGCGGCCTGTTGGTCACCGGACCGTCGGGTAGCGGCCGATCGGCGGCACTGGACGCCTTCGCCCACCATCTGCGCGCCTGCGGTGCGGCGATCCTGCGCATCGGCGTGCCGCCGGTCCGCCGCGAGGGACGGGCGGCCCAGGACGCCGTCTGGCTCGGACCGGCCGACGAGCAGGGCGTCGCCGACTGGCTGCGCCGCACCGCCGGTCGGCCGGCGGTCGTGGTCGCCGACGACGTCGGGACCCCGGCCGAGTGGCCCGCCCTCAACCGTCTGCCGGCCCTGGGAGCGGCCGACGGGGTCGTCCTGCTCGCCGCCGGCAGCGCCAGCTCCTTCTCGGCGCACTACCAGGGACCGATCGCGACACTCCGTCGGGCGCGCTCCGGTCTGCTGCTCTGCCCCGGCCCCGGGGACGCCGACCTGCTCGGCGTGCGGCTGCCGCGGACGCCGCTCCCCGTCCGCCCGGGCTCCGGCTGGCTGGTGACCGGAGCCGCCGTCGACCGGGTGCAGGTCGCCCGACGGCACGAGATCCACCTGCCGCGACCCGAGGGGCCACGGCAGGCCGTCCAGCGCCTCGGCACGGACGAACCTCAGAGGAGTTCGAGCGCCGGTCCGATCTCCTGCCGCGCGTACCAGCCCAGCTCGTGACCCTCCGCCTGGTCCACCACGAACTGGGCGTCCTCGCTGCCGAGATCGGCCTCGAGCACCACGTTCACGGCTGCGCGCACGTCGTCCTCGGCCTCCGCGTCGTCGATGTGGGCGCTGGCGACGTCCGGGAGTCCGATGTCCGAGCCGACGCGGACCGCGCCACGGTCGGTGTCGGGACCGTCCACCGGCGTGACCGACGCGTCGGGCACGTCGACGGCCAGCACGACCCGCCGCCGCGCCGCCGTCGGGTCGATGTCGATCAGCCGCAGGCTGGCGCGGGCTGCGCCGACCATCGCCGCGTACTCCAGCTCCTCGGTGTCGGCGTCGGCGTCGCTGAGCTCGTAGAACTGCCGGAGCTCCCGCGTCACGGCGAAGGCCGTGTGCGGCCCCGGCAGCGCACCGTCGTCCACGAGCGCCCGCAGGACCGTCGTGGTGGCAGGCAGGTAGATCCGCACCCGGCCGGCTCCCTTCGTCGATGAAGAGCGACCGTAACGCGCATCCGGGGATCAGCCCGCCGACTCCACCAGCTCGGCGACCTCCTGCTCGATCAGATCGGCCAGGACGTCGACGTCCCCGACGCTGTCCCGCTCGGCGTTCAGCCCGAAGAAGACCCGGCCGTCGTAGCTGGTCATCCCGATCGAGAGACCCTGGCCACGGGCCAGGGGCACGACCGGGAAGACTTCCAGCATCCGGCTGCCGGCCGCGTACAGCGGCAGCTGCGGGCCCGGCACGTTGGTCACCACGAGGTTGAACAGCCGGCGGGACAGCCCGCGGGCCGCCCGGGCGCCCAGAGCGTGCAGGGTCGGCGGCGCGAAGCCGGTGAGCGCGATGAGGCTGTCAGCGCCCACCGACTGCCCGTGCTGGGCGATGCCGCGCATGGCGTAGCTCAGGCGCGTCAGCCGGACGCGGGGGTTCGGCTCCCCCACCGGCAGGTCGACGAGGTAGGAGGAGACCCTGTTCCCCGCGACCGCCTCCTCGTCCTGCATGGACACCGGCACCAGCGCACGGATCGCCGTGCCCCCGACGACCGGCTCGCCCCGGGACAGGAGCCATTCGCGCAACGCCCCCGTGACCACCGTCAGCAACACGTCGTTGACCGTGCCGCCGTGCGCCTTGCGGACCTCCTTGACGTCGTCGAGATCCGCTCGGGCGACCGAGACCCGACGCTGACGACCGACGGGGGCATTGAGCGGGCTGTGCGGCGCGGCGAGCAGGGTCTTGCGGGCCGTGCGCAACAGCCCGCCGGCCACGCCGCTCACCCGGGCGGCGGTCGAGCGGACGTCGGTCACCACGTCGCGGGCCGTGTCGACCACCGCAGAGGGCCGCCGGACGTACTCGTCGAGGGCCTGCCACACCAGCTCGGCGCCCGTGGGCGGCCGGCGAGGGCGCCACTCCACCGGCTCCGGCGCCGGCGCGTCCGGCTCGACGTCGAGCAGCACCTGACCGATGTCGATGGCGCTGAGCCCGTCGACCAGCGCGGGATGGGTCTTGGTGATCACCGCGACCCGGCCGTCCGCGAGACCGTCGACCAGGTAGGCCTCCCACAACGGGCGGGTGCGGTCCAGCGGACGGGACGTCAGCCGGGAGACCAGGTCCAGCAGCTGTCCCTCGTTGCCCGGACGCGGCAGACCCGACCGCCGGAGGTGGTAGGCGATGTCGAAGTCCGGGTCGTCCACCCACACGGGGTTGGCCAGGTGACCGGGCACCTCGGCGACCCGCTGGCGGTACCGCGGCACCAGCGCCAAGCGCGCCTCCACCAGGTCGGCGAGGGCTTCGATCCCACCGGCGGGCGCCTCCAGGATCAGCACCCCGCCCACGTGCATGGGCGTGTCGGCCTCCTCGAGGTACAGGAACGACGCGTCCAGCCGGTTGAGCCGCTCGACCATCGGTCTCCTCGGGATCGACTGTGGGTGGTGCTCACGCTACGGCGCGGACCAGCCCCGCACCCCGCGGAGCCGGGTCGTCAGCCGGCCCTGCGGTCCCGACGGACGCCACGGCGGCGTGGCGGCTCGCTCACCTCGGCGACCTCGGCCGCGAGCGACCGCAGTGCCAGTCGCAGCGGCGACGACGGCGCTGCCTCGGCCAGGGTGCGGCCGGAGGCCAGCGCGGCGTCTGTCGCGCGACGGTCGGCGGGCAGGAAGCAGCCGACGCCGTGGCCGGCGAAGCGCTCGAGCGCGTCGCCGATCTCGCGGCGGGCGTCTCCGGGCACCGGACCTCGTCGCACCTGGTTCACCACCAGGAGGGGCTCGACCCCGGGGAGGACGTCGCGCAGCTCCCCGAGCGCGCGGATGCTGCGCTGCAGGGCCACGGGGTCTGCCCCGCTGACGCAGAGCACGGTGTTTGCAGCCTCCAGGACCGCCAGGGTGACCCCGTTGCGTCGAGGTGCCGCCGTGTCGAACGACAACTCCTCGTCGTCCTCCACGCTGAACGAGCAGTCGACGACGGTGACCTCGGCGAGCCGGCGGGTCTCCTCGAGCACCGCCTCGACCGCGCGCGGTCGCAGTTCCGGCCAGCGGTCGGCCCGCGACAGACCGGTCAGCACCCGCAGATGGGGACGCACCGCCCAGGCCAGACGCACCAGTCCCGCCCCGTCGAGCTGACCGCCGGCCGCCAGCCGGGCGGCGCCGGCCAGCCCCGGGGACTCGTCGAGCAGACCCAGCATCTGGGCGATCACGCCCCCGTACACGTCGGCGTCGACCAGGATGGAGGAGACGCCGAGCCGGGCCATCTCGTCGGCCAACCCGACCGCGACCGTGGTGCGACCCGGCGCTCCCGTCGGGCCCCACACGGCGACCACTCGGCCCCGTCCGGCGGGTCGGTCCTCCGGCTGCTGGGGAGCACCGAGCACCGGGAGGGCCGACCGGGTGTCGGCGACGTCCCGGCCGGCCGACGTCGTCCCGACGACCGCATCACGCAGCGCGGCGGCGATCTCGTCGGGCTCGGCGTCGGCGGGCAGCACGCGCACGACCCCGAGCTGCCGGAGCCGGTCGGCGGCCCGCTCGTCGCCCGGCTCCACCAGACCGACGACGGCCACGCCGGCGGCCTCCAGGCGGGCGATCGCGTCGCTGTCGAGCCGGCGGAGCTCGGCGGACAGCAGCGCCGCCTGACCGGTCCCTGTGGCGGCCACCGCCAGCAATTCGGAGACGTCGACACAGCGACGCACGACGGTCACGCCGTGGTCGGCGCGGTCGAGGGCGCCGACCAGCTCGGACTCCCAGGCCGCCCCGGTGACCGCGGTGAAGACCTGCAGCGCCATCAGTCGGCCGGTTCCTGCTCGGTGGCCGAGTCCTCGCCCGCCGTGCCCCCGGGCGGGTCGCCGACGACACCCCGGTCGGAGGCGCCCACGTCGACCGAGCCGTGGACCACCACGACCAGCGGCCGACCGCCGATCGAGGCGAGCAGACCGGCGGCGTCGCCGGCCGCGACCGCCACCACGACCTGCACGGTGGTGCTGGGGGTGGAGAGGACGCCCTCGCTGCGGCCCGAGATGGCCTGCACCGGCGCCATGCGCACGACCGTCCGCACACTGCCGTCGGCCACGCCGGTGGCACCGGCCGCGGGATCCGCCACGGCGAAGACGTCGACGAGCTGACCCCGCCGGAGACCGGGCGGGACGAAGCCGGCCTGCACCGGCAGGGCGATCTGCACCAGCTCGTCCGGCTCCTCCAGAGCCGTCCGGGGCAGCAGCTCTCCCGCTCGGACCGCGCGGGAGAGCATCCGGCCCTCCGGCCGCGTGCCGGCCGAGAGGTACGCCTCAGCGGCCCGGTCGAGACGCACGTCGACGGAGACCAGGTCGGCACTGGTCAGCTCCGTGCCCGGGGCGAGATCGCCGGCCGCGGCCCAGACGGGAACGGTGGCGTCGGCGGCGCTCACCACCCGAGCCCCGAGGAGCACCGAGCCGAGGACGAGCAGCACACCCAGCCCCAGTCGCAGATCCAGCCAGCGTGGCGGTCGCACGCGCCGGGGCACCGGACTCGCCGGCACCTCCTGCCCGGCCGTCGGGGCGCCCGATGGACGGACGGCGGTCACAGCCACGCTCACCTCTTCCAGCACGTCCTCGGCTGAGCCGGCGACAGGGCGTGTCGCTTCGCGGACGGCACAGCAGGACGGGTTCGAATGCAGATGATGCGTCAGGCGTGCATTGGGGCGCACTCGCCATCCACACGTTCGGGTGTGGATGGCCGCCACGTTGCCCCGATCGGGCTGACAGACTGTCGCGGACCGGACGGAGAAGCCCGAATGCCCACGCCCCGCTTCCTGACCCTCGACGACGTCGCGGAGATCCTGAACGTCTCCTGGTCGCAGGCCTACGCACTCGTGCGCCGCAAGGAACTGATCGCCATCCAGATCGGCGGTCGCGGCCAGTGGCGCGTGGAGGTCGACGAGCTCGAGCGCTTCATCCAGCAGAAGTACGCCGAGGCGCGCGCCGGAACGCTGCCCGAGGAACCGGCCGTCGCCGAAGCCGCCGACGCCGGTCCCAATTCCGCGGGCTGACCCTCAGCTGAGCCCCGGGGGCGCCGTCCGCACGAGCGCCACGGCGTCGAGCAGCACCGCCCGCACGCCCTGCACCGCCTCCGCCCGGCGCGGCTGGTCGGTCGGGTGCTCGGCCAGCTCCACGTAATCGGCCCCCACCCGGTCGAAGGTTCCGGCGAGCACGACACCGTCGTCGAGGACGACCTGCACCGGGCTGCGGTCGCGCACCAGCCCACGTACCGCTCGACGCAGGTCCAGGCGGTGCCACACGGCGGAGGCCGGCTCGGGCAGCGCCGTCCGCCGCCCAGACCGCCCACGGTGCGCACGGCGCGCATCGCGATCAGGTCCTCGCGGCCGCCGTCCTCCAACAGCACCCAGTCGACGCCCACGTCGGTCAGCACCCCGGTCAGCTGACCGGCTCCCCGGCAGCCCAGCGTCACCGACGAGCCGATGGCTCCACGCAGCCGCTCGGCCAATCGGACCGAACCGACCTCGGCGCGGGTGCGCGAGGCCGACTCGCTGTGCTCGGCCGATGACTCCTCGGCCTCGAACTGCGCCTGCAGATCGGCGAACAGCTGCTGCCACCGCATCGCTCCACCTCCGCCTGCGAGCGTAGATCCTGTCGTTTTCTTGCATTTGCTTGTATTTGCTTGCAATAGTGCCCTCGTGCTATCGAGAGGAGGTCCGATGTCCCTGCTCCGCCTCGCCGTGACGTCGGCGGTGATGGCGGCCACCGCAGTCGTCCTGGCCGCCCTCACGCCCGACGTGTCCGACATGGCCCGCGCCGTGGCCGCGCCGCAGCGCACCACCGACACGGCCGGCCCCGACCAGCTCGTTCTGGCCGCAGCCGGTCTCCTGGCCTGGACGGTCTGGGCCTGGGGGTCCCTCGGCCTGACCGTGACCGCGGCGGCCGCTGCGCCGGGTCTGCTGGGCAGTGCCGCCCGCGTGCTGCAGCACGGACTGCTGCCCCGCGGCGTGCGCCGCACCGCCGCGCTCGCCCTGGGCATCGGCCTGGGCGCGACCGGCCCCTTGCTCGTGCCCGCCGTCGGGCTGACGCCGCTGCCCGCCGCCATCGCGGCACCCGCCGACGGAGTGCCGGACTGGCCGTCACCTGCTCCGGTCACCGGGGTTCCGGACTGGCCCGCGGCCAACACCCACGACGACCGAACGCACCTCGTCGTGCCCGGGGACTGTCTCTGGCGCATCGCCGAGGGCCGACTGGTCGACCACGTGGGCCACCCGCCGACGGACGGTGAGGTCGCCGCCGCGGTGGCCGGCTGGTGGGCCGCCAATACCGGCGTCATCGGGTCCGACCCCGACCTGCTCCTCCCCGGTCAGGTGCTGCGTCCACCGCCCTGACCGAAGCGCCCTCGAACCGCTCGTCCCGCCACTCTCGTCCCCTGGGAGCTCCGATGTCCGCCCCGTCCCCCACCACCCCCGCGGCGGCAGCCGCCGGTCCCCACGCCCTCGACCTGGTCGTGGTGCCGACTCCGCAGCCACCGCTGCAGGACGAGCGGATCCCGGTCCGGCTGGTCCGTCCGGGCGTCGCCTCGCCGCGGCCGGCGCACCGCCCCGGCCCACGTCCGCGCAGCGGACGCCCGGATCAGCTCGACGACTTCGGCCCGGTCCTCTCCGGACGCGCGGACCTGCCGGACGCCCACCTGGTCGCGCGGCGGCTCGTCACCCTCACGCTCGAGGCACTGGCGGGGCGTCGTCCCCTGAGCCAGCTGCAGCCCCTGACCTCACCGGGGGTCTTCGCCGCCCTGTCCGCCGGCCGGCGGCCCCGCTGGTGCGCCCACGGCATGTCGCCGCTGATCGTCGGCGCGGTGCGCGTCTGCGAGCCGGTGGACGGCGTCGCCGAGGTCAGCGCCGTCGCGCGGCGCGCCGGGCGCGCGCACGCGGTGGCCGCCCGCCTCGAGGGCGTCGACGGCCGCTGGCGCTGCACCGCCCTGCAGATCGGGTGACGGCCACCCGGGCCATCCGGCCGACCGGCATTCCCTAGGGTTCTCACCAGGAGGGACCAGGGGGTCCGGGTGCGCTGGGAGGCGGAATGAAGGAACAGCGGCGAGGACGCCGGATAGCGCTGACCCCCGAGGAGCGCAGCGGCTTCCTCGCGAGTGCCCGCACCTGCCGCGTCGCGACCGTGAGTGCGGCGGGGCCGCACGTGTCGCCGTTGTGGTTCCTGTGGCACGACGAGGCCATCTGGCTCTACTCGATCACGTCGAGCCAGCGCTTCAAGGACCTCCAGGTGGACCCCAGGATCTCGATCGTGGTCGACGACGGGCACGACTACCTCGAGCTGCGTGGCGTGGAGATATCCGGCCGTGCCCGCGTCGTGGGCGAGGTGCCCCGGACCGGAACCGCCGCCGTCCCCGAGCTGCGAGCGGTCGAGAACGCCTACGCGGCCAAGTACCAGGGCCGGGATACCCTGGCCCACGACGGTCGGCACGCCTGGATCACCGTCGACATCGACAAGATCGTCAGTTGGGACTTCCGGAAGCTGTCGGAGGTGACCGGTGCCCGTCCGGAGTGACCGCCGGAACCACATCGGGGTCGTCACGCTCGACCGGCCTGAGAAGCGCAACGCCATGGACGCGCAGATGACCGCTGGACTCGACGCGGCACTGAACGCGCTGGACGACGACCCCGCCGTCCGGGCGATCGTGCTGACCGCCTCGGGGCGAGTGTTCAGCGCGGGCACGGACCTCGCCACGGGCTCCGGCGGGCCCACCGGACGAGGTGGCCCCTACGGCATCACCCGCCGCACGCGCCGGGTGCCACTGGTCGCGGCGGTGGAGGGGCCGGCACTGGGCGGGGGCTTCGAGATCGTCCTCGCGTGCGACCTGGTGGTCGCCTCGACCTCGGCGAGCTTCGGCCTGCCGGAGGTGTCCCGCGGGGTCGTCGCCACGTGCGGTGGGCTGTTCCGCGGACCGCGCGCGCTCCCGGTCAACGTCGCCACGGAACTGCTGCTCACCGGTGAGCCGATCGACGCGCGGCGAGCGCTCGACCTGGGCCTGGTCAACCGGCTGACCGACGAAGGGGCGGCATTCGACGCGGCGCTCGCCCTCGCGGAGCGCATCGCGACGAACTCCCCGGTGGCCGTGCAGGCGACGCTGCGCTCGATCCACGTGCACACCGCCGCAGCGGACCACCTGGGCTGGCTGACCACCGACGACGCGACCCGCGCAGTGGTCGCCTCACCCGACCGTGCCGAAGGCAAGCGCGCATTCCTGGAACGACGCGCGCCGGTCTGGCAGGACCCCTCGGGCTGACGTCACCACCCGACCCGGACCACGGCCCCCCGTCAGCGCCCGGCCGCGCCGTGGCAGAACTTGTACTTCTTGCCCGAGCCACAGGGGCACGGCGCGTTGCGGGACGGCTCCTTGGAACCGGTCACGGTCGCGGTCTTGGCCGCCTTGGCCGCGCCGCTCTCCTTGGCCGAGCCGTCCAGCGTGGGCGCCGAGTACTGCAGCTGCTCGGGGCTGCGCCGTGGTTCGTCGAGGCCCTTCACGGTCAGCTCCGGACCGGTGCCCGACGACGTGACCACCGGGGCCGCGGCCGCCGCAGCCGGCGCCTTGCGGGCCGTCGCCGTCGCCTTGCCGTTCCCGGCGGCGGCCGCCTTCGCGTCGGTCTCGGCCTTCTGCCGGGCGAGCACGCGGGCGGTGCCCTCCTGCGCGGCCTTGAGCGCGGCCGCCTCGGCCTCGTCCTGCTTGGCCTTGGCCTCGGCCGCCTGCTCCTCCTTGGTCTTGACCTCGAGGTTGAACAGGAAGCCGACCGACTCCTCCTTGATGCCGTCGAGCATGGCCATGAACATGTCGTAGCCCTCGCGCTGGTACTCCACGACCGGGTCGCGGTTGGCCATGGCGCGCAGGTGGATCCCGGCCCGCAGGTAGTCCATCTCGTAGAGGTGCTCACGCCACTTGCGGTCGAGCACCGACAGCAGCACCCGCCGCTCCAGCTCCCGCATGACCTCCGAGCCGAGCCTGCCCTCGCGCTCCTCGTAGGCGCGGTGCACGTCGTCGAGCAGCTCCGACTTCAGCACCTCCGGCGAGAGCGCCGACTGGTCACCGTCGGCGACCTTCTCCAGCAGCTCCTCGATCGTGATGCCGACGGGGTAGAGCGCCTTGAGGCCCGTCCACAGCAGCTCCAGGTCCCAGTCCTCGGCGTAACCGGTCTCGGTCGCGCCGTCGACGTAGGCGGAGATCACGTCGTCCACCATCGACGCGACCTGTTCGTGGAGGTCGGCCCCCTCGAGCACCTTGCGCCGCTCGTCGTAGATGACGGTGCGCTGCCGGTTGAGCACCTCGTCGTACTTGAGGACGTCCTTGCGGACCTCGTAGTTCTGCTGCTCGACCTGGGTCTGCGCCGAGAGGATGGCCCGGCTGACCATCTTCGACTCGATCGGCTGGTCGTCGGGCACCCGGAGGGTGTTCATCATCGACTCGAGCATCGGCCCGTTGAAGCGGCGCATCAGGTCGTCGCCGAGGGAGAGGTAGAACCGCGACTCCCCCGGGTCGCCCTGCCGGCCCGACCGGCCGCGGAGCTGGTTGTCGATCCGGCGGCTCTCGTGCCGCTCGGTGCCGAGCACGTACAGGCCGCCGGCCTCGACGACCTGTTCGTGCTCGGCCTTGACCTGCGCCTGCGCCTCGGCGAGGGCGTCGTCCCAGGCCGCCTCGTACTCCTCCGGTGTCTCGGCAGGCGAGAGGCCGCGAGCCCGCAGGTTCTCGTCGGCGATGAACTCCGGGTTGCCGCCGAGGACGATGTCGGTGCCCCGCCCGGCCATGTTCGTCGCGACGGTGACCGACCCCAGGCGCCCGGCCTGCGCGATGATCGCTGCCTCGCGGGCGTGGTTCTTCGCGTTCAGCACCTCGTGCGGGATCCCCCGCCGCAGCAGGTACTTCGACAGGATCTCGGACTTCTCGACGCTGGCGGTACCGGCGAGCACCGGCTGGCCGGCGTCGTGCCGCTCGGCGATGTCCTCGACGACCGACTCGAACTTCGCCTTCTCGGTCTTGTAGATGACGTCGGACTGGTCCTGCCGGACCATCGGCCGGTTCGTCGGGATGGGGACGACGCCCAGCTTGTAGGTCTGGTGCAGCTCGGCGGCCTCGGTCTGGGCCGTGCCGGTCATCCCGGACAGCTTCGCGTAGAGCCGGAAGTAGTTCTGGAGGGTGATCGTGGCGAGGGTCTGGTTCTCGTCCTTGATCTTCACCTTCTCCTTGGCCTCGATGGCCTGGTGCATGCCCTCGTTGTAGCGGCGCCCGGCCAGCACGCGGCCGGTGAACTCGTCGACGATGAGCACCTCGCCGTTGCTGACGATGTACTGCTGGTCCTTGTGGAACAGCTCCTTGGCCTTGAGCGCGTTGTTCAGGTAGCCGATCAGCGGGGAGTTGACCGCCTCGTAGAGGTTGTCGATGCCGAGTTGGTCCTCGACGAACTCGACACCGGCCTCGGTCACGGCGACCGTCCGCTTGCCCTCCTCGACCTCGTAGTGGACGTCGCGCTTCATCAGCGGCATGAGGCGCGCGAACTCGGCGTACCACTTGGCGCTGGTCTCGGCGGGCCCGCTGATGATCAGCGGCGTCCGGGCCTCGTCGATGAGGATGGAGTCGACCTCGTCGACGATCGCGAAGTGGTGCCCGCGCTGCACCAGGTCGGCCTTGCTCCAGGCCATGTTGTCGCGCAGGTAGTCGAACCCGAACTCGTTGTTCGTGCCATGGGTGATGTCGCAGGCGTACTGCTCGCGGCGGACGTCGGGCCGCTGGCCGGACACGATCGTGCCCACGGTCAGGCCGAGGAACCGGTGCACGCGGCCCATCCACTCGGCGTCCCGGGAGGCGAGGTAGTCGTTGGTGGTGACGACGTGCACACCGTCGCCGGTCAGGGCGTTGAGGTAGGCCGGGAGGACGCCGGTCAGCGTCTTGCCCTCACCGGTCTTCATCTCGGCGATGTTGCCCAGGTGCAGTGCGGCGCCGCCCATGAGCTGCACGCGGTAGTGCCGCTGGCCCAGCGTGCGGGTGGCCGCCTCGCGGACCACGGCGAAGGCCTCGGGCAGCAGCTCGTCGAGGGACTCCCCACCCGCGTACCGCTCCTTGAACTCGTCGGTCCTGGCCCGGAGCTCCGCGTCGGTCAGCGCAGCGGTCTCGTCGGCGAGGGACTCGACGGCGTCGGCGATGCGGGAGAGACGGCGGAGCAGCTTGCCCTCGCCGGCACGGAGAAGTCTGGAGAACACCACGCCCCCAGCGTAGGCGGCATGTGCTCCGGGATCAGCCAGCGCGGCTCACTAGCCTTCCCCGGTGCCCCACGATCCCCACGCCCTCGCTCCTGGCGTCCTCGAGCTGCTCACCGAACGGCACCTGGCGACGCTGACCACGCTCCGGGCCGACGGCAGCCCGCACGTGGTCCCCGTCGGCGTCACCTACGACGCCGCGACGGCGACCGCCCGCGTCATCACCTCGGGCACGTCGGCGAAGGTCGGCCACGTCCGCGCCGGCCGGCAGCGGGTCGCCGTCTGCCAGGTCGACGGGCGGCGCTGGGTCACCCTCGAGGGGACGGCGGTGGTGCGCGACGACCCGGACTCGGTGGCGGACGCCGTCCAGCGCTACGCCCGCCGGTACCGGCAGCCGCGGGAGAACCCGGCCCGGGTGGTCATCGAGATATCGGTCGACCGGATCCTGGGCAACGCCTGAGAAACACCCCCTGCCCCGCCACTCGCACGCTCATGGCGGGACCCTGCGCAGGGCCGCACCGGGCGGAGGGCCCCTGGATGCCCGGGCCCCTGCACAGGGGGCCCGGACCGGCGCACGGCGCGGTGCGGGAGGGCGCTGCTGCCGAAGGACGGACGGCGCGCGCCCTCCCGCCCGGGCTCAGCGGGTGGTGGCGGCCTGAGGCTCGGCCGGGCGTGCCTGGGCGCCGGCGGCGCCGTTCTGCGGCACCTCGACCAGGCGGATGAGCCCGTAGTCGTAGGCGTGCCGGCGGTAGACCACCGTCGGCCGGCCGGTGTCGGCGCACTGGAAGAGATAGAAGTCGTGGCCGACCAGCTCCATCTCGTGGAGCGCCTGGTCGACCGTCATGGGGGTGGCCGGATGGTGCTTCTCGCGCACGATCCGGCCGGGCAGGTGCTCGTCGAGATCGGTGACGTGCGGGCCTTCGGCGAGCTGCCGGTCGAGTGCGAGGGCGTCGGCCGCCCCGGTGTCGACGGCGGTGTTACCGGTGAGCCGCACGCTGGCGGGGGTCCGCCGGCCGTGGTGCACCCGGCGCCGGTCGGCGGCGCGGCGCAGCCGGTTGTCGAGCTTCTGGCAGGCCAGGTCGAGGGCCGCGTAGAAGTCCCCGCCGGCCGCCTCGGCCCGGATCACGGGGCCCTTGCCGCGCAGCGTGATCTCCACGCGCTGGCAGTGGGCCGACTGTCGGGGGTTCTTCTCGTGGAACAGTTCCACGTCCATCCGGAGCATCTTCAGCTTGCCGTCGAACCGTTCGAGCTGACCGACCTTGTCCTCCACGTGCTGTCGGTAGTGCTCCGGCACCTCGACGTTGCGACCACGGACCACGATCTCCATGTGACCTCCCGGTAGACCGGTTGTAGTCGCTTCGACGCTAGTCCCTCCGCCGGGGTCCCGACAGTCGATCGAGGTGCGGGGGAGGACGATCTCGGACCGCTTCGGGACAACCCGCAGGTCGCGTCCTGAAGTCGCGTCGGCGGGCGCCCGTGGCGTCGCGGCGACCACGGCGGCGAGGACAGGCGGGTCGCCCGGGCGTGTCGCCGCCGCGAGCGCGGCGGCCGCCTCGGTGAGCGTCGCGCCGCTGCTCACGACGTCGTCCAGCAGCACGAGCAGCGCCCCCTCCGACGGCGGACCGGCCAGGTGGAAGGTGCCGGCCAGGTTGGCCCGGCGCTGGACGGCCGACAGCCCGGCCGAGTCACGCACCCGCCCGCGGCGGCCGAGCAGCCGGCCGGTCGTGACCGCCAGCCCCTCGGCGCGCAGCTCGCGCTCGGCCACGCGGGCCAGCTCCCGCACGTGGTCCCGGCCGCGGGTCCGCAGGGCTGCCCGCGAACTCGGCACGGGCACCAGGACGACGGGCCGGCGCCCGGGGACGGCGCGGGTCACCGCGGCCACGCTCAGCGCGAGCGCGGTGCCCAGCGGACCGGCGAGCTCGGCCCGGCCGTGCTCCTTGAACGCCAGGACGGCGGAACGCACCGGGCCGGCGTAGGCGCCCGCCGCCACGGTCGGGGGGAAACCCTCGGGGAAGCGGCGCGGCGCGGCGAGATGCGGCCGGGCGAGCAGTCCGGCGCATCGGCGGCAGAGCACCGCGCCCGGGCGCGCGCACCCGGCACAGGTCCGGGGCAGCACGAGGTCGGCCAGCTCCCCGAGGAAGGAGGACGTGGCCATCGCGCCACTATGGCCCCGTCCCGAGGCTCGCGCCGAGCTCGCGAGGCGGGAGGTGGACGGAGTCCTTCTCCTGTGGACGCGCTCAGAGCGGGTAGAACGGCGCCGTTCCGGGCAGTGGCTCCCGGCCGCGGACCAACGTCACCCAGGTGCCGCCGGCCAGCTGCCAGATCGTCGAGCCGGCGTTCACCAGCGGCTGCCGGGTCGGCGCCGCCCCGATGGACGTCGGCTGGCTCGGCAGCCCCGCCGTGGGCACGTCGGTCAGGCCCCAGCCGTCGACACCGAGCTCGTAGGGGACGATCCGGTCGTCGCCGGCGTCTCCGGCCAGCACCAGCAGCGTCCCGCCGTCCCGCCAGGCCACGTCGACGACCCGCGAGAGGTCGGGAGCGATCTGCCGCAGGTCGGGCAGCGCCACACCGCCGTTCTCGGACCGGACCACGGTGCCGACGTACAGCGTCGGGCCGCCGGGGCCCTGGACGACCAGCGCGGCACGGACGCCGTCCGGCGAGAGCTCCAGGGCCTCCGCCGGGCCGAGGCGGGGCAGCGTCGGAGCACTGACCCCCTGTGGGTCACCGCCGAACTGGACGCGGACGATCGACGTGCCGTCGCGCACCACCCAGGCCTCCATGCGCGTGGCGGCGACGGTCGGGGCGGACAACGAGCCGCCGGCGAGGACGGGGGCGAGCTCCCCGGCGTAGCGCCCGGCGAACAGCGTGGCGCCCGAGGGGGTGGCCCGGACGCCGGCGAGGAAGGCGAGTTCGCCGCTCCGGGGATCGCTCGCCACCGCCGCGCTGGACAGGGCGTACGCGCCCGATCCGGCCGGTCCCGGGGCGGGCTCGCCCCGGGTGACGGTGTGCAGGGCACCGCCGCTGATGTAGTGGCCGACCGCGTCGACGGGGACGGACTCGGGGTCGACGTTCGGCCAGTCCTCGACCGTCTGACGGTCCGGGACGCCCTCGATGTCGACGGGCTCGCCGTCGATGCGGATCTCCACCGAGTTGATCCGCGGCGAGTCCAGTTGGTCCAGCGTCCACACCAGCTGCGCGGCGACCTGCGACAGCCGCGTCGACGGGTCCGGGCTGATCCCGGTCAGGTCGACCACCGCGGAATTCCCCTCGACGGTCACCGCCCGCTCCAGCTGGACACCGGTGAGCGGATTGCGCACCCCCGCGGCCAGCGCGGGCGACGGCCCGTCCAGCAGCCGCTGCACCAGCGCGGTCGGCTGCGCCTCGCCCACGACGAGGTGCCGCGGGTCGGGTACCAGCCGCTGGTCGGTGGGGTCGAGGAAGAACGCGGACAACCGGTCGTAGAGCCGGACGAAGTCCGGCTCGAGGATGATCAGCCCATCGGGCGGATCGCTGATCCGCCACTCCTCCTCCACCTGCTCCAGCGCGAAGTCTCGGGTGAACACACCGGGGCCGGCGACGGTGAACACGCCGCGCGGGTCGACGGTGCCGACCCGGTTCCCGGTGACCCGGACCGAACCGGCCGCAGTGGTGACGGTCGCGTACCCCGGGCTGATGACGGTGATCCCGGACTCGTCGTTCCAGGTCCCCTGCGCCTCCGGCGTCAGGTGCTCCGCGGCCACGCGGTGGCCCTGGCGCGTGCTCGCCGCCGCGTCGATGAACGACCGCACCACCTCCTCGGGCGTCGCCCCTGGCTCGGGCGGCAGCGGCTCGATGCCGACCTCGTCGGCAGCCCGGGTGGGCATCTGGGTGATCTGCATCGTCGGCGACGTGCTCGGCACGGTGGAGCAGGCGGACAGTGCGAGCACGAGGACGAGGACGTGGACGACGACCGCCCATCCTCGTCGGACGGTCACGCCACACCCCCGGGACGGCGGATCACGGCGGGGCGCAGGGGCAGCGGAGAGCTGGTGAGGTCGCCGCCGGCGGTGAGCGGAAGGGTCAGCCGGAACTGCGCGCCCGCGCCGGGCTGGCCCCACACCTGCAGCCAGCCGCCGTGCAGCCGCGCGTCCTCGAGGCTGATCGACAGACCCAGGCCGCTGCCCCCCACCGTGCGGACCCGGGACGGGTCGGCCCGCCAGAAGCGGTCGAAGACGTGCTGGGCATCGGCCGAGGACAGGCCCACTCCGAGGTCGCGCACCGTGACGGCCGCCGCCGTCCGGTTCGCGGCCAGGGTGATCTCGACCGGGTGCCCGGCACCGTGCTCGATGGCGTTGCCGACGAGGTTGCGCAGGATCCGCTCCACCCGACGGGCGTCGACCTCGGCGATGATCTCCTCGTCGGGGCGGTTGACCGCGAGCTCGGTCCCGTGGCGCTCCGCCAGCCCGTACATGCCCGCCACCACCCGGGCGACGAGCGCGCCGAGGTCGGTCGGCTCGGAGTCGAGGACGGCGGCACCGGCGTCGTACCGGCTGATCTCCAGCAGGTCGGTCAGCAGCGACTCGAAGCGGTCCAGCTCCGCCCGCAGCAGCTCCGCCGAGCGGGCCACGTGCGGCGGGAAGTCGCCCCGGGCCTCGTGCAGCACGTCGGCGGCCATCTGGACCGTGGTCAGCGGCGTGCGCAGCTCGTGCGAGACGTCGGAGGTGAACCGCTGCTGCAACTGGGACAGCCCCTCCAGTTGGGTGATCTGCCGCTGCAGGCTGTCGGCCATCGCGTTGAAGCTGGTCGCCAGGCGGGCGAGGTCGTCCTCCCCGCGCACCGTCATGCGCTGTTCCAGCTGCCCCTCGGCCAGCTGTTGCGCCGTGCCGGCGGCGCGGCGCACCGGGTCCACGACCAGCCGCGTCACCAGCACGCCGATGCCGACCACGAAGAGCGTGAGCGCGATGCCGCTGATGATGACGGTGCTGCGGATGCCCGCCAGGCTCTCCTGCTCCTGGTCGAGTGGGAACGCGTAGTAGAGCTCGATCTGCTGGGTGCCGGCGGTGTCGCTGGGCACGGCAGCCCCGACCAGCAGGGTCGGCTGCAGCTGCCGCCGGTCGTTCGGGACCGGCCAGTACTTCATCGCCTGCCCGCCCGCGGCGATGTCGGCCCGCAGGTCGGGCGGCAGCGTGTCGAAGATGAGGCTGGGGTTGGGTGCGGTGCGCTCCCGGTCACCGGTGCGGTGCACCATGACGAGGTCGAAGTCGCCAGCGGCGCCCGCGCGGCGCTTCAGCTCCCGCACCGTGCGCTCGAGGGTGGTGCGCACGCTGGCGGCGTCGCCGGCGGCGATGCCGGTCACCTGGGTCGTGGCGTAGGAGACACCCGCCTGCGTCTGCGCGACCGCCGCCTTCTCCTTGACCGTGAGCAGCTGGTCCTTGATCTGGCTGAAGAGGACCAGGCTCACGATGATCACCACGGTGCCGGCGACGAGCATGGTGATGGCGCCGATGCGCACCTGCAGCGAGGAGCGCCAGGCCTGGAGCGCCTGTCCGCCGGTGCGCTGGAGGACGGACCGGACCTTCCGCCGCGCCCGGACGGCTCGACGCCGCAGACCACGCCGCACGCGGGCCAGCTCGCCGACGCGCCGGGGACGTGGCACGGGCGCGGGTGGGCCGGGCGCCCCCACCGTGGTCTCGGGGGGCGACGTGCGAGTCACGACGGGCGGCTCGCGCTCACGGCGGGCCGGCCTTGTAGCCCACGCCGCGCACGGTCAGCACGACCTCGGGCTTCTCCGGGTCGCGCTCGATCTTGGCGCGCAGGCGCTGCACGTGGACGTTGACCAGGCGGGTGTCGGCGGCGTGCCGGTAGCCCCACACCTGCTCGAGGAGGAGCTCCCGGGTGAAGACCTGGCGCGGCTTGCGGGCCAGCGCCACCAGCAGGTCGAACTCCAGGGGGTGAGTGCGATCGGCGCGCCGTCCCGGGTGACCTGGTGTGCCGGCACGTCGATCTGGACGTCGCCGATGCTCAGGTTCTCGGCCTGCCCCGTCTCGCCCCGGCGGAGCTGGGCTCGCACGCGCGCGACGAGCTCGACGGGCTTGAACGGCTTGGTCACGTAGTCGTCGGCGCCGGCCTCCAGGCCCTGGACGACGTCGATGGTGTCGCCCTTGGCCGTGAGCATCACGATGGGCACGGTCGACTGCGTGCGGATGTCCTGGCAGATCTGCAGGCCGTTGCGGCCCGGCAGCATCAGGTCGAGCAGCACCAGGTCGGGCCGGGTCTGCTGGAAGACGCCGACCGCACGGTTGCCGTCGGAGACGAACGCGGGTTCGTAGCCCTCGCGCCGCAGCACGATGCCGAGCATCTCGGCGAGGGCGGCGTCGTCGTCGACGACGAGGACACGGCCGCGGCTGGGACCGTTCGAAGGCGCGGTGGGTGGCACGACGACCATTCTGCGCTGTTCAGCGCGAAAGCGGCCCACCCCGTCGGGGTGAGCCGCTACGCGAGTGTCTGGAACGGCCACCCTCCAGGGGCCCGCGCCGAGCGGAGCGAGGCGTGGGGAGGAGGGTGGTCCTTTCTCAGTAGCGGTAGTGGTCGCTCTTGTAGGGGCCCTCGACGGGCACGCCGATGTAGTCGGCCTGCACCTTGGTGAGCGTCGTGAGCTTCACGCCGAGGGCGTCGAGGTGCAGCCGGGCCACGTGCTCGTCGAGCTTCTTCGGGAGCACGGTGACCGTGGGCTCCTTGCCCTCGTACGCCGAGCGGTTGGTCCACAGCTCGATCTGGGCCAGGACCTGGTTGGAGAACGAGGCGCTCATGACGAAGCTGGGGTGCCCGGTGGCGTTGCCCAGGTTCAGCAGCCGACCCTCGGAGAGCACGATGATCGTGTGGCCGTCCTCGAACCGCCACTCGTCGACCTGCGGCTTGATGTTCGTCTTCACGACGCCCGGGGTCTTCGCCAGGCCGGCCATGTCGATCTCGTTGTCGAAGTGGCCGATGTTGCCGATGATCGCCTGGTGCTTGGTCGAGGCCAGCTGCTCGGCGGTGATGATGTCCTTGTTGCCGGTCGTGGTGATGATGATGTCGGCCTTGCCGATCACCTCGTCCAGCGTGGTCACCTCGTAGCCGTGCATGGCGGCCTGCAGCGCGTTGATCGGGTCGATCTCGGTCACGATGACCCGGGCGCCCTGGCCGCGCAGCGACTCGGCGCAGCCCTTGCCGACGTCGCCGTAGCCGCAGACGACGGCGACCTTGCCGCCGATCATGACGTCGGTGGCGCGGTTGATGCCGTCGATCAGCGAGTGGCGGCAGCCGTAGAGGTTGTCGAACTTGCTCTTGGTGACCGAGTCGTTGACGTTGATCGCCGGGAAGAGCAGGCGGCCGTCACGGGCGAGCTCGTAGAGCCGCATGACGCCGGTCGTGGTCTCCTCGGTGACGCCCTTGATGCCCTGGCCGATGCGGGTCCAGTAGCCCTTGTCCTCGGCCCCGCCGTCCTGACCGATGGTGCCGCGCAGGACGTCGAGGATGACGCCGTACTCCTCGGAGTCGGCCTCGGTCGTGTCGGGGACGACACCGTCGGCCTCGAAGCGGGTGCCCAGGTGCACGAGGAGCGTGGCGTCACCGCCGTCGTCCAGCAGCATGTTCGGGCCGACGACCTCGCCGTTCTCGTCCCGGAACTCGAACAGGCGCTGGGTGCACCACCAGTACTCCTCCAGCGTCTCGCCCTTCCAGGCGAAGACCGGGACCCCGGCCGGCTGCTCGGGTGTGCCGTCGCCGACGACGACCGCGGCGGCGGCGTGGTCCTGCGTGGAGAAGATGTTGCAGCTGACCCAGCGCACGTCGGCGCCCAACGCGGTCAGGGTCTCGATGAGGACGGCGGTCTGCACCGTCATGTGCAGCGAGCCGGCGATGCGCGCGCCGGCGAGAGGCTGGGCGTCGCCGTACTCGGCTCGCAGCGCCATGAGGCCGGGCATCTCGTGCTCGGCGAGCTGCATCTCCTTGCGGCCGAAGCCGGCGAGGGAGAGGTCGGCGACCTTGAAGTCAGCTTCGCCGGTGGGCGTGGTCAGGGGACGGGTGCCAGTGCTGGCGGTCATGTCGCTCCAGAGGGCGGTTCAGCCGTGTCGGCCGGCGGCTGCGCAGCGCGCGGCGGGGCCGAGGATCGGCGGTCTGCGGATTCGAGCGAGCATGCCGAGGCTTCGGCGGGGCTCGTGCCGGATCCATGATACGTCGTGACCTCACCGTTATGAAGCCACCACGCCAGGCCCCCTTCAGGGCACCGCCCCGAGCCTGCGAGGGGTGGGGAGAAGGGGGTCCTTTCTCAGTTGAGGTTGGTGGTGGCCCGGTAGAGGACGGCGGGGCCGCTGGCGGTGACCGGAGTACCGGCGGGGACGAACGCCGAGCAGCCCTGCTCCAGGGTGAGCTCACCGTCGGCGGAGCTGAGGACCGCGGTGCCCTCGGTGCAGAGCAGCACCTGCGGTCCGCGGGTGGTCAGCGTCCCGGACTGGCCGTCGAGCTGCACGCGCGTGAGGTCGAAGTCCTCGACCGGCACCGGGTAGCGCAGACCACCGGGGCCCAGCACCGGGTGGATGACCGGAACCCGGCCGTCGGAGAAGTCGAGCACCTCGATGAGGGCGGCCAGATCGACGTGCTTGCCGGTGAGCCCCCCGCGCAGCACGTTGTCCGAGCTGGCCATCACCTCGACCCCGGCCCCGCTGAGGTAGGCGTGCAGGTTGCCCGCGGGCAGGAAGACCGCCTCGCCGGGCGCGAGCTTGAGGTGGTTGCACATCAGGGAGATGACCACGCCCGGGTCCCCGGGGTAGGTCTCGGCCAGCGAGGCCGCCCACCGGTAGGTGTTGATGAACTCGGGGTCGTGCGCCGCCACGAACGTGGCCGCCTTGGCGGCCACCGCCTTGACGAGCTCCTCGCGGCGCTCGGCCGACAGGGCCAGCAGCTGCGGGATCGCGGCCCGCAGCCCGCCGCGGGCCAGGGCCGCGATCGTCGGCTTCAGCTCGGGGACCTGGAGCTTGGCCAGGCAGTGCAGCGACTCCTCCACGGGCCGGAACCCGCAGAGGGCCTCGAAGGTGGTCAGTGCGAGCAGGAGCTCGGGCTTGTGGAACGGGTCCTTGAAGGTCCGCGTCGGGTCGTTGCGCGGCACCCCCGCCGCCTCCTCGGCGGCGAATCCGGCCTGCGCCTGCTCGGGCGTCGGATGGGCCTGCAGCGACAGCGGCTGCTCCGCGGCCAGCACCTTCATCAGGAAGGGCAGCCGGTCCCCGAACCGGTCGCGGACCTCCGGACCGATCAGCGCCTCCGGCGCCTCCTCGATGGCCTTGTTCAGCGCCATCCCGGTGGAGAGCACGCTGGACGCGTCGGGGTGCGCCCCCATCCACAGTTCCGCGTAGGGCTTGTCGGCGGGAGCGGGCTCACCGAGGAGCTCCGGGATCACGGTGTGCGAGCCCCACGGGTAATGACGCACGGTGTTCTGCAGCAGCCACATCGGCGTCAGCGTAATGGCCGGGACCCGCCAGGAGCGCCGCCGCGCATCAGCGGTCCCTCTGCTGCTCCCCCGTCACACCGCGGCCCGCACATCGGGGGCACCGAGCCGCGCGGCGTCGGCCGTGTGGTCGTCGGGCATCCGCTGCGACTCCCGTTCTGCCTCGACCCGGGCGTCGTAGTGCTCGACCTCCCGCCGCCGGCGCTCGTCATCCCACCCCAGGACGGCGGCCATGAGGTCGGCCACCTCGGGCGCGGACTCCACGCCCCGGTGGGCGGTCTCGATCGAGATCCGCGTCCGCCGGGTCAGGACGTCGTCCAGGTGCAGGGCGCCTTCCGCGGTGACCGCGTGCACGACCTCGGCCGCCAGGTGGTGCGGCGCCCCCGTCAGCGGCCGGGCCAGCGACGGATCCGAACGGATGAGCCCGAGGACGTCGGCGATCTGGTCGCCGTGCCGGCGCAGCAGGCGCTGGACGGTGTCCACGGCGAGCCCGGAGGACCCGGCGAGCTCGGCGGCGCGGTCGCGGACCTCCTCCCAGCGCTGAGCGCCCACCAGCGGGAGCAGCTTCGTCCGGGACGACGCGACACCGGGCAGGCCGACGACGGCGGCGTCGACGGCGTCCTCGGCCATGACCCGGTAGGTCGTGTACTTCCCGCCGGCGACGAGCACCAGACCCGGGACGGGGGTGACCACCGCGTGCTCGCGCGAGAGGCGGCTGGTCTCGTCGGACTCGCCGGCCAGGAGCGGCCGCAGCCCGGCGTAGACACCCAGGCAGTCGTCGACCGAGACCGGCCGGGTCAGCACCGCGTTGAGCTGGCCCAGCAGGTAGTCGATGTCGGCGCTGCTGGCCGCGGGGTGGTCGCGGTCCAGCTTCCAGGGGGTGTCGGTGGTGCCGACGATCCACCGCTCGCCCCACGGGATGACGAACAGCACGCTCGTCGGCGTCCGCAGGATGAGTCCCGCCTGGGGGCCGCCGGCCGCGTCGAGGTCGGCGCCGTCGATGGCCGAACGCGGCAGCACGAGGTGCACGCCCTTCGACGCGCGCACCCGCAGGCTGGGCGCGGCGACGCCGAGCATCTCCCCGATGTCGTCGCTCCAGACGCCGGTCGCGGCGATGACGCTGCGCGCGCGGACGGTGAACGCCGTCCCGTCGGTCAGGTCGGCGACGTGCGCACCGACGACCGGCGCCATGTCGTCCCCGCCCGCCCCGTCGCCGTCCCGCAGCAGCCCGACCACCCGCGCGCTGGAGAGCACGCGGGCCCCGTAGCCGGCGGCAGTGCGCACCACCGCGAGGGTGTGCCGGGCGTCGTCCACCTGCGCGTCCCAGTACCGGATGGCACCGCGGACGAGGTCGCTGCGCAGCCCCGGGAAGGCCTCGAGCGTCGCCCTGCGGGACAGGTGCCGGTGCCGGGGGATGTCCCGGCCGCGGGTGAACGCCGCGCCGAGCACGTCGTAGAGGGCGACACCGGCACCGAAGTAGGCCCGCTGCCACACCTTCCTGGTCAGTGGCAGCAGGAACGGCAGTGGCGTGACCAGGTGCGGCGCGATGGTCCGCACCAGCCGGGCGCGCTCGGAGAGCGCCTCGTGGACCAGGGGAAGGCGAACTGCTCCAGGTAGCGCAGGCCGCCGTGGATCAGCTTGCTCGAGCGGCTCGACGTACCCGAGGCCCAGTCGCGCGCCTCCACCAGTGCGACGGTCAGCCCGCGGCTCGCCGCGTCCAGCGCCGCACCGGCGCCGGTGACCCCGCCGCCGATGACGAGGACGTCGACGACCTCGCTCTCCAGTCGCGCGCGGTCGGCCCGCCGGCGCTCCGGCGACAGGTAGGTGCGGTCGGTCTCCCGCGAGTGCATGTCCCCACTGTCCCCCAACTCGCCCGGCCCCGTCCCGAGGCTCGCGCCGAGCCTGCGCGGCGTGAGGAGGACGGGGTCCTTGATCAGTGGGACGCCGCCGACCCTGCCTTCCGGCGGTGGACGGTGAGGTTCATGACCACCACGACCAGCGCGCCGACCACGAGACCGAGCACGGCGCTGCCGGCCGTGTTGACCAGCCAGCCCACCACTCCGCCGAGGGCACCGGTGGCCTCGTGCGCGGCCTCCTCGAGGTGGTGCACGACGTCGTAGACGGCATGCAGGCCCAGCTCGTGGCTGCCCACCAGCAGGATGTGGCCACCGACCCACAGCATCGCGACGGTGCCGATCACCGTGAGCGCCGACAGCAGCCGGGGCATGGCCCTGACCAGCCCCCGGCCGAACCGGGCCACGCGCTTGCCGTCCCGCTGCGACAGCGCCAGCCCCACGTCGTCCATTTTCACGATCAGCCCGACGACGCCGTACACGAGGACGGTGATCCCGATCGCGACGACCGCGAGGATCGCCGCCCGCGACACGAATCCCTCGCGTGCCACCTCGTTGAGCGAGATGACCATGATCTCGGCGGACAGGATGAAGTCGGTCCGCACGGCCCCGGACACGATCGACTTCTCGTCCGGCAGCGCCTCCTCCACCGAGGCATGGCTCTCCTGATGCCCGCTGATCCGGTGCCAGATCTTCTCCGCGCCCTCGTAGCAGAGGTAGGCGCCCCCGAGCATCAGGATCGGCGTGAGCAGCCACGGCAGGAACTGACTGAGCAGCAGGATGGCCGGCAGGATGATCAGCAGCTTGTTGCGGAGCGAGCCCAGCGCGATGCGCCGGATGATCGGCAGCTCGCGCTCCGCGGCGAGCCCCTGCACGTACTGCGGCGTGACGGCGGTGTCGTCGACGACGACACCGGCGGCCTTCACGCTGGCCCGCCCCGCCGCCGCACCGATGTCGTCGATGGAGGCGGCGGCGGCGCGCGCGAGCACGGCCACGTCGTCGAGGAGGGCTACGAGTCCGCCGGCCACAAGGGGTCCTCTCGATCGGTCAGCACCCGCGTGCTGTCTTCGGCGTCGCTGGTCGGTCAGGTGCTGCGGTGCCCGACGCTCGGCGGCGGCAGTACCCGCTCACGGCGTCTCCAACGCCCCGTCGTGTCGGGGTGCGTCGGGGCGGGGTGGGTCATGGCGAGATGGCGCGCTCGTTGTCCAGGGCCAGCGCGAGGTAGACCGCGGTGAAGTCGGCGACCGCCAGCTGGCGGGCCAGGCGGGGCAGCCGGGCGTACCGCAGCGGGTCGCCGTGCTCGGCCAGCCCGCTCACGGGGACGTTGTGGGCCGCCGCGGTGCGCAGCACCTCGTCGACGGCCGCCCCCGCGGAGCGCGGCTCCCGCTCCTCCGCGCCGTCGTTCGCGCCGGCCTCGGGATCACGGATGGTCAGCAGCCGGAGGCGGCGACCCTCGTCGTCGGCCCGGTCGCGGAAGAAGTCGTCGGCGTCCCGGGGGGCGAGCGGGCCGCCCAGCACGGAGCACGCGGCGACCCGCTGGTCGGGCAGCCGGAAGCCGGCCACGGGCAGCCCGGCGAGGGTGGCGAGCTGGTCCTCGATCCGGGTGGCCGCCGTCCCGGCCAGTGGCCCCTCCGCCGCGATCACCGGCAGCGCGTCGAGCAGTTCCAGCCCCAGGGTCTTCGCCGGGTTGACGAACGACTCCTGCGCCGGGCCGCACTCGCCGGCGATCTCGTCCAGCGCCCCGGCGACGGCCTCCGGGTCCGCCGTGCCCCGGGGCAGCAGGCCGAGGTCGGTGGCCAGCAGGAGCATGGGGGTCAGCAGCGACCAGAGGGTCGTGTGCCGGACCCTGGTCCGGGGCAGCGCGACGTAGGGGGCTCGGGCGGTCGAGCAGGCCGCCCGCAGCGGGGCGTCGTCGGCGCCGATGCCCAGGAGGGTCACGCCGCGGCGGGCCGCCTCGTAGGCGGGGGCCACGGCGTACTGCCCCGCGCCCGTGCGCGTGGCGACGACGGCGATGTCGCTGGGCCCGGTCCACACCGGGAGGCTCGGACCGGGGACGACGTCCACGGTGACCGGGCTCGACGGCCCGAGCAGCGCCCGCAGCACGGACGCCGCCACCGCCCCCTCACGGCGGGCCACGATGACCAGGCCGCGCGGCCGGCCGCCGTCGGTGACGCGTCCGAGCCCGGCCTCCTCGGTCAGCCGTGCCGTCTCCCGCACCTGGGCGCCGGCGCCCGCGACGGCGGGCAGCAGCCCGCGGGGGTCTCGCGCACGCAGCAGGTCGAGGTCGTCGAGGACCTCCTCGGCGAACTCGGGCCCGGTCATGCCGACCTGTGCCGCGCCTCGTCCAGCAGCAGTACGGGGATGCCGTCGCGGACCGGGAAGGCGCGGTCGCAGGTGGTGCAGAGCAGCTCGCCCGCGGCCTCGTCGACGGTCAACGGGCTGTGGTGCGTGTCGGGACACGCCAGGATGGCCAGCAGCTGGGGATCCAGGCCCAACGGCCCGCTCGCGTGCGTCGTGCCCTCGGTCATGCGCGCACCATTCCCAGGACCTGGTCCCGTAGCTCGATCATCCGCGCCTCGTCGGGCGCCTCGACGTTGAGCCGCAGCAGCGGCTCGGTGTTGCTGGCCCGCAGGTTGAACCACGAGCCGTCGGGCAGGTCGACGGTCAGCCCGTCGAGCTCGTCCACCGTGACGCCGTCCTGCTCCGCGAACGCGTCGCGGACCGTGGCCGAGCTCGCCTTCGCGTCCGCCACGGTGGAGTTGATCTCACCCGAGGCGGCGTAGCGGCTGTATGCCGCGGTCAGCTCGGAGAGGGGGCGGCCCTGCTCGCCCAGTGCCGCGAGCACGTGCATCGCGGCCAGCATGCCGGTGTCGGCCCGCCAGAAGTCCCGGAAGTAGTAGTGCGCGGAGTGCTCGCCGCCGAAGACGGCGTCGGTACGCGCCATCTCGGCCTTGATGAACGAGTGGCCGACCCGCGTGCGGACCGGCTCCCCGCCGTGCTCGCGCACGATCTCGGGCACCGCCCGGGAGGTGATCAGGTTGTGGATGATCACGTTGCCGCGCCCCTTGGCGAGCTCGCGGACGGCGACCAGGGCGGTGACCGCCGACGGACTCACCGGGGCGCCGGTCTCGTCGACGACGAACACGCGGTCGGCGTCGCCGTCGAAGGCCAGACCGATGTCGGCGCCGTGGCGGGTGACGGCCGCCTGCAGATCGACCAGGTTGGCCGGGTCGAGCGGATTGGCCTCGTGGTTGGGGAACGTGCCGTCGAGCTCGAAGTACAGCGGCACGATCTCCAGCGGGAGGCCCGCCAGCACGACCGGCACGGTGTGCCCGCCCATGCCGTTGCCCGCGTCGACGACGACCTTGAGCGGGCGGATGGTCGACAGGTCGACCAGCGAGCGGAGGTGGGCGGCGTACTCGGCGAGGACGTCGCGGGAGGTGACCTCGCCGACCCGGTCCGGCGCCCGGTCGTAGGAGTTGCGCTCGGCGGCCTCGCGGATCGCGGCCAGACCGGAGTCCTGCCCGATCGGCGCGGCCCCGGCCCGGCACATCTTGATGCCGTTGTACTGCGCCGGGTTGTGGCTCGCGGTGAACATGGCGCCCGGCAGCTGCAGCGAGCCGGCCGCGAAGTACAGCAGGTCGGTCGAGCCGAGGCCGGCCTCCACGACGTCGACGCCGCGGCTGATCACGCCCTCGGCGAACGCCCGCGACAGCGGGATGGACGAGTCGCGCATGTCGTGCGCGGTGACCACCGAGGTGGCCCCGCTGTCGGCGCGGACGAACTCGGCGAAGGCCGCGCCGATCGCGCGGCTGGTGTCCTCGTCCCACTCGTCGGGGACGACGCCACGGACGTCGTAGGCCTTGATTATCGAGGAGAGGTCGCGCACGGGACGGACCTTATCGGCCCCGCTGCAGGGGCCCGCCGCGAGCGTGCGAGCGGCGGGGGGCAGCGGGGTCCTTTCGCTAACCGAGGTCGGGCAGCACCCGCAGGTGGCCGCGGCGGGTGCCGCTGCCGTCGTCCGCGGGGTCGCGCGGCGGCTCGGGGCGGGCCGCCTCGCGGACGGCGTCGGCGAGGGCGAGCAGGTCGTCCCCGGTCGGCCCGGAGTCGTCGAGGTCGATCTCGTGCCGCACGACCTCCCAGCCACGGGGCACGGTCAGCCGCCCGGCGTGGAACTCGCAGAGGTCGTAGCTGTGCGGCTCCGAGAAGGTCGCCAGGGGACCCACGACAGCGGTCGACTCCGCGTAGACGTAGGTCAGGGTCGCCGCTGCCGGTTGCGCGCAGCCGCTGCGCGAGCAGCGACGTGACTGCCTCACCACCGGTTCCTCACGCTGGGCACAGTAATGCCGCTGGGCGGTCGATGGGAGCAGGCGCACCGGAAATCTCCGGTCCGCCGGACGCCGAGCCCCATCCTGCACGATGACCCCGCGGGCCTCGACACCGGCCGGGTGCCCCTGCTCGGCCGTAGGCTCTCCCCCGTCATGACGCGTCCGCCCCGCCGCCCGCACAGCCGTCCCCGCCGCGACCGGCACGGCCGGGGCCTGCGCGGACGGCTCGTGCCGGCCGAGGTCCCGCTGGCCCGCAGCAGGGCCGAGCAGTTCGACGACATGGTCCTCGACGCCGTCGAGGACATCGAGCGGCGCTGGGAGCGGGAGCTCGCCGGCGTGGAGTTCGCCGTCGAGGACGTCCCGTGGGTCGACCACACGAACCCCGACGAGGTCGTCCTCGACGCCGACGTGCTGGACGACGGCAGCGTGCCGCTGGCCCGGGTGCTGCCGGCGCAGCGGGTGAACGGCCGGGACGTCCCTCCCCGCATCGTCGTGTACCGGCGGCCCCTGGAGATCCGCGCGCACGACCGCGAGGACCTCGCCGATCTGGTGCGCGACGTCGTCGTGGACCAGATCGCGGCCCTGCTCGGCCGCGACCCCGAGGAGATCGACCCGACCGGCTAAGGGCGCCCCGCTCCCCTGCGATGCTGGTCGGGATGCATCTGGCCGGGAGTGAGCAGGCGGCGTCGTCGACGCTGCCCTGGCTCGTGCTGGGCGCCGTCCTCGGGCTCGCCCTCCTCGCGCTGGTGGCCCTGCTCACGGCGCTCGTCGTCCGCCGGCGCGCCGACCGGCCGCCACCGCCGCCGGAACGGCACGACGACCTGCCCGCCTTCCTGGAGCACCCGCCCGGCTCGCCGGGCGCCCGGACCTCGGCGGGCTCGGGCTGGCCGGCGCTCGCCGCGCTGCCGGCCGTCGGACCGGCGACCGGGGCCCGCCCGCGACCGGCGACCCGGACGCCGGCCCTGCTGGCGGCCGCCTGCGCGGTCGTCCTCATCGGGGTCGGGACGGCGGCGGCCCTGGCCACGGTGGACCGGGACCGGCCCGACGTGGCTGACCGGGCCCCGGAGCGGCACGGCGTCGAGGCGCGGCTGGCGTTCGAGGGCGTCGTCCTCGAGCGCCGGGCCGTGGGGGTCACGGTGACCTATCCGCGGCTCACCCTGACGTCGGACCGCGGGCGCACCACGGCACGACTCGAGCTGCCCACCCACAATTGCCTGTCCGACCGGGCGCCGGGCGATCCCGTGGCCGCGGGGTGCGTGCGGTCCCAGACCCTGTCCGCGGAGCTGACCGAGCCGGAGCTGCGGGTGGACCGCGACGGAGAGGCCGTGCGGGTGTCCGGGCGCTTCCCGATCCACCTCCGCCCGAACGGGACGCCGCCGGAGCCCACCGGGGCGGCCTACGAGGTGGTGGTCACGGTCGAGCCGCGGCCCGGCGAGGACGACGCGGGCTGGGTTCCGGCCGACGGGACCGTCGAACTCGGCGACGACCGCGCGCCGGCGACGGGCGGCAGCGAGCTGCGGCTGGGCGGCTGACCCGGCGGTCAGGGCCAGCGGCGGGCCGGCGCGGTCATCGCGACCAGTGGGGCGCCCATCTCGCTGCCGAGGCCACCGCCTGCGCTCCACCCCCACCACGGCCAGCGGTCGGCACCGTCGACCAGCGTGAGCAGGCCGGCGCGCAGCAGGCCGCGCTCGGCGACGACGGCCACCTCGAGCTGCCCGATCGCGGCGTGCAGGCGGGCCGACGCGCGGAGCAGCTCGGCCTCCCGCCGCACCGGCACGCGCTCGAGGAGCTGCGGCAGCCACCGGTCGACGTCCCCCGGGTCGCGGCTCCGGGCCACCGTGCCCACGGTGTCGAGCTCGTCCAGGACCCGGGTGCTGCGGCCGTTGGCGATCAGCCCGTCGGGCAGCCGGACCGACAGCGCCCGGGCGGTCGGGTCGCCGAGCGGCAGCCCCACGAGACGCAGGGAGCGGGTCCCGCCCAGGAGCCGGCAGATCCCGTCGGCGAGCAGCTCGGCCGCTGCCCGGTCCCGGGCGAGCAGCCGGAACGGCGGTCGGCCCGGCGGCGTCGGACCGACGCCCTGCCCGAGCAGCCGCACCTCCCCCGTCGGTCTCCGCCGGGGAGCGGTGAGGAAGGCTGCGGCGTCGGGCCGTCCGGGCCCCTCGACCACGACCGCGACGGGCCGGGTACCGATCGAACGGCGGGCCGCCGTTCCGTTGAGGACGGCGGTGAGCCACGGCGCCCGGGCGGTCACCGGCGCCCGGAGGTCGGCCATCAGCGGGGCGGCCGCCCGGAGCGCTCGGGCGACATCCGCCCGGCCGACGGCGAACCGGACGGTACGGGCGGACACGCCCCGAATAGCACCACAGCCGCCGACGGAGACCGTCGGCGGCTGTGGGAGTGACCCGCGGAGGGGTCAGCGGGTCAGCTGACGTGTGCTTCAGACGGCGCGGCGGCGCAGCCGGCGGCGCTCCCGCTCCGACAGCCCACCCCAGATGCCGAAGCGCTCGTCGTTGGCCAGGGCGTACTCCAGGCACTGCGCCTTGACCTCGCACCCGGTGCAGATCTTCTTCGCCTCGCGGGTCGAGCCGCCCTTCTCGGGGAAGAACGCCTCGGGGTCGGTCTCGGCGCACAGCGCCTGCTCCTGCCACGACTGGGCGTCGGCCTCGGCGCCGATGCCGAGCAGGCCGGCGATGCCGTGGCTCGCCTGCCCCAGCGGAGAGGCGGCGAAGCGGTCGTTCCGGTCGTTCCCGTTGACGTAGTCGCTGAGCCACGAGACCTCGGCCATGACGTTGCGTCCCCTCTCGATCTTGTCCCGGTGCGCGGTCCCCGGGACGTTCCCGGACCGCCCTGCACGCGATGACATCGCCGGAATTACACGCGTGTCGTTGCCTGCCCGTCAACTTCGCCCGGTGTAAGCGACACGCCACACCAGCCACAGGCGTCACACTCGTTCGTCAGTTCTCGCTGCGACCCCCGACACGCCCGCAGAACAGTCGACAAGTGACCATCGGGCACGATGTCTTTCGTGGAGATCGTCGTGCTGGCCGGTGGGACCGGAGGGGCTCGTTTCCTCCGCGGAGTCCGGGCCGCGGCCCCGGAGGCGGGCATCACCGCCGTCGTCAACACCGGCGACGACGTGACGATGCACGGCCTGCGCATCTGTCCGGACCTCGACACGGTCATGTACACCCTCGGCGGCGGCATCGACGAGGAGCGTGGCTGGGGCCGGACCGGCGAGAGCTGGACGGTCAAGGAGGAGCTGGCCGGCTACGGGGCCGACCCCGACTGGTTCGGCCTCGGTGACCGCGACCTCGCCACGCACCTGGTGCGCACGCGGATGCTCGACGCGGGCTATCCGCTGTCGGCGGTGACCGCGGCGCTCGCCGACCGATGGCAGCCCGGCGTCACGCTGCTGCCGATGAGCGACCAGCGGGTGGAGACCCACGTCGTCGTCACCGACCCAGACAGCGGCGGTCGGCGCGCGATCCACTTCCAGGAGTGGTGGGTGCGGTACGGGGCCGGGCTGGAACCCGCCGGCTTCGTGCAGATCGGCGTGGACACCGCCCGCCCGGGGCCCGGGGTCGTCGAGGCGTTCACGGCGGCCGACGCGGTGCTGCTGGCGCCGTCGAACCCCGTGGTGTCGATCGGCACCATCCTGGGGGTCGCCGGGGTGCGTGAGGCGCTGACCGCGTCCCCGGCCCGCGTGGCCGGCGTCTCCCCGATCGTCGGGGGCTCGGTCGTGCGCGGCATGGCGGACCGCTGCCTGCCCGTCCTGGGCATCGAGGTGAGCGCCGAAGGGGTGGGCCGGCACTACGGGGCGCGCAGCGACGGCGGGCTGCTGGACGCCTGGCTCGTGGCACCCGGCGACGGTGCGACGGTGCCGGGGGTCGACGTCCGCGAGGTGCCGCTGATGATGTCGTCGCCCGAGGCCACGACGGCCCTGGCCCGCGCCGCCCTGGACGCCGCCGGTGTCTGAGCAGGCGACGACGGGCCTGTCGATCCACCCGGTGCCGGGACTCCCCGAGTTCGCGCCCGGCGACGACGTGGCCGGCGCGATCGCGGGGGCCGCGCCCTGGCTGGCCGACGGTGACGTCGTCGTCGTCACGTCGAAGATCGTGTCCAAGGCGGAGGGCCGCCTGGTGCCCGTGCCGCCCGGCGCCGACCGGGAGCAGCTGCGCCTGCAGGCCGTCGAGGACGAGGCGGTCCGGGTCGTCGCCCGTCGCGGGCCGCTGGCCATCGTGCAGACGCAGCAGGGCTGGGTGGTCGCGGCCGCCGGCATCGACGCCTCCAACGTCGGGCAGGACGCGCTGGTCCTCCTGCCCGAGGACGGCGACGCCTCGGCCCGCCGGCTGCGCGACCGGCTCGGCGAACTCCTGGGCGTCGACGTCGCCGTCGTGGTGAGCGACACCTTCGGTCGTACCTGGCGCGAGGGGCTCACCGACGTCGCCGTGGGGTCGGCCGGGATCCGGGCGCTCACCGACTTCCGCGGCACCGTCGACGCCCACGGCAACCGGCTGGAGACGACCCGGGTCGCCGTGGTCGACGAGATCGCCTCGGCCGCCGACCTGGTGAAAGGAAAGCTCGCCGGGGTCCCCGTGGCCGTGGTGCGCGGCCTGCGGGTGCAGCAGCCGGATCCCGACGACGGCACCCGCCCGCTGGTGCGGCTGCCGCAGGACGACCTCTTCCCCTACGGCGCGCGCGACCTGGTCGGGTCGCGCGTACCGGCGGACGAGCTCGTGCCCCGTCCCGGGGAGCTGGCCGCCGTCGCCGACGCGTTCCGGGTCGCGAGCGGCGCCCTCCCGGAGTTCCCGGTCGTGTTCCGCTACGGGGGTGAGGGCGACGGCGTGGTGGACGTCCACCTCACCGACGCGCTCAGCACCACCACCGCGCTCAACCTGGGGGCGCTGCTCGGCGCGGCGGTGGTGCAGCTGCACGCCGACGGCTGGACCACCCGGTGGGAGCCGGTGGGCACGCCCGGCGGCTCCTCACTCGTCGGGAGGTTGTGGCTGGGGACCACGCCGACCTGACCCACCCCACGTGGTTACCGTCGAGGCGTGCAGCTCCGCGAACTGGCCGTGCCGGACAGCTATGTCCTCGATCTGGTGCCGCACGGGGACTCCCGCGGGCGCTTCACCGAGTGGTACAAGGCCGACGTCCTCGCCGAGGCGACGGGTTTCGGCCTGACCGTCGCGCAGGCCAACCACAGCGTCTCCGCCCGCGGCGTCCTGCGGGGCGTGCACTTCGCGCTCGTCCCACCCGGTCAGGCCAAGTACGTCTACTGCCCCGCGGGCCGGGTCCTGGACGTCGTCGTCGACATCCGGGTCGGTTCCCCGACCTTCGGCGTCCACGACTCGGTGCTGCTGGACAGCGATCAGCCGCGTGCGGTCTACCTCGCCGAGGGGCTGGGCCACGCCTTCGTGTCGCTGGCCGACCACAGCTCGGTCACCTATCTGGTGTCCACCGGGTACTCCCCCGGCCGCGAGTTCGGGATCGACCCGATGGACCCGGAGCTCGACCTCCCCTGGCCCTCCGGCCTCGAGTTCGAGTTCTCGGCGAAGGACCGGGCAGCCCCCTCGCTGGCGGAGGCACAGGAACAGGGCCTGCTGCCGACGATGGAGCAGTGCGCCGCCCGCTACGCAGAGCTGCGCGCCGCGGCCAGCTGACCGTTGTGCGCGCATCCACCTCATCCGCTGCCGATGACGTGGATCTGCGCACAGTCGCGGCGGCGGGGCTAGATGCGGCGGTAGTTCGTCGGGGCGAAGCGCGGTCCGCGACGGGGACGGCGGGAGCCACCGGCCAGCAGCAGCCGCACCACGCGCTGCCGCTGACCCCGCCACGGCTCGAGCAGCTCGAGCATCCCGGCGTCGTCGGTGTTCCTCCGCCCGGCCAGCGCCCAGCCCACGATGTTCTTGAGGTGGTAGTCCCCGACGCTGACGGAGTCGGGGCAGCCGAGCGCGCGCTGCGCCACCTCGGCCGCCGTCCACACACCGATGCCGGGCACAGCGCACAGCCGCCGCTGCAGGGCCGCGGAGTCGCCGGCGGCCTCGGGCTCGAGCCGCGAGGCGACCGACGCCACCGCCCGGACCGCCCGCCGGCGCGCCCCGTCCAGCCCGCACGCGTGCCACTGCCAGTCGGTCACGTCCAGCACCCGCTGCGGTGACGGCGGCACCCTCATGCCCTCGGGTGCAGGGCCGGGAGCCGGTTCGCCGGCCAGCCGCAGCAGCTCCCGCCACACCCGGTTGGCCTCGACCGTGGTCACCTTCTGCTCCAGGACAGCCGGGACCACGGCGTCCCACGTGCGCCCGGTCCGCCCGAGCCGCAGCCAGCGCGTCCGGCGGTGCAGGTCGGCCACGACCGCGTGGTCGCCGGGGTCGAACTCGTCGGGGCGGTCGGCGGCCCCCAGCCACTCGGGCACGGCGCGCCCGGCCCGCTCGGCGCCCGGACCCCAGGCGGAGACGCGGACCGTTCCGCCCGAGGAGGCGATCCGCACCGTCGCCGGCCCGTCCGTCGTGGTGGTGGTCCGCCACAGCCCGTCCTCGGCGATCCGCATCGTCGGGTCGCCGGTGCCCCGGCGGTGCGGCGACAGCGCCCGCAGGATCTCCAGCGGCCAGTCCGGCGCCCAGGTGGACTCGAAGGCGGCTGTGGTCCTCGTGCTGGGCAGCGTGCTGGTCAGGATGTTCCCCCGGGTGGTGCGGTCAGGTGGTTCTCAGCGCGGTGCCATGCGCAGGGCGCCGTCCATCCGGATGACCTCGCCGTTGAGGTAGCCGTGCTCGATGATCGCCAGCGCCAGCTGGGCGAAGTCGTCCGGGCGGCCGAGCCGCCTGGGGAAGGGTATGCCCGCGGCGAGTGCCGTCCGCGCTTCCTCCGGCAGACCGGCCAGCAGCGGCGTGTCGACCAGGCCCGGCGCGACGGTGCACACGCGGACGCCGACGGACGCGAGGTCGCGCGCCGCGGGCAGCGTGAGCCCCACGATGCCCCCTTCGACGCGGCGTAGGCGACCTGGCCGATCTGCCCGTCGTAGGCGGCGATGGAGGCGGTGTTGACGACGACGCCGCGCTCGCCGTCCTCGGTCGGCTCGGTGGCCGACATGGCCGCCGCGGCGAGCCGGAGCACGTTGAACGTGCCGACCAGGTTGACCATGACCGTCCGCGTGAACGCGCCGAGGTCGTGCGGTGCGCCGTCCCGGCCGACGGTGCGCTGCGCCCAGCCGATGCCGGCGCAGTTCACCGCGATCCGCAGCGGGCGGTCCTTGGCCGTCGCGTCGGCGACCGCCGCCTGCACCGAGGCCTCGTCGGTCACGTCGGTCCGCACGAACGTGGTGTGCCCGCCCAGCTCGGCCGCGAGCGCCTCGCCGCGGTCGGCCTGGAGGTCCAGGATCGTCACGGCGGCGCCCCGCGCGGCCAGGGCACGCACCGTGGCCGCGCCGAGCCCGGAGGCTCCCCCGCTGACCACCGCTGCCACGTCGAAGCTCGTCATGCCCCGCAGGCTAGTGAGCCGGTTGCGCTGTACCGCGCTCAGCTGTACCGGGACCCGTGCCGTTCCTCGACGGCGGCGAGCAGCTGCTTGACCCGCTCGGCGTCGGTGACGGGGCAGACGAGCGTCACGTCGGCGGTGTGCACGACGACCGAGTCGTGCACACCGACCAGCGCCACCACGTGGCTGGGGTCGTCGCTGAGCACGATGTTGCCGGAGCCGTCGAGGACGACGGTCAGGCCGCGCACCGCGTTGCCGGCATCGTCGCGGTCCAGCGTGTGCGCCAGCGCCGGCCACGACCCGACGTCCAGCCAGTCGACGTCGAGGTCGGCCACGAGCACCCGGCCGGGCTCGGAGGCAGCGGGCTCCAGGACGGCGTAGTCGACGCTGATCTTCTGCAGGGTCGGGAACACCTCGGCCAGGACGGCGTCGCGGTCGGTCCCCGGCGCCGCCGCGACGATCCGCCGCAGCCCGTCCGCGGTGGCGGGCAGGTGGTCGGCCAGCGCGTCGAGCACGGTCTGGGCACGCCAGACGAACATCCCGGAGTTCCACAGGTACTCGCCGGACGCGAGGTAGGCCTCGGCCGTCGCGCGGTCCGGCTTCTCGCGGAAGGCGGCGGCTTCCGCCACGCCGGGCACCTCGGTCGGCGCGCCGCGCTGCACGTAGCCGAAGCCGGTGGCCGGCGACGTGGGCGTGATGCCCAGGGTGACCAGCGCGTCGGGGCGCACCGCCAGCGCGTCGAACGCGGTGGTCAGCGTGGCCGCGAAGCGCTCCACCGGCCGGATGACGTGGTCGGCGCTCACGACGGCCAGCTCGGCGTCGGGGTCGGCGTGGGCCACGAGCGCCGCGGCCAGCCCGACGGCGTTGGCCGTGTCGCGCGCGACCGGCTCGAGGATCAGCCGGTCGGCGCCCAGCTCGGGCAGTGCCGCGCGCACCTGGTCGCCGTACCGGGCCGCCGTGCACACCCAGATGCGGTCGGCGGGCAGGACGGCGCGCAGGCGGACGAACGCCTCGGCGAGCAGGCTGTGGACGCCGTCGGCGCCGGCCACCACGTCGAGCAGCTGCTTGGGTCGCTCGGCCCGGGACAGCGGCCAGAGCCGCGTGCCCGACCCGCCGGCCATGATCACTGCGTGTCGCACGAGCCCGTCCTCCCGATGTCGCTCAACTCGTCCCCCGCCGGAACCGTCTCCTGGTGCGGGCCCGCGGCAGCTCGTCCGCCGAGCGCTGGGGCCGGGCGCCGGCACCGACGCGGGCGCTGACGTAGGACACGAGCATCCGGGCGCCGAGTCCCGCCCGCAGGAGGAGCCGCAGCGGCGCCTCGACCCGGCGCGGGTGCCTCCGGGCCAGGTACCGCAGCGCGCTGGTGTGGTGGACGCGCTGCATGCGGTGCGGATCGCGCCGGGTGGCGTGTCCGCCCTCGTGCTCGACCACCGCCGAGGGGGCGTAGACGTGCAGCCAGCCGCGCCGGCCGAGCCGGGCGGCGAGGTCGACGTCCTCGAAGTACATGAAGTAGCCGGGGTCGAAGCCGCCGACGGAGTGGAACGCCTCGGCGTCGACCAGGAAACAGGACCCTGACAGCCAGCCGGCCACGCGCTCCCGCGGGGCTTCCCGCTCGCGGCGGTAGCGGGCGGTCCACGGGTTGCTCGGCCAGACCCAGCCGAACACCGCGTGCCCGATGCCGGTGGACAGCTCCGGCAGGTCGCGGGCCGACGGGTACAGCTGCCCGTCCGGCGTGCGGATGGCCGGCCCGACGGTGGCCGCCCGCGGCCAGCGGGCCGCGACGGCGAGCAGCTCGTCGACCGCGCCGGGCTCGAAGCGGATGTCGGGGTTGGCCACCAGCGCCCAGCCGGAGCGGTGGTCGGCCAGCCCGGCGTTCGCGGCCGCGCCGTAGCCGATGTTGCCGCCGGTCGGGAGCACGCGGACGTGCGGGTGCGTGGCCGCGGCGCGCTCGGGAGCGCCGTCGGTGGAGCCGTTGTCGGCGAGGACGACGTCCAGCGGCCGCCGGGTGGCCGTCGACAGCGAGGACAGGAAGCCGTCGAGCGCCTCGCCCGGCGAGTACGTGACGGCCACGACGCGCAGCGGCTCGTCGCCCGGCTCGGTCCCCACGCCTGCGACCCTACGGTCCGGCGGTCCCGCCGCCGTCAGGACCCGACCGCGGCCGCGTAGCTGGCCACGTGGACGCGCGCGCAGGCGCGCCAGTCGAAGAGCGCCGCCCGTGCCCGCGCCGCCGCGCCGAGTCGCCGTCGCTCCCCCGGGTCGGCGCACAGCTCGCGCAGGCGCACGGCGATCGCCCCCGGGTCGGGCTCGGTGTAGGCGACGGCGTCACCCCCCACCTCCGGCAGTGACAGCCGCCGGGTGGTGAGCACGGCCGCCCCGCACGCCATGGCCTCCAGCACCGGAAGACCGAAACCCTCGCCCAGGCTCGGGTAGGCCACGACGTCTGCCTCGCCGAGCAACCCGGCCAGCATCTCCAGGGGAGGTAGCCGGGCCGGTGGAGCTCGAGGCCGCGTGGCACCTCGGCCGCGGCGCGGTCGATCTCGTCGTCCCAGCCACGACCGCCGGCCAGCACCAGGGCCGGCGGGTCCTCGGTGCCGGCGAACGCCTGGACCCAGCCCCGGACCAGCCCCGCTGCGTTCTTCCGCGGTTCCAGCGTGCCGAGGAAGGCGACGTACGGACCGTCCACCCCGACGTGCGCCCGGACGGCGGACCGCTCCTCGGCCGAGGGCACGTGGAACCGGCGCGTGTCGACGCCGAGGTGGGCGACGTCGACCCGCTCCGCCCGGGCTCCCGCCACCCGCACCAGCTCGTCCCGCGTGGCGGCCGACGGGGTGACGCAGCGCGCCGCCCGCCGCAGCGAGGTGCGCGTCCAGGCCCGGAAGAACGTCCGCTTGACGGCGAGATGCACGTCGGGGTGGGTGAAGAACGTCGCGTCGTGCAGCGTCGTCACGACGGGCACCCCGGCCGCGAGCGGCATCGTGTAGTGCGGGCTGTGCAGCACGTCGGCGCCGCTGCGCCGGACCAGGAGCGGGAGACCGGTCTGCTCCCACGCGAACCGCACCGCGGCGCGGGCCGCCGCCGCGGGCGCCGGCAGGAGGTCGACACCGGGCAGCAGGGCCCGGTAGTGGCCGACGTCGTGCGCCTGGACGGCGACGGCCAGGTCGGCACCCTCCGCGACGAGCGCCGGGAGCAGTTCGTCGACGTACCGGCCCACGCCGCCCCGGTCGGCGGGCACGGCCGTGGCGTCGACGAGCACGCGCGGGCTACCGGTCAGCGGAATCTCCCCGATAAGGGTGGGATGCAGGGTCGATCCGAGCCTACGAGGCCGGTCCGAGGGGGCCCCGCGGATATCGTGACCGGATGCGCGGAATCGTCCTGGCGGGGGGCAGCGGGACCCGGCTCTACCCGATCACGAAGGCGATCAGCAAGCAGCTGATGCCGATCTACGACAAGCCGATGATCTACTACCCGCTCTCCCTGCTGATGAATGCCGGGATCCGCGAGGTCCTCGTCATCACCACGCCCGAGGACCAGGAGTCCTTCCGGCGGCTGCTCGGGGACGGCTCCGACGTCGGCATCGAGGTCAGCTACGCGGTGCAGCCGCGGCCGGAGGGCCTCGCCCAGGCGTTCCTCATCGGCGCGGACTTCATCGGCGACCAGCCGGTCGCCCTCGTGCTCGGCGACAACATCTTCTACGGGACGGGCCTGGGCGAGAGCCTCCGCGCCAACACCGACCCCGCCGGCGGCCACGTGTTCGCCTATCACGTGGCCAACCCCAGCGACTACGGCGTCGTCGAGTTCGACGACACCGGCCGGGTGATCTCCATCGAGGAGAAGCCGGCGCGGCCCAAGAGCTCCTACGCGGTGCCCGGCCTGTACTTCTACGACAACCAGGTCGTCGAGATCGCCCGCGCCATCCGGCCGAGCGCCCGGGGCGAGCTGGAGATCACGGCGGTCAACGACGAGTACCTGCGCCGGGGGAGCTCACCGTCACCGTGCTGCCGCGCGGCACGGCCTGGCTCGACACCGGCACGCACACCTCGATGATGCAGGCAGCCGAATTCGTGCGCGTCGTCGAGGAGCGGCAGGGCTGGAAGATCGGCTGCATCGAGGAGATCGCCTGGCGTCGCGGCTTCATCGACTCGGCGGAGCTGGAGGCGCTGGCCAAGCCGCTGCAGAAGAGCGGTTACGGCGACTACCTGCTCGGCCTGCTCGAGGACGTCAGCGAGCCGTAGAGGTCCCAGAGTGCGGACGCGGCCCGTTCCCACGTGTAGCCGGCCGCGCGCCGCCGTCCCCGCTCGGCCATGCCGCTCCTCAGGTCGGCGTCGCACGCCACCTCCGCCAGCCCGGCCGCCAGCGCTCGCGCGTCCCCGACCGGCGTGATGCGGACGGCGTCCCCGCCCACCTCGGCGAGGGCGGGATCGGCCGAGCAGACGACCGGCGTTCCCGCGTGCATGGCTTCGAGCACCGGCAGACCGAAACCCTCGGCCCGGCTCGGCACCACGAGCGCGGTGGCCCGCGCGAGCGCGGTGGCCAGGTCGGCGTCCGACAGCCGGCCGAGGACCCGCACCCGGCCCGGCGCCAGGCCCTCCGCGGCGGCCATGGCCGCCGGGTCGATCCCGCCCCAGCCCGGCTGGCCGACCACGAGCAACGGCAGCCGGGGGGCGGTGTCCTCGGAGAGGGCACGGATGAGGACGTCGAGCCCCTTGCGCGGCTCCAGCGTGGCGAGGCTGAGCAGGAAACCCTCCTCGGGCAGGCCCATCCGTCGCGCACGCGCCGCGACGTCGGCCGGCGGAGCCAGGTCCGCCGACACGCCTTCCCCGATGACCTCCACGCGCCGGAGGGGAAGGTGCTCGGCGAGCGCGTCGGCGACCGCCCGGGTCGGCACCACGACGGCGTCGGCACGGGCTGCCACCCGGGCGGCCATGGCCCGGTGCCATCGCACGCCGCGCGCGGTGAGGGTCTCCGGATGGGTCCAGGGCACGGCGTCGTGCACGGTGACGACGAGCGGGACCGCGACCGCGGTCGGGGCGAGCAGGGTCGGGGCGTGGACCACGTCGACCCCCGCGGCACCGGCCACGGCAGCCCCCGTTCCCAGGCGAGAGTGAGCGGTCGCCGGGGCAGCGGCAGCCGCCGGGGCCCGAGAGCGCCGGGCACGCGCGCGGCTGACGGGTCGCGGTGCCAGGCCGTCCAGGTGCGCACCTGCGCGCCGGGTGGGGCCTGTTCCGCGAGGGCGGCCGCGACCTCGCGCGCGTACCGGCCCGTCCCGCCGGGGACGGGCGAGAGCACCTGTTCCAGGACGACCCCGACGCGGAGGCCGCTCCTCGTCACGGGTGCACCCGGGCGGGGCGGGCCGAGGTGGCGGGGCTCAGCCGACGTTCTTCTCGTAGACGTAGAAGTCGGCGAACGACGTCTCGTACGGGCGCTTCGCGTCGTACGGGTAGGCGTTCGGGATGGTGGTGGCCAGCCGCCAGTCCGGGCGGTTGGTCTCCACCCAGCGCGAGAACTGCCGGTGCCGGACGTGCGGCACCGGGTGGGGGGCGTCGTAGTTGCTGGCGTAGATGATCACGTTGCGGTCGGCGTGGTCGAACAGCGTCGCCATGTGGGCCTCGAAGATCTCGTCCTCGACCAGGTGGTAGATGACGTCGAGGGAGAGCACCAGGTCGGCGGTGAGGTCGGCGGGCAGCTCGTCGAGGAGGATGAACTCCTTCGTCGGGTCGTCGCCGAACTTCGCTCGGCACATCTCCAGCGCCGTGGGCGACACGTCCACGCCGAAGTACCGGGGGTAGTCGGCCAGCGCCAGCTGGGCGCCGTCACCGGAACCGAGCTCCAGGACGGACTTGATCCCGTTCTCCGCGACGAAGCGGTTGAGCACCTGCGCCTTGAACTCCGCCAGGCGGTCGTAGGAGCCGGCACCGGAGTTGCCGCCGGACTTGTAGCGGCTCTCCCAGTAGCTGCTGGACTCCGTGAACGGGGACAGCCGGTTCACGACCACCTGCCGCAGCCGGCCGACGGCTGAACCGACCAGCGGCATGGACCGGATGATGTCCTTGGCGCCCATCGTCTTTCCCCTGAGATCGCCCGGCGTCCCACGGACACCGATCTTCGTGGAGCCGCACCGGACCGCGCCTCGGCGGCTCCGGGGGTCATCTCCGTGAACTGGTCAGCGACAGTACCCGACACGCGAGGCCCGCCCCGGCCGCGAGCGGGACCGGTCCGGACCCGCGGCTGCGCCGCCGCCGCCCGGCCGGTTCGAGGCGCCCGCGTCCGCACCCCGCCCCCAGGCGCGGCGTGGCGGGCGAGGTGGTGCCGGGAGCGGTGGGATAAGTCCTGCTGACCGCGCCGGGTGGGGCACGACGACGCGGACGCCGGCTCGTCGGACCCCGCGGACCGTGACGGCCGCGGCGGGAACCGGCGTGCCCCACGAGACACCGATCGCCTCATCGGCCCCGGCCACCCCCGGGTGCCCCCCCTCTCCCGCGCGCCCCCACCGCAACGCCCGCACCGCGGCGGGCGGGCGCCCGAGCACCGTTAGGCTCATCGCGCAGCCCCGAACGACCGCCGACGAAGGAGCGTGCCAGCCAGGTGAACCGGCTCGTGGTGCTCACCTCCAGCTTTCCGCGCTGGCCCGGCGACAACACGACCCCCTTCGTCCGCCAGTTCGCCGAGCACGTCGCCGACTCGGGACGCGAGGTCCTGGTCCTGGCTCCGCACCACCGCGGGGCGGCGGTGACCGAGCAGCTGGCGGAGCGCCTCGCCGTCCGGCGCTTCCGCTACTTCCTGCCGTACGCGCAGGAGGACGTCGCCTACGGCGGCAACGCGGTGGCCCGGGTCCGGAAGACCCCGCTCTACGCCCTGAAGCTGGCCCTGTTCCTCCTGTCCTCGCTGGCCGCGGTGGTCAGCGCCCGCCCGCGGATCATCAACGTCCACTGGCTCATCCCGCAGGGCCTGGTGGCCACCGTGGCGAAGCGGATTGCCGGAGCCCGGGTCGTGATCACGATCCACGGCGGTGACGTGCTGAGCCTCAACGGCCGTGTGCTGCGGAAGGTCAAGCGCTTCATCCTGGAGCGGGCGGACGTGGTCGTCGCCAACAGCGCCTTCACCGCCTCCGCGTGCAGGTCGCTCCACGACGGCCGGGCCTACGAGGTCATCCCCATGGGCATCGACGTCGACAGGTTCCGTGCCGCGCCGCGCTCCGCGGAGCTGGTCCGGCGGCACGGCCTCGGCGACTTCACCGTCCTGTTCGTCGGCCGGCTGACCGAGGACAAGGGGCTGATGGACCTGGTCGAGGCCCTCCACCTGCTCGAGCGGTCCGGCGCCGGCTTCAGGGCCCTGGTCGTCGGCAGCGGCGACCAGGAGCCGGCGCTGCGGCGTCGCGTGCGCGAGCTGGGCCTCGACGAGCGGGTGGTGTTCGTCGGCTGGGTCGCCCACGACGACCTCGCGGACTACTACAACACCGCCGACGTCTTCGTCGGGCCGTCGATCGTCGGGAGCCACGGCTGGCAGGAGGCGGTCGGCCTGGTCTTCGTCGAGGCCCTGGCGAGCGGGCTCCCGGTGATCTCGACGCGGACCGGCGGCATCCCCGACGTGGTGGACGACGGCCGGACGGGGTTTCTCGTCGACCAGCGGTCCCCCGGGCAGATCTGCGAGCGGCTGCGCGCCCTGCAGGAGGACCGGTCGCTGCTGCGGGAGATGGGTGAGCGCGGCCGGGCCACCGTGGAGCAGCGGTTCTCGTGGCAGACGGTCACGCAGCGGTACGCGGCGATCTTCGACCGCCTCGACGCCTGAGCCCTCGGCTCCTCGGGGCCTCAGTTCGTGGGGGCCTCAACTCGCGGGGCCTCAGCTCGCGGGGCCTCAGCGCGGATCGGGAGCCGGCCCCGTGCGCCGGCGGCCCAGCGGGAACCATGCCGCCGCCACGAGACCCGCGGCCAGCAGGACGTCGGCCAGCACGAGGAGGACGCGGGACAGGACGGCGACGGCGAGCAGCGGGCCGGCCGGGAGGAAGGCGGCGAAGCCGAGCACGAGCACCGCCTCCCGGACGCCGGCGCCCGCGGGCGCGAAGACGACCAGCAGGCCGGCCACCCAGGCCAGCGCGTACACGCCGACGCTCAGCAGCCACACGGCGGAGGTGTCCGGCCCGAGCTCGCGGACCAGGAAGCCGAAGTGCACGCCGAGAGTGGTCCAGGAGAGGCAGAGCAGCAGCGCCGCCCGCAGCAGGTCGCCCGCGGACAGCACGATCGGGCGGCCGGGTCGCCGCAGCAGCCGGAAGGCCGTGCCGCTCCACCAGGTCACGCTGGGCGGCAGGAGCAGCACGAACAGGACCGGCACGACCGCGAAGGCCCACCAGTACTCGGCCAGCAGCTCCGGGACGGCGAAAGCCAGGGTGAGCGCCGCGACCAGCAGGCTGGTGATGACGCTCAACGCCAGGACGAGGAACGTCGCGGTCGCACCCTGCCGACCCGGGATGCGCAGGTCGCGCGCCATCGCCACCTGTGCCACGAGGTTCCAGATGCCGCCGGGCAGGTACTTGCCCAGCTGGGCCACGAAGAAGGCGCGCAGACCGGTGATCCGGGGCGTCGGATAACCCTGGCTGGTCAGCAGGTCGCGCCAGACCAGGCCGGGCAGCGCGGCCGCGACCATGGCGAACAGCAGGCTCGTCGCGAGGGTCGCCGGCGACATGGACCCCAGCGACTCGGCCACCGTCTCCCGCTGCCCCCACAGCACCAGGACGAGGGCCACGACGACGGCCGCGACGAAGGCGTGCCGGAGCAGGCGCCGCCACCCCGTGCGGCGGGCACGTGCGGCAGCGGGCTCGTCGGAGGTCGCGCCCTCCCGGCCGTCCGGCGGCTCCGCCGGACCACCGTGCGAGCCGCCCATCACCTCGTGGCGATGGCCAGCAGCCCCTTGGGGAACCTGCGCATGCCCTTGTGACGGATCTCCACGTGCGAGAAGTCGCGGCAGAGCTCGCGCATCGAGTGCTCGGTGAATCGCCAGAAGTCGATCGGCTCGTCGTGGTACGGGTAGAGGAACGGCGTGGCGATGAGCAGCCGGCCACCGGGCCGCAGCGCCTTGCGCAGGTTGTCGACGGCGCGCCGGAACTCGTAGATGTGCTCCAGCACGTTCATGCAGAGGATGACGTCGAACTCCTGGTCCAGCGCCATGTCGGTGATGTCGAGGACCATGTGCCCGAAGTCGGGGTTGACATCGGTCTGCACGAACTCGGCCGCTTCGGGGAAGGCACCGCGCAGCGAGTAGGCGTCCTCGCCGAGGTCCTGCCGCCCGCTGCCGATCTCCAGGACGCGGAGTCCGGCGCTGCTGCGCGCCAGCTCCCTGGCGGCGGCGTCGGTCCAGGCACGCGTCCCGAGCAGCCGGCGCGCGACCAGTCGGCCGATCCTGTCCTGCAGTGCGGGTGCCGTGCTCATCGGTCGTCTCCCTCGTCCCTGATCCTGCTCCGGCGGCCGGCGGGCACGCGTGCGTCGGCCGGTGATCAGGTCTCACCCCGCGAGCGGACGATCAGGTCCGCCAGCAGGGCGAGGGTGAAGATCAGCAGGCCGCTGATGAAGAGCAGCACCGCGTTGGTCGTGATGCCGAAGTTGTAGCGGATCACGTCGACGAGGCCCTTGACGAACGACAGGCCGAGCAGGGTCAGCGCGATCGGCATGAGCACCTTGATCGGGTTGAAGTACATCACCATGCGCAAGACCTGCAGGATGTACCGGTAGGCGTCCTTGACGAAGTGGAACTTCGACGTGCCCGCCCGCTTGCTGTAGTCGATCGGCAGGTAGTCGACCGGGTGCTGGTTGGACAGGAACGACATCGTGATCGTCGTGACACAGCTGAAGCCGGGGGCAGCAGCCGGAGGTAGGGCAGCGAGACGTCGCGCCGGAAGGCGCGCAGCCCGGAGTTCAGGTCGGGGATCTTGGTCGCCGACAGCTTCTCGGCGAACTTGCGGATGACCCACTTCGCCGGCACGCGGAGGAACTTGTGCGTGCCCTCCTCGGTCGTGCGCGCGCCGACGACCTGGTCCACCCCCGGGTTGTCGTCGAGATACCTGACGAACTCCGGGATGCGCTCGTTGGGGTAGGTCATGTCGGCGTCGGTCCAGACGACGATCTTCCCGAACGCCTCGCGGGTGCCGATCCGCCGGGCCGTGCCCGAGCCGCCGTTGGTGCGGAAGGGCATGAGCCGCATGTGGGGGAACCGCGGGAGCGCCGCCTCGAGGACGGCGAGCGTGTTGTCGGTCGACTTGTCGTCGATGACCAGCAGTTCGTAGCTGTAGCCGCTGGCGTCCATGGCGACGGTGATCCGCTCGATCTCCTGCAGAACGTGGTCCTGCTCGTTGTAGCAGGGCAGCACCACCGTGACGTCCAGGCTGTTCTGCCCGGCCGCGGAGGTGGGGGCGCTGGTCACGGAGAGGTGCGCCGGAGGAGGCGTCGTCACGACGGTCACGGGGTCCGACGGTACCTCGGACGCCGACGTCCGGAGGACCCCGGCCCCACCCGTCACAGGCGCCTCAGGGCGGTCCGTGGACACGCCCCGGGTCACGCCCCGCCGGCGTCCAGGAGCTCCAGGTCGTGGCGCACCATCGCCTCGACCAGCTCCTCGAACCCCACCGTGGGAGCCCAGTCCAGCACCGACCGGGCGCGGGTGGCGTCACCGACCTGCTCGGGTGCGTCCGACGGCCGGGCGAAGCGGGGGTCCAGCGTGACGTGCCGCTCCCAGTCGGGCACGCCCGCCGCGAGGAACGCGGCGGCCACGAAGTCGCGGACGCTGTGCGCGACGCCGGTCGCGATCACGTACGTGTGCGGATCGTGCGCCCGCGCGGCGAGCCGCATGGCCCGGACGTAGTCGGGCGCCCAGCCCCAGTCGCGACGGGGATCGAGGTTGCCCAGGGCCAGTTCGTCCTGCAGCCCGCGGGCGATCCGCGCCGCGCCCGCGGTGATCTTGCGGGTGACGAAGGTGTCCGGCCGCCGCGGGGACTCGTGGTTGTAGAGGATGCAGCTCGAGGCGTGCAGACCGCGCGCCCGCCAGACACCGACCAGGTGGTGGGCGTAGGCCTTGGCGGCGCCGTAGGGCGTCACGGGGGCGATCGGTGTCGTCTCGTCCTGGGGCACGCGCTCGGCGAAGCCGAAGATCTCGGCGCTGGAGGCCTGGACGAACCGGACGAGGCTCCCGCTCCGCTCCTGGAGCTCGAAGGCGGCGGCGAGCAGGTGCCCGACCGCCAGACCGCTGACCTGCGCGGTCAGCGCCGGCTCCTGCCACGACTGCGCGACGGAGGAGATGCCGCCCAGGTTGTAGATCTCGGCCGGCGCGACGTCGGCGACCAGCGCCTCCAGTGCCGAACCGTCGGTCAGGTCGCCGTGGTGCCGGTGCACCTGCTCGGGGAGCTCGTTCTCCCCTGGCCGGGAGCCGCCGTCGCGCACCAGCGCGTGGACCTCGACACCCTCGGCGAGGAGGTCCTCGACCAGATAGCTGCCGTCCTGCCCGGTGGCCCCGGTGACGAGGGCGCGGACGGGGCTCACCTGCCCGCGCGCTCCTTCTCCTGCGCCAGGTCGGACTCCACCATCATCCGGACGAGCTCCTCGAAGCCGACCTTCGGCGTCCACCCCAGCTGCTCCCGCGCCTTGGTCGGGTCACCGATGAGCAGGTCCACCTCGGCCGGCCGGAAGAAGCGCGGGTCCTGGTGGACCTTGCCCTCCCAGTCGTCGATGCCCACGTGGCGGAACGCCACGTCGAGCAGCTCGCGGATCGAGTGGGTCTCGCCGGTGGCCACGACGTAGTCGTCGGCCTCGTCCTGCTGCAGCATGCGCCACATCGCCTCGACGTAGTCGCCGGCGAAGCCCCAGTCGCGCTTGGCGTCGAGGTTGCCCAGCGACACGGACTCCTGCAGGCCCAGCGAGATCCGGGCGACGGCCTGGGTCACCTTGCGCGTGACGAACTCCGGGCCGCGCCGGGGCGACTCGTGGTTGAACAGGATCCCCGACGACGCGTGCATCCCGTAGGACTCGCGGTAGTTGATGGTCATGTAGTGGCCGTAGACCTTGGCCACGCCGTAGGGCGAGCGCGGCCACAGCAAGGTGGTCTCGCGCTGCGGCACGTCCTGCACCTTGCCGAACATTTCCGAGCTCGACGCCTGGTAGAAGCGGACCTTCGACAGGTCCTCGCCGGCGTGGAGCCGCGTGGCCTCCAGCACGTTGAGGACGCCGAGACCGGTCACGTCCGAGGTGAGCCGGGCGTTCTCCCACGAGTAGGCCACGAACGAGATCGCACCCAGGTTGTAGACCTCGTCCGGCTGGGCGACGCCGAACGCGCGGATCAGGCTCGAGAGGTCGGTGATGTCCCCCGTCAGGAGCTTCACCCCCGGCACCTCCCGCCGCACCAGGTCGGCCTTCGGGTTGTTCTGGCCACGGATCAACCCGTAGACCTCGTAGTCCTTGGAGAGCAGCAGCTCCGACAGGTAGAGGCCGTCCTGACCGGTGATCCCGGTGATCAGCGCGCGCTTCATACGTCCTTCAATCCTCGGGTCCCGGAACGCCGACAGCCTAGCGAGCCCCGGCGCGGGGCTCCGCCCGGCCGTCGGCGGCCCTTCCGACGGCGCGGGCCCCACCCGCGGCCCTACGTATGATCGCTCGGTGCCGCCCTTCATCTCCTACGCCCAGAACCGCGAGGACGTGGTGCTCTTCCGAGCACTGGGCCACATCCCCGCCGGCCGCTACGTGGAGGTCGGCGCGAACCATCCGACCCACGACTCGGCCACCTTCGCGTTCTACGAGCGGGGGTGGCGCGGTCTCACGGTCGAGCCGGTGCCCTACTTCGCCGACCTCCACCGCGAGCAGCGCCCCCGCGACACGCTGGTCGAGGCGGCCGTCACCCACCGGGACGTCGGCGAGGTGACCCTGCACGTCGTCCCGGGGACCGGGCTGTCCACCATCGTGGACGCGGTCAGCGACCAGCACGTCGCCTCGGGGATCGCCACCGAGGAACTCGGCGTCCCGGCCGTCCGGCTGGACGCGCTCCTGGCCGATCAGGGGTGGTCGGAGGACGAGGACATCCACTTCCTGCTGGTCGACGTCGAGGGCGCCGAGCAGGAGGTGCTGCAGAGCATCGACCTGCGCCGGTGGCGGCCGTGGGTGCTGGTCATCGAGGCCACCGAGCCGAACTCGACGGCGTCGACCCACGGCGAGTGGGAGGACGGCGTCCTCGAGGCGGGTTACGAGTACTGCCTCTTCGACGGGCTGTCCCGCTACTACGTGGCCGCCGAGCGGGCGTCGGAGCTCAAGGCGGCGCTGAGCTATCCCGCCTGCGTGCACGACGGCTACCTGACCCACGGCCACGACCTGGCCCTGCAGAAGGTCGACCGGCTGCTGACGGAGACCACGCACTGGCGGACGGTGGCCCTCACCCAGTGGGCCGATGTGGTCGGACAGGTCGGCATGGCCGCGGCCGAGGAGCGCGCGCGGCTGGCCGAGGAGCTCGAGGCGATCCGCAACACGCTCTCCTGGCGGATCACCCGCCCGCTGCGCGGGGTCCGCACCGTGCTGGGCCGAGTCCGTTCGTCATGAGCCCCGGCAGCACCTCGCTCCTGGCCCCCCACACCGCCCTCACCGCTCTGGACCAGCGGCTCCTGCAGGCGGCGTCGGCGCTGCTCGACCCCCTCCCGGAGCTCCCGCGCACCGACCACCCTGGGGCGATCGCCGCGCACCTGCTGCCCGCGCTCGTGGAGAGCTGCCAGGGGCGGCAGCGCACCGCCGCCCGGTGGCTGCTCCTCACCGCCGCGTTCGGCGCCTTCCCCACGTCCGATCAGCTGCTGGAGTTCGGCCGCCGGCTCGAGCTGCAGCCCTCCCACGCCGCGCAGACGCAGTTGCTCGCCGACGTCCTCGGGGACGCCGGCCGCGGCCGGCTGGACCTGCCCATGACGATCGTCACCGGCGGCACGCTGGTCGACGTCGACCACTCCGCCCGGAACGACACCCACACCGGCATTCACCGCGTCGTCCGCGAGGTCACCCCCCGGTGGCGGGACCGGCACGGCGCGACCGCCGTCGCCTGGATCGACCAGTACTCGGCGTTCCGCGCCCTGTCCGCCCAGGAGGAGGCGCGGATCTTCCACTACGGGAGCCCGCTGCCCGAGTCGCCCGAGGGCGAGGCCGACAGCGGGCCCGGCAGCCTGGTCGTGCCCTGGCGCAGCACGGTGGTCCTCGTCGACGTGCCCAACACCAGGGCCGACGAACAGCTGGCCGCGCTGGCCCGGTTCTCCGGCAACACGCTCGCGCTCATCGGCTACGACATGATCCCGATCACCAGCGCCGACACCCGTCCGTTCTCGGACTCGGTGGCCTTCGGCCAATACCTCTCCGTGGTGAAGCACGCCCACCGGGTGGCGGCATCAGCGCGTCAGCGACGGCGGAGTTCTCCGGCTTCGCCGACGCCGTCAAGGCACAGGGCCTGCCCGGGCCCGAGGTGGCCACGGTGGCGCTGGTGACCGAAGCGCCCGCCGACACGACCGCGGCGCCGCCGCGGACCGGCACCCGCCCGGTGGTCCTGTGCACCGGGAGCCGGGAGCCGCACAAGAACCAGCGTGCCGTCCTGCACGCCGCCGAGCGCCTCTGGCGGGAGGGCCTGGACTTCGAGGTGCGCATGGTCGGCGGGCGGGGCTGGAACGAGGACGTCCTCCGCCCGGCGGCCGACCGGCTGCACGCCGACGGACGCCCGCTGACCGAGCTGGGCCGGGTCAGCGACGCGGAACTCACCGCGGCCCTGCGCGCGGCCGACCTGGTCGCCTTCGTGTCGCTGCACGAGGGCTACGGCCTGCCGGTCGCCGAGGCCCTCGCCTGCGGCACCCCCGTCCTGACGTCGGACTTCGGCAGTCAGCGCGAGATCGCCGAGGCCGGTGGCTGCGTGACGGTCGACCCTCGGGACGACGACGCGATCACCGACGCGCTCCGGACACTGCTGACCCGACCCGAGGAGCTCGAGCGGCTGCGCGCCGAGATCGCCTCCCGCCCGGCACGGACGTGGCCGGAGTACGCCGACGAGCTCTGGACCTGTCTCGTCCAGGGAGAGGGTGCCCGGTGACCTCCTTGCTCAGCCGGCTCCAGCGGAGCGGCACGGTCTCCTCCACGCTCGCCGAGGCCTGGGCCCGCCGGGTGCCGGAGGTCCGCACGGCGCTGGGGGCCGCCCCCGGCCCCGCCGTCCGCGTCCCCGGTCCCGCGGCCCTCGCCGAGGCGCTCGGGGACGTCGTCGACCACCGCGACCGTGGCCACGTCTGGCTGGTCCTCGCGGCCCTGACCGGCCGGTTGCCCGAGCACGCCACCGTCGTCGAGGTCAGCCGCGCCGCCGAGTTCGACGACGGCGCGTCCCTGTGGGCGGCGGTCGCCGCGCTGACCACCCAGCGCAGCGCCAGGCGGCAGGTCCGGATCGCGGTCGACGAGGTGCTCGTCGACGTCGCCCACACCGCGCGCACGCCACTGGCGACCGGCATCCAGCGCGTCGCCCGCGAGACGGCCCGCAGGTGGCTGGCCACCCGCCGGTGCACCCCGGTGTCCTGGTCCGACGGGTACGAGTCGGTGCGCGAGCTGACCACCACCGAGCGGGCCCGCTTCGGGAGTTCCGCACCCGGCTCCGCGGAGGATCCGGGCGAGACCACCGTCGTCGTGCCGTGGCGCTCCACCTACGTCGTGGCCGAGCTGGCCGCCGAGAGCGAGCGCAGCGCACGCCTCCTGGCGCTCGCGGCGCTGAGCCCCAACCGCACCGGGGTCATCGGGTTCGACTGCGTCCCGCTCACCTCCGCCGAGACCACGCAGCTCGGCTTCGCCGGTGTCTTCGCGGGGAACCTGGCCGCCGTCCGCTCCTTCGACCGGATCGCGACGATCTCGCAGGCCGCCGCCACCGAGTACGCCGGCTGGCGCGCCATGCTGTCCGCGATCGGGATGAGCGGACCGGCCATCGCGTCGGTGCCCCTGCCGGTCGAGGGGGAGGAGCCGTCCGAGGCGGACCTCACCGCGGCCCGGGCACGTTTCGTGGTGGGCACGTTGCCGCTGGTGCTCGTCGTGGGCAGCCACGAGCCGCGCAAGAACCACCTCGCCGTGCTGCACGCCGCCGAGCTGCTGTGGCGCGAGGGTGTCCGATTCAGTCTCAGCTTCGTCGGCGGCAACTCCTGGGGGAGCGACTCCTTCTCCCGGCGGCTGTCGGAGCTGCAGCGTGCGGGCCGCGCCGTGGACACCCAGAGCGCACTGTCCGACAACCAGCTGTGGGCGGCCTACCGGCTGGCCCGGTGCACCGTGTTCCCGTCCCTCAACGAGGGCTTCGGCCTCCCTGTCGCCGAATCGCTGGCGGCCGGCACCCCGGCCATCACGTCGCAGTTCGGCAGCATGCTGGAGATCGCCGCCGACGGCGGGGCGATGACGGTCGATCCGCACGACGACCACGCGCTGGCCGCCGCCATGCGGCAGCTCCTCACCGACGACGTCCTGCACGCCCGGCTGCACCGGGCGGCACTGGCCCGTCCGCCACGGACCTGGGACATGTACGCCGACGAGGTCTGGGACTTCCTGGTCGCCGACTGACCGCCGGGACGATCGCCGCGAGACGGCGGGATTGGAGTGCGACGATGCCCGCCACCACCGTTATCGCCACGGTGCCGGGGGCCCCGGCGTGAGGCTGGCCCTCGACGCCACTCCGCTGCTCGGCCAGCGCAGCGGCGTCGGCCGCTACGTGACCGGGTTGGTGCACGGCCTGGCCGAGATCTCCCCCGAGCTCCGTCCGCGACTCACCCTGTTCAGCGTCCGCGGGCAGCTGCCCGCCGATCTCCCCCGTGGCGCACGCCGCGCGCCGGGGCGCTTCCCGGCACGGCTCCTGCGTCCGCTCTGGGCGCGCACGGCGTTCCCGCCGGTCGAGATCCTCTCGGGGCCGGTGGACGTCTTCCACGGCACGAACTTCGTGCTGCCACCCGCCGCCCGGGCCGGTGGGGTGGTCACCGTCCACGACCTGGCGTTCCTGCGCTACCCCGGCACGGTGACCGGTGACGTCGCCCACTACCGCGACCTCGTGCCCCGGGCGCTGCGCCGCGCCCGGGCCGTCGTCACCGTGAGCGAGGCGATGGCCGACGAGATCCGCGCGGAGTACGCCTGGCTCACCCCACGGGTGTTCGTGGCTCCCAACGGGGTCGACCCGAGCTGGGCCCGGGCGCAGCCCGCGTCCGACGAGGACCTGCGGCGGCTCGGGATCCCGCCGCGGTACGTCGTGTTCGTGGGCAACATGGAGCCGCGCAAGAACCTCGGCACGCTGCTGAGGGCCCACACCGCCGCCCGGCGGCAGGACCCCCGGGTACCGCCGCTCGTCCTCGTCGGACCCGCCGGATGGGGGGACCGTTGGCAGGGCGCCGCGCCGGATGCGCGGGACGCGGTCCTGGCGGGCTACCTGCCCGGGGACGACCTGCAGCGCGTCGTCGCCCGCGCGACGGCCGTGTGCATGCCCTCGCGCTACGAGGGCTTCGGACTGCCGGTGCTCGAGGCGATGGCCGCCGGGCGGCCGGTCCTGGCCAGCGACATCCCCGCGCACCGCGAGATCGCCCAGGGCCATGCGATCCTCCTGCCCCCGGACGACACCGACGCCTGGGCCGAGGCGCTCACCGGCCTGGACCGGATGACCGGCGGGGACGCGGCGCGGCGCGCGCACGCCGCCGGCTTCACCTGGGCGAGGAGCGCGGCCACGCACCTGGAGGCCTATCGCCAGGCCGCGGAGCGGCGACGGGGCGACAAGGGCCCGACGTAGGATCTCTCGGTGCATGACGGTCCGTTCACCTCCTCTGCACGAAGCGCCGACGACGTCCCCCGGCGTCGGCCGGACCTGGAGGAGGAGCTCACCGCCGCCCGCGCAGAACTGGCCGAGCTCCGAGCCGAGCGCGACGCCCTCCTCGCCGAACGGGACCGCTGGCGCGGGGCCGTGCTGGCACGGTGGGCCGACGCCGCCGGATCCGCGGACCCGTCCGCCGGGCCCACGGGCAGGGGCAGCCACGAGATCGTGCGCCTGAAGGAGGAGCTGGCCGCGATGCGGGCCACCGTGTCCTGGCGGATCACCGCACCGCTGCGGGCATTCCAGCTGCGCCGGCTCCGAGGGCGGCGATGACCGCCGCCACCGACGTGGCCGCTCCTCCCCGGAGCCCGGACCGCCTGTCCGCTCTCCGCCAGCGCCTCGGCGTCACCGCGGCCGCGCTCGGACTCGACACCCGGGTCGCACCGGAGACGACCCTCGCGGTCTCCCAGCTGTACGGGCGTCTGGTCGAGCACGTCCACGGGGACCCGGGGACGGACTCGCTGTGGCTGCTGATGACGGCCATGTCCGGCGCCCTGCCCGAACCCGAGGACATCAGGGCCGGGATGCGTGCGCGGGACCTGGGGGGTCCCGCGGACCTCGCGACCTGGCTGCTGGAGGCCTCCTACGTCGCGGCGGGCGACGCCGGCAGCCCCGACCTGGAGATGGACGTCGTGGCGTCGGCCGTGGTCGTCGACGTCGACTTCACGGCCCGCCACGACCTGCACACCGGGATCCAGCGCGTGGTCCGGGAGACGGTGCCCCGCTGGCACCGCGAGCACGAGCTCGTGCTCGCGGCCTGGACCGAGGCGGGAGGCGCCATGCGTTCCCTGGGGCCCGCCGAGACCGACCGCATCCTGCGCTGGCACGGCGCCCGGGCCGCCGCCGGGGCCGCGGGCACCGGCCGGCCGCCGCACCGCCTGCTCGTCCCCTGGCACTGCACCGTGCTCTTCCCGGAGAACCCCCCGCCGGAGCACTGCCCGGCAGTGGCGGCCATGTCCCTGTACTCCGGCAGCCGGACGGGCCTCATCGGCTACGACTGCATTCCCGCGATCAGCCCCGACCTGATCCCGCCGGGCCTGCCCGACCGCTTCATGCGCTACCTGGAGGCGGTCAAGCACGCGCACCGCGTCGCGGGCATCAGCGCGGCGGCGACCCGCGAGTTCGCGGGGTTCGTCGACATGCTGGTCGCGCAGGGGCTGCGCGGGCCCTCGGTCGTGGAGTGCGTCCTCCCCGTGGAGATGCCACCGGGCGAGCCGGTCGCCGGTACCGGCGCGCCGCTGGTCGTCTGCATCGGCAGCTTCGAACCCCGGAAGAACCAGCTCGCGGTGCTGCACGCCGCCGAGCACCTCTGGCGGGCGGGGCTGGACTTCCGCCTGGAGTTCATCGGCGGCAGCGGCCTGCCGACCGAGTTCGACGCGATGCTGGGGCGGCTGGTCGCCGCGGGGCGCCCGGTCCGGCGGCGGACCGCGGTCAGCGACGAACAGCTCTGGGGAACCGTCCGCGCCGCCCGCTTCTCGGTGTTCGTCTCGCTGCACGAGGGTTTCGGCCTCCCGGTCGCGGAGTCACTGGCCTGCGGCACACCGTGCCTGACCAGCGACACCGGCAGCACTCGCGAGATCGCAGCCGGCGGCGGGGCGGTGACCGTGGACCCGACCGACGACCTGGCGATCGCCGAGCAGATGCGCCGGCTGCTCACCGACGACCAGTTGGTGTCGACCCTGCGGGAGCAGGCGCTGCGGCGCTGCCCGCGGACCTGGGACGACTACGCCCGCGAGCTGTGGGCGGCCCTGGTGGTCGGGCAGGACACCGGGCAGGGGCCGCGATGAGCACCGGCACCGCCGCGCAGGTGGGCATGCCGCACTCGCTGTCCGCGCGGCTGCGCGCCGTCTCCCCCGCCGAGCGGACGGCGCTGCTCGACCGGATCGCGTCGATCGTGTCGACGCTGTCCGGGGAGCCGGCGCCCGGGGACCGCGGCGAACTCGTCCCGCGCTTCGAGCGGCTCCTCGCACCGGCGGACGCCTCGGCCGTGTGGCTGGCCCTGTCGGTGCTCGAGGCCCGGTTGGCGACCGCGCCGGAGGTCCGCCGTACCGTTCGCGCCATCCGGCTCGACGGACCGGGTGCCGCGTTCGGCTCGCGGACCGCACCGTTGGTGACGTCCTGGCTGGGTGGATTCCGGCACCGCCCGGAGGTGCGCGTGCTGCGCGGCGCCGTGCTCGTCGACGTGGACCACACCGCGCGGGCCGGTCTGGCGACCGGCATCCAGCGGGTGGCGCGCGAGACGGTCCGGCGCTGGGCCGCCGGGCACGAGCTGCGGCTGGTCGGCTGGGACAGCGGGTACCGGCACCTCCGGCTGCTGACCCCGCCGGAGTGCGCCAGGGCGCTGACCGGCGACGGCGCCCCTGGCCCGGCAGGCGAGCGGGACGTCGTCGTCGTCCCGTGGGAGTCCACGTACCTGCTGCCGGAGCTGTCGCTGGAACGCCCGCGCAACGAGCGGATCGCCGCCCTCGCCCAGTTCGCGAGGTGCCGGACCGGCGTGATCGGCTTCGACTGCGTGCCCATGACCACCGGGGAGACGACGGCGATGGGCGTGAGCGAGGCGTTCGCGACCAACCTCGCCGCCGTCCGTCACATGGACCGGGTGTCGACCATCTCCTCCGCGGCCGCGGCCGAGTACCGCGGGTGGCGCACGATGCTGTCCTCCGTCGGCGCCGGGGGGCCCGAGATCTCCGTCGAGCCGTTGCCCGGCGAGGTGCCCGGCAGCACCCCGGACGAGCTGGACGACGCCCGTGCCCGGCTGCTGGTCCCCGGCATGCCGATGGTGCTCTGCGTCGGCACGCACGAGCCGCGCAAGAACCACCTGGCCCTGCTGCACGCCGCGGAACTGCTGTGGCGCGAGGGACTGCGCTTCAACCTCGTCCTGGTGGGCGGCCGGTCCTGGAACGACGAGCGCTTCACCAGGGAACTCGCCGTGGCGCAGGCCCGCGGGCGCCCCGTGGAGACGGTCACCACGATGTCGGACAGCACGTTGTGGGCGGCCTACCGGCTGGCCAGATGTATGGTGTTCCCGTCCCTGAACGAGGGTTTCGGGCTCCCCGTCGCCGAAGCCTTGTCCTGCGGCACCCCCGCCGTCACGTCGAACTTCGGCTCGATGGCGGAGATCGCGGCAGATGGTGGAGCGCTCCTGGTCGATCCGCGCGACGACTCGAGCATCGCTGCCGGCCTGCGCACCGTCCTCACCGACGACGAGGCGCACCGGCGGCTGGCCACGGCGGCGCGCGCCCGCCCGCGGAGGACGTGGGAGCAGTATGCACACGACGTGTGGGATGCCCTGGCGGGTTGACGCCGGCTCACGCCACGGATGGGAAGCTACGAGGAGCGATGAGAAACCCTGAGGCCGTGGCGCGCAGCGCCCGGCTCCGCGAGGAGCCCTGGCAGGCCAGCGCGCCCAGCGGCGGCTTCGTCACGGGCACGATCCGCTCGATCCGGGAGATCTTCGGACGGCGCGAGCTCCTGGCCCTCCTGGTCCGACGGGAGCTCAAGGCCCGGTACAAGGACAGCTCCCTGGGCTTCCTCTGGAGCCTGCTGCGACCGCTGTCGATCCTGATCGTCTACTACGTGGCGATCGGCAAGTTCCTCGGCGCCGAGCGCGCGATCCCCGACTTCGCGATCTACATCTTCACCGGTCTGATCGTCTGGCAGCTGTTCCAGGAGATCGTCAGCTCCAGCACCGGGTCGATCGTCGGCAACGCGGGACTGGTGCGGAAGGTCTACCTCCCGCGCGAGGTCTTCCCCTTGAGCACGGTGGGGTCGGGGCTGTTCAACTTCGGCACGCAGATGGTGATCCTGGCGGCCGCGGTGATCATCACCGATCGCGTCCCCACCGGGAGCCGGCTGTGGTACCTCCCCCTGTCCCTGGCGGTCGTCCTGACCTTCGGCACGGCCATCGGACTGGCTCTCGCGGCGGTGAACGTCTACCTGCGCGACGTCCAGTACCTCGTGGAGATCGTCCTCACGATCCTCTTCTGGGCCTCCCCGATCGTCTACTCGTGGCGGTTGGTCCAGGACGCCATCGGTGGCAGCTGGGCGGCGGACCTGTACCTGAACAACCCCGTCACCCTGGCGGTACTCGGCATGCAGCGCGCGCTGTGGGTCGCCGGTACCGATGAGCCCGTACCCGACGGCCTGGCCACCCGGCTGCTCGTCGCCCTCGCCATCGGCACCGTCCTGCTCTGGTTGAGCCAGCGGCTGTTCAACCGGCTCGAGGGCAATTTCGCACAGGAGCTGTGAGCATGTCTGACACCCCGGCCGTCATCCAGGTCGAAGGGCTGAGCAAGCGGTTCGTCATCCGCAAGGACAAGTCCATCAAGGAGCGGATCGTCAACGCGGCGATGTCGCGCCGGCACCGCGAGGACTTCTGGGCCCTGCGCGACGTCGACCTCACGATCGACGCCGGCACGACGGTCGGCCTCATCGGACCCAACGGCTCGGGGAAGAGCACCCTGCTCAAGGCCATCGGCGGCATCATCCAGCCCACCTCCGGCACGGTTCTCCGGCGCGGTCGCCTGGCCGCCCTGCTCGAGCTCGGGGCCGGCTTCCACCCGGACCTCACCGGACGGGACAACGTCTACCTGAACGCGGCGATCCTGGGGCTGACCCGCCAGCAGACCGATCGGCACTTCGACGCCATCGTCGACTTCTCCGGCATCGAGAAGTTCATCGACACCCAGGTGAAGTTCTACTCGTCGGGCATGTACGTCCGGCTGGCGTTCGCCGTCGCGGTGCACGTGGACCCGGACATCCTCCTGGTCGACGAGGTGCTGGCGGTGGGCGACGAGCCGTTCCAGCGCAAGTGCCTGGACCGCATCAAGCGCTTCCAGCACGAGGGCCGGACCATCGTCCTGGTGACCCACGCGCTCGACCAGGTCGTCGAGATCTGCAACCGGGCCGTCGTGCTGGAGAACGGCCGCGTGCTCGCCGACGGGACGGCCCGAGAGGCCACCAAGGTCCTCCGGGCCGACTTCGACGAGCAGGCCACGACGGAGATGGCGGCCACCGGCCGGGGGCCTCCGCGCGCGTCCTGGGCGTGCAGGTCCTCGACGGCGAGGGCCGGCCGGTGCTGACCCCGGTCCCGGAGGAGGACCTGGTCCTCCGCGTGACGGTCGAGGCGGACGAGCGCTTGGAGGACTGGGTCCTCGGCATCGGCATCGACACCCCGACCGGCCAGCCCATCTTCGGCACCAACACCCAGTTGCTGGGCATTCCTCTCGAGCCGCTGCAGGGACGCCGCGAGGTCGACGTCCGCCTGTCCGGCCTGCGGCTCGGCGAGGGGCAGTACCACGTACACGGGGCACTGGCCGAGTGGGGCGGGCCGGCGTTCGCGCGGCTGTCGCAGGCCGCCCGGCTGGAGGTGGACGGCAACGGGCAGGCCGTCGGTCCGGTGGGTGTCTCCGGCATCTCCGTCACCGGGATCGAGCCCGCCGCAGCCGCCCCCGTCCGCTGAGCCCGGGCCGGGGGCCGGCGGGACGCACCGTCCCGCCGGCCCCCGGCGATCACGGGAACCGGGTGCGCGCCTTGTTCCAGTACTCGACGCTGCTGGTGATCGAGACCTGCACGTCGACGTCGCCGTTCCCCATCATCTGGGGCACCCACGTCTGCATGCCGGTGCTGTCGACCCCCCGCTGCAGGAGGTCGGAGTAGTAGCCGACCAGACGCTTCTGCCGCGCCTCGACGGAGCCGGAGATGTGGAATGCCACGTAGTTGCGGCCGCGGGCCGTCGCCACGTCCGCCCAGTGCTGGCGCTCGGAGGCCCCGGCGGTGCGGCCGAGCAGCCCCTGGTACATGCCGTCGACCCACAGGAGCATGTCACCGCCGCCGAGGGCCTGCAGCGACTCCGCCGAGTTGTACACGGCGGCGTTCAGCTCGTTGAGCGTCCGCCCGGTCCGGAGGTAGGCCACCCACGAGTCGTAGCCGCGCGGGTCCGGGGTGCGCTTGAGCGCTCCCGCGTAGGTCTGCTTGACCAGATTGCGCAGGTTCTCGGTGGACCCGAGGAACGAGCGCGCCACCGCGCCGGGGTCGGTGCCGCCGGCGACCGAACCGGCCCAGGGCGCCACCTCGGACGGCGCTCCGCTCCGGCCCAGCAGGTCGTTGTACAGCGCCTTCGTGTACGACGCCGACTCGGTGTAGCTGCGGACGTTCAGCTTGAACCAGTCGCTCTTCAGCCCCACCCGGCTGCGGAACTGGTTGCCCGTGAAAGAGTAGGGGCCGTTCGCCGTGTCGACCACGACCCGGAGCACCCGGCCGCCGTCGACCCCGAGACCGTTGCGCTCGGTCACCGAGATGCCGGTGATCGCCGGGGTGCCCAGCCGGGCCGCGAGCGTCCCGGCGTCCACCGCCACGGACCAGTTGGTGTTGGGGTTGCCGGCCGTGCCGTCGCCCAGGTCCTGGACCGCGGGGAACTCCCCGGGCGTCGTCCAGCCACCCGACGAGGCCGAGAACTCCGTCCGGCTGACCGCGCCGTTGGGCTTCTTCCTGACCTGACCGGCGGTGGCGGCGATCGCCGCGTTCGCCCGGGAGTCCTCGACGAACGTCCGCGTGGAACCCGAGACCGGGCGGGTGTACTCGCCCTTGTAGACCTGGCACGCGGTGGTGTCGCAGGTCGTCGCGTAGGCGTTCCGCGGGGTCGCGATCGCGTAGCTGCGTGCCGCGACCGCCTGTGCCCGCAGCGCATTCGCGCCGCGCCCGCCGGCGAGGTCGGCCCAGCTGGAGGGCATCTCGCTCGGGAGGACGCCCTTGAGGTAGTCCTCCAGGTAGACGTGGTTGACCACGGCGGACGTCGAGCCGGTGTCGACCGCGACCAGCTTGCCGCGGTACCCGCGGACCTGACCGCCCTCGCAGAGCTGGACGTGATTGGCCGGGTCGGCCGGCGAGGCACCGGTGGACACCACCACCCCGGACGCGAGCCCGCCCCGCCACGTGGTCCAGGGCCCTCCGCAGCCCGGCCCGCTGTAGACGTTGAACCGCGCGTCCGCGGTGCGCCGCACGAGGACGGCGGCGGCGCCGACGGCGGAGCCGTTGACGGTGAGCGACGGCACCGTGACGACCATGTCCTGGCCTGCCCGGGACAGGAGCTCCACGCCGATGACCGGGTTGCCGGCCGAGCCGGCGACCGTGCCGCCGTAGTAGTGGTCGAGGATCTGCTGCCAGGTCCAGTTGTGGTCGACGGCGTACCCGCGGGCCCCCCACTGGCTCAGGCCGCGGCCGTGGCCGTACCCGTGCCCGGAGATCTGGACGTCACCCTGGAGCGCGGCACTCGCCGAACCGAACGGGTGCACCCCCAGCAGTCCGGCCAGCATGCAGGTGAGCAGGAACAGGCTCCTGCGCCGGGTGGACCTCGCGCGGCCGGATCCGGCCCGGTGCCGCCCTGGTCCCGCGGCCCGCCGGCTCTGGCTCTGGCTCTGGCTCTGGCTCTGGCTCTGGCTCTGGCTCTGGCTCACCGCAGACGGTCCCACTGCTGAGACGTCACGGGAACCGCGATTGGGCGCGCTGGGTGTACTCACTGCTGACCACGACCTCTTCCCGCAGTTGCTCGTCACCGGACCCGGCCACCACCGGCAGCCAGTACTCCTGTTCCGGAGCCCCGGCCGACCGGCCCAGGTAGTACGCGTAGGTCTGGCCCACTCGTCGCTTGGCTGCCTCCGGCGAGCCCCAGACGCCGGCCAGGACCGGCTCCGGCCCACGGGCCCGGCGCACGGCCCCCCAGTGGTCGACCTCCCAGGCCGTGGCGCCGCGCCCCAGGGCTGCCTGGTAGATGTTGTTCACGAAGCCGGTGTCGCTGCTGCCACCGCGCAGGTAGAACTCCTCGCTCGACATGAGGGTCGGCCCGATCGTGTCGAGGCGGACCGTGCCGTCGGCGAGGGCGGCCATCCACGTGACCATGCCCCCGGGGTCCGGGTTCCTGCCCAGGACCCGCTGGTAGGACTGGGTGATCACCAGCCTGCGGTATTCCTGGCTGTTCGCGATGCCCGCCGAGATCGCGCGGCGACTGGCTCCCCCGAGAGCAGGGTCGTCCAGTTGCGCAGGCCGGTGGCATCGGCCCCGCGGCCCATCATGTCCTGGTACAGCGCGCGGACGTAGGACTCCGCCATGTCGTAGCCGAAGGCCCGGGCTCGGATCTCCCCCATCTTGGCCACGCCGTACTTGCCCGGGCAGGCGGTGGACTTGGTGTCGCGGTGAGCGAAGATCGCCGGCAACCGGACGGCGGTGCCCGCCGCGTACTTGTTCGTCCCCCCGGACGTCAGCACCGCGGAGCCGTACGGGTCCACGTTGTGCAGGCCGAGCTTCCAGCCGATGATCGAGGACACCGAGTTGATCATGGCCGGCGTCGTCGGTACGACGTCGTAGTTGCCGAGCATCGAGACGCCGAAGGTGTAGGTGTTGAAACCGCCGGCGTGGGCACCGACGACGGGCTGGGCCAGGCCGCCGGCCCGCCCTTCCCAGATCCGGCCGTACTTGTCGACCAGCGCGTTGTAGCCGATGTCCCCCCAGCCGAGCGTGACCGCGTGGTAGCGGTAGATGCCGCGCAGGATCCCCGGGACGTCGGCGGCGGCGTAGCTGTTGCTGCCGGCGGTGTGGTGGACGGTGGCCGCCTTGAGCGTCGACGCCACCCGGGGCGTCCACGTCATGAGGGACTCGTCGGCTCCCCACTGGGCGCGCGAGTAGACCGCCGGCATCGCCGAGGCCGCGTCCGCGGTGTCCTGGATGTCCGGGGGCTCGACGACGGCGTCCGCCTCGCTCTCGCCTGGATCGATCAGGTGCAGGCGGACGTCCGACGGCTGGGCACCGGACCGGGTGACGAGCTCGACCTCGACCCCGGTGCCCGGCCCCGTCCACAGCGGCTCCGTGCCGCCACGGGGCGCCGCGGGGAGGTCTCGTCACCGTCCTGCACGGCGGTCTCCGTCGACGCCTCCGTCCAGCCGCCCCAGTCGCCGTCGGCGTCCCGCACGCGCACCTGGATCAGCGTGTCGGTCACGGCGGGGTCGAAGACCCAGCTCACCCCCACCAGGGAGAACGACGCGACGTCCACCTCCCGGAGGGTCAGCACCGGGGACTCGTCCGGAACACCGTCGACCGGGGCGGTCGTACCTTCCTGGACGTCCGCGGCGGCGGCCGGCTCCTCGACCGATCCGAGCGCCAGCTCCTCCTCGGAGGTCTCGACGGGCACGGCCTCGGGCCCGGGGGCTGCGTACACGGGAAGGGTCAGGAGGGTCCCGCTGAGCACGAGGAAGGCGATGGAGCCGGCAATGATGCGCCGCACTTGATTCCTCCGATAGGCGTCGGTCGTCGGTCCACGGGGGTCACATCAACCGCCGGCGCCTTGCACGGCGGACGTGAGACGACTCGGGCAACGGACGAGGTGCGTCGAACATAGCTCAGCAGCACCACGGTGCGTATCCGACTCGCCGCGGACCGTCATCAGAGTAGGCGCAGCTCAGGTGCCTGATCGGACCTCTGTGGCCGATGTCATGCCCCCGACCGGACCGGGCGGTCCGGGGTCTGGCTCCCGGCCCGGGGTGCCAGGGCGCTGCCCTGTGCGGAGAGTGATCGATGAATACTGCTGGAGAGACGCCGTGAGAGAACAGAAGTTGCTGGGGGAACCAGGGGATGACCGCCGACGTCCGGGAGTCGGAGCGCCGCCTCTCACCTGAGCGGTCCGGGACCCGCACGGGGAGCGACGCGGTGTGGTCCGCGGTCGCGAGCATCCCGGAGCGGCTGCTCCTGGCCTTCCTGGTGTTCTGCTACGTGTCCGCCGTGGCCTACGTCGGGGGCTTCTTCCGCCCAGTCGTCGTCGCCCCGGTGACCCTGGTGCTCGTAGCGCTCACCTGGTGGTTCCTCCCGGCCGGCGGCGGTCGGACCGTGTGGTCGGCGGTCGGGTCGCTGCTCGCCCTCGGCGTGTCCGGGGCGTGGTTCCTGCTCAACCTGCCCTACCTCGGCGAACGGATCCGTGTCGGCCGCGACCCCGACGTCTACACCCTGGCCGCCCTGTGGTTGCTGAACAACAGGAGCCCGGAGATCCCGGTACCCCCCGGCAGCACCGAGGCCTCGGGCTTCTACCTCGTCGACGGCGTCCTGGAGCCCCAGGGCAACCACCTCGTGGCGGCGGTGTCGGCGTCGGCGGGATGGGTCTTCGGCGAGAACGCCGTCTTCTGGGGCAACCTGGCCTGCGGAGCGGCAGCCCTGCTCGCCCTCTACGTCCTCGGCAGGCGCCTCGTCGGTCCGTTGTGGGCCCTGGTCCCGGTGCTGGCACTGGCGGTGTCCCTGCCGATGCTCGAGTTCAGCCGGGCGATGTACTCCGAGCCGCTCGCGCTGACGTTCACCTTCCTCGGGGCGTCCCTGCTGTGGGACGCCTGGAAGAGCGACCGTCTGCCCGCGTACGTCGCCGCCGGCGTCGCCTTCGGCGGCGTCGCGCTCGCCCGCATCGACGGCACGCTGCCGCTGATCGGCGTCGTCGGCGGGCTCGCCGTCGCGGCGGTCGTCCATCCCGGCCCCCCGGGGGTATCCGGCGCTGGGCGGCAGCGTCGGTGCTGCTCGGGAGTCTCCCGGGACTGCTGCTCGGCTTCGCCGACCTGTACTTCTACAGCGGCCGGTACATCGCCGACCTCCGCTCGCAGTTCTCGATGCTGGGCGCCGCGGTTCTCGTCGCGACGGTGCTCGCCGCCGCGGCCGTCGTGGTGCCGGCACGCCGCCACCCCGCGATCCCCCGCGTGGTCTCGCGGGCCGCGCTGGCCGGCGCCGCTCTCGGCGCCGTGGCCTTCGCCGTCCTGGCCACGCGCCCCTGGTGGCACGTGGCACGGGGGCCGGTCGACGTGCCCCTGATCGCCGGACTCCAGGCCCTCAACGACTCGCCGGTGGACGGGACGCGCACCTACGCCGAGGACTCCTTCCAGTGGCTGAGCTGGTACCACGGGTGGCCGGTCGTCGTCGCCGGGCTCATCGGGCTGCTGGCCTGGCTGGCACTGGGAACGCGGTCGGACTCGGCTCGGCTGCTGTGGCTCTCGGCCCTCCTGCTCCCCAGCGCTGCGCTGTACCTGACGCAGCCGAGCATCGCCCCGGACCAGATCTGGGCCATGCGCCGCTTCCTGCCGGTCGTGGTGCCCGGACTGCTCCTGGCGACCGCCTGGGTCGCTCGCCAGCTGTCGTTGCGCCTGCGGCCGCTGGGGGCGATCCTGGCGGCCGCCCTGGTGGTCAGCGCCATCGTGCTGCCGGTGCAGACCGCGAGCGCTCTCTGGTCGGAGAAGAACTACGCGGGCGCGCTGAGCGCCCTGCGGACGGTGTGCGGAGCGATCGACGGCCGGCCGACCATCGTCACCGAGCAGGACACCCTGCTGCCCACCGTGATCGTGCTCTGCGACGTCCCCACCTACAGCGTGGCGAAGCCCCGGCGCGCGGCTCTCGCCGATGCACGCGAAGCGCTGGGCGGCGGCCCCGCGGTGCTGGTGACCCAGGCCCCCGACGCGATCCCGTGGGAGGGCGAGGCGCCCACACCGACGATCGGCTACGTCCAGACCATCTGGGAGCGGACGCTGGAGGAGGCTCCGGACAAGGTCCTGGAGCACCCGGTCGAGCTCACGCTGGGCCTGGTCGAGGCGGACGGGACGGTCGTCCCCCTGACCAGCGGCGGGGACTGACCCCGGTCACTCGTCAACGCGTGGGGTCGTGAGCGCGTGGGTCGTCAGCGCGTGGGGTCGTGAGCGCGAGGGTCGTCAGCGCGTCGGGGGCTCACCGTCGGCCAGCGCCTGCTCGGCCTCGACCGGGTCGTAGGCGCAGGCGTCCGCGGCCACGTCCACCTCGGAGGGTGCGGCGGTCGACGGAGTGCCGTTGCCCGTGGCTCCGCCGCCGACGTGCCACCGCCGGTCGAGCCACCCGGCGCTGGGGCGGAGGAGGGAGCCGGCGCCGGCTCGGTGACCAGCGCGTCCTGGACGATCGTCCGCATCAGGTCGTAGTCCGGGTAGGCCGGCCGGATCACCGTGTCGTCGAAGACGACGCTGCGGATCCCGGCCTCCTTGACCTTGAGCGCCAGGTCGGCGAAGTCGCCCACCACCGACTGCGGGATGTCGGTCGTGACGATGTCCTGCGTGGTCGCCGCGATCTGCTGGTAGCGCGCGAGCAGGGTCATCGGGTCGGCCGCCTCGACGATCGCGTTGATCATGCAGCGCTGGCGGTCCATGCGCTGGTAGTCCGACAGACCGAAGCGGCCGCGGGCGTAGTGCAGCGCCATCTCGCCGTCCATGTGCTGGTTCGGGCCGGGCGCGATGTAGTCGTTGGGCAGGTGGCCCAGGGACGGCTCGCCGCCGATCGGCACCCAGTAGTTCACGTTGACGGTGATCCCGCCGAGGGCGTCGATCAGCTGGCTGAACCCGTCGAGGTTGACCAGCACGTAGTAGTCGATGGGAAGGCCCAGTGCCTCGCCCACGCCGAGCTTCATGAAGTCCGCACCGGGGTTGTCCGTCGGCCCCAGGATGTCGGGGTACTCGGCGGGACCGTTGCGGTACACGGCGTTGAGCAGGCTCTCGCTCTCGCTGCCGGCCCAGAACCCGTCGGGGTACACCTCGTGCAGCGGGCTGTCCTCGGGGAAGGGCAGCTCCTCCAGGTTGCGCGGCAGGCTGAAGGTGGTGGTGGCGCCGGTCTGCGTGTCGATGCTCGCGACGATGATCGTGTCGGGCCGGACGCCCTCCCGCCCCTCACCGCCGTCCCCGCCGAGGAGGAGGACGTTGACGCGGTCCTTGCCGCCCCACGGGTCGACCGCAGCCGTGTCGGGCACCGTGGCGGACGTGCCGTCGTCGTCGAACAGACCGGTGATGAGGTTGCGCTGGACCGAGGCCAGGTGCGCGGCCTCGAAGGCCGGCGCCGCGACGCCGAACGCGAGCATGGTCACCAGGAGCCCGCCGACGAGGTGCTGGCCGCGGGTCGTGCTGTCGGGGGCGAGGACCCGGTACCCGGCGATCACCACCAGGGACCAGACGATCGCCACCCCCACCGCCGCGGCGATGACCAGCAGCAGGCCGGTCGGGCTCACGGCCAGGCGGATGGCGACGTGCTGCCCCCGGTCGCCAGCCAGGCGCCCAGGGCGAGCAGGCCGGCGAGAGCGGTGAGGAGCAGCCAGCCGACCCGCCGGTAGCCGGCCGCGAGGAAGGCCACGCCGGGGAGCACGGCGCCGACCGTCGTCAGGCCGAGCACCCGGCCGAAGCCGGGATCGGCAGCGGGCTCGGCGGCCATCGCGGCACGGCCGGTCGGCCGTGCGGGCGGGCGGACGCCGTCCCGCGGACCCGGGCGGGCACCGCCCCGGGGCCGCGACGACGACACCCGCGGCGGCCGGCCGGCGCGGGGGTCCAGTCGCGGCGGGAGCGGGCGCGTGCCCAACGTCCCCACCTGCGGGTCACGCGGTCGGCTCACCGGTTTCCTCACTGTCAGGGACGGGGACCATACGGCCCGGCCGGACCGCGGGAACGCCCGAGCGGGCGGCACGCGCGGTCAGGCGGACGGACGATGCCGATGGTAAGCACGCACCCTGAGCGCCGGGACCGTTCGACACGGCCGGCGGTCGTCCCGCGAGCCCACTCGTTCACAATGGCCGCAGCAATCACGGGCCGCGACGCGTCGGGCGCCCCCTCGTGAACCGGAGCAGTCCGTCCCGGCCCTCGACCCACGCCGACGGAAGGACGAACGTGACACCGGCGGACCTGCTTCGCGACGCACTCCGCCGGGACGCGGCGGCCCCGCTCATCACGTACTACGACGACGCCACCGGCGAACGGGTCGAGCTGTCCGGAGCCACGTTCGGCAACTGGGTGGCCAAGACGGCCAATCTGCTGCAGGACGAGTTCGACGTCGGCCGTGGCAGCACCGTCGCCGTCGCGCTCCCGGTGCACTGGCAGACGGCCGCGGTGCTGCTGGCCGCCTGGAGCTGCGGAGCCGCCGTGCTCGACACCGCCGCCGAGGACGACGGGCGGCTGGCCGAGGCCGACGTGGTGCTGGCCGAGCAGGCGCGGCTGGACGCCCTGGAGGACGTCGGTGTCGAGCAGCTGCTCGGCCTCTCGCTGCACCCCCTCGGGATGGGCATGGCCGGTTACGCGGGCTCCGCGCGCGACTACGCGCTCGAGGCGCGCGCCCACGGCGACGCGTTCTTCCCCTACGACCCACCGGACCCGGCCGCGCCGGGACTCGTGGCAGGCGGCCTCGAACTCACCCTCGGGGGCTGACAGCGACGGCCGCGCAACTCGCCGATCGGCTGGGCCTGGGGCCAGGGGACCGCGTGCTGGTCGACGCGCGGACCGCCGCGGAGGCAGGACCCGTGGCATGGCTGCTCGCTCCGCTCACGGTCGGCGCCTCGCTGGTGCTGTGCCGGAACCCGCAGGACTCCGCCCTCGCGGCGCGGGCCCTCGCCGAACGGGTCACGGCCACCCTCGGACGTCGGGTCGACGGCGTCCGCGAGCTCGGGCAGCCGGCGAACGGTGGGGCATGAGCGCGACGAGTGAGGCCCCCGTACTCCTCCCGCCCCGGTGACGTTCTCCGTCCTGGGGCACGACCCCGACACCGGCGACCTGGGCATCGCGGTCTCGTCCTGCATCCTGGCCGTCGGCCGTGCGGTGCCGGCCGCGCGGCCGGGCGTCGGTGTGGTCGCCGTGCAGGCGCGCAGCCGGCGCGGCCTCGGTGGCACGCTCCTGGGCGGACTGGCCGACGGCGCCGCGCCCGCGGATCTGGTCCGCCGGGCCGCCCACGCGCTGGAGGACGCCGACCGGCAGATCGCCGTGCTGGACCGGTCCGGTCGCGTCGCCGCGGACACCGGGCAGGGCTCGTTCCCGATCAGCGGGCACCTGGCGGCGGGGGCTTCACCGTCCTGGGCAACATGCTCACCTCGGCCGACGTGCTGCCGGCCATGGCGAAGGCCTACTCCGGCGCCACGGGCGAGCTCGCCGACCGGCTGCTGGCTGCCCTCGTGGCGGGACAGGAGGCGGGCGGGGACCTCCGTGGCCGCCAGTCGGCGGCGCTGCTCGTCGTCAGCGGCTCCCCGCCCACCGAGGACGACGACGGCGTGCGGGTGGATCTGCGCGTGGACGACTCGGGGGATCCCGTCGGGCAGCTGCGCATGCTGCGGAACCTGCAGCGGGCCTACGCCGAGCAGGACTACGACTACCTGGCCCTGTTCGCCCCCGAGGGCGCCAGCGACCTGTACGCCGCACTCGCCGCCTCCCGTCGAGGGGATCGGCAGGCGACCCGGCGGGCCCTCGAGGCGATGCGTGCCCGACCGGGGTGGTCGGCGTGGCTGGCCACCATGGCCGGCGATGCGCGGGTGGCCGCGATGACCCGGCTGCTGGAGTGACGCGCACGGCTTGTCGGTGTTGCGCAACCATGGTTGCATCTCGGCATGTCGGTCGATGGTGCGCGACCGCCCGCGGAGTGGGTGTTGCTGTCCTACCGCCTGCCGCGAGAACCGTCGGGTCCCCGGACGACGCTGTGGCGGCGGCTGAGACGGCTCGGCGTGGCCCAGCTCGGCGACGGCCTGGTGGCGCTTCCCGCCGACGCCCGGACCCGGGAACAGCTGGAGTGGCTGGCGGACGACGTCCTCGCCGCCCGGGGGACGGCGGCACTGTGGCTGGCCCGCCCGGTCACCGCCGCGCAGGAGCGGGGGCTGGCCGCGGAGATGTCTGCCGCGAGGGCGGCCGAGTACGACCAGCTCGTCGCCGAGTGCCGCGCCGCCGCCGTCGCGGAGATCGCCGACCGTGTCCGGGCCCTGCGCCGCCTCCGCAGCCAGTGGCGAGCGATCAACCGTCGCGACTTCTTCCCACCCGCTGAGCGCGAGCACGCCGCCGCTGCGCTGAGGGACCTCGCCCGGGTCACCGTCGACACGTCCTCCCGCGCCGCCGAGGAGGCGGCGCCGTGAGGTGGGCGACGCGTCCGGGCGTGCACATCGACCGGGCCGCCTGTGCCTGGCTCATCCGCCGTTTCCTCGACCCGGAGGCGGAGTTCATCTTCGTCGGCGACCCTGCCGATGTGCCCGCCGACGCCACTCCGTTCGACATGCGCGGGGTCGACCTGGGGCACCACGGCAGCGACTGCTCGTTCGAGACGATCCTGCGCCGGCACGACCTCACCGACCCGGTGCTGTGGCGGATCGCCGAAGCCGTGCACGAGGCCGACCTCGAGGACGACCGGTTCGACGCCCCGGAGGCGCCCGGTCTCGACATGGTCCTCCGCGGGTTGTCGATGACCGGCGACGACGCACGCACCCTGGCCGTCTCCGGCCCCGTCTTCGACGGGCTCTACGAGTACCACCGCCGCCGACTGCTGCTCGGCCGCGAGCCGGCCTGACCGAGGAGCTCCATGAACCCCGAGTCCGCGCCGCAGCAGCAGACTGCCGTGCCGTTCCGGACCGCCCTCAGCGCGTGGTTCCTCATCTCGCTGCAGACGTTCGGCGGACCGGCCGGCCAGATCGCGGTCATGCAGCGGACACTCGTCGACGAGAAGCGATGGATCGGTCAGCGCCGGTTCCTGCACGCCCTCAACTACTGCACGCTGCTGCCGGGGCCGGAGGCGCAGCAGCTGGCCACGTACGTGGGCTGGCTGCTGCACGGCACGCGCGGGGGCTGGTCGCCGGCGGACTCTTCGTGCTGCCCGGCGTGGTCGCGCTCCTCGTGCTCTCCGCTGTCTACGTGGCGTTCGGCACCACCACCGTGGTGACCTCCCTGTTCGCGGGGCTGGCCGCCGCGGTCCTGGCGATCGTGGCGCAGGCCGTGGTCCGGGTCGGCAGGAGAGCGCTCGACAGTCGCGCCCTCGCCGTCATCGCGGTCGCCGCGTTCCTCGCCCTGTCGCTGTTCGGGGTGCCGTTCCCCGCTGTGGTCGCGCTGGCCGGGCTCGCGGGGTGGGCGCTCGGCCGGTGGCTGCCGTCGGCGCTGCCCCGCAAGGGCACCGCGGAGGCGGGCGAGGCGGGCCCGCCCCCGGTCATCTCCGACGACGTGCTGCACCACGAGACGCCCAGCACGCGGCGGACGGTCAGGGTGCTCGGGATCGGTCTGCTGGTGTGGGGGGTGCCGATCGCGGCGGCGGCGTGGCTCACCGGGACGCACAGCGTGTTCACCGAGCAGGGGGTGTTCTTCTCCGGCGCGGCGGTGGTGACCTTCGGCGGCGCCTACGCGGTGCTGGCGTACGTGGCGCAGCAGGCGGTCACCGTCTACGGCTGGTTGTCGCCCGGTGAGATGGTCCGGGGCCTGGCGCTGGCCGAGACCACGCCCGGGCCGCTGATCATGGTCGTGCAGTTCGTCGCGTTCCTCGGCGCCTACCGCACTCCCGGAGAGCTCGACCCGTGGGTCGCCGCGGTGCTCGCGTCCCTGCTGGTGACCTGGGTGACCTTCGTACCGAGCTTCCTGTTCGTCCTGCTCGGGGCCCCGTACATGGAACGACTGCGGGGCAACCGGTCACTGTCGGCAGCGCTCCGCGGCATCACGGCGGCCATCGTCGGCGTCATCGCGAACCTCGGCGTCTACTTCGCGGTCCACACGCTCTTCGGGGAGAGCAGCCGGATCGACGCCGGGCCGCTGCATCTCGAACTGCCGGACCTCGGCACCCTGCGGATCCTGCCCTTCGGGATCGCCCTCGTGGCCGCCTACCTGCTGTTCCGCCGCACCTGGTCGGTGCTCCGGACCCTCGGCGTCTGCGCCGTCCTCGGGCTGATCGCCGGCCTGGCCGGCCTGCCCACCGCCTGACCTACGCCGTCATCGCCGCGATCTCACGCGCCGGCCGGACGGCCCCTCCGGGACGGGGTCGTCCGGCTGCCCCGCGAAGGGTGGGACATCAGGCGGGCCGTCGGGCCCGCAACCGGCGGCCCAGCCACTTCTCCACCTCGACGATGAGGAAGACGACGGCCCCGACGCCGGTGATGCCCAGCCACCAGGCCGGGTCGATCGGCGCGCTGTGGAACAACCGGTTCATCCACGGCGCGTACGTGAACAGCAGCTGGAGACCGAGCATGGCGGCCAGGCCGGCCGGAACCCAGCGGTTGCTGAACAGCCCGACCCGCCACATCGGACGCTCCAGGGACCGGCAGTTGAGCAGGTAGGCGACCTGGACGACGACGAAGACGTTG